>JARGFJ010000050.1 GCA_029210875.1 Gammaproteobacteria bacterium | reverse complement strand
TGATTCACTTGGAAGTACAATCAACGATAATTTTCAGCAATTCAAACCTGCATTTTGAAGATGTTTGGGTATATATAACATTAACGATATTGAAAGCACCCAATCATATATTGAAGTCGGTGAAACAATTAACCGTTGGACTGAAAATAAATTATTCATTTTTGATGACACATTGATCCATCGCTCAGTCAATCAAACGGATGAAGTTCGCTATTGTTTATTTGTCGATATCTTAAGACCCCGCCTGGTACCTTGGTTTTTTAGCACGAGTGTCTATCTAATCGGACACATTTTTAAGAATATCAATCTCATTTTCTACAAAAACTGGACTCGCATACCATAGCCGTAAACCAATAACACAAAACTGACTGATCTCGCCTTTCGCTTTCTGGTATTATGCGTCGGTCTCGCAATTTGTGTGGCAAAGCTTAACAAGCTATTGGATTATTGAATCCATTTTTAATAAAACACATCTTTGGAAATGTTATGCCAGAAATTATTATCGAAAAAAACCTAAGTGAAGATCGCCTAAAACAATTAGGTGTTTCAGGTTGGGAAATTTGGGATTGCCCAGTGACAGAATTCAGACTTGACTTCGACGAAACTGAAAAAGCCTATATCTTGGAAGGTGAAATTGTTGTTACGCCAGATGGTGGTGCGCCAGTAACTATCGTTCCAGGTGACTATGCAATCTTTCCAGTAGGTTTGAAAAGCATGTGGCAAGTAACGAAAACATTGAAAAAACATTACAGCTACGACTAGCCCCCAAAAGGCATCTTGGACACTCAGGGTCTGTTTATCTTTCATAGCCGCCTCTGTTGTGAGTTGAAAAACCGTCAACCAAGGCGCGAGGAGTGAAGCTTGGTTGTTCCAAGTAAATGACGAGCAACACCGGGTGACGGTTTTTCAATCACAACCCGGAGGGCTGGGGCTGTTTTTCCGCCCCACAGCGTTGGAAATGACTTATGTAGAATAACTACATCGCATCATTTCCGCCTTGTTGGACGCAAAAACAGCATCCAGCAGTGGTGGCGATGAAAGATCAACAGACCCTAGTCTGGGATGCTTTTTTTGCCTTTTAAAAAGCTGATTCCAGCTTTACGTTATTCCCCAACCAACTGTTCACATTTATAAAACGCTGTGTCATCACGTCCCAATACTGATGTCAGTTTTGGTAATAATGTCGCCATCTTATCGTGTAAGGTCCAAGGTGGATTGATCACAATCATGCCGCTGGCCGTCATACCTGTACCAAATTGATCTTGGGTCACACCTAATTCAAATTGTTCAATTTTTTTGATGCCGCTTTTGACTAAACGTCGTTGCATAGTATCAATATGTGTCCGATCAACAACGGGATACCATACCGCATAGGTGCCTGTCGGAAACTTGGTATAGGCCTCGATCAACACATCAACCACATGGTTATAGTCGGTTTTGACTTCATATGATGGATCTATCAGCACAACCGCCCGACGTGACACTGGTGGCAATAAAGATAATAATCCTTTAAAACCGTCTTGGTGCATAATACGAGCACGTTTAATTCTGCCAATATTATTAACTAACATCTCTGCATCTTTCGGATGTAATTCATATAACCATGATCTATCCTGACCACGCAAAAAATGCATGGTGATCATGGGTGAGCCCGGATAAAAATCTAACTTACCATCGCTATTATATTTGGCCAAGATATCAAAATACGTCGCAAGTTCAGGCCAGTCTTGTTGTTTTAGTTTGGCGATACCCTGCTGATATTCTTGTAACTTAGTCGCATGTTCGCTATGTAGATCATACATCCCCGCACCTGCATGAGTATCAATATAATCAAACCCACCTTCTTTTTTGGTGATGTATTCGAGTAGTTCTATCAGCACGATATGCTTGAGTACGTCGGCATAATTGCCTGCATGAAACCAATGACGATAACTTAACAATGACTTTTCCTAAAAAATAACGTTGATCTGATGCTTAATCGTTTTTTCTTTCGTAGGTATAGAGAAAATCAACACCCGCTTCAACACCTGACTCTGCTTTTAATGACCAAATTTTGCTTAATTTATAACGTAAAGTAACGGTGCTCACTGGTTCAAATATGCCGATACCATAGCCCAAATAAAGTTTAGGTGATACATATTTACCCACTTGCAAGGCGGTGTCATCACCACCGTTGCCACTAATCGCTAATGTATCTAATCCAAAGGTACTAGAAATCTGATCACTGATTTGACCACCACCGCTTAAACCCAATCCTGTCGCGGCTGTTGCCAATAAAGCAGCATCAGTCACACTGGCTTCAGCTAGAGGTCGGCCTAAAATCAAATGCGCCAGGATATTACCCTGCTCCATCGCTGGTTCTGAAAATAATGCTATTTGAGGATCATCTGCGCTGCCTTGCACCCATAAGCCAGCTTTAAAGTTACTGCCCTTTCTGACAGCTTTAATATCCAAATTAGGATTATCTACCGCACCGCCAGCAAACATGACTTTGCCATCATCAATCACCAGTTTCTGGCCATAGGCAAGGTAGCCACCATCTTTGATAATAATGTCACCATTGCCTAATAACACGTCAGTCGTAACACCAGAGATGGCTAAATTTCCTGTCAAGCGCGCTTTAAAACCGACACCCGTTACAAAGACCTTATCACCTAATAAGACAGCTACATCCACTTTGGTCGGAAATGCACTTTTTTGCAAAACGGCAACGTCATTAATAATGACAACATCATCACTTGGCGTTATTGTCGTATTAAACTGTGCAGGTGCTAATTCGGCTGCTGGAATCACCACCTTGCCATTAACACTGGCCTGTTTAGCGGTGATATCAAAGCTCAAATCGGGCGAAGCAATAACATAGGCCTCAGGTAAGCTGACTAATTCCACATCATCACCCTTCAAGCTAGTGTTTAACTGCCAGCCTTTTTGATCAAACACAAGCGTTCCTTGACCCGATAATACGCCCTCACCCGACTTGGCATGATAATCAAAAACAATATCATCTTTCAGGTGTGCCTTAGCCTGAAGCTCGGTCAGGATGATGCCTAAACCGGGTAATTCAACACTGGCATTACCAAGAACAATATCGCCACTAAACAAAGGCTTGGCAACTGTTCCTGCCAAGCTGACATCAAGCTTCAATTGACCTTTAAGATTATCGTACGCAGGGTTGAGAGAACCAAACGCAGTCAGATCATCCACTTGTGTTGTGAACTTACCAGCAAGACTTGCTTGTTCAGGACGTTCAATCAGATCAACCATACTTGCAAGCGTGATCTCACCAGTTATTGGACTGGTACCTTCAACATCGGGTTCAATCAGAAGTTTAGCTGTGGTGCTGTCTGCCGTCATAACATAACTGACTTTAGCTTGTTTTAACGTGATATCCGGTTGCGAACCTATAGCATCGCCAATATCTTTTATCAGGCCATCGTCAACTGAAAACTGACCATGACCATTTGTTGGATACATTCCCTTGCCTATCAGCGTATAGTGACCATTGATGTTGCCAGTAAGCGGTTCTAACTCAACTGAGAAAGCATGTAATAACGTCATCGGGATCTGGCTTAATTGACCTTCACTTTGCCACACTTGATCACTACCATCATAACGTGCAGCAATACACACTCTACTCTGCCTAGACTCAAGACAATGACGGCCAATCTGCTGTGTTTGCTCAGTTAGTCTAATTGGTGCAGATTCAGTCATAGTCCACTGACCCGCTTTGTTAGAATTAAGCTGTAAATTAGCTATCTGTCCTTGCCATGTTTGATTTTGATAACTGCCACCAGCGGTTGCTTCAAGTTTGATCTCATTATTATTGATATCAAGCGATAGCTCATGCTGTTTATTGTTTCCCGTTAATGCTAACTGGGAGTTGATCTGCTTGAACGAATCAATAGACATATCAGTTACATCCAGTTTTAACTGCATCTGTCCCTGTTGTTGTAGATCAAGATATACATCACTAGTGATATTTTTCACACTAACGCGCTTGGCATAACGCACATTGTGCCCACTCAACCTGGCAACAATAACAGGCGTGGCTATGGAGCCAGTAACATTACCTTGAGCTTGGATCTGACCCGCTAATTCGGGGTAAAAATCGGCTAAATCAGGTGACTTTATTTGCCATTGAAAGGTCATTTTGTCACTCAGTTCACCAGCCATTGTCAGCAATGATTGACCCGATGTCACCTCTAATTGGGTGACATCCAAACTACCGTCAGCATAATGTAAATCAGCATCTAACGTTAAAGGTCGTTGCCGTAACTCACCAGCGATGCGCAAATTCGATATATCAAGTGTTGCTTTGCCTTCATCTGCTTGGCTAAAGTCTATTTGTCCAGTGCCTGCTAACTTACCCGGCCATTGAGCCGCGACAAATTGAGGATTTAATTGTTCGAAACTTAGTTTACCTAGTAATGAAATAGACTGTTCCCAAGCAAGTTTACCCTTAAAATCAGCACGACCATCTACCAGAGTCGAATGAAGTGTAAACTCAGTCAATTCTGCTGTCGTTCCTTGTCCACTTAACTCGACAGTTACAGGCAGCGAATTAACGTGAAGAGCGGTTGTTGATGACACAAAATAGTTATCAGCTGTTCCTGTGATTGCCAGTGTGCCTTTGGGTGATGAAAGTGCTTGCGATGTCAGTGACTCAGGCACGGTAATGTTTGCCCAAACACTGTTGAGGTCAAATTGAACAGGCAAGGTCTGCCAACTAGCCACACCTGATACATTAGCCGTGCCACCAAGACCAGTTAATTTTAGTTGTTTTAAATTAACCTGGCTTGATGCACCTTGTGCTGCCAGTTCAACATTGATTACTTGCTGTTGACTAGCGAGCTCAGTAGCAAGTTGAAGCAGATAGTCATCAAGCCCTCCCGTCAGCATAAATTGGCCTTGTTGACTGCTAATCATCGGTTCAGAACCAATTAAAGGCCAAACTAACTGCTGCCACTTTCCAGATAACGAAACCTGAAGATTATTGATAACATCATTCAGCTTGCCATTGAGCTTAAATACGCTGGGCTGATCTTTGACTTGCACGGTCAAATCAGTCCGCCAATTGGTAAAATCGGTGCTTGAACTAAGATTATGAATCGTCAATTCTGGTAAGTCTGGATAAACAAATTGACTAGTAAGTTCTACCTCGGCTTGATTGAGATCGCCTGAAGCCTGAATGACTAGCTTATTAAGTTCGCCTTGTTGTGTTTTATCTATATCAGCAAACTTAAGATTATCTGCATTGATGCCAAGCTGCCATTTAAGCTGATCTAATAACTGCCGTACGAGTAACTGCTGATGACCTTGAACGGGACGGGTCAGGTCTTGTTCTATCGTCATCTCAGCAGTATCACCCTTAATTGTGCCATGTGCAGCCGCATTAACTGAACCTGCTTGAAGGTAATGCCATTGATAGTCAAGCGATGTCTGATAATTGCCTGTTAAGTGCACCTCACCTACAACATTAAATGAAACCTGATCGAATTTGTTAACGGAGAATTTCTTAAGTTTAAGACTATTACCACTGATGACGACATCACTAACAAGCTCTGATATTACCTGCTGTTGCGGTTGTGAATTTTGTTGCAGACTTAGATTTAACACGTGTAAATGTGCAATATGGATAGCAAAGGGCAAGGTAATATCAGGTAAGCTTATTGGCTCTGATTTAGCCTTACTATCATCACTACTTAACTGCAAAGCAATATCATTAATCACGATACTGTCTAACATTACTCTGCCTTGAAGTAACTGCCAAGCTTGCCATTTAACAGCTAACTGCTTAACGTCAACGCTATTATTTGCATCTATCTGATAATGAATGCCATTAAAACCAGCACCATCATAAAGCCGACCTTGTGTTGTCTCAATCGTTAAATTAGGTACCGCTTTTTGTAACAAAGAGACTGTCGTTGATAAACCTGACTCAGTCATTGCTATCCACGCCACTGCTGCTATAAGCAAGATTATAAGGCTAGCTAGCGCGATGATCGCAATTCGTAACTTAGATCCGATCATAGATCCGGTCCTATCACAATATGAAACCCGATAGGTTTATCTGGCTCGGAAATTCCTTGAGCAATATCCACTCTAATCAGCCCAATAGGAGAACGCCAACGCACACCAAAGCCGACACTATATTCAATCGGGTCACGCCACGAATTCATGGCATTACCAAAGTCGGTGAACACTGCTCCCCCCCAATTACCCCAAAACATCTGTTCATATTCGACACTGCCCACAGCAAGATAACGTCCACCTTCGACCGATCCATCACTGCCTTTCGGACCTAATTCTTCAAAATCAAAACCACGAATACTGGTATCGCCACCAGCAAAAAAGCGTAATGAACTCGGCAACTGATTAAAGTCTGTTACTTCAGTCGCACCAAGAGCCGCACGGGTTATGACACGGCTATTTTCTGAAAGAGATTGAATATATTTCCCTCGCAATACGGCTTGAATAAATGAGGTATCAGATAATAACGATTCACTGGCAGCACTGATTGATAGCGATAAACGTCCACCCTGTTTGGTATAAATCGTATTATCAGCCCAGGTTCGACTCCAGCCTATACTGGGAATAAGCAATGTTGAGGTATTGTCATCTTGAGAAACATCAAAATTTTCATGTAATAATTTCAACGAAGCTGTTTCTTTCCAACCCCAACGAGTTGATTGATAATAACTACCTAGGGCTAAAGATTGACTGTCGCTGGTATCGGTATCAGATTGTTTTAGTTCGGTATTAAAACCAACCTCGGAGATAGTCGGACTCCAAAATGGCATTTTATAGGCCATCGCCAGACTATTTTTAACTTGTGACAACTTGGCATCAGCACTTAGGCGATGACCACGTTTATTGATATAGCGATTTTCCCAACCTAATGATCCTCTGGCACCACTATCGGTTCCAAAACCCAGTCCAGCGGTATAACGATGCTTGGCGACAGGAGTCAACGCAATATCAAGTTTAACCTTGCCATCATGGCGTTGTTCAATTAGGGGCGTAACCGTGGCCACATCAAAATAGCCACTGTTAATTAAATTGTTTCTCAAACTCACAATTTTCGATACTAAAAATGGTGAATCAAACGCAATGGGATTAACTCTTTGCAACACATCTTCCGATACGGTTGTATCTGGAAATTGAATATCATCAAAGCGATATCGTTGATACGAATTATATTCTAACGTGATAGTTGCAGTATTTTCTTCAGTGTTTACTTCGATGGTGTTTTTGGTCATTTTGCCATCAAAATAACCACGATCAGCAGCTAATCGCGTCAGTATTTTCTTAGCAGCTTCATAGTCTTGATGATCCAGTGCCTCTGCTTTTTTTAACGGAAAATCTGCGAGTAATGCTTGAAATTTTGGATCGTCATTAGCCTCACCCAGCAAAGTCACATTGACTGCTTTTAGTATAACTTGTGGACCTAATGTAATCTGGTAATGTGCTTGCCAGCCAGCATCCATTTTTTTCAAATCACTGATAATCATTGGATTGTAATAACCAAAAACCGTCAACATTTGACTCAGTTCTGTCAGCGCCTGTTGATCCAACTTTTCAACTTGTCGCTGTGTCAAACGTGGTGACGATTGTTGGCGAACAATACTCAAGCCAGACAGTAATGCATCCATTTGACCTTCTGGTACGCCATCTAATTGCACTGATATACGGATGTCTTGTTGTGCCTGCGCCGTCATCACGAACAGTAATAACAAACACAATACAAGCTGATTAGCTACGCTTCTAATTAATTTCAACAAAAACAGACTCGCTAGTAAGTGACATATTTTCGTCTATTCTACCGCATTCGTTTTAATGTTGATGGGAAAGGGTTCGGTCATACTTCCGGTATAAACAGAGAGATGAGGATATGGAATTTCAATGCCCTCACGGTCAAAGGCAAGCTTAATTTCTTCATAGATTGAATTACGCAAAGCCAAAAAGTTTTCGCGTTTTACCCACACTGAAAAGTGCATATCGAGTCATGAGTCACCAAATCCTTTATGCCCAATCAACTTGAAGATGCTTGCTACTTTTGTCGTTGGTGGTGATCTCCGAGTTCGCCGAAAAACCGAACCATATACCTAAGTTCGCCCCTTCGACAGGCGCAGGGCGAACGGAAATATGCAGTCACACGGAGGATCGTGTGAATGAGGCAAAATTTCCAATTGCAGCCCCTCACCATGCGACTTTTCTTGAGCACTACCTTGTTTCATTTCACATTCATTTCTCTGCACTATTAGGCTTATTGTTAACTAAATAGACACAGTGGTATATGCTGAACAGGTTTGACTAACGCGTTATTGATATAAATCTTGAGGATAAGCTTTGACCGACAACATATTTATCGATCCGGTGCGGCACTGGCTGGAAAGCTTTGTAATTGAATTAAATTTGTGTCCTTTTGCCAAACGCGAATTTATCACCAATCGCGTTCGATTTCAGTTATCTAAAGCAACAACCGAGCAACAGTTAATTGATGATTTACAGCATGAACTGGAACGTTTAAATCATGATAAATCAATTGAAACAACCTTATTGATTCACCCTCATGTATTGCAGGATTTCTATGTCTATAACGACTTTTTGGATTTAGCTGATGCGCTGTTAGTTCAATTGAACATGGAAGGCATCTATCAAATTGCCAGTTTCCACCCTGATTATCACTTTGCTGATACCGAGATTGATGATGTTGAAAACTATAGCAATCGCTCACCGTTTCCATTATTACATCTGATTAGAGAAGACAGTTTGGCAGAAGCCGTTGCTCATTACCCCAACCCTGAACACATACCAGAACATAATATTGCTCTGCTTAAAAAATTAGGTAAAGACCATATTGTAGCGATGTTTAAATCTCACTTTAAAACAAATAAAGACTAGGAATATCGACGATGGCTAAGGTTAAAGAAATCTTAATTGCGCCTAAAGCTAACGCATCAATCATGTCTTTATCACAGGCTCAATTAGATGCCGGTAAAGGCATCGTGGGCGATCGTTATTATTCAGCCCAAGGTACATTTTCTGAACATCTCAAAGATCTACCCGACGTTGAACTAACCTTAATCGAACAGGAACAAATCCAACGTTTTAATGACATCACATCATTAGACTACAGCGGACAAGATTTTAGACGCAATATCGTCACCGAAGGAATAAAACTCAATGAGCTTGTCGATAAGACCTTTAGTATCGGTGATGTTAGCTGTCGTGGCATCCGTTTATGTGAACCTTGTGGCCATCTGGCAAAACAATTAGGCTCCGAGATCTTAGACCACATGATCCATCGTGGTGGCCTAAGAGCTCAAATTCTAAGTGATGGTCAGATCCAGCTTGGCGATGCTCTTACTCTAACATTCTAGATTTTTGCTTTTGCAGCCGGTGTGCCTGCTCTTCTACTGACAATATGACGTCTATTCTTGCTTGCAGGCTTATGACCTCTAGCAACCTCGCCTGAACGTTGACCATCTTGATGACCGGCTGAAGCCTGGTTAGGTTTCTTCGGTTTTTTAGGCGTAATCGGGCGACGATCTAATCGTGATTCAGCTAAGGCATGAACAGGTTCAAAACCGTCAATTGTTTTTCTAGGAATCAACTCACCAATCACACGTTCAATATCTGAAAGTTGCTTGATTTCATCAGCACATACCAGAGAAACAGCTTGCCCAGTTGCACTAGCCCGACCCGTTCTACCAATCCTGTGGACATAATCTTCAGGTACATCCGGCAAGTCAAAATTGACGACATGGGGCAATTGATCAATATCAATTCCGCGTGCCGCTATATCAGTAGCAACTAATACTTGGATCTGACCACCTTTAAAATCAGCCAGCGCTTTTGTACGTGCGTTTTGACTTTTATTACCATGAATTGCAGCCGCTTTAAGCCCTGCTTGTTCTAATAGTTTAGTAATCTTATTCGCACCATGTTTGGTGCGAGAAAACACTAATACCTGATGCCAATTGCCTTGCGTTATCAAATGAATCAGTAATTTTGTTTTTTGAGCTTTATCAACAGGATGAATAGATTGTTCAACTGATTTCACCGTAGTGTTAGCGGGTGATACCGAAATTTCAACCGGATTATTCACCAAACCTTTGGCTAAACGGCGAATTTCATCTGAGAATGTTGCTGAAAACATCAAGTTCTGACGATTTTTAGGCAATAGCGCTAATATTTTCTTAATATCATGAATAAAGCCCATATCCAACATGCGATCAGCTTCATCCAAAACCAGGACTTCAAGTTGATTAAAACGCACTGCATTTTGATTATATAAATCTAATAATCGACCAGGCGTTGCAATTAAAATATCAACACCTCGACGCAACTTCATCATCTGTGGATTTATCTTAACGCCACCAAATACCACGGTTGAACGTAACGGCAAGTTTTTACCATAGGTCGCAACACTATCAGCAACTTGGGCAGCCAACTCTCGGGTTGGTGTCAAAACAAGTGCGCGTACTTGATTAGATTGAACAGGGGCACCAGCAGACAATCGTTGCAATAATGGCAAGGTGAAACCAGCGGTTTTACCTGTGCCAGTTTGGGCAGCGGCCATAACATCTTTGCCAGCGATAACGGCTGGAATTGCTTGTGCTTGAATAGGTGTTGGGGTTGAATAACCCTGCTCTGAAACAGCAGCAAGGATTGGAGCGGATAAACCGAGGTCGGCAAAACTCATAGGGTGAGGTGTCTCTATTTTAAATGTGAATGTAAATCGGGGAAGGAGCTATAGCTTACAGGATATAGCTATTTACTGCTTGAATTGTTTTACAATCCAAACGTCGTCATACCAGTAATGGGCGAATATCACCTAATAAGCATGAACGACGGTATTTCGAACCGGAAAGGTGTCTAAAAATATCAGGCATTACCATATCTAACCTGAATCCTAGATAAGAAACAGCGCTCAGCAGCTCTAGTGGGTTTAACAGCCTGATTACATTAGGGAAATAGAGTCTTGCACTATCCCTTATCCAGGATTTAGGTTATCTGGTAAATTTATAAGCCTATCTTTTAGCTGACAATGATATATTCTCAGCATTTAATGCTTTAATTTATCGAAAGCCTGTTCTAAATCATCAATTAAATCTTTAACGTCCTCTAACCCAATTGAAAGTCGGATCATTTCACCAGTAATACCTTGTTCTAATAAGTCTTGTTCTGATAACCCATAATGAGAGCTTGTAACGGGCTGGGTGACTAAACTTTCTACACCTCCCAGGCTGGGCGCTAAAGCAAAGAGGCGTAAACTATCAACTAATTTTGTCGCGATTTCACTGTTACCATTGATTTCAAAACTGATTAATCCACCAAAACCAGACATTTGTCTTGTTGCAATCTCATGGTCTGGATGGTTTTTTAGAGAAGGATAGTAGACACGTTTGACAGCAGGATGTTTATCAAGGAAATGAGCAACAGTTAAGGCGTTGTCATTATGTCGTTGAATTCTTAGCGATAATGTAGATAAACTTCTGACAAGCTTATGTGCAATTTCAGGTGCTATCATCTGACCTAGATTTTTTCGCCATAACGCAACAGCTTGTAAGCGTTGTTTTTTTCCTGAAATTACACCTGCTGTCAGGTCGCTATGACCTCCCAGAAATTTGGTAGCACTTTGCACGGTAAAGTCAGCCCCTAATTTCAATGGTTTTTGATTGATAGTGGAAGCGAAAGTATTATCTATCGCCACCAAAGCGTCATATTGATGCGCAAGATCTGATATTGCAGCGATATCAATTACTGTTAGTGTCGGGTTTGTTGGGCTTTCAAAAAAGAGTAATCCCACCTTTTTTTTGAGCAATGCCTCCAACTGTGCAACATCATTTGCAGCGACAAAATACGTTGTAATACCTAATGATGATAGTTGTTGACTAAGTAATTCCTTGGTGCCCCCATAGAGCCCCCCGAGGCAGATAATCCCCTGGGTACCACAACTTAAACATAACGATGATATTGCGGCCATACCAGAACAAAATGCCAATGATCGTTCTGCTTCATCTAATACGGCTAATCTTGACTCCAGGGCTTTGATCGATGGGTTCATCCCGTAACGGGTATAAAGATATCCTTCTTTATGTCCATCAACAACAGCTAACAGATCAGCAGTAGAATCAAATTTAAATGTTGTGGTGTCATAAAGTGGCATATTAGGTGAGCCAAGACTATCTTTAATATCTCCACCATGTATGCATTGTGTAGCAATTGTAGGACTATTTGACATAAGGGTTATCTCCTGCACCTTGGTTGATCGTTTATGATTTATCAAAAGCATATACCCAATCAGAGTGATCTTCACAGGCATCAAACAATGATTGTAAAGCCGCATTGAAAAAATCATTTTTACACTCTCGTCTATACGCCACATAAACAGGAAAGCTAAATTCAGGTTTATCTGTATCTTTCACTAATAAGCCTTGATTTATATAATGTTCAACAACACGCGTTCTAAAATAACCACTACCGCCATTTTCAAGGATGTGAGCTATCGCTAATGGACCAAGATTAATACTCAATTTAACTCGTGCGTATTCTGGTAATGCAAGATCATGTTGTTTGCCAAAATATTCTCCCCAATCAATATATATACCCGTGATCAATGAAAATGCTTGATTATTTCCATAATGAGATCATGATACCCAGATGCTAACGACTTCAC
>JARGFJ010000004.1 GCA_029210875.1 Gammaproteobacteria bacterium | reverse complement strand
AGATCCTGCTCAAGGGGGTCAAATTTAAACCGGTGTTTTAAAGCCAAAAGGGGTCAATTTTAAAGTGTTGTTGACACGTACCATGGTTTAAACTCATTGAATCCTTGGGTTGGGATTATGTTGGAAGAGTTAGAAACAAAACGATGTGTAAGCAACATCCTGATGAGGAGTGGTTTTTAACCCGTGAACTGTATCAAAAAGCCACCACAAAAGAAAAATCCCTTGGCCGTTATATTATGAGACGCAAAAACAGTTTTGCTACACATCTTGTTGTCTATAAACAAAACAGCAAAGGCCGTAAAAAGCTCACCGCCACAGGCGAGCGTTCACGTGCGAGTTCCAACTCACGCTCTAATGCCAGCCGTGAACAAGAGCCTTGGTTATTAGCCACTTCGTTACCAAGTAAAACAGTAAGAGAGGCTAAAAAGATAGTTAAAATATATCGAACACGGATGCAAATAGAAGAAAGTTTTCGAGACTTAAAAACAGGGCTTAACTTTAATGAAAGCAAAACACGAACGTTAAATTATCTATCTGTCTTATTACTGATAGCGATGTTGGCTCAATACGTTTTATTTTTGTTGGGAATGGCGATTAAACTAACTCAACGTCATCTTAGCTACCAAGCTAACTCACTCAAGACTGGGACTGTTTTATCGTATCAATATATTGGTTTGAGAGCATTTCGAGACCGACGTTTACGATTAAAAAAACAAGATTGGAATGCCGCTTGTCAAAAAATACAATTGTTAATGCAGGAGCCGCTTAATGTTTAGCTATCTCAAATTTCGTGGGGATCGGTCAGAGTCTGGCATCTTGATCAAGTAAGGTACTGGTCATGCCCATGATAGTGCCCAGTGGTGTTCTGAGATCATGAGAAACGGCACTTAAAATAGCATTGCGCAGTTGCTCACTCTCAGCGTGAAGCTGTGCTTTTGTTGCTTGCTCTGAAAGCTGCGATCGTGTGATGGCGAGCTTGATCAAGGAAAGATATGTCTGCAAAAGATGGCGTTGCTTGTTGGTCAATGCGCGATCTGAATGTATGACCACCCCAAGTCCACAATTCGGTTCAATAGGGTAATATTTCCATATTTCCTGATTAGTCAGATCAGAGACCTCCTGTTGCAGGTCAATGCAGGATTTCGATTTGGCAAATGACATTGCAGTAGGATTAACAATAGAACCTTGTTCAATAAGGTTGATTTCATCGTCTTTGAGTTGAAAAAATCCGACTTCCAGATCACGTATCGCTGAAATATGAAAACAGGCCAGCCGTACGATTTCCTGATTGGTTGATGCAGCTGCCAGAGAGCGAGCTAAGTGGTATAAGTTTCTAAGCTGTTCTTCTCTGGCCGACGCTTCGCGCAGTTGTTGTTTGCTACGTTCACTGAATGAGCTAAATAAAATACCAACTACTGCCATAACGGCAAATGAAATCAGGTATTTTTCGTGATCTACAGCGAAGGTGTAAAAAGGGGGGACAAAGAAAAAATCAAATGCTGCGACACTGGCAATCGAGGCAAATAACGTTGGACCACGATCTAAATAGTAAGCTATTACGACTACAACACCTAGATAGGCCATCATGATATCGGCCTCTGCAATAAAATGCTGGATCAAGTGAAGAAAACCAGTCAGTACTAATACTGCAGCGATACAAATGCTATATTCAATGACACGATCTAAGCCGTTCTGTACAGCATCAACAGACGTTATGTCAACAATATTGACATCAACTTGATTGGTCTGCATTTTTACCTGAGATGAGATGTCGTTTAAGCCCCAAGGTCGCCATTTGCGTGCTGATGAACGACCAATAAAAACAGCCGATACAGGATGTGATTGTAAATAGTTTAGAATGCCATGGGTGACATCACTATCGACTATTTTGATACGTTCCGCATCAAGCAAGTTTGCAATCGCCAGATTTTTATTGATAAGCGCATCGGCATCATCAGTGTTTTGAGTCGAATGGCTGACATGCAAAATCTTGAGTGGCACACCACTGTCAAGTGCGTATTCAGCACCTGCAGCGATCAGTTTCTGAGTCTTTGCTGAACTACCGATACAAACAACTACTGAAGCAGGGGGCATCGATTTTCCTTTGGCCAACGGGCATTTAAAGAATATGATACAGCAGCATTTATCAAGAAGGCGTTAAGTTTCAAATACACGGTATCAAGATTCTGTATAGATTGAGTGTTATATCCGTGGTCATTGTCTTTGCTGTTTTTCCACCCAACACTGTTGGAAATGACTTATGTAGAATAACTACATAAGTCATCTACGCTTTTTGGGTTCAAATCCTGAACAGGGCACGGATTTAACAGCTGAACTCAGAGGAGTTTGAGACGACGACCTTTTTCAGCAGAAAAAATGGGTGACGTTTCAAACGTCCCCTCCAGTGATGTGTTGGGCACGCTTTGTATCGCGCTTGCTTACTAAAAATAGTCCAACACCCCCTAAAACCGCAACTGAAGAGATTGCCAGCATCAAAGTCACCGGTTCAGATAAAAACATCACACCGCCTGCCGCCGCAAAGACAGGAACACTCAGTTGAACAGTGGCTGCCGTTGTTGCTTTTAGATGAGGCAACGCCATGTACCAGATCGCATAGCCCAGGCCAGACGCAATAGCGCCCGACGCAACAGCATAGACAACACCAACGGCTTTGATATCAGTGCTCGGGTAAAACAACACACTCAGGATCACCGCTATTGGCATGGCGCGAACAAAATTACCTGCTGTTTCCAGCGTGGGGTCGCCGATCCCGCGGCCACGTAAAGAATACACCCCCCAGGCGACTCCAGCTCCGAGCATCAATAGCGCGCCAAGTAACGATGGTGCCTGAGCACCAGGAAGCAGCAGGATCACTAAACCGCCAACGGCAAACAAGACACCAACAATCTGGCGGCCATTAAGACGCTCGCCAGACCACATCCCAAAACTGATCATGGTGATCTGCACTGCACCGAACAACATCAATGCGCCAGTAGCGGTTGAAAGATTGATGTAGGCAAATGAAAAGCCGGCTGCATAGGTGAAAAGAGCGCACGCCGACAGCCAGTTTCCTCCGATAGAGCGTAACTTATGTTGGTAGGCAATCAATGCAACAAGGACAGCAGCACCCGATAAAAGGCGTATTATTGTAAAACTCGCGGCATCAATCTCGCCGCCCGCTAAAGCAACGCGGCAAAGCAGAGAGTTTCCTGCAAACGCAACCATTGCCAGCAACGAAATAAAAAACAGCAGGGCATTAGGCATATATTCTGTCAACCAGCAGTTAAATTACGATGGAGCCGATTGTTAAGGGTATTTATTCCGACTACAACTAAGCATACTAGTCTTTGAGGATGCCATATGTCTACAGCTATAAAGGGTATAAAGGCGACTGTAGTGGTCGTGCCGATGCACAACATGTGCAACATCAAAACCAGCGAGGCGTATTTCTCTAATCCTTCTCAGTTTGTCGCCAACATCGTCGGATTCATTCCTCAGTTCGTCACGAATATGGGAGTACAGACGATTTCCAATACCTCGGCCAACATAGAATGTCTCGCCATTGCGCGGATCGATAAGTCGGTACACATAGTTCTTTAGCTTATCAACTACTTCTGGTGGAAATTTATCGAAAACGACTCCTTATGGGCTTGGTCAGCTACGACTCTAACGCCAGCTGTAACCGGCGTATTTGTAGTGAGCGCAGCGAACGAAAAAAGCGTCCGAGTTGACGGCATTGTTAAGCGCGACACTAGTTAATTGCTCGCAATGCATAGAAAGCGTACCCAATAGACATAACAGCCGGAACAATCATTCTGATGAATAAAAGGAACTTCTGAACCTTACCAAACATTACCAGTCTATTAGGAACACCTTCCGAATAGTTTCTAAAGAACCATGCCAACACACGCTTACGAATAAAGCCCATTAGCTCGTTGGAGAAAAAGAGAACTATAAAGGCACCAGACATACCTTTACCAAGAATAAAGGTTAAATCATCAAGCGAACTTGGGTGCCAATAGAATACGATAGCGGTGAAAATCGACATATATATTACAAATGACGTGATTATTGTTGAAATGGCTTCTTTTTTTGAACTTTCAGCTGAAAACTTTCGCATTAGCTCTTTGTATTTATCCGGGTCATTATTTTCAAGTTCGGACAGCCTGGAGTAGTTTCTTAAATCGACTTCTGGCATTGGAAATTGCAATATGCTGATGAGCCATGAAAACAAAATGGATGTGATTGCATAGACTAATACAAATAAATTGACATATTGTGAAAGCGAGGGCTTTGTTGCGACGTCATAAATCACACTGATTTGAATAAAGAATGAGCCTGCGATCAACGTTATTAGAAGGAATAATAACGTGAACCCAAACACAACAGTAAGTAACTTGACTGATCCATGCCAATATGTTGAAGCCCCTGAGTTTCTGCTTATCAGTCCATCAAAATAGTCATCAGTGAATGTAAACGAATAGAACTTTCTTGTGCTTTCATCTGGCGCCAACTTCTTGAGACACTCTGTTACTAATGCATTGATATATTTTTGGTATGCGAGGAGGATAGCACTAATTGGAGAAATGCTCACTGCGAGAAATAGAAGCAGCTCTTTGTAAGAGCCAAGATTTTTAAATCCATAGCCAAAAACCTCAAATTCCGACTCGCTTACATTGTGAGAGGCAAACAAAGACAGCATTAGCGCCGTATAAATGACGCCAAGTTTAAACACCAGCTTCGTTATATCTTTGGATTTTGAGGTTAGTTTCTCTACGTAAGGCTGACCAAAATACTTTTCAAAGACATCATCATCGCTTATGACTTTGGCAAAATCCTGAACTCTCTGCGATAGATGGGTCTTCCATCTAATCTCACGTAGCTTTGTGATTTCTTCAGTATTTTCTTCGCCTGTCATTTCAAAAACGCCTTTTGGCTGAGTGTCCGCACATATTATTTTGGAACTTGTTTTTTACGCTTAACGTTGCCATAAACCGCGCGAGGTACGAGCGTCGGATTTGATGGCGTTGTTATCTTCGCTTTACTTAATGAGTCCATCTCTAAATATCGACTTTTTTGTGCCTTTTTGTAAATATTCAACAACACCAACAAGCTCCTTTGAAAAATCAATTTCAATAGGCTCATTTATTGGTTTTGAAATTGAATATTCAATTTTATATCCAGCAAGCTTCAGCTTTAAATCTTTATGGTAGATAAAAGCATTATCAAACTTTTCGGTTTTTTCGAACACTCCGTACTCTTTTCCTTCTAGAGGCGCCAACCTGCTTGCCAATTCATGGAGTGAGGTAGTTTCACCTGCATCGGTATTTTCAATAAATATTTCGTTGTTCAGCCCTGATAGGCTGATTGGTTTGGTTGTGTCGATGGCGGTATTTTCTTTTACCCACTCACCATCAATTACAGGCTCGAATTTGTGAATGTGTGCAGGCATGCACAAATGCATGTCAATGAAGATTTTCTTGATAAGCGGAGTGCCATCTTCATCCGTCCAATCAGTGTCATTCTGCTCTCGCACGATAAGAAGATCGATTTTATTCTGTTCTGCTTTTGTTTTTGCGCCAGACTGGTAGCCTTTCCTTGTGGCAAAAACAGCTTTTAAATCTGGAATGTCACGCATTTTCCCAATGAGTGCATCTATTTTTTCTACAGATACATTTGAGTTGTAGTCTTTGCACTCAATAACAGTTTTATACGTTATTCCGCCTAACTCGTACTCCCAATATATGTCGAACTGTCGTTCTATGCCACAATTGTCCGTAATCTTTTTATCGACTTCAACTTGGATATTCTTCTGCGTCGTAATAGTCTCAGCATTTAAAAGAGCTTGCTGTAGATTTGCCACAAAAAGCTCATACTCCTTGCCTGTGTTTGCCATATGTACTCCGATTGGCACCTATTGAAGATAACGCCTGCCACAACGGCTTGGGTGAATTGGCGGCGTTTTTGCGGCTTTTTGCAAAAACGGTGACAGTTTACCCAAGTCCGCTTGCTGGCACTTGTTATGCTTTGTACTCGGCAGTCGGCTCTCTAAACATACTAAGCTGCTTTTTGTATTCTTTAATATCAACACTCTTCCCACTCTTAATAGATTCATAAATCTCTCTAAGTGTTGACGCCTCAACTCCCTTTTCAAGGAATCTGAATGCCGAAGCCGCAACATACTCTGGCTCCATATCAAAAGAATACCAATTTCTTCGTTCCGCTTCTGCCACAAACCCTGTTGTGTTAGAACCTCCAAAAATATCTACGACTATATCTTCAGGTTCAGTCAAAAATTTTATGAAAAACTCTGGAAGCTTTGCTGGAAATCTAGCAGGATGGCTTTTAATACCAATCTCTTTGCACCCAGCCATATATCCGCCATTTGATTCGGAATTTGGTATTTGAAGGAGATTTGAAGGAATAGCTCCACTGTTGTTTTTACCGAAACCCTTTCCTATATCATGGCCAGAGGGTCTTTTTTTCGGGTCGTAGAATTTATCAGGATCTTCCAAAAGCTTTTTCATGCGATCACTGTATTCAGTGAGAACATTTGTTACATCTGCTTTTGGAAACTCAGTTTTACTAAACCACCAAACAGTGTTGACAGAGTCCTTGGCGCGCATTTTTCGCTTATTTACCCACTCAATTGGGCTTGGCAACTTTGACGGATTAAACCAATAAAAGTCTTCAGCAAGGAAAAAGCCAAGATCGTCGCAAAAATGGATTGGAACTCGGAAATTATAAAGACTTCTGGCGGGCACTCCTTTTTGATAAGCGCCACCCAAATCAAGGACAAAGCTCCCATCAGGTGTTAATTTTTTCAACACTAGTTTCGCAAATTCAGAAAGCCACTCAATGTATTCGTGCTGATCCTTATTTCCATAGTCTTTTTTTCGAAGCAGCGCGAAAGGAGGGCTTGTCATTACTAAATTGATGCTGTCATCAGGAAATTGCGCAAGCAATTCAAGTGAGTCACCACAATACGCACTCCCCCAGTCAGTTGTATAGGCAGGCGAGTTTTTAAGGGTAGGTAAGCATTTCATTCAAAAGGTTCTCTTCTTTAAGGTGCTACTTATAGTCTGTAGACGCAAAGTCATCATGACAGGATTATAACGCGATGCAGACTAAGAACACCACACATAACGTCAGAAAGATTTTTGCTCGAAATCTCAAGGAGATTCGATCAAAAGCCAATCTTTCTCAAGAAGAGCTTGCTGATCTTGCCGGGCTCCACAGAACCTATGTTGGTTCCGTGGAGCGTGGCGAAAGGAATATATCAATCGATAACATGGAACGCCTAGCAAGCGCCTTAGCCATAGACATTAAGGACTTGCTAAGAAATGAGTAGTCATCAAGATTTGAAGTTATTCCAAGCAATTTATCCCCACGTTTTAAAATTGCAAGAGCTAGCTGAAAAGCATGGCATCAATGATATTTTTCAAGACAATGGCGGAAAAATACTGCAAGTTTTGCTTATAACCGGGCTGGAAGTCTTACCAGGCAGAGAAGGTAACGATGCAAAGGATGCCAATGGAAATGAATATGAATTGAAGTCAGTAAATACGCTGCTTACAAGAAGCTTTTCCACTCACCACCATATGAACCCGGTGATTATAGAAAAATATCGACAAGTTGACTGGATTTTTGCAGTTTATGAAGGGATAAGACTGCTTTCCATCCATCAGCTAACACCGAACAATTTAGAACCCTATTACTCAAAGTGGATAGAGAAATGGCACGCTGATGGTGGCAAGGACATTAACAATCCGAAAATACCACTAAAGTTTGTAATAGAGCATGGACGCACGATCTATAAGGCATAACATTGTTATTAACGGGAAAAAAATTCCCTGTAATTTTTATACTTATACGGACTATAATTCCCTGTAATTGAATAATCAAGCTTAAAGCGGGAATTATTTGTGGCCTATCAAAACACGTCATCCGAAAAATTAAAATTTAAACCTCAATCCGTTCGCTTGATGGATCAGGTTCGGGAGGTGCTTCGTTATCATCATTATTCAATACGCACCGAACAGTCTTATATAAAGTGGATCTTGGCGTTTATTCGTTTTAACGGTAAACGGCATCCTAAAGAGTTAGGCCGATCAGAAATCGAAGGTTTTTTGTCTGATATGGCGGTGAATAAGAATTATGCGGCTTCAACGCAAAGTCTTGCCTTGAATGCGATTGTGTTTCTTTATAAGCAGGTATTGGATTTACCTATGGCTGATGATTTAGAGCCGATCCGTTCTAAGAAGGCCGTTCGATTGCCTGTTGTCTTGAGTCAGTCAGAAGTCAGCCAATTATTAGCGTCTATGTCAGGTGTGGCAGGTTTGATGGCCAAGTTGATGTATGGCGGTGGCTTGAGGGTGATGGAAGTACTTCGATTGCGCGTGCAAGATATTGATTTTGCTAATGGTTATTTAATTGTGCGTGATGGTAAAGGTGGAAAGGATAGAACAACCTTACTCGGTAAATCAGTTGTGGCTGAGTTAGAGGCTCATTTGTTGGAAACGAAGGCATTGTTCGAACAAGACCGCATCGATAATATAGCAGGTGTGTATTTACCCAATGCCTTGGATAAAAAATACCCTAATGCGGGGGTGGCATGGGGCTGGCAATATGTGTTTCCTTCCAAAACCTTATCAACTGATCCAAAAACAGGGATTGTCCGTCGTCACCATTTAAATGAATCAGTGATACAAAAATCAATTCGTTCAGCTAAGAACAAAATAGGTATTGATAAACGAGTGACATCGCATACGTTTAGACATTCGTTTGCCACTCATTTATTAGAGGCGGGCACCAATATCCGGGTGGTGCAAAAGTTGTTAGGCCATGCTGATGTGAAGACGACTGAAATTTATACTCATGTGTTGCAGCAAAATTTACAGGCGGTGGTGAGTCCGTTAGAAAAGCTGGGGTTATGTTAATGAAAGCCATAGTGCTTGATATCTCTATTTCTAAACAACGTTGTCAGCTATTGATTGATGGTGTGTCTGTGTTTGAATCGCCAGTATCAACTGCTTTAAATGGTGCTGGAGAACGCAAGAATAGTGGTTGTACACCGCGTGGACATCATGTAATTCGTGCCTGTATCGGTGCTGGTCAGCCGATAAATACGGTATTTGTTGGTCGTCGTCCGACCGGTGAGATTTATAATGATGCCTTAGGACAACAGTTTCCTGAGCGAGATTGGATCTTGACGCGGATTTTGTGGTTAAGCGGTTTGGAATTGGGCAAAAATCGTTTGGCAAATGTTGATACAATGCAACGTTATATTTATATCCATGGTTGTCCGGATTCATTGCTTATGGGCGTTCCGTTGTCTCATGGGTGTATTCGTATGCATAATCAGGATTTACTTGCGTTGTTTGACAAGGTGAAAGCCGGAACACGTGTGTTTATCCATGAATAAGGTAATTGACTATGACATTAGGCCCATTAATGGTCGATGTGCTTGGTTTGGAACTAAGCGAAACAGAACGTGATATTTTGCGTCATCCTTTAGTAGGTGGCGTTATCTTATTTAGTCGTAATTATGAGTCTCCCGAACAAGTTGCAGCCTTAACAGCCAGTATTCGTGCCTTACGCGATCCGCATTTAGTGATTGCGGTTGATCATGAAGGCGGCAGGGTGCAACGCTTTAGAAAGGGCTTTACTCGTTTACCGCCGATTGGTGCGTTAGGTAAACACTATATGCAGCATCCTCAACAAACCATGGAACGTGCTGAAACCACAGGTTGGTTGATGGCAGCAGAGTTACGTGCTGTTGGGGTCGATTTTAGTTTTGCACCTGTGCTTGATTTGGATTATGGCGTGAGTGAGATCATAGGTGATCGTGCGTTTCATCGTGATCCACAAGCGGTATCGGCCATGGCTAAAGCGTATATTCAAGGTATGAAACGAGCCTATATGCCTGCTGTGGGCAAGCATTTTCCCGGACATGGTGCGGTTGAAGTCGATTCTCATCTAGGTTTGCCCGTTGATTCACGTCACTTTGAAGACATGATTCAGGCGGATATTTTGCCGTTTTCACAATTGTGTAAACAGGATCTCGCTGGCATTATGCCTGCCCATATTGTCTATGAACAAAGTGATTCGCTGCCTGCTGGTTTTTCACCTTTTTGGCTCCAGGAAATCTTGCGTGATCGTTTAGGTTTCCAAGGTGCCATTTTAAGTGATGATTTGAGCATGGAAGGCGCAGCAATAATGGGTGATAGTTTAGCTCGTGCGCAAGTTGCATTATCTGCCGGTTGCGATATGGTGTTAGTGTGCAATAAACCTGAAAGCGTTATTCAGGTGATTGATGGCTTGAAAGTAAAAGATGATCCAATTCGTCATATGCGTTTGGTTCGTTTGCATGGCCGTCATGGCATTACTCGCACTGAATTATTTGCCAGTCAGCAATGGAAAGAGGCTGCTAAAACGGTGCTGAGTTATGCCCCTGATCCAGAAAGAGAGTTAAATTTAGCATGAAACAGTTAGTTGTTGTTTGTTGGATGATATGTTCCGTACTATTGATACCCTCTGTATTTGCTGCCGATGCCAATCCTGATGTTGTCCAACAAACCTTGGTCGTCACTTCTGATAAAAGTGCTGATCTGCCAGTGCCTGATGATAGTGATATTAGATCGTTATTACCTGATGGAACGATACCTTCCGTTTTAAAAGAGCGATTTTTACTCGAATATTGGCAATGGCTTGGTTTATTAGTGACCATTGTTTTAGGAGCGTTAGCCGATAAATTAGTTGCCTGGTTTTTAAAGTCATATATAACGCTCTGGAAGAAACGTAAGCCAGTTTATGATGATTTAGATCCTACAACCTTACGACCACTCGGTTTAATGGCTATGGCATTGATCTGGTCTGCTGGATTAGGGCTATTAGCCTTGCCTGATACAGCAGCATTGATTTTATCAATAGCGGTCAAGGTGTTAGTCAGTTTATCTGGCATTTGGAGTGCATTTAGATTAGTCGATGTAGTTGATACATTGTTAATCAAACAAGCATTACGAACAGAAAATAAATTTGACGACTTATTTGTGCCGATGGTGACCAAGAGTCTTCGTGTATTTGTCGTTGTAATCGGGATTATCTTTATTGCAGATAATTTAAACGTTGATGTCACGAGTTTATTAGCGGGTCTAGGTCTGGGTGGTTTAGCCTTTGCATTAGCGGCGAAGGATTTATTAGGCAATTTTTTTGGCTCAATTACAATTTTATTAGACAGACCTTTTCATATCGGTGATTGGGTGATTATTGGTGATGTCGAAGGAATGATTGAGACGGTCGGATTTAGAAGTACGCGGATACGGACGTTTTACAACTCATTGATCACACTGCCCAATTCGATTTTAACGACCACTAAAATAGATAATATGGGCGCACGGCGTTATCGTCGTATGAGGTCAATGTTAGCGTTAACCTATGACACACCACCGGAAAAAATTGATGCTTTTTGTGAAGGGATCCGTGAATTAATCCAGCTGCATCCGTATATGAGAAAAGATTACTATCAGGTCTATTTCAATGAGTATGGTGCAGCATCACTCGATATTCTAGTGTATGTATTTTGGGAAACGCCCGATTGGAATACCGAACTACGTGAACGTCATCGCTTTTTGCTGGATATTTTACGTTTGGCGAAACAGCTAGGCGTTGAGTTTGCCTACCCAACTCAAACATTGTATCTCAGACAAGATAGTGGACAGCCAAAGCAAGCTCGTGACACTTTTAAAACGGCTATGACAGAGGCGGATGCGTTTGTCATGGGTAAAAAACAGGCACAAGCTATTGTAGATGGTACCTTAGGGCGCGATGTTAAGCCTGATCCTGTACGTTTTCCATAACATGGAATTAGTATGAATCAAATCGAAAAAGTGAGTTAGCAGCGTTTTATGTCTGCCCAATTTGTCCATTTACATTTACACACTGATTATTCGCTAGTTGATGGTTTAGTCCGTGTTAAACCTTTAATAGAAGCTGTTGCACAAGCTGGCATGCCAGCCATTGCTGTTACTGATCAACATAATCTTTTTGCTGCGGTTAAGGTCTACACAGCCGCACAATATAAAGGTGTTAAACCAATATTGGCTGCTGATTTACGTTTGCGTGATCCTGCTGATCCCAAGAAAAACAGTCGCTTTGTTTTGTTATGTCAAAATAATGAAGGCTATCGTAATTTATCCCGCTTATTGTCACGAGCTTATATTGAAGGTCAACATCTAGGCGTACCCATGCTCGATTTGGATTGGCTTGAGGGCGCTACCGATGGCTTGATATGTCTTACTGGTGGCCGTGAAGGTATTTTGGGAAGATCGCTGCTTAATAATCAGACAGCAGAATTAAAATCGATAGTTGAACATTGGAAAACATTATTCCCCAATCGTTTTTATCTTGAACTGATCCGCACTGGCCGAGAAGATGAAGAGCGTTATATTGATGGTGCACTTGCGGTTGCCGTTATGCATGATTTACCTGTGGTTGCGACCAATGATGTACGGTTTTTAACCCCCGATCAGTTTGAAGCACATGAAGCGAAAGTATGTATTAATGAAGGTCGGTTATTAGATGATCCACGCCGTGCGCGCAATTATTCAGAACAGCAATATTTGCGTAGTCCTGAAGAAATGGTCGAATTGTTTAGTGATATTCCAGAGGCCATTACCAATACCATTGAAATAGCCAAACGTTGTAATGTTGAATTAACCTTAGGTGAGCATTACTTACCTGATTTCCCTGTACCAGAAGGCATGACGATTGGTGAGTTCTTTAGCCAAGAATCGTATAAAGGGTTAGAACCACGTCTGGACGTATTATTTCCAGATCCAGAAGTTCGAGCGCAACAGCGTCCTATTTATGAAAGTCGCTTGCAGGTTGAGCTTGATGTTATCAATGAAATGGGCTTTCCAGGTTATTTCTTAATCGTTGCCGACTTTATTCAGTGGGCTAAAAATAATCAGGTTCCTGTTGGGCCGGGCAGGGGGTCGGGTGCGGGTTCATTAGTCGCTTATGCGCTCAAAATTACCGATATTGATCCCTTGCAATATGACTTGCTGTTTGAGCGGTTTCTTAATCCCGAGCGGGTATCGTTACCTGACTTTGATATCGACTTTTGTATGGAAGGCCGTGATCGCGTTATTGACTATGTGTCACAACATTATGGGCGTGATCATGTATCACAGATCATCACTTACGGTACGATGGCAGCAAAAGCGGTATTACGTGATGTGGGTCGGGTTCTGGGATTTCCCTATGGTTTAGTGGATGGTCTGGCCAAGTTAGTGCCATTTGAATTGAAAATGACCTTAACTAAAGCGCTTGAACAAGAGCCCTTGTTACAAGAACGCTATGACAAAGAAGAAGATGTTAAAACCCTGATTGATCTGGCGTTGCAGCTTGAAGGTCTAACTCGAAATGTCGGTAAACATGCAGGTGGTGTTGTTATCGCACCTAAAGCATTAACGGAATATACACCGGTCTATTGTGAACATAATGGTGCCAGTTTTGTATCGCAATTCGATAAAGATGATGTTGAAAGCGTTGGTCTGGTTAAATTTGACTTTTTAGGTCTGAAAACGCTGACCGTTATCGACTGGGCAGTTAAAAATGTTAAAGCGATGCTGCCTGCAGAAGAGGCTGCAAAGATTGATATTACCAATCTGCCTTTAGATGATATTGCTACCTATGATTTATTAAAACGGTGTGAGACGACAGCGGTATTCCAGCTTGAATCGCGAGGTATGAAGGAGTTAATTAAACGCCTGCAACCTGATACGTTTGAAGATATCGTGGCGTTGGTAGCATTGTTCCGTCCGGGGCCTTTACAGTCAGGCATGGTTGATGACTTTGTTAACCGTAAACATGGTCGGGCCAAGGTCGATTATCCGCATCCTGATCTTGAACCGGTTTTAAAACCTACTTACGGGGTTATTGTCTACCAAGAACAAGTTATGCAAATTGCTCAAGTGCTGGCAGGTTATAGCTTGGGTGGTGCTGACATGTTACGGCGCGCCATGGGTAAGAAAAAAGCCGAAGAAATGGCACAACAACGTGCTTTATTTTTAGAAGGTGCACAAAAACGCGATATTGATGAAAAAACGGCAGGGCCAATTTTTGATTTGATGGAAAAATTTGCTGAGTATGGTTTTAATAAATCACATTCAGCGGCCTATGCTTTAGTTGCCTATCAAACAGCATGGTTAAAAGCCCATTATCCCGCTGCATTTATGGCGGCAGTGTTATCAGCCGATATGGATAATACCGATAAAGTGGTAGGTTTAATTGATGATTGCCGTGATATGAAACTGACGGTGTTACCCCCTGATGTTAATCACAGTAAAATTCAATTCACGGTGGCAGATGAACGTTCTATTCGATATGGTATGGGTGCAATTAAAGGCGTTGGTGAAGCGGCTTTGGCTGGTATTGTAGAAGAACGACAACGCGGTAAGCCATTTTCAAGTTTGTATGATTTTTGTCAGCGTGTTGATATGAAGAAGGTCAACCGACGGGTGATGGATGCTTTGGTTAAATCGGGTGCGATGGATTCCTTAGGCGGTCATCGTGCCAGTTTGGAAGCCAGTATTCCCAAAGCATTACAGATTGCTGAACAACATCGTAATAATCACGATAGTGGTCAAAATGATATGTTTGGTCTGATAGCGGTTGATCAAGATCAAACCGATGAACCACTGCTTGATGCGATTGAATGGTCAGAACAACAATTGCTTATCGCTGAAAAAGAAACCTTAGGTTTGTATTTGAGCGGTCATCCAATCGATCGTTATGCAGATGAATTATCACGATTTATACCAAAAAAAATCAGTCAATTAGAAGCGCCTGAGTCGAAAGGTTATCAACGTAATGAAATCCCAGTGATAACAGCAGGTTTAATTGTGGCAATACGCACTATGAAGGGTAAAAATGGTGGTCGTATGGCATTTATTACTCTTGATGATCAAACTGCACGACTTGAAGTCCGTGTGTTTGCAGAGGTCTATGAGCAATATCAATCGGTCATTCAACCCGATAAATTAGTGATTATTCAGGGCAAAATTGGGCAGGATAATTTTACTGGTGGTTTAGCCGCGACAGCTGATACAGTTTATGACATAGCCCGTGCTCGTGAAATGTGTGGCAAATCCTTATCAATTACTTTAGAAAATGATCAAGATAATAGTGATTGGATTGATAGTTTGAAAGCATCCATCGGCCCATATCGTGGTGGTTTAACACCATTAGAAATAGAATATAAAAATAAAGATGCGCGTACACTTATTCAATTAGGTGAAGAGTGGAATGTTGCGCCAACAGATGCTTTGTTGGCAGAATTATCCATATTGGATCAAGTAAGTACTGTTAAAATGAAATATAGAAAATAACCTGGGGTTGTTACGTGTCTGGACATGAAGATGATAAAACGTTAAAAAATCAGAACACAGATAGTTTGATCTCTGATGCACTGCATTTTGTTTCAGAGTGTTCAGCTAAACACAAGCTTGAGTCTGACCAAATTGTTCCCGAACAAAAATTAGCTGAACAATTAGACATTCCCTTTGTAAAATTGCATAACTATAATTTTAATGAAGCCGTGCTTGCATTGATCCCTGCCGAATTTGCACGTTCACATAATGTTATTCCTCTTCAAGTCGATAAAGCCAGGTTGTTAGTTGCGGCCGCTAATCCGATGCAACAAAATCTCTATCAAATGCTCGGGTTTATCACAGGCCTAAGCATAGATATTGCTGTGGCTACGCTTAAAGATATTCAATGGGCTGTTCAGCATTATTATGGCGTTCAAGACGATGAGCTTGCTCTAGAATCCATTGATAATCACCTCAATAACGAAGCTGGTGTGCAAGAATTGGAGCGTTTAGGTAGTGAACGACCAATTGTTCGCCTTGTTAGCAATATTATTCGTGATGCAATTGAGCGTAACGCATCTGATATTCATATTCGTCCACGCGAAAAAAATGTTGAATTAATCTATCGATTAGATGGTTCACTCACTACCATCCGTTTTATAAGTAAAACATTATTGGCTGCTGTAGTCAGTCGAATAAAAATCATCGGTGGAATGAATATTGCCGAACGACGTATTCCTCAAGATGGGCGTAGTTGTGTGCATACAGGTGATGCTACCGTTGATTTGCGTATTTCAATTATGCCAACAGTTGAGGGTGAAAGTGTTGTTATCCGGCTACTTAATGCGCAAGTTGGTTTAAAGTCGATTTCAGAACTTGGTTTTAGTAATAGAGATGAAGATGCTTTTCGAGATTTATTACATAAAAGTAATGGTATTTTTCTGGTCACGGGGCCAACAGGGTCTGGCAAGTCAACAACCTTATATGCCGCTTTGGGTGAAGTTAAAAACCAGAATGTCAATATCATTACGGTAGAAGATCCGGTCGAATATCACATGGATGGTATTGAGCAAATACAGATAAATCATACTACGGGTTATACCTTTGCACGAGCACTGCGCAATATCTTACGGCATGATCCAGATGTTATTTTGGTCGGTGAAATACGTGACCACGAAACAGGAAAAATAGCGGTTGAAAGCGCTTTAACAGGGCATTTGGTACTAAGTACGCTTCACACTAATGATGCAGCTGGTGCCGTGACTCGCTTATTGGAAATGGAAGTGGAACCCTATCTGTTGAATAGTTGCCTACTGGGTGTGCTTGCTCAACGATTAGTAAAACGTAATTGCCCTGACTGTTTAGAAATAGAACCTGAAGATCGATTGGTAAGACACGCTTTAGAACTATCTATGGATGAAACTTTTTATCATGGCAGAGGCTGTGAACAGTGTAATCACACAGGTATAAAAGGACGACTGGCAGTATATGAATTATTATGTATGACTGATGATATACGTTCGTTGGTAAGCCCTGATGTAGCTACAACGACAATTCATCAGAGTGCAGTTGATGCAGGCATGGTTCCATTGACAGCCAATGCACTTGAACGCGCCAGAAATAAAGAAATTTCGTTAGCCGAAGTGTATCGTGTGCGATTAAATTAACTTATGCTCAAAATTATTTTGTAAGAGGATTTTCCATGGATATGACACCATATTTAAAGTTGATGTCAGATAAAAAAGCATCCGATCTGTTTTTTTGTACTGGTGCCGAGCCACAAATCAAAATTGAAGGAGTTATAAAGCCGGTTGGTATGACCACGCTGGTTCCAGGTGATACCGATGAAATGGCACAATCAATGATGAATGATGCACAACGCAAGGAGTTTGCTGAGGTGTTAGAGATGAATTTTGCGGTCTCTCTCAAAGATGTGGGTCGTTTCAGAGTAAATATATTTCGTCAGCGAGGCCAAGTATCGATTGTAATTCGTTATATTCAAACAACGATCCCTAGATTTTCTGAGATGAATTTGCCAGAGGTTTTAGGTGATATCATCATGGAAAAACGTGGTTTGGTATTGGTAGTAGGTTCTACAGGATCTGGTAAGTCAACAACCTTAGCAGCAATGATTGGTCACCGTAACCGACATTCGGCATCACATATTTTGACAATAGAAGATCCACTTGAATTTATTCACAACCATGAGAAATCAATCGTGCAACAGCGTGAAGTGGGTATTGATACGCTGTCGTATGAAAATGCGCTTAAAAATGCCTTGCGAGAAGCGCCTGATGTCATTTTGATCGGTGAGATTCGGGATATGGAAACGATGAAACATGCCATTGCCTATGCTGAAACCGGGCATTTATGTTTAGCGACCTTACACTCGAATAATGCTAATCAGACACTTGACCGAATTTTGAATTTCTTTCCTGAAGTGGCACATCGTCAGTTACAAATGGATTTATCGTTAAATTTACGTGCCATTATTTCTCAACGCCTGATTATTAGTAATGATAATCGTCGTTTGCCTGCAGTTGAGGTGATGTTGAACTCACCCTATATCGCGGAACTGATTGCAAAAGGTGATATTTCAGGTATTAAAGATGCAATGAAAGAAAGTACCGATGACGGCACAATCACATTCGATCAGACCTTAATAACACTATATAAGGCCGGCAAAATATCACTTGACGAAACTATTGCCAATGCAGACTCTAAAAATGACGTTAGCCTTGCCATTCGGATGGGTGATGACGTTGCGAGTTCTACAGGCGAAGACAATAAGCTGTTTATGAGTTAGCTCATTTTGACTTTGGTTTGTGTATAATCTCTCAGAATATTTGAATTTAAGGTAACAAGCACTCATGCAGTTAAATTTCCTCGACTACGAACAACCCATCGCCGAATTAGAAGCTAAAATCGATGAGTTACGTTATATGAGCAGTGATAGTGAGCTCAATATCACTGATGAAATTCAACGGTTACAAGATAAAAGTAAAGAGCTGACCAAGTCGATCTTTGCAGCGTTAACTCCTTGGCAAACCACACAAATGGCGCGCCATCCCCAACGCCCTTATACCTTGGATTATATTGAACGCATCATTACTGATTTTGAAGAGCTTCATGGTGATCGTACTTATGGTGATGATCAAGCCTTAATCACTGGAATGGGACGCTTAAATGATCGACCAGTGATGGTGATTGGTCATCAAAAAGGTCGTGATACCAAAGAAAAAATCGCCCGTAATTTTGGTATGCCGCGACCAGAAGGGTATCGTAAAGCATTACGTGTTATGAAATTAGCTGAACGTTTTGGTCTACCGGTTATTTCATTTATTGATACACCGGGCGCCTATCCTGGTATCGGTGCTGAAGAACGTGGTCAAAGTGAAGCGATTGCACGCAATTTATATGAAATGGCGCAACTTAAAACGCCCATTATCAGTACGGTGATTGGTGAAGGTGGTTCAGGCGGTGCATTAGCGGTTGGTGTGGCTGATCATCTTATGATGCTGCAATACAGTATTTATTCTGTTATTTCACCTGAAGGTTGTGCATCTATTTTGTGGAAAAGTGCTGAAAAAGCCTCTGATGCTGCAGCTACCTTGGGTGTAACCTCCGACAGACTTAAAGGTTTAGGTTTGATTGATCAGATTTTGCAAGAACCGTTGGGTGGTGCGCATCGTAATGTTGATGAAATGGCTGAACGTGTGCGTGATGCTATTGAAATGAAGTTGCGTGAACTTGAAGCTATGCCAATTGATGCACTGATTGAAAACCGTTTACAGCGCTTGTTAAATTACGGTGAGTTTGAAGGTTAAACTTAAGCTCAGTGTTATCACTAAGCGTTATTAGCCATCACGGTGAATAACTTCCAACATATCATTGATGATGTCATTGCCATCGCTAAAGGTAAACGGGTTTGGATTGCCTATAGTGGTGGCATCGATTCGCATGTGCTTTTACATCTATTAGCCACAAGTGGCCGTTCTGAACTTAACAATCTGCATGTCATTCATATTAATCACGGGCTTCATGCTGATTCAAATAAATGGACGCAACATTGCGCTGATGTTGCCGCAGGATTGCGGGTAGCGTTTACCAATATTAATGTTGTAGTAGATAATATTGCTAGCTTAGGCATGGAAGCTGCCGCAAGACAAGCACGTTATCACGCAATTCAAACATCTGTATCTGAAGGTGATGTGGTACTGACAGCACAACATCAGCACGATCAAGCTGAAACCTTATTATTACAATTATTACGTGGTGCTGGGCCAAAAGGTTTGGCTGGCATGGCTAAAATGACACAACTGGGCAAGGCACAGCTAGTCCGGCCTTTTCTTACTGTTTCGCAAACAGATATAGTTGCGTATGCAAGGCGACATGATCTTAAATGGATTGATGATCCAAGTAATGTTGAAACGCGCTGGGCCAGAAATTATATTCGTCATGATCTATGGCCAAACATTGAACAACGCTGGCCAGCGGCGGCTAAAACCTTAAGTAGAAGCGCACAACATTGTGCTGAAGCATCACAGCTATTAGATGAGTTGGCACAACTTGATATTGACGCACTTGTTGATGTTACACATAGCCTGTCAATCAACCAACTAGTCAGGTTCAATGCAGCACGGCAACGCAATGTATTACGTTATTTTATTAGCCTGCACACCAGCTCATTACCTTCAACTGTTTGTCTGGAACAGATTCTTACAAAAGTATGCCATGCCAGAGAGGACGCCAATCCATTAGTGCAATGGGCTGACGTTGAAGCACGGCGCTATCAAGACAGGCTCCATATCAGGTCACGTGTAAATAGACATGATCCAAAACAGGTTGTGACTTTAGCAGATAGTGCGCCGATAAAACTGGATGATGATCGTTGTGTAGTATGGCAACAAGCTGTTGGGCAAGGACTGAGTAAAGCCATAATTGAAGCTGGTTTAACCATAAAATTTCGCCAGGGTGGTGAGCGCATTAAACTATCTGAATCGCATCACAGTAGTTTGAAACATCTATTTCAGCAATGGTCTGTTCCGCCATGGCTTCGGGATAGTGTTCCTTTGATTTATCGTGAACAGGAATTGATCGCTGTGGTCGGATACGGCTTAGCAGAAGCCTATACTGTTGCGGAACGTGAACAAGGCTATTTGCCCGTAATAGAAATAACGCAATAATCTAGATTTTCATTGAGCCAAATCACTAATTCTGTTAATTTATTCACCTGATTTGAGCACGACTATTCTGGACGTGCCGTTTAATTAGAACTCTCCAAAATATGACTAAATTTATATTTGTCACTGGTGGTGTTGTTTCATCCTTGGGTAAAGGAATTGCTGCAGCATCACTAGCTGCTATTCTTGAAGCCCGTGGTTTGAAAGTGACCATGGTGAAACTTGACCCTTACATTAACGTCGATCCAGGCACAATGAGCCCGTTGCAACATGGTGAAGTCTTTGTGACTGAAGATGGTGCAGAAACGGATCTGGATCTAGGTCACTATGAGCGTTTTATTGACGCAAAAATGACCAGCAAAAACAATCACACGACTGGTCAAATATATGAAAATGTTATTCGTAAAGAACGTCGTGGTGAATATCTAGGCAATACTGTACAAGTTATTCCGCATATTACTGACGAAATTAAACGTTGTGTATTTGAAGGTGCGGGTGATGCTGATGTCGCATTAATAGAAATCGGTGGTACGGTCGGTGATATTGAATCCTTGCCATTTTTAGAAGCGATTCGACAATTAGGGATTGAGTTAGGCAAAGATAATGCCTTATTTATTCATCTGACTTTAGTGCCATATATTCCATCAGCTGGCGAAATTAAAACGAAACCAACACAACATTCGGTTAAAGAATTACGCACGATAGGTATTCAGCCAGACATCTTATTATGTCGTATGGATCGTCCATTACCTGAGTCAGAACGCCGTAAAATTGCCTTGTTTACCAATGTGCCCGTCAATGCAGTTATTTCTGCTGTTGATGTCGACAGTATTTATAAAATCCCGATGGAATTACATCAACAAGGTCTGGATGATATTGTTGTTAAGCAATTACATATTGATGCCAAACCTGCAGATTTAAGCCAATGGCAGCAAGTTATTGATAATTTAACCAATCCGGAAGGTCAGGTTGATATTGCCATGGTGGGTAAATACATGGAATTAACAGAAGCCTATAAATCGCTGTCTGAAGCCTTGACCCATGCCGGTATTCACACCCGTACAAAAGTCAATGTGCACTATGTTGACTCTGAAATCATTGAGCAGAAAGGCTTTGATGCCATTGCTAATATGGATGCGATTTTAGTGCCGGGTGGCTTTGGTGAGCGTGGTGTTGAAGGTATGATCCTTACCGCGCAGTATGCACGTCAAAACAATGTCCCTTATCTCGGTATCTGTTTAGGTATGCAAGTCGCCGTTATCGAATACGCGCGTAACATGGCTGGACTTCCAAATGCCTACAGTACCGAGTTTGATTTAAATACACCTGATCCTGTTATTGGTTTAATTACCGAATGGCAAAAACAAGATGGCAGTGTTGAACAGCGAGATCATGATTCTGATCTGGGAGGCACTATGCGTTTAGGTGGCTATGCCTGTTTGCTTGAAAAAGGAAGTTTAGCTGAATCTATTTATGGTGCAACAGAAGTGATTGAACGTCATCGTCATCGCTATGAGTTTAATAATAACTACAAACAAAAACTTGAAGATGCGGGTCTAAAATTCTCAGGTACATCGCTCGATCAAAATCTGGTTGAAATGATTGAAATCCCAGGTCATCAATGGTTTGTAGCATTGCAATCTCATCCAGAATTTACATCGACCCCACGTCATGGTCATCGCTTGTTTGAAGGCTTTATTCAAGCCGCCAAAAAAAATAAAGAAAACAGAGGAGCACACTAATGCAATTATGTGGAAAAGAAGTGGGTGGTAAACAACCACTGTTTTTAATTGCAGGTACCTGTGTTATTGAAAGTGAACAAATGACGATGGATGTGGCGGGTCAGTTAAAAGAATTGACGGATCGGTTAGGCATACACTTTATTTACAAATCATCATTTGACAAAGCCAATCGTACATCAACAGCAAGCTACCGCGGGCCGGGTTTAGAAAAAGGTCTGGCGATCCTGGAAAAAGTTAAAAAAGAATATGGTCTACCAGTATTAACGGATGTGCATGAAGATACACCTTTAGCCGAAGTCGCTAGTGTGGTTGATGTCTTACAAACCCCTGCATTTTTATGTCGTCAAACCAACTTCATTGTGAATGTTGCCAATCAAGGCTTGCCCGTTAATATTAAAAAAGGCCAGTTTTTAGCACCGTGGGATATGCAACACGTGGCTGATAAAGCTAAATCAACCGGTAATCAACAAATTATGTTGTGTGATCGTGGTACATCGTTTGGTTATAACACGCTTATTTCAGATATGCGTGGTTTACCCGTAATGCGTTCAATGAATTGCCCTGTAGTATTTGATGCGACACATTCAGTACAACAACCCGGTGGTCAAGGCGGATCATCCGGTGGTCAGCGTGAATTTGTACCTGTTTTAGCTCGTGCAGCGGTTGCTGTAGGTGTTGCAGGTGTGTTTATGGAAACACATCCTGAACCAGAAAAAGCATTAAGCGATGGTGCCAATTCTTGGCCTTTAGCTAAAATGGAAGCCTTGCTTGAGACATTAATGGCAATCGATAGTACCGTTAAACAACACGATTTTATTGAAGATTCTTTGATCTAACAAATGGATTTAGATAACGACGTCAAATCATCACTTTTGTGGTCGGTGGGTTGTAACTACTTTTGAGATAACTAATGCGATTGTTTAATCGTGACGTGGAGAAATTATGAGCAAAATCGTTGATATTCTAGGTCGAGAAATTCTTGATTCACGCGGCAATCCTACGGTTGAAGCAGATATTATTTTAGAAAATGGAGTCATGGGACGTGCAGCAGTGCCATCAGGCGCATCCACAGGTCAAAGAGAAGCTGTTGAGTTACGTGATGGTGATAAAACACGTTATCTTGGTAAAGGTGTATTACATGCGGTTGCTGCCATTAATGGTGAACTGCGTGATGCTATTGTTGGTATGGACGCAACTGAGCAAACTGCCATTGATGAGAAAATGATTGCACTTGATGCAACACCAAATAAATCACGTTTAGGTGCGAATGCCTTATTAGCGATTTCTATGGCAACAGCACGCGCTGCTGCAAACGATGCCGGTTTACCTTTGTATCGTTATTTGGGCGGTGATGATGCTACAGTGATGCCTGTCCCAATGATGAATATCATCAATGGTGGTTCACATGCTGATAACAGTGTTGATTTACAAGAATTTATGATCATACCTGTGGGCGCAAGCTCACTTGCTGAAGCTGTACGTTATGGTGCTGAAGTCTTTCATGCTCTGAAAAAAGTATTACATGATCGTGGTTTAAGTACCGCTGTGGGTGATGAAGGTGGTTTTGCACCTGATCTGCCATCGAATGAAGCGGCAATTGAAGTGATTATTGAAGCTATTTCAAATGCAGGCTATGAAGCGGGCAAAGATATTATGTTAGGGCTGGATGCTGCCAGCTCTGAGTTTTATAAAGACGGTCTTTATGACTTGGCGTCTGAAGGTCGCAAATTAACCTCAGCACAATTTGCTGATTTACTTGAAGCATGGGTCAATAAATACCCAATCATTACTATCGAAGATGGTATGGATGAAAACGATTGGCAAGGTTGGAAATTATTAACCGATAAAATGGGTGATCGTGTTCAATTAGTCGGTGATGATTTATTTGTCACCAATACTGCCATACTTGAACAGGGTATTGCTAAAGGCGTTGCCAACTCAATTTTAATCAAGGTCAACCAAATTGGTACCTTGACTGAAACCTTAGCTGCAATTGATATGGCTAAAGCTGCTGGTTATACCGCTGTAGTGTCACATCGTAGTGGTGAAACAGAAGATACAACCATTGCCGATCTTGCTGTTGCAACCAATGCTGGTCAAATCAAAACCGGATCATTATCACGTTCTGATCGTGTCGCTAAATACAATCAGTTGATCCGCATTGAAACAGAACTGGCTGGTAAAGCAAGCTATCCTGGTATGAGTGTGTTCAAGCGATAATCGAACTTTGCACCAATGAAGCCAATTATGTTGATTCTTACAGTGCTGTTGCTATTACTTCAATATCGTCTGTGGTTTAGTCATGATGGCCTGCCAGCGATGTTGCAAATGCATAGAGTTGTTGAACTACAGCGTCAGGAAAATACAGAGTTGCAACAACGTAATCAGATATTAGCAGCTGAAGTTCAAGATCTAAAAGGTGGTCTTGAGGCGTTAGAAGAACGAGCTCGTAATGAACTGGGCATGATCAAGTCTGATGAGACTTTTTTCCAAGTTATAGAAGATTCAAACAGTGGGCAATAACGCAGTCTGGGCAATTGTCCCTGCTGCAGGTATTGGGACCAGAATGTTGTCTGACCGACCTAAGCAATATCTGGAATTGGCCGGCCAGACTATTCTTGAGCATACCTTAGGCAGATTAGCTTCTCATCCCAGAATTGTTGGCATTATCGTCACCGTAGCAAGTGATGACCCTTGGTGGTCATCGCTGACATTACCTGAAGATGCCTTTATTCATGTTGTTGATGGGGGGCAGGAACGATCTGACTCTGTACTCAATGCACTTAATAAACTAGCAAAAATAACGTCGGATGACCCATGGGTATTGGTGCATGATGCAGCACGCCCCTGTTTGCGGCACGATGATATTGATGCGATGTTGGATGCCTTATTCGAGCATGCCGTTGGTGGGATTTTAGCTGTACCTGTCAACGATACGGTCAAACGTGTGGATGCATCACAACAGATTACGCAAACAGTGTGTCGTCAAGGCTTATGGCGCGCAATGACACCTCAAATGTTTCGCTTACAGGCATTATCTGTGGCTTTAACTCAAGCAAAACAACAAAAGTTAGCTGTGACAGATGATGCCAGTGCCATGGAGTTAGCTGGCTTTCAACCTATGATAGTTGAGGGGCATTCAGATAACATTAAGATCACCTTGCCCCAAGATTTAGCGTTGGCTGGTCTATTCCTACAACAACAAGCTGGAGAGCAATAATGCGAATTGGTCATGGCTATGATGTGCACAAGTTTGCTGAAAATCGACCTTTGATTATTGGCGGTGAAACAATTCCTCACACTCACGGCTTGGAAGCACATTCGGATGGTGATGTGTTAATTCATGCGATTTGTGATGCTTTATTAGGCGCTGCAGGTTTATGGGATATTGGTCATCACTTTCCTGATCATGATCCTGCCTTTAAAAATATCGACAGTCGCATATTGTTGAGACGTGTTGTCAGTGATCTGGCTGATCGTGGTTGGACAGTTGGCAATATTGATAGCACTATCATTGCTCAAGCACCCAAAATGGCAGCTCATATTCCTGCAATGCGAGCCAATTTAGCGTCAGATATGGCCGTGACAATTGATGATGTTAATGTCAAAGCAACCACCACTGAAAACCTTGGTTTTGCCGGTCGTAAAGAGGGCATTGCCGCTCATGCCGTTGTGTTAATTAATAAAGTAAAACCGCTTTGAAACAGTTTGATATTGAAGGTTTAGCTAGAGTTAATACCTTAGCAACGCAGTGCAGTGCCACGATTCGTGGTTTACCTGAACATTTTCACGTTATCGAACAACTGCCTTTTGAGCCTGATGGCGTTGGCGGTCATGTTTGGTTAAAAATTCAAAAGCGTGGCATTAATACAGATTGGCTAGCAGGTGAATTAGCTAAATTTGCAGGTGTGCCACAGGTCGCTATTGGTTATGCCGGTTTGAAAGATCGTCATGCTGTCACCACTCAATGGTTTAGTGTCAATATGGAAGGCGTTGAACAGCCAAATTGGTCTGAGTTTGCAAGCGATGACATCACTATTGTTGAACAGACTGCTCACGGTAAAAAGTTAAAACGCGGTGTGTTAGCTGGCAACCAGTTTAAATTGATCTTAAGTGATGTCTTAGGTGAGAGAGAGCAGTGGCAACAGGCGCTGGAATTAGTTAAACAACAAGGTGTGCCCAATTATTTTGGTGAACAACGCTTTGGTCATAATGGTAGTAACCTTAATCGTGCTGATTATTGGTTTGTCAGTGGCAAAGCGCCTAAAAAACGTAATCAGAAAAGTATTTATCTTTCTGCTGCGAGATCATGGCTGTTTAATTTAATTTTGGCACGACGGATTCAAGATAGAAATTGGAACAAAGCTTTGATGGGTGATGTGATGGCTTTAGCTGGAACCAAAGCCAGTTCATTTGTCTGTGATCAAGTTGATGAAGTCGTAAAAGCGCGTGTGACAGCGATGGATATTCATCCAACAGGTGCTTTGTGGGGCCGCGGCATATCGCCAAATCATTCCGACTCATTGCAATGTGAACAGGATGTATTAAATCAATGGCAAGATTGGCAACATGGCTTAGAAAAGGCGGGCCTAAGTCAGGAACGTCGTTCATTACGTTTATTTCCAGACCATTTTTCATGGCAGTTTTTGGATGACGCACAGTTAGAGCTTCAATTTTTCTTGCCAGCAGGGTGTTATGCTACTGCTATCATGCGAGAATTAGCTATTATTAGTGATGCCCAACATCGGAACTACTATCAAGACTCGAACGCTATCCCACGTAATGAAGCTGATACAAAATAGGCGGTGGCCCATGAAGGTATTTAGACAGATAGTTGCACTAATTTTTTTACTGCCAAGTCTAACGTTAGCTCAAACATGGCAAGCGGAAAGTGGCGAGATACAGATAGCAGTACTTGAATTATTTACTGCCGAGGGTTGTGGTTTATGTCCAGCAGCAGATCGCTGGGTAGAACAGTTACCACAGCAGGGTATTGACGATAATCACATGGTTATACTTGGATTTCACGTTGATTATCTAGATGATAAAAAAGGCTGGATTGATCGATTTGCCAGTCCTGTATTTTCAGATCGACAACGGCAATTAGCTCGTCTTAATCTCTACCAAACAGTCTATACACCTGAGTTTGTGGTGAGCGGTGAGGTCATTCATAATTGGCGACAGTATGTGAAAGAGGTTGTCAAAGCGGTAAATGGCTTTAAACCGGAAGCGCATCTTGAGATACAGGTTACACAGCACGCTGATGAGTTACTCATCGATAGTAAGATTGATGTTATAGGTGATGCTAACCAGCCGTTTTCAACGCTATATCTAGCTGTGACCGAAAATAATATTAAAAGTAAAATTGGTGGTGGGGATAATGCTGGCGCGACCTTTAATCATCAAAATTTAGTGCGAAAATGGTTAGGCCCGTTTGAGCTAAATCAAACTGGACATACCGATCTAACAACACAGATCACGATTGATGATGACTGGAATCTAAGCAATTCCAGTATCGTTGCAGTTGTACAAAATTTAGAAGATGGCTTTGTGTTACAGGGTCTCAAATTACCTTTAGTTGAAAAAGAATTATAGATGGAATATTTACCATTATTTGTCGATCTAAAAGGTCGTGAATGTATTGTTGTTGGTGGTGGTGAAATAGCAGCACGCAAAGCAGGTTTATTATTAAAAGCGCAAGCAAATGTCACGATCATTGCACCCAATGTATCAACATCAACAACAAGCTTAATTGAAAATAAACACGTCACATGGTTACAAGATACCTTTAAACCTGAACAGCTATCAGATCAATTGTTAGTGATTGCTGCAACAGACATTGATACGGTTAATCGTGATGTTCACAAATATGCAAAATCCAAAAATATTCTTGTTAATGTCGCAGATTGTCCTGAATTGTGTGACTTTATCTTACCCTCAATTTTAGATAGAACACCGATCGTTGTTGCTGTTTCGAGTGGTGGCAAATCACCGATCTTGGCAAGACAATTACGTGCTCGTCTTGAAACCTTGATCCCGCCAAGTTATGCCCGTTTAGCCGATATGGTGGGGCGTTATCGTGATGCAGTCAAAGACAAATTACCGACAATTGATATGCGTCGTCGTTTCTGGGAAACAATCTTGCAAGGCAAAGTTGCTGAACATGTGTTGGCTGGTAGGGATGAGCTTGCCCAAAACGTGATGGAAGCAACACTTGCTGATACCAAACTCGACGATATGGATAAAGGTGAAGTCTATCTTGTTGGAGCAGGACCGGGAGATCCCGATCTACTTACCTTTAAAGCATTGCGCTTAATGCAACAAGCTGATGTGGTGTTTTATGACCGGCTAGTCAGTAAAGAAGTGTTGTCCCTGGTTCGCCGAGAAGCTGAACAAGTCTATGTCGGCAAGCAACGTGCGTGGCATGCTGTACGACAGGAAGAAATCAATCAACTGTTATTAAAGCATGCCAAACAAGGCAAACGTGTCTTACGTCTTAAAGGTGGTGATCCGTTTATCTTTGGGCGTGGTGGTGAGGAAATTGAAACCTTGGCAGCCGAAAAAATTCCATTCCAGGTGGTTCCGGGTATTACCGCTGCTTCCGGTTGTTCCAGCTACGCAGGCATTCCACTGACACACCGTGATTATTCACAAAGTTGTGTATTTGTTACCGGTCAGCTGAAGCAAGGTGAATTAGATCTAAATTGGCCTGCACTGGTACAACCGCGTCAAACAGTGGTTGTGTATATGGGGCTTGTTGGATTGCCTGTATTAAGTGCAAAACTGCAACAACATGGTATGGCAGCCGATACGCCAGCGGCATTAGTACAACAGGGTACAACTGATAATCAGAAAGTATGGATTAGCACCATTGCCGACTTACCTGAACTTGCACAACGTGAGCAACCTGCCGCGCCAACATTACTTATTATTGGCGACGTAGTTAAGCTACACAAATCATTGGCGTGGTTTTAGAATTACTTAAATTAACGATTTGTGGTCATGCTTTTACAATAAAATCATGTGATTATGGCTTGATAATACCTAAGACCATCGCGATATTAGCAATTTCTGCTGCACTATTTGCTTTGAGTTTAGTTTTTACCTGTGTGCTGTAATTAGCCACAGTTTTATAGCCGAGATGAAGGTTTTCTGATATGTCGTGTACGGTCATTCCTTTTGCCAGACGCTGAAATACCTCAAACTCACGCGGTGTCAGTAAATCGATCATATCTTTGTACTGCGAGGTAGTGTCGTACCTTATGTCGCTAAAGTCGGGTAGCAGGTTTTCTTCGATATATGTTTCGCCGCTAGCTATCTTTCTTATGGCAACAGCGAGGATTTCAGCAGCACTATTTTTGGTAACATAGCCCCTGGCGCCAGCTTGCATTGCCCTTTCTACATAAATAGATTCATCGTGTATGCTGTAGACCAATATTTTAGCGTGTGGATCCTGTTTAACTAATCGTCTAATTGTTTCCAGACCTCCAATACCTGGCATTGATAAGTCCATCACTACAACATCTGGCGTGACGCGAGCATATTCCTGTGCAACCAGTTCGCCACGATTGATGTCGGTGATCTCGCCAATATCAGCTTGTGAAGCCAGTAGAATTTTAAAACCTGCTCTGACAACTTCATGATCATCGACCAGTAATACACTTATCTCATTCATTTATTTCTAGCTCTGTAATAAAAAGGAATATTTCCTACTGGATAAACAGACATTATCACATATAATGCGGTTTCTAAATTTTATGCCTTAAATTAAGGCAAGCAAAGTGCAAAGCAATAAAACTAATTCACGATATTAATAATAACGATAAAGTAAGGATTCCGAAGAGAGATGAATGTAATACAAAATCGCAAAATTTTAGCGGTAATGTTGGCATCAGCGTTAACGTCACCAAGTCTGTATGCTGAAGACAGTGTTGAATTAAGTGGTATTGAAGTCATAGGTACCACACCTTTGCATGGCGTGGGTTTGCCAGCAGATATGATTGCTGCTAATGTACAAACGGCTACCTCAGAGGATATTGAAAAAGTCCAAAGTCTTGATTTGAGTGATTTTATGAGTCGTACTTTGGGTAGCGTTAATATCAATTCAGCTCAAAATAATCCTTACCAGCCTGATGTGAATTATCGTGGTTTTAGTGCAACACCATTATTAGGCATGCCTCAAGGTCTTGCTGTTTATATGGATGGTGTGCGTTTAAATGCACCATTTGGTGATAATGTGCATTGGGATACCATTCCGCAATCAGCCATTGCTAGTATTAACTTGATGCCGGGTTCTAATCCTTTATTTGGTTTGAATACATTGGGCGGTGCCCTATCCATTCAAAGTAAAAATGGTTTTACTCATGAAGGTCATTCAGCACAAGCCTACGCTGGTTCATTTAATCGACGAGCAGGGGAGTTTGAAAGTGGTGCGAATGATGGCACATGGGGTTATTTCGTAACGGGTAACTGGTTTAAAGAAGACGGCTGGCGTGATCATTCTGAATCTGAAGTGAGACAAGCCTTTGCTAATGTCAGTTGGCGTAGTGACACTTCAACGTTAGATTTAAGTCTGACTGCAGCAGATAACGACTTGAATGGTAATGGTGCGTCGCCTATTGAGTTAATTGCTCAGAATCGTAAAGCCGTTTTCACCTGGCCTGATAACACCCAGAATGAAATGCAGTTAGTTAATCTAAGTGCCAGTCACTGGATCAATGATAGCCTGCTGGCTTCGGGTAATGCTTATTACCGTAATAATAATACGGATAGTTTTAATGGTGATGGGACTCCTTTTGCTGAAGAGGCAGGAAATACCGGTTTCCTCGTTGATGATGATGGCAATAGAATAACAGACCAATTTGGTAATGACATCGCTGATAACTATGATGCAGTAAATAACCGTGGTTTTCTTGAAGAAGACAGCGGTGGTTTAAGTGCTCAGTTAACATTTCTAAATGATGTTGCTGGTATGCAAAACCAATTGGTGACAGGTGCAAGTTATGACCAGGGTCAAAGTGATTTCCGTTCAAGCGTCGAGGTCAGTGAATTAACGGCAGATCGTGGCACCACAAGTTCAGGATTATTTGTAGAAGATGATGCAGTTGATGTTTCATCACGCAATAGAAGTTACAGCTTGTTTTTCACTGACACTTTATCAGTAACTGATGCGCTTGCTGTGACATTGAGTGGGCGTTATAACAACACTCAAATTAAAGTGCAGGATAATTTAGATCCAACATCGTCAATTAATGCAACTCATACCTATACTCGTTTTAATCCAGCTGCTGGCGTAACATATAGTTTCACAGAAACAACCAATACATACCTTAGTTACAGTGAATCATCCCGTGCTCCAACGCCATCTGAATTAGGCTGTTCTGATCCAAATGATCCGTGTACCTTACCTAATGCATTTTTAGCTGATCCGCCTTTAGAGCAAGTCGTTGCAAAAAGTTGGGAAGCAGGGTTAAGGGGTACATTAAATAATGTGGTTTCATGGAATGCAGGTCTATTCCGCACAAAAAATGAAGATGATATTTTGTTTAAAAGCACCAGTGGTGCAACTGGCAACACCGGTTTTTTTGATAATGTAGGTGAAACCTTACGCAAAGGTGTTGAGCTTGGTCTTTCGGGTGATTATGGCGATTTATCCTGGGCTGCAAACTATTCCTATGTTAAAGCAGAATTTAGAACACCTTTTACTATGAGTAGTCCTAATCATCCTAATGCAGATGGTAATGGAGATATTCAGGTTCAATCCGGCGATAGATTGCCTGGTATACCTGCTCACAACGTGAAATTGGCTGCAGATTATCAGTTCACACCCAAGTTTGCTTTGGGTGCGGACGCGATTGTCAATGCAGGTCAATACTACCGAGGTGACGAATCTAATGAGTTAGGCAAAACAGGTGGCTATACCGTGGTTAATCTGCATGCCGATTACAAGGTGACATCCAACATCAAGATCTTTGCCAAGGTCGATAACTTATTTGATAAGGACTATGCAAACTTTGGCTTATTGGGTGAGCCAGATGAAATCTTTCCAACAATGGATGATGCTCGTTTCCAAGGTGTAGGTGCACCAAGAGCCGGTTGGGTTGGTGTTAAAGTCTCAATGTAAAATAAGCGCGTAATCGTTGTTGTTTATTGTCGTGATGTTGCTATCAACATCACGGCAATTTTTTATGCGTTAAAACGCATTGACAGATCGATTGCTCGAATATCTTTAGTTAACGCACCAATTGATATTCTATCGACGCCTGTTTGTGCAATGGCTCTAACATTTTCTAAGCTTATACCACCTGAGGCTTCCAGTTTGACTTGGCCCTGGTTTAATGCGACTGCTTTTACCAAGGCATCAGTATCAAAATTATCTAATAGGATAATATCAGCCTTGGCATGTAATGCGTGTTGTAATTCAACAAAGTCTTCAACTTCTACTTCTACAGGAATAGTGGGGTGAGATTGTTTCGATGCTGCCACAGCAGCTTCAATCGATCCTGCTGCCTGAATATGATTTTCTTTAATTAAAACGCCATCGAATAAGCCAATACGGTGATTAAATCCTTTGCCACAGCGAACGGCATATTTTTGAGCTAAACGCAGTCCAGGAATGGTTTTTCTAGTATCTAAAATTTCTACAGCTAAACCAGCGACAGCATCCGTATAGTGGGATGTTAGAGTAGCTGTCGCTGATAAAGTTTGAATGAAATTCATTGCGGTGCGTTCACCGGTGAGTAAGGTGCGAGCTGAACCAGATAACTCGCAGATCACATCATTTTCTTGCATTTTATCGCCATCATTGAAATGCCACGCCACTGCTATATTGGGGTCTAATTGCTTGAACACTTCATTTAACCAGTCCTGACCACATAAGGTTGCTACTTCCCGAGTTATAATTGTCGCCTTTGCAACGGAATCAGCCGGAATTAAATCAGCAGTTAGATCCTGTTGACCGATATCTTCTTGAAGTGCCAGTTTGACTTGTGCCTGAATATCGCGTGTAGCTATGGTGTTTTTGATTGTCATTGAATGTGATCACGAGAAATTTAATAAGGTTAACAGGGTAACTGTTGGAAGTTTAATTTTCTATCTTTTTAGGTTATTTCACCAGCGGTAGACATGATTTAACGTCAATAGTTACTAAACGGAGTTAAGCTTAGTTTAGCACTAGCGTGGCTAATCCTAGAAAGATTAAAAACCCCATCGTGTCAGTAAAGCCAGTGATGATTACACTACTCCCCAAAACCGGATCTTGATTCATCTTTTTAAGTAGTAACGGTACACTGACACCAACCATAGCCGATAAAATCATGGTAAATAGCATTGAAAGTAAAATGACGATAGATAAGCTGGTATTACCATAAAATATCAAAATCAAGATTCCTGTAATACTGCCCCACATCAGTCCATTGGTTGAGGCGACCAGAAATTCTTTTAAGAATAATCGGGGCAAGTGTTTACGTTCTAACTGTTTTAAGGCCAATCCACGAATCACCAAAGCGACTACTTGATTGCCTGAATTACCTCCAATATTGGCAGTAATGGGCAATAAGGCTGCCAGAGCAACCATACCAGTAATCGTTGTTTCGAAGTGATCAATAACACGGGTAGCGATCAGTACAATAAATAAATTAAGCGCAATCCAGGGCCATCGGTTTCGTGCTGAATTTAAAAAGGGATCAAATAAGTTTTCATCTTTGGATACCCCGGCCTGAGCAAGGAACTTGCGTTGAGATGATGCATTCATCAAATCCATTAATGAAGAGACACGTAATACACCAACTAACTTGCCATGAGAATTGATAACAGGGGCGATAATTAATTCATAACGTTCAAAGTCATGTGCGGCATCTTCAGCTGAATCATTGGTGTGAAAAACGGAAACATCAGTTTGCATTACATCAGTAACTAAACTCTCACCGTTCATAACCAGTAATGTACCAACAAGTAATATCCCTTTGAACTGCCCTGAATCGTCGACAACAATTAGGCGATCTGAGCTGTCTGGAATACTACCTTTCTTGCGTAAATAACAAAGCACAACATCAAGCGAGATATTTTCACGAACAACTGGAATGTCATATTCCATCCAGGCCCCTACAGTATCTTCAGGAAAACGAAGTGTTGATTCAACATCTAACCGTTGATGTTCAGGTAATGATGATAATAAATCTTCGGTGACATGTTCAGGTAAATCGAGAATTAAATCAGCTATTTCATCTGAATCAAGATGAGACACTATCTTGATTAGTTCATCTGACTCTAATGTGACCAGTAACGCTTGGCGTAAGTTATCTGATAATTCGAGCAAAACAGAGCCAATATGATTTTTATCAATATGTTGCCAGACGATATCACGCTGTTGTGGCGGTAATTGTTCTAGTAAATTAGCGATATCAGAAGGATGAAGTCGGTTGACTAATTGATGTATTTCAGCTTGATGCTGTCGTTTCGCCAATGATTCGATTAAATCTTGTTTATCATGATTGTCTTGTCTAATAACAAGACCTTGCACAAGACTTTGTTTGTTTAAATAGTCTTTTATCAGCCGGATATTCTGTTCTGTATGAGCAGTGTTATTGATTCCCACCGTTCCGACCTTTTTAAGTTATGCCATGATAATAAAGTGATAAGTATAGGCTATTTATGCTTCAGACTGTATGTGCATAATGTTAATCTTATTGTAACTATGCGAATAGATGAGATTAGAGTGAATGCAGGTAAATTATGAAACTGGATTATTAAATGAGGTGGAATACCATTTTTCACCCAATCAAGACGAACGTCCTGATTGCGATGATATAACAGGCATCGTTGTACACAATATCAGTCTACCGCCGGGTGAGTTTGGTGGTGGTTGGATAGATGATTTATTTTTGAATCAACTTGATCCGACAGCACATCCTTATTTTCAGAATATCGCACAATTAAAGGTATCTGCTCATGTTCTAATTCGTAGAAATGGTGAGATTATTCAATATGTGCCATTTCATAAACGGGCATGGCATGCGGGTGTGTCATGTTGGAATGGGCGTGAACGTTGTAATGATTTTACGATTGGCATAGAGCTTGAAGGGTGTGATGATAAACTTTTTGAACCGGCTCAATATCAACAGTTAGCTTCTGTTATTAAGGCATTATGTGCGTGTTATCCACAGTTGAATTACACTAAGATAGTAGGGCATCAAGCTATTGCACCTGATCGTAAAACTGATCCAGGACCCTTTTTTGATTGGAATTATTTGGATAGTATTTTAAATAACAAAGCCGGCTAGGTAATTAGCCGGCTTTATTATTAGCATACAGATTGATCGTTGTTATTGTGTAATAGCAATTAACTCAATATCAAAAATCAAGGTTTCATTTGGACCAATTAATTGACCTGCACCACGAGGACCATAAGCCAGGTTAGCAGGAACAACAACTTGCCATTTAGCACCTTCTTTCATCATTTGAAGTGCTTCTTGCCAACCTTGAATAACGCCGGTAACAGGGAATGTTGCAGGTTCACCACGGTCATAAGAACTGTCAAAAACAGTACCGTCTAATAATGTACCTTTGTAATGTGCAATAACTTTATCTTTAGCTGTTGGTGTTGCGCCATCACCTTCGGTAAGAATTGTGTACTGAAGGCCGCTAGCCGTTGTAATGACACCTTCTTTTTTGGCATTTTCGTCAAGGTAAGCTTTAGCTTGGGCTTGTTTTTTGTTCATTTCATCCGCCATTTCTTTGGCTTTTTTCTGCTGGAATTCACCAATTACTTTTTCAGCAGTGGCTTGGTCTAATTGAGGTGGTTTGCCAGCAAACATATCTGCAACACCGGCACTGAACGCATCCATATCTAATTCTACGCCTTCTTGCATCATGTTTTGACCGACTTGAATGCCGAAGATATAGCTTAGTTGTTGTTTGTCAGTGTCTAGTTTTGCGGCATGTGTATCAGCCATTACTTGTGCTCCGAATAAAAAAGGAATTAGTGCGAGTGTCTTAAATTTCATCTAAATGCTCTCGAATCAAGGGGTTAAGTGTTTGTGTTATCAGTGTTGCTACGCTTTTAGTAACTTTGATACTGATAAAGTTCACGGCAGGCATTCTCTCATATTTTTAAAGTAAATAGTCGTTGAAATAACTGAGTAAAAGGCTTGGTTATTAATTTAAATGGTACTATAATAGTACTCATTAGGAGAGATCGCATGTTACGTATGGGAAAATTAACCGATTACGGTATCGTATTGATGAGTTATCTGGCGCAAAAAACAGAGTTGCAGCATAGTGCCCACACCTTAGCGGATGCTGTTCGTGTACCTCTGCCCACAGTAAAAAAAGTACTTAAATCACTTTCCAGTGCTGGGCTGTTAAAGTCAGAGCGTGGTGCGACAGGTGGTTACAGTTTGAGCCGACATGCAAATGATATTTCGGTAGCGGAGATTATTACAGCAATTGAAGGACCGATAGCTTTAACAGAATGTGTCAGCGATGAGAGTCATTGTGAACAGGAAACGCATTGCGCTATACAAACAAACTGGACACGCATCAATAATGCGGTTTTCCACGCATTAGATGAGGTTAAATTGTCTGACATGCTTGTGCCACCATCAAAAACGGCTCAAGTGAGTCCAATACATTTTTATCCACTGAATTCAAATGTGGGTCTAAAAACACTAAACGAAGGTGAATTAAATGGCTGAGCAAAAACAGCAAATAGAAGAATTTGTTCCACAAGAATATGCTGCTGGATTTATAACCGATATTGAAGCCGATAGCTTGCCTGCGGGTTTAAGTGAGGATATTGTTCGTCAAATTTCACAGATCAAAGGCGAGCCAGAGTTTTTATTAGAATGGCGTCTACAAGCCTATCGTCACTGGTTAACATTAGAAACACCAGAATGGGCACATGTCCATTATCCTGAAATCAATTATCAGGATATTAGTTATTATTCGGCACCTAAGAAAAAAACAGATGGACCGAAAAGTCTGGATGAAGTTGATCCGGAATTATTGCGTACCTATGAAAAATTGGGTGTGCCACTTGATGAACGTGCACGTTTAGCGGGTGTTGCGGTGGATGCCGTATTTGATAGTGTGTCAGTGGCCAATACATTTCAGGATAAGTTAGCTGAACAAGGCATTCTTTTTATGCCATTTTCTAAAGCAGTGCACGAACATCCTGAGCTGATTAAACAATATCTGGGTAGTGTTGTTCCATATAAAGATAACTATTACGCAGCGTTGAATTCGGCTGTATTTAGTGATGGTTCATTTGTTTATATTCCTAAAGGCGTACGTTGCCCGATGGAATTATCAACGTATTTCCGAATTAATGCGGCTAACACCGGACAGTTTGAACGTACATTGATTATTGCTGATGATGATTCGTATGTGAGTTATCTAGAAGGGTGTACCGCACCGATGCGTGATGAAAATCAATTGCATGCGGCAGTAGTCGAATTAGTGGCGATGGATCGTGCACAGATCAAATATTCTACCGTGCAAAACTGGTATCCGGGTGATGAAAACGGTAAAGGTGGTATTTATAACTTCGTAACCAAACGTGCAGCATGCCGTGGTGAAAGTTCAAAAGTATCTTGGACACAAGTTGAAACAGGTTCTGCAATCACATGGAAATATCCAAGTGTGGTGTTACAGGGTGATAACTCGGTAGGTGAATTTTATTCTGTTGCTGTGACCAATAATATGCAACAGGCTGATACGGGCACCAAAATGATCCATCTCGGTAAAAACACCAGTTCAACCATTATCTCAAAGGGTGTATCTGCCGGTCGTTCTCAAAATGCCTACCGTGGTTTGGTCCGTGTTGGCCCCAATGCTGACAATGCACGTAATTATACGGAATGTGACTCATTATTAATGGGGGATAAAAGTGCAGCCCATACATTCCCCTATATTGAAGTTAAAAACCCAACAGCAAAAGTTGAGCATGAAGCGTCAACCTCAAAAATTAGTGAAGACCAACTCTTTTATTGTAAGCAACGTGGTTTAGATCTTGAAGATGCTGTGTCAATGATTGTGAATGGTTTTTGTAAACAGGTTATTCGTGAATTACCGATGGAGTTTGCGGTAGAGGCACAAAACCTACTTGGCTTATCGCTAGAAGGTTCAGTTGGTTAAACTATAAAGAGAGTTCTAAATGTTAGAAATTAAAAACCTACATGCCAGTGTTGACGGCAAAGAAATTTTACGCGGTATTAACTTAACTGTTAACGCGGGCGAAGTGCATGCCATTATGGGGCCAAATGGTGCAGGTAAAAGTACCTTGTCAAATGTATTGGCTGGTCGAGATGGCTATGAAATCACCCAAGGTGAAGTCATTTATAAAAATGAAAATCTACTAGCGCTTGAAGCGGAAGAACGTGCTCAACGCGGTGTGTTTTTAGCATTTCAATACCCAGTCGAAATTCCAGGTGTGAGCAATATTTATCTATTAAAAGCAGCACTAAATGCGGTGCGTAAATACCAAGGTTTAGATGAATTGGATGCGATTGATTTCCTAACCCTAGTTCGCAGCAAAATGGAATTAGTCAAAATGGACGAGCAATTCCTTCACCGTAGCGTTAATGAAGGTTTCTCTGGTGGCGAGAAAAAACGTAATGAAATCCTGCAAATGGCATTGCTTGAACCGTCATTAGCCATTCTTGATGAAACGGATTCTGGTCTTGATATTGATGCACTTAAAATCGTATCTGAAGGCGTTAATGCATTACGTTCACAACAGCGTTCGATCATTATGATCACGCATTATCAACGCTTATTAGATTACATCGTGCCTGACTTTGTTCATGTGCTTTCTAAAGGTCAAATCGTTAAATCTGGTGATAAGGAATTGGCCAAAGAACTGGAGAAAACAGGTTACAGTTGGGTGGATGAACAACCCGAAGGTGTGTCTGCATGAAACAATTAAGCGAATTAGCGACTCCATTTGCGAGTGTTGCTGAGGCGTTAATTGCTGCTGAAGGCACTGCGCCCTGGTTAAAAAAACGACGCCAAGATGCGTTAACGCAATTTAATATGTTCAGTTTGCCTGCTAAAAAAGAGGAAGATTGGAAATACACCAGCTTGTGGGATTTTTCCCAACAAATATTTAATCATCATACGGAGTCAGTTGAGATAGCAGCCGATGAAGTTGATTCGGTTGCTCTGTTACACGATGCTTATCGTGTTGTCATTGTCGATGGCGTTTTTTCAGAAGAATTGTCTGATATTGATGCCTTGCAATCAGGATTGTGCATTACAGCGTTATCTGAGTCTGTGGATCAACTTGAACATAGTTTAGGACAACAAACTGAACTGACTAAAGTTGGACTAAATGCCCTCAATACCATGCTGATGTCTGAAGGCGTTGTTATTTCGGTTGATAGCGCTATTGAGATTGAAAAAACAATCGAAATTATCGTTATCAATACGGGCAACACAGCTAATTTGGCGACACACCTACGCCATAAGATTGAGCTGGAAACGGGTGCTAAAGCTACGGTGATTGAACATTATGTTGGTTTGACACAGGACAGCTATTTTACCGATGTTGTAACAGAGGTTAATTTGGCTGAACGAGCTGAGTTAACCCACTATAAATTACAGCAAGAATCAAATAATGCCTTTCATATTGCGACATTAGCAGCCCATCTGGCACAAGCTAGTCACTGGTTAACAAATAATATTTCATTAGGTGCTAAATTGGCGCGCAATGATATTCATAGCCAATTATTAGGCGAACAATCACACGTCACAATGGATGGTTTGTATTTAGTTGATGGTGAACAACATGTTGATAACCATACCCGTATTGATCATGCAGTACCTAACACAACTAGCGATGAGTTATACAAAGGTGTGTTGGATGGTAATAGTCATGCCGTATTTAACGGTAAAGTGATGGTGCATAAAGATGCCCAAAAAACGGATGCCAATCAAAGTAATCGTAATTTACTGTTATCGCGCGGCTGTGAAATTGATAGTAAACCCGAAATGGAAATTTATGCTGACGATGTCAAATGTGGTCATGGCAGTGCGATCGGACAACTAGATGAAGATCAGTTATTTTTCTTACGAGCTCGTGGTTTGGACGAAGTCAGTGCAAGAAGTTTATTAACCTATGCGTTTGCAGTTGACGTGTTAACACGTATTCCCAATCACACTATTAGAGAAGCATTAGCTAAGGTAGTTGAACAACGGTTACCTAAAACAGGTGAAAAAGAATGAGCTTAGATTTAGCTGCTATCCGCCGAGATTTTCCGATCCTTGATCAGCAGATCAACGGTCATCCGCTAGTCTATTTAGATAATGCGGCGAGCAGTCAAAAACCAAATCAGGTTATTGATGCGATTTCTGATTATTATCGACAAGACAATGCCAACGTTCATCGTGGTGTTCATCGTTTAAGTCAACGTGCCACTGATGCCTATGAAGGTGCTCGCGATAAAGTGCGTGCCTTTGTCAATGCCAAATCTGATAAAGAAATTATCTTTGTTCGTGGCGCTACTGAAGCAGTGAACTTGGTTGCACAAAGTTTTGTGCGTCCAATGTTAGCCAAAGGTGATGACGTTTTAATTAGTCATATGGAACATCACGCCAATATTGTGCCCTGGCAAATGGTGTGTGAACAAACAGGCGCTAACTTAAAAGTCATCCCGATGACAACTAAAGGTGAACTGGATTTATCAGGTTTAAATGAATTACTAAACGAACGGACCAAAATCATGGCAGTAGGCCATGTTTCTAATGCTTTGGGTACGATTAACCCTGTTAAAGATATGATTGCAAAAGCGCATGCTAAAGGTATTCCTGTATTAGTTGATGGTGCTCAGGCCGTGCCACATATGGCTGTTGATGTACAGGATCTGGACTGTGACTTTTATGTGTTTTCTGGTCATAAAATGTTTGCGCCTACTGGTATCGGTGCCTTGTATGGCAAGCAAGATTTATTAGAAGCGATGCCACCATGGCAGGGTGGTGGTGACATGATTTTATCGGTCAGTTTCGCCCATACGCAGTACAATGAGTTGCCATATAAATTTGAAGCAGGCACCCCGCATATTGCTGGCGCAATTGGTTTGGGTGCGGCTATAGATTATATGCAAACATTGGGTGTTGATAAGATCGCTCAGCATGAACATGATTTATTGGTGGTGGCTACAACACGTTTAGACGCACTGGATGGTGTTCGCATTATTGGTAGAGCAGAGCATAAAGCCAGCGTAGTGTCATTTATGATCGCGGGTGTACATCCTCATGATGTGGGTACCATTTTTGATCAACAAGGTGTGGCAATTCGCACCGGTCATCATTGTGCTCAGCCGGTTATGCAGTTTTTTGGTATTCCAGCAACAGCGCGTGCTTCATTTGCTTTTTATAATACCTTTGAAGAAATTGATGCCTTAGTAGATGCAATCAAAAAAGTACAGGAGCTATTTGCCTAATGAGTGCTGGTGATTTAAGAGATTTATATCAACAAGTGATCATGGATCACAATAAAAAACCACGTAACTTTCGTGAAATGAGTGATGCTAATCATCTTGCACATGGCAATAATCCATTGTGTGGTGATGCTTTGGTTGTGTATCTCAAATTGAATGGTGATGTGATTGAAGATGTCAGTTTTCAGGGTAGTGGTTGTGCTATTTCCGTTGCTTCAGCCTCGTTAATGACCGAAGCTTTAAAAGGCAAAACCATTGCTGAAGCAGATCGTTTATACACGCTTGTGCATAAACAAATGACGGGCGAAGAAATAGATACATCGTCATTAGGTAAATTAGAAGTATTAAGTGGTGTAAAGGAATTTCCAGCACGCGTTAAATGTGCAACCTTATCTTGGCACACTATCCATGCCGCAATGGATAACGATCACGATATTTCAGTAACAACAGAATAGAGCAGAGCATGAGTTTACAAGATTTTAAAATGACACCTGAAGAGCTGAAAGAAGATGTGATTGAGATGCTTAAAACCATCTTTGATCCTGAAATCCCGATCAATATCTATGAGTTAGGTCTTATTTACGATATCAGCATCAGTGATTCAGGCAATGTCAATATCAATATGACCTTGACAGCGCCTGGGTGTCCAGTTGCGCAATCTTTCCCTGGCGATATTGAAGCAAAAGTAGCAACAGTGGACGGTGTCAACAAAGTCCATGTTGAGTTAGTTTGGGATCCACCTTGGACTAAAGACATGATGACGGAAGCCGCGCAGCTTCAATTAGGCATGTTTTAAATAAAATTTACATCATCCTACAATTAGCCCCTAATTTAGTTGTATTATTCAGTACAACAACTATCTAAAAATAGGGGCACGCATGAAACAACAAGGTTCTATCAAGTCACCGATCACATTGACGTATTCTGGTTCAACCTTGTTGAGTATGCCTTTACTCAATAAAGGCTGTGCTTTTAGTGAGCAAGAACGGCGTTGTTTCAAGCTTACAGGATTATTACCTCAGTGTTATGAGACACTCGAACAGCAAGTTGCACGAGCATACCAACAGTATTCGAGCTTTGATGAGCCAATAAATAAACATATTTATCTGCGTGCAAAGCAAGATGAAAATGAAACACTGTTTTATCGTTTGTTACACGATCATCTTGAAGAGATGATGCCGATTATCTATACCCCTGTTGTCGGTGAAGCGTGTGAACGCTTTTCTGAAATTTATCGACGTACTCGCGGTCTGTTTGTCTCTTATCCCGAACGACACCGAATTGATGACATACTGGCCAATGTCAGCAAACGTAATGTAAAAGTGATTGTGGTAACCGATGGTAGCCGTATTTTAGGCTTGGGCGATCAAGGTGTAGGTGGCATGGGCATTCCTATCGGAAAACTATCTTTGTATACGATTTGTGGTGGAATCAGTCCAGCGTATACATTACCTATCATGCTTGATGTCGGTACTAATAATGAGAAATTATTAAACGATCCGTACTACCTTGGTTGGCAACACCCTCGAATCGAGCAAAATGAATATGATGAATTTGTCGGTTTATTTATTACAGCAGTAAAAAAACGTTGGCCCGAAGTATTATTGCAATTTGAAGACTTTAATCAGACCAATGCTTTGCCATTATTAAAGCGTTATCGCGATCAGCTATGCTGTTTTAACGATGATATTCAAGGTACAGCCTCGGTTACAGTCGGCACCTTGCTCGCTGCCTGTTATGCAAAAAATGAACGATTAAGTCAGCAGATAATTGTATTTGCAGGTGCTGGGGCAGCAGGCTGTGGTATTGCTGAACAAATTGTGGCTCAAATGCGTAGCGAAGGACTGTCAGAACTACAAGCCAGAAGCCAAATATTTATGGTCGATAGACATGGTTTATTAACACAAGGCATGGATTTGCCAGATTTTCAGCAAGCCTTTAGTAAAGCTAAAACCGTGGTTAATGATTGGCAAATACAAAGCCATTATGCTTCGTTAGCCGAAGTAGTCAAATACACTAATGCGACAACATTAATAGGGGTATCCGGACAAGCAGGATTATTCACACAAGCAATCATTGAAACAATGTGGCAAAAATGTGAGCGTCCCATCATTTTGCCGCTTAGTAATCCATCACGTCAGATTGAAGCGACACCGGAACAGTTATTGAACTGGACCGATGGCAAGGCGATTATTGCAACCGGAAGTCCATTTGATCCGATCGACTTTAATGATCGTCGTTATAGGATTCCCCAATGCAATAACAGCTATATATTTCCTGCATTTGGCTTGGCTGTGGTTGCTGGCAAAGTGTCACGGATCACCGATGAAATGTTAATTGCAGCAAGTGAAGCACTCGCAAACTCTTCACCAATGGTGCAAACAGGCGAAGGCGCTTTACTGCCACCATTAACTGACATTGTTACATTAAGTAAAAAAATTGCGATGGTTATAGCAAAAGTAGGGCAAGAACAGGGCGTAGCACCCGAGCTGTCCGATGAGGCGTTAATCGCAGCCATAGAAAAACACTTTTGGATCCCGGAATATCGGGATTATCACTACCTGGGTGCAAAAACGTAAGCAAGTATAAAAACGCTAATTAATAAATTGACTAGGTTAGCATTGGAGTAAAGGTCTGGAAATACTTTACTATACCGATATCTAAGCTGCTGAATTAACTGTGCTATTTGTTTCATTGTCTCATTTTCGTGTCAATTCAATTGGTGTCTTGCTGTTGAGCACAATCACAAAAATACTTTTCTAGGTCACCATAGACGTATAACGTTTTTTGAACCAGATCAAGTAATGGTCGATTACGTCAATTATAAACTTGGACTTGTCGTATACTCTTGGGCGTTAGCAAATAGGGTATTGGCAACATATTTATCAGGAGGGATGAACGTGGCTATTGTATGGGATAACAGTCTGGAAATAGGCATAAAAGTGATTGATCAACAGCACATGCGTATTGTTGAATTCATCAATGAGCTTGAACAAGCCAAAAAAAATAATGATCAGCAAGCTATTGCAGACGTGCTAAATGACTGTGTAGATTATACTTTGTCGCACTTTGCGTTTGAAGAAAGTCTGCAGGAAGAGGCCGGTTACAAATTTTGCAAACCGCATAAAAAAGTACACGATTTATTCACTCGTCGCATCCAGGAATATTTAGAACGGTTTGAGCTTGGTGAGGATATTACTACAGAGTTACACACTATGTTGTCCAGATGGATCATCAACCATATCAAGCATGATGATGCGGATTATGTTGATTGTGTAAAAGCTAATCTGGAATCTAACGGACATGGCGATAAAGAAAAACATAGTGGAAAAAGTTGGTTTAACCGCCTATTCGGATAGGCAGCACTACCAGTTAAGTTACTAACGGTAAAAAAAGGGTCGGATTAAGCTTCAATTAATCCGACCCTTTTTGATCGATAGAACCTGATTTGATCGATAGAACCTGAATTTAAGTGTTTAAGCTAATGAATTACGTTGCTGTTGCAGTTGTGACAATGACTGTTCCATTTCAGCTAACTTGTCACGTTGTTTTTGAACAACATCAGCTGGCGCTTTGGCAACGTAATTTTCATTGCTCAATTTGCCTGCTGATTGCTTGATCACTTTATCAAGTTTTGTAATTTCTTTATCAAGACGATCCAATTCAGCTTGTTTATCAATTAAACCTTCTAATGGGATCAGAATCTCCATTTTGCCAACAAGAGCGGTAGCGGAAGCCGGAGCATCCCCTTCTAACAAGACAATATGTTCCAGATTAGCCAGACGACTTAAAAAGTCACGATTTGAATGTAAACGTTGCTGGTCGATATCACTACTGTTATTTAATAAAACAGGCAGTTGCTTTTTGGGTGGAATGTTCATTTGTGAGCGAATTGAACGAATGCCTGTAATAAATTCCATTAGCCATTCCATATCGGCAACGGCAGTTTCATCGATTTTCGTTGAATCGGCAACAGGATAAGGCTGGCTCATAATTGACGAACCTGATTTACCCGCAAGTGGTGCGATAGTTTGCCAAATTTCTTCAGTGATAAACGGCATAAAGGGATGCGTTAAACGTAATACCGTTTCTAATACACGCACCAAGGTACGGCGGGTACCACGCTTGGCTTGTTCGCTCGCATTGTCGTTATTTAATACTGGTTTTGACAGTTCTAAATACCAGTCACAATAGTTGTTCCAGATGAACTCATAAATTTCCTGGGCGGCATGATCAAAACGATAGCTTTCAATGGCGGCAGTCACCGCTTGTTCAGTTGATTGTAATTTTGACATAATCCAACGATCAGCCAAACTTAACTCAACATTGGTGTTATCAATACCAGTATCTTGGCCTTCGGTATTCATCAACACATAACGGGCGGCATTCCATAATTTATTACAGAAATTACGATAGCCACCAATACGGTTCATATCAAAGTTGATATCACGACCGGTTGAAGCCAATGATGCAAAGGTAAAACGCAGGGCATCAGTACCATGTGCTTCGATGCCTTGCGGGAATTCGTTACGAGTGGCTCTTTCGATTTTGGCGGCAAGCTGTGGTTGCATCATGCCAGAGGTGCGTTTGGCAACTAATGTTTCTAAATCAATACCATCGATAATATCAATAGGATCTAGCACATTACCTTTTGATTTAGACATTTTATGACCATGTGAATCACGCACCAGACCGTGAATATAAACTTCTTTAAATGGCACATCGCCCATAAAATGGATGCCCATCATCATCATTCTGGCAACCCAGAAGAAGATGATGTCAAAACCAGTGACCAAGACGCTAGTTGGATACCATGTGTTTAAAGCATCAGTATTTTGAGGCCAACCTAATGTTGAGAAGGGCCAAAGTGCCGATGAAAACCAGGTATCTAATACATCTTCATCTTGAGTCAGAACAACATCATCCGCGAGATTATGTTGTGTGCGAACTTGTTTTTCATCATGGGCAACATAGACATTACCATCCTGGTCATACCACGCTGGAATACGGTGTCCCCACCAGATTTGGCGTGAAATACACCAATCTTGAATGCCATCCATCCAGTTATAAAAGGTTTTATCCCAGTTGCCCGGTACAAATTTAACTTTACCTTCTTGCACGGCTTTAACAGCGGGTTCAGCCAACACATCGGCTTTGACATACCACTGATCAGTTAAGAAGGGTTCAATAACAGCACCAGAACGATCACCACGAGGTACCATCAAGGTGTGATCTTTAATACCTTCTAATAAGCCAAGCTCTTTCAGATCATGGACAATAACATCACGTGCTTCATAACGATCTAAACCACGGTACTTTTCGGGTGCATTGTCATTGATGGCGGCATCAATGGTAAGAACATTGATTTGTTCGAGATTATGACGTTGGCCCATTTCGGCATCATTAAAGTCATGTGCAGGCGTAATTTTAACGCAGCCGGTACCAAATTCAGGATCAACATAGTCATCGGCAATAATAGGAATTTCACGACCAACAAGTGGCAAGGTAATAGTTTTACCAACCAGATGTTGATAACGCTCATCCCCAGGATGAACAGCAACAGCTGTATCACCTAACATGGTTTCAGGACGTGTTGTGGCAACAATCAAATGACCTGAACCATCGGTTAATGGATAACGAAAATGCCACAAATGACCTGATTCTTCTTCAGATAGTACTTCGAGATCTGACACGGCAGTATGTAAGACAGGATCCCAATTGACCAAGCGTTTGCCACGATAAATCAGACCTTCTCTATGCAATTGTACAAACACATGTTTGACCGCTTCAGATAAGTCTTGGTCCATGGTGAAACGATCACGCGACCAATCTAAAGAAGAGCCAAGACGACGTAATTGGCGGGTAATGTTGTCACCCGATTCTTGCTTCCAATCCCAGATGCGATCAATGAATTTATCGCGACCGAGATCATGACGGGTTTTACCTTCGGCATTCAATTGGCGTTCAACCACCATTTGAGTTGCAATACCGGCATGATCAGTGCCTGGCTGCCATAAGGTGTTATCACCTTTCATTCGATGGTAACGGCTGAGGGTATCCATGATCGTATTATTAAAGCCATGACCCATGTGCAAGCTACCAGTGACATTGGGCGGGGGCAACATAATGGCGTAAGGCATACCTTGACCAGAAGGTGTGAATTCGCCGTTTTGTTCCCATATTTGGTACCAGCGTTGTTCGATTGCGTCAGGAGTGTAGGTTTTTTCCATAATAATTGTCGGTTGAATATGAAGATAAAGACGCGCATTATACATCTTTAATTGTTGACTATGTCAGTGAGGATAGAGATACCAATGGAGTCGTCCAGGATAGGGTGAACAAATGAATCTGTCTCGCAAATTAAGTTTAATGGTGATGGTGTGTGTCTTGTCGGTGTTAATTCCGGCATTATTGTTTTTTTATTACAGTTCACAAAAATCCTTACTTAGAACTGAAATGGCTGAAATCAAAAACCAAACACAGCTTTTGGTTGATATTCACCGAACTAATTTAATCGCTACCCATAGTAGTCTGCAATCACTGGCACGTTTATTGAGCCGTGAGTTGAGTCAGGCTCGGCCTTATGCCATTGATAATTTTAATCGCACCATGATGCGTTCTGATGATGGTATCTGGCGTAATCGTCGTGAGATTTATGATGGTAGCTCACAGGCAGGTTTGTTTTTACCCATCGACGATGAGCCAACTGACAGCGATAAGTCGTTTTATGGTACAGCTCTGGATGTCTTTACTAAATATGGATCGGCATTGCCGTTAAATGGTGTTGCTGATAATGTCTGGATGTTGAGACATGACCGTAGTGAACTCATTTTTGATCTAAGTTATCCTGACTTTGTGTATTTGATGATGCCTGATACCGATTACACAACAACGCCATGGATGACATTAGCATCTCCAGAACAGAATCCAGATAGAGTCGTTAAGTGGACTCCCGCCTTGTTTGATGATGTCTCAAAAACCTGGATGGTCAGTGCTGTCTATCCATTAGACATTGATGGGCAATGGCGAGCGACATTAGGTCATGATATCCAGCTAAAAGATCTATTCTCCTTATTGTATTCGCAAGCTGATGAGTACAAAGGCGAGCAGCATATTATTGTCGATAGTCGTGGCGGCTTTATTCTGGCTGGACCGTGGCAGCAAGAATTGGAACAAAACCCTGAGACATTTGAACTTGATCCAAATGAAACGGCATTAATTCAGGTTTTGCAACAACCCGTATCAGCACGCGCTCAATTACAGAATGCCATTTTTATCCAAGGACGATCCTATCAGGTTGTGGCGATTTCGATAGAGCCGATGGGCTGGCATTATTTGCGGTTGGTACCCACTGATGAAGTGCTTGCACCCCTGATCAACAAAACGGTGCATATAGGTTTGATTATGATCTTCACCATATTTTTACTAGCCGTAATGATCAATGTGGCAGCACGAAAGTTATTGGTTAATCCTTTAATTATGTTGACACATCGCTTGCGTGATTATGCACAAGGTAAAACATCGCCACAAACCCAATTATTGTCTACACATGATGAGTTAGAGGAATTAAGCCGTGCAATTGATCGGATGCATAAAGATTTAACCGAAGAGTCGCAGCAAATTATTAAGTCAGAGCGCCGCTATCGCCGAGTCATTAATAATGTGCGTGAAGTTATCGTTCAAATTGATGCACAAGGCAAATGGCGCTTTTTAAGCTCGGTATGGAAGAGCTTGACTGGTTATGAGTATCGATCTTCACTCAATAAGTCTGTAGTGGATTTTGTTCATCCTGTGGATAGAGTTGTAGTACAAAAGACATTGGAATCGTTGATTACTGACTCTATCAATTCATGGCAAGGCGAGTTACGCATGATGACCGAGGATAAACGTTATGTTTGGGTCGACATGTCGCTGCAAAGAAATAGGGATGCAGATAGTAACTCCAGTGCGTTAATCGTTGGTACGGTTGAAAATATTCATCTAATTCGGTTACGACGCACTATTAATGACACCTTACGTACAGCAGAACAAATGGTGCTGGCCTCAGCGTGTTCGGTTGATGTTGTACTGGATTTTATTTGCAATGAAATGGTGCACATTTTAGATGTAGATTTGTTCTGGATTAAGTTATGTCAAGCTAAAGATGTTCGCTTGTTTTCAGCAGGGGAAGGCGATGATTTTTTGTTTGATGAACGAGGAATATGGTCAGGGTTGCATGAATCAGATAGCCCGGTGATGAGATGTATTGATCAGGCAGAGCTGATTCGCGTTACAGTCGATTCCGATCTGTCTTCGACCTGGCAGCAACGCCTGAACTATGATTGCTTACTCGACAATGTGTTTTTACCTTTCTGTTTTGGTAACGAGATGCAGGGCGTCATCGGTGTGCAAACAGTGACGGTTAAACGCTTTGATCGTGATTACCAGAGCATGTTGTCGAGTTTCTCGGCTAACTTGCGTTTGATCTGCCAACTGGCTGAAGATCAACACATGATGCGCTTGCATCAGGCTGCGGTTGAAAAAACAGCGAATGCTATTATGATTACTAATGCGGATGGAGCGATTGAATGGGTTAATCATGCATTTGAACGCTACAGCATGTATTGTCTGGATGAGGTCATTGGTCAAACACCGCGTCTGTTAAAATCATCTGAGCAACCGCAAGGGTATGCTAAAAATATCTGGCAAACGATCAGCAGTGGCAATGTGTGGCAAGGTGAGCTTGTTAATCGCCGCAAAGATGGTAGTTTGGTTTATATCTTTCAGACCATTACCCCGCTTGTTGATGCACAAGGAACAATCACTCACTACATTGCCGTAATCGAAGATATTAGCGAACGCAAAGCTGATCAAGAAAGAATTGCTTTTATGGCAACCCATGATGAATTGACCGATCTGCCAAATCGTAATTTGTTAAGTGATCGACTCAATCAGGCGATAGCTCAGTCTCAGCGTCATCAAACTAAAATGGCAGTTTTATTTATCGATCTGGATCAATTCAAGATTATTAATGATTCGCTGGGACATCAAATCGGCGATGAACTGTTACAAATAGTCGCAACTCGTTTACTTTCAGCATTGCGCGTTGATGATACAGTCGCGCGGTTTGGTGGCGATGAGTTTGTCGTGATCCTGCCAGAAATCGATAGTTTGGCAGATGTGAATCATATTGCGGACAAGTTGTTGTCCAAGCTCATTAAGCCGTGTTTGATTGCCGAGCATGAATTAACGATTACAGCTAGTATCGGTATCAGTATCTGCCCCGATGATTCTGTTTCGGGTGATGACCTGATTCAACATGCTGATTCGGCTATGTATATAGCGAAAGAATCGGGTCGGAATACCATCCAGTTTTACACGCGTGAAATTAATGAAAAAGTAATGCGTCGGATGAGCATGGAAAAAGCGTTACGATTAGCCATTACCCAACAGCAATTTTTGTTGTATTACCAACCTAAAATAAATCTGCAGACTAACAAAATAACGGGTGTGGAGGCATTGATTCGCTGGCAGCACCCTGAGCTTGGTTTGGTGGCTCCGATTGAGTTTATTACGTTGGCGGAAGAGACCGGTTTAATCATTCCTATTGGCGAATGGGTTGTCACTACAGCATGTCAGCAGATGAAACAATGGCTGACTGACTTTCCTCAATTGGAGAGCATGGCAATCAATTTGTCGGCACGACAATTTCAACAAAAACAGTTTGTTAATAACATACAAACATTAATAAATAATTGTGCTGTTCAGCCAGAAAAAATAGAGTTTGAAATTACTGAAAGTGTGCTTATGACCGATGTGGAAACAGCCATCACCATTATGAAAAAACTTAAAAAATTAGGCGTTTCTTTGAGTATTGATGATTTTGGCACAGGCTATTCCAGCTTGAGTTACTTGAAACGATTTCCGGTTGATGTATTGAAGATTGATCGATCGTTTGTGAGTGAGTTGTATAAAGACAACGCTGATCACGCTATTGTTAAATCGATCATTGCGTTAGCGAACAACTTGAAGTTGAATGTGGTTGCTGAAGGTGTTGAATATCAATCCCAACAAGAGTTATTAACACTCATGGGATGCCACTATGCCCAAGGCTACTATTTCAGTAAGCCCGTTGCAGCTGATGAGCTGACATTATTATTATCAGGTAATTAAATGTGATGGGTATCGATGTGGTAACCACGCTGTTTATAGAATTGAAATCTTTGACGGCCAGCAACTTTAATGTGTTCATTATCATCTATGATCTCTGCTACTCGTTCAAACTGGCTGAAAAATAGCGGTTGTTCCGTATTTAAATTAATTAATAAATCCATCAAGCGCGGGGGCGATGCACTATGACCAATCAATATCGGACACTGTTCATTTGCTTGGCCATCGTCTAATTGGTGAGGTACAAAACTGTCAGAACGAAATGACCATAATGCCTGATTGAGTTGTTCACATTGCTCTGCATCACGGGCATGAATATAAATTTGATGACCTAATTTGTAGGCTTTTTCAGCCAATCGGCAGGCAAACACCTGCCGATCGTGAGCGTGTTGACCTTTTAAAATATAAAAGTCGATTTTAGTCATTGCTGAAAATGTTATTTGCTTTCGATACGGTTAAGTAGATATTGCACTAACAACGGTACAGGTCGACCAGTGGCGCCTTTTGCTTTGCCACTGACCCAGGCTGTACCGGCAATATCTAAATGTGCCCAGGTAAATTTTTCTGTAAAACGAGATAGGAAACAGGCTGCAGTAACACTACCAGCTTCTTTGCCACCGACATTGGCAATGTCTGCAAAGTTACTGTCCAGTTGTTGTTGATAGTCATCCCACAAGGGTAATTGCCACGTACGATCAAAACTATCATTACCGGCTTTTAATAGGTCATCTGCTAAATCTTGATTGTTTGCCATCAAGCCTGTTGCATGATTACCTAACGCGACAATAATGGCCCCGGTTAAGGTTGCAATATCAATAACTATTTCCGGATTAAGACGTTCGCTATAGGTGAGGGCATCACATAGCAATAAGCGACCTTCGGCATCTGTATTAAGAATTTCGATGGTTTTTCCAGCCATGCTGGTAACAACATCACCGGGTTTATTGGCATCGCCATCAGGTAAGTTTTCTGAGCTTGGGACAACACCAACTACATTGATTGGTAAATTAAGTTCTGCAATGGCACTGATTGTTCCAAACACACTGGCAGAGCCACACATGTCGTATTTCATTTCATCCATACCTTGTGACGGCTTAAGTGAAATGCCGCCGGCATCAAAGGTTAAGCCTTTACCTACCAGTACAACAGGACGTTCGTCACCTGCACCGTTATAATTGAGTGTAATTAATTTTGCTGGCTCACGACTACCGCGTGAAACAGACAGGAATGAACCCATACCCAATTCTGCCATTTCGGATTCATCAATGACACGTGTTGTAACTGTTTCAAAACGTTGACCGATTTCTATCGCTTGGTTTGCTAAGTACGTAGGTGTGCAAATATTGCCAGGAAGATTGCCCAGCTCACGAGCTAAGTTCATGCCATTGGCGATAGCTTGTCCACGCGCAATTGCCAGTTCTAGTTGTGCAGCATTATCATTGGCAAAAAAGCCGAGTTTTTGCAAAGGCTGTTTAGTAGGTTTGACGTCTTTGGTTGCTGAATATAGGTAAAGTGCTGTTTCTGTACTGATTACAATTTGACGCGATTTCCATTCAACAGAGCGTTGTTTGACTTCTATTTCAGCTAAGCAGGTCGTTGCTTCGGTTGCGCCCAAATCATTAAGCAATTTGGCTGAGGCCGTAATGGCAGAAATAAAGTCATTTTCGCTGGTAGCCTCTTTTTTGCCACAGCCAACTAATAATATGCGCGGACTGGTGATATTTGCAACATCTTGTAACAGTAAGGTTTGTCCAGCTTTACCTGTAATATCACCACGGTCAATGATGGTTTGAATATAGCCGTTAGCATGTTGATTTAGAACTGATGCACTCGCGCTGAGCTCACCTTGGTCAAACACTGCGACCACAACGCACTCTGTTTTATGTGTCGTTGGTGCGTTTGATGTGACAAAATACTGCATTTGTATCTCCTGTGAATTTATGCAATTAGGCTAGGGATCATTTAGACTGCATGTTTTTTTATGATATTCATAAATAAATCTATTTTAACCAAGACCACTTAATAATGCCCACAATTCGACAACTTTTTCGCTCATATTTTTCAGTTATCGATCGATATCTATTGCGTGAGTTTTTTTTAAGCTTGATAGCTGTGACAAGTGTACTGTGGTTAATCTTCATTGCAACCCGATTTGCACGATACCTCGCACAAGCAGCAGTGGGTAATTTACCGGGCGATATAATTTTTACCTTGCTTGGTTATAGTTCACTGAGTGCCTTACATATGATTTTACCGATAGGCGCGTTATTAGCTGTGATGTTAGCAATGGGCCGGATGAGTTCTGATAGTGAACTTACAGTAATGGCGGCTTGTGGCATTCCTGAGAGACAGATTGTTAACAATGTACTGATTTTTTCATCGATTATTGCTGTTTGTGTCGGTCTGCTTTCCTTATTCATTGTGCCTTTGGTTACAACTGATGGCTATAAGTTAGAACAGAATGCAAAAATTGCAGCTGATACAAGTGGCTTGGTTGCAGGTAATTTTAAAGAAAGTCGCAATGGAGACTGGACGTTTTATTCACAAGGATTAACCGAAGATAAACAAGGTATGGAAAATGTGTTTATCGAAATTCATCGCAATGATAAGCCAATGGTATTTCGTGCTGAAAGCGGACATTTTGAGATCGATTCAGAAAATGGCAATAAATATCTTATTTTAGAAAATGGCTTTCGTTATCAAGGTGAGGCGGGTGATCAAGATTTTATTATTGCGCAATTTGCCAGTCACAGTTTGCTGGTAGAAAAAGGCGAAGAGCAACAGGTAAGAGAACGCCATAAAGCACTTCCTACTTCTGAGTTATGGCATCGTGGTGGGCCAGTAGATATTGCTGAAATTCAATGGCGGGTATCTGCAATAGTGATGACGATTATTTTGTGCCTTTTAGCGATTAAACTGGCTAACGCTGGGCCACGTAAAGGTCGTTATGCTGGCTTCTTTTCTGCGATATTGGTTTATATTATTTACAGTAATTTGCTAGGGGTAACGCGAGCATGGGTATCTAAAGGCGTGATCGCACCATTATTTGGTGCGGTTTGGGTGCATTTATTAATGATGATAATTGTGATTGTATTATTTAATCGCCATAAACTTCGTCATTTATGGCTGCAATATCAGCATGCGAAAGGCCAAATTCAGTGACCATTTTACAACGCTATATAGCCAAAACCATTTTAAGCAGTACGATGTTAGTATTGCTCATCCTGTTGGGTTTATACACCTTTATGGATTTAGTCACTGAACTGGATGATTTAGGGCGAGGGACGTATCAGTTAGCAGATATCTTTGAATTTATAGCGCTGTCTATGCCTAAACGCATTTATGAATTACTGCCTATCGCGGCATTACTTGGAAGTGTGTTGGGTTTAGGAAATTTAGCCAGCCAGAGTGAACTTGTTGTAATGCGGGCAGCGGGTATTTCAATTCAGCAAATAAATAAAGCAGTGATGATTGTTGCTGTCTTTTTAATGTTTATAGCGGTGTTTGTTGGTGAAATTATCAGGCCTCCGGCTGAGCAATATGCAAGAGAGTTGCAATCTTTAGCTCAAACCGGAACAGTAGGATCGCGATCAGAAAATGGCTTTTGGACGCGAGATGGCTTGCATTTCAATCATATTGCACAAATATTGCCAGATGGCCGTTTTTCAGGCATATCAATCTATGAGTTCGATCCTGAAAATCGACTGCGTATTGTTACCAAAGCGGTAGAAGCTGTGTATGAGGATGAAAGTTGGACCTTATCTAATGTCGTTCAGAGTACGATAGATGAAGACGGGGTAAGCGTCAGAGCCGTTGAATATGCACGTTGGAAATCACAGTTAAATCCGGGCATGATTAATATCGTTGTAGTACCGCCTGAATTTCTGCCTGTATGGGGTTTAGTAAAATACATCAATTACCTAAAAACAAATCATCAAGCAGTACAACAATATCAAATGGCATTTTGGATGAAAATTATGATGCCAATTAGTTCTGCTGTGATGGTTTTTCTTGCCGTGCCATTTATATTTGGACCATTGCGATCGACACCATTGGGTGGGCGTATTTTAGCTGGCGCTTTGGTTGGTATCGGCTTTCATTTATTTAATGAAAGCTTTCAGCATATGGGACTGGTTTTTGGTGTATTACCGTGGCTGACGGCAGCAATTCCGACAGTAGTATTTGCCGTTATAGGCTATTTTTTAATGAAAAAGGTGTATTGATAATACTAGGGGCTGTTGATCTTCCATCGTCCCCCCTGCTGGAGGCTGTTTTTTGGTCGAACAAGGCGGAAATGACTACATAAGTCATTTCCAACGCGGTGGGGCGAAAAACAGCCCCAGCCCCCTAGGTTGTGATTGAAACATCGTCACCCGCTAGGGAGATTATTACAAATGAGTAAACAAGAGCAAAAATATAACCAAGCAGCGGATAGATATTTTAACGCATTCAAAAAAGCGCCTCATTTTGAAGGCTTAACGACTGATATTGAATACAGTGATGATTTCATAGCAAAGCTAAACCAAGCTGTTGGCAATAATGATCCTGATATTGATTTAAGCGATTACCTTGCCGATCCATTGAGTGCTTAATCAATGACCAACCCTCAACCCTCAACCCTCAACCCACACAACACTAAACGAGCAACTTAATACTCGACTCAATCAGCAAAAAATGCTGTGTTAAAATACACATCACAACGGGATGGTGAGAGCTTCCAACCAATTTCCGACGCCATAGACGATATATTTAAAACAACGGGGTGGCTCAATGAGTGAACAACAAAAAGACAAATATTTTGCTGCTGCAGAGCGTTACTTCAACGCGTTTGGTTGGCCACCGCATATCGATGGCATGTCACATGAAAATGAAATGAGTGATGGTTTTATCGATAAACTCAATCTTGCCGTTGATAACAACGATCCCGAAATAGACTTGAGCGATTATTTCCCTGATGGACGTAACTTACAAAGATGGCAAACTGTCAACCCATCCAAACAATCAGACCCTCAGTAAGATGCCATCAATGCCGCTCGATTATTTTCGATGGTGAGGTGGTTAAATCTCGTATCGTAAAAGTATTGGCACAAGGTGCGGTGGCTAAATGCAATTGTAAGCAATGGGTAGCCATACCATTAACCTACAGGTCTTAATATCGATCATGGTCTCGCATGTGTTAGTTAACCCAGTCTAAATAATCACAATTTTCCCTTTTTTTGCTTGCCTTAACCTAGGAAAATAGGCACTGCTAAAAGGTATAACGCACCCCAAGAGCGAAAAGCCAGGCACTCACAGTTATGTGGTTGCCTGGCTTTTTTTATGGACGGTTTTTATGGCAAAACAACGATTCACCCAGCCTCGAATTTTTAGCTTAAGTACGCCTGATGACATTAAGCATCGACAACCCGAACAATTCGAGTTTGACTGCAGAAGACGTTTAGAAATTGATGGCAGATAATGCCAAGAAATTAGCCGAAGATGATGCCACGGCTGCTAAAAAACGCAGTGACAATGTAGCACGTATCATTGGTGAAGATACCGACACATTATTATTTGATGAGTTTGGCGCGTTAGCTATTACGGATGAATATATCGCTGGTGCCGCAATTGATGGCGCTAATAATATCTTCCCATTGGTCTTAGTTGCTAAAGGAGTGAACATCCTATAAAAGAGACCCCTACAGCCGAAATTCATTACAAGATCGGCTCTAGGGGGGTAAGACTGGCGTCCCCAAGGGGGTTCGAACCCCTGTTACCGCCGTGAAAGGGCGGTGTCCTAGGCCTCTAGACGATGGGGACCTAAAACGTTGTGTGCATAACTTCTGTTGAAGTTATGAAATATATGATAAAAAAAACCGCTTAGTTTTACCTAAGCGGTTGATTTATATGGCGTCCCCAAGGGGGTTCGAACCCCTGTTACCGCCGTGAAAGGGCGGTGTCCTAGGCCTCTAGACGATGGGGACCTAAAACTGTTTACTTCGGTACTCTGGTGGAGCTAGGCGGGATCGAACCGCCGACCTCTTGCATGCCATGCAAGCGCTCTCCCATCTGAGCTATAGCCCCCGAAAGGAAGCGCATACTATAGGTTTTTAGGTTTTAGCTGTCAATAAAATATTTCAAAATGAATACACTTTTTGATAATAGTTGACGGAAAAAACTTAGAGTATACGTCGGTTCTATTATGCGTGTTTATTAGTAAGTGGTTGATGTTAGGTCTTTTCAATAAAATTTGGACGTTATATTAATAGGCTTATTTGATGAAAAGTCATTTCTATGCGATAAATTGTGCTTTATATTTTGTTCAACTCAGCCAAACTATTGGCTTAAATAGCATCACGAGGATGGTTATGCGCAAATTGATAGTTTATTCTGCGGCAACATTATCATGTTTTAGTCCTTTGGCTATGGCTGATTCAAGTGAATGGCAGTTATGTCATCCAGCTTCTGATAATGGTTATTTACCTTATGTTGCTAATCCAGAACAAACTGCAACCGATGTTAAAGCTGATAATGCGCAATTAGTCGATGATGGTACGTCCGTTTTTACCGGTAACGTCATTGTCTCGCGTGGTGGACAAGAACTAAAATCAAACCGAGCTACCTATAATCAGATTTCAGGAGATATCACAGCACAAGGTGATGTCAGACTGCGTGATAGTGACATGATCATTGATGGGCAAGAGGCTGAATGGTCGTTAACCAACGATAGTGGTAATCTGATTGATGCTGGTTTCAAACTACGTGAGAATCATGCTCGAGGCACAGCAAGTCATGTACACCGCGAAGGTATAGTACGTACAAATCTTAAAAATGCCACCTATACGACCTGTTCAGAAGGTGATGATTCATGGCTATTGCAGTCAACATCTGTCAACTTGGATCATGAAGCAGGCGTTGGTTCAGCACGTAATGTCGTTGTCAGATTAGGTGGGTTTCCCGTTGCCTATACACCCTATATCAGTTTCCCTTTGAATGATGAACGAAAATCGGGTTTCCTGGCACCGACTGTTGGTAACAGTGATGAAACGGGGTTTGATCTTCAAACACCCTATTATTGGAATATTTCACCGAATTATGATGCTACAGTAACACCTCGCTATATGTCTGAACGTGGCTTAATGCTCAATGGTGAATTCAGATATTTATATGAAAATGGCAGCGGTGTTATTGATGCGGGTTATTTAGGCAGTGATAACCTGAAAAATGATGGTGATGATATTAATCCTTATTTTGAGGAAGACCGGAAACATTTCACTTTAAAACATTCAAACAAATTCATGTCTCGCTGGTCGACAAATATTGACTATAACTATGTATCTGATGATGCCTATTTAGAAGATTTTAGTCCTAGTTTAAGTTTGGCGAGTACAACGCATCTTAACCGTGAGCTCGATGTCGGTTATAACGGCACCAATTGGGATTTCACAGGTCGAGTTCAAGGTTTTCAAACATTGACCAATGTTAATGCACCTTATCAGCGCCTACCTCAATTGCTATTAAATGGATATTTGCCTGATCAAGCCATGGGATTAACCTATGCTATGAAGGCCGAATACGTTGATTTTGATCACACTGATAAAGTTACCGGTCAACGCGTTGATATTGAACCATCAATAAGTCTGCCTTTGGCAACAGCAGCAGCATTTATCACTCCTCGTATTGCCTTGCACCACACACGATATGATTTAGACCGTAGTGTTACTATTGGAGGCGATACGTCGCCTGCTCGAACCTTACCTGTTGTGAGTGTAGATAGTGGTTTATTCTTTGAACGGGATATGACTTTTGCTGGCGATGGCTATATTCATACCTTGGAACCCCGCGCATTTTATCTTTATATTCCAGAGCGAAATCAGTCTGATATTCCCGTTTTTGATACCAGTTTAAACACCTTTAGCATGGGGCAAATGTTTAGCCATGATCGGTTTTCAGGATCAGATCGTGTCGGTGATGCAAATCAACTAACACTTGCGTTAACATCACGTATTATTGATGCTCAAACAGGCAAAGAAAATCTTCGTGTCAGTTTGGGACAAATTCAATACTTTGAGGACCGAGAAGTATCCTTTAATAACACGCCTTTTGATACCAGATCAGATTCGGATATGGTTGCTGAAGTGGTTGCTTCAATTGCTGATGAATGGACTGCTCGTGGTGAGATACAATGGGACACGCGTGATACCCGATCCAATATGTCAGCACTTGAATTACGCTATAGAAATAACACTGGCTTAGTCTTTAATGCTGCCCATCGTTACCGACGTCAAAATTTAGCCGACCCACACCGTACAGCCGCCAGTTTAGAACAGCTTGATCTATCTACACAGATCCCATTTAATCAACAATGGAGCATTGTTGGACGCTGGTATCGTTCACTTAAAGACAATCGGACAATGGAAGGTTTGGCCGGTGTTCAGTATGAAAGTTGCTGTTGGGCTACTCGTCTTGTCGTAAGAAATTTCATTAATGATGCATCGGATGAAGATCGGAATTTAGCCATTTATTTCCAAATTGAACTGAAAGGTTTAGGAAACTTTGGGCAAGATATCGATAGTGTATTGAAGAAAAGTATTCTTGGTTACGATTCTTGAGAAAATAGAAACTTAAACGTTCCATCAACAGTCATAAATCCTTAACAGCGATGCATAAATCTAAACTCATCTTGTAAATATGACTTTAATTACTATAATGCTAGCCACCTAAATTTAACCTTGGATATTCGATGATAAAAATTTTACTGTTTTCCTTATCACTGGTTGCAACTGCAGTTGCTCAACCTTTAGACAGGATTATCGCAGTAGTCGATGATGAAGTGATATTGGAAAGTGAATTGGCCGATATGGAGAATACGGTCCGCCAACAGCTTCGCCAACGTAATGCCGCTATTCCTTCTTCTGATATCATGAGTAAACAGGTATTGGAACGCCTGATTATGCAACGTCTACAACTTCAGAGAGCAGCAAGTAGTGGTGTAAGAGTAGGTGATGACGCACTCAATGCTGCACTTAGACAGATCGCTGAAAATAACAATTTATCATTGCGTGAATTTCGTGATGTTATAGAAAAAGATGGCTTTGCATTTAGCGATTTCAGGGAGTCTATTCGAGAAGAAATGATAATTAGTCGTTTACGAAAAAGCCAGGTTGAAGATCGTATTGTTGTTACCGATAGGGAAATAGATAACTTTTTGGCAACACAAGTAGCACAAGGTGGTGATGAAGAAACATATCATTTGTTGCATATTCTCATTAATCTACCTGATGCGGCAATGCCAGAGCAAATTCAGGCTGCACAGGCTAAATTAGCAAAAATTCAGGCTTTACTTGCAGAAGGAGCTGACTTTTCACAGGTTGCATCGGGTTATTCTGATGGTCAAAATGCATTAGAAGGTGGTGATTTGGGCTGGCGGAAAAAAGGTGAATTACCGACTTTGTTTGCCAATGAAGTGCCTCAAATGAAAGTATCTGAAGTAAGTAAAGTGCTTCGTAGTGGCAGTGGTTATCATTTGGTTAAACTTGCTGAGAAAAAAAGTGAGGAAACACATTTAGTCAAACAAACTTTAGCGAGCCATATTTTGATCAGAACCAATGAGCTGGTAACAGATAGTGATGCTGAATTGCGCTTGAATCAATTACGTGAACGTATATTAAATGGTGATGATTTCGCTGAATTGGCTCGGGCTCATTCAGATGATACCGGTTCAGCAATTGAAGGCGGTAGTTTAGGCTGGACTAGTCCTGGTGTTATGGTGCCGGAATTCGAAGAAAAAATGAATGCCTTAGCTATAGGTGAACTCAGCGATGTGTTCAAAAGTCGGTTTGGCTGGCATTTAATAAAAGTAATTGAACGTCGTGAAGAAAATATGGCAGAAGAATTTAAACGAAATAAAGCACGCGAACAAATTCGTATTAGAAAAATAAATGAAGAACTGGAAAATTGGTTACGTGAATTACGTGACGAAGCGTATGTTGAGTACCGTGACTTTTGATTGATTATCCTCGTATCGTTATAACTGCCGGTGAGCCAGCAGGAATTGGACCTGATTTATGTCTTCAAATGGCTCAGCAGCAATTTCCGTGTGAGTTGATAGTTATTGCCGATCCGAATTTACTTCAACAGCGGGCAAATGAATTAGGATTAGAGCTCTCTCTGACCGAGGCTGATCTCAAACAGAAGCCATATCCATCTGCTAAAGGTGAGGTGCGTTACATACCCGTATCCTTATCTCATACAAGTCAGGCAGGTAAATTGGATAAACGAAATGCAGAATATGTATTGAATTCTCTGCAAATAGCGCTAGATGGATGCATCAATAATCAATTTGACGCGATGGTCACTGCGCCTGTCCATAAAGGTATCATCAATGATGCCGGTATCGAGTTTACTGGTCATACAGAGTTTTTAGCGGACGGCGCTGGTGTTAATAAAGTTGTAATGATGCTAGCGACAGAGCAACTTCGTGTTGCGCTTGCTACAACACATTTACCTTTGAAAGAAGTGAGTAAGCAGATAACACGATCATCTCTAACTAAAATTATTTCCATTATTGAAACCAGTTTTCAAAACCAATTTGGAATTAAGTCTCCACGAATTGCAGTGTGTGGACTCAATCCACATGCTGGTGAAGGCGGCCATTTAGGGTATGAAGAAATTGATGTTATTTCACCTGTAATTGAGCAATTCAAGCTACAAAATTCGAACATAAGTGGCCCATGGCCTGCCGATACACTATTTGTTGATGAAAAATTAAAAGAATATGATGTCGTATTAGCAATGTATCATGATCAAGGTCTCCCAGTATTGAAACATCATGGTTTTGGTCAAGCGGTTAATGTTACTTTGGGGCTTCCATTTATTCGTACTTCAGTAGATCATGGCACAGCACTAGAACTTGCTGGTACTGGACAAGCAAAAAGCACAAGTTTAATTGCTGCAATCACTATGGCACTTACAATGAATAATAATCGAAATGCACGATGAGTAGCTCATCTCACTATCCGAAAGCCCGCAAACGGTTTGGTCAGAACTTCTTGCAAGATCAACATGTTATTTCTGATATTGTGTCAGCAATCAACCCTCAATCGGGCCAACATTTAGTCGAAATAGGCCCAGGTCGAGCGGCGCTAACAAAGCCTTTATTAGAAAGCTGTGACAAGCTTGATGTAATTGAACTTGATCGTGATCTTGTACCTTTGTTGAAAACGAAATTTGCTGGTTATGATCAGTTAACGATACACCAAGCGGATGCGTTGACCTTTGATTACACAACGTTAGTCTCTAACGATGATGAAAAGCTGAGAGTGATAGGTAACCTGCCTTATAACATTACAACACCATTGTTATTTCATTTGCTGGCACAATCACACTGTATAAGTGATATGTGTTTTATGCTTCAGCGAGAAGTTGTAGAGCGCATCTGTGCGCAACCTGATTCAAAAAGCTACGGTCGTTTGAGTATCATGATTCAATATCAATGCGAAGCAACACAGTTGTTTGTCGTGCCGCCTGAAGCATTTGATCCGATGCCAAAAGTTGAATCAGCAATCATATATCTTAAACCACGTGATCGTTATTTAGGTGGTGATATGCCAATTGAATCACTGAATAAAATAGTCACTAAAGCCTTCTCACAGCGTCGAAAAACCATTGCTAACACATTGAAAGATATAGTCACTCCCGAGGCATTATTGGCTGAAGGTATTGATTTAAAACAAAGGCCAGAAACACTTACTATTGCTCAATATATCGCAATTACTAAAGCCTGGTTGGTGCAAAATAGTCAGTAAATAGTGCATATAAATTCAGGCATGATTTTTGACTGGTACAGTCGTTTTTCAAATGATTAAGCTTAAATGGTAATTTTAGATAATCCAAAAGGTGAGCTCCGTCTTGACACACTGAATTTGCTGTAGTTAGATACACACTTCCCATTCTTTGGCGGGGCTGGCTAATGTTATTGGGACGATAACTATATTAATAATTTTGAGAGGAACTGAATGTGAATAAATCTGAATTGATTGATGCAATTGCAAGTGCGGCTGATATTTCTAAAGCAAAAGCAGCATTAGCTGTTGATGGTATGACTTCTGCTGTAACGTCTGCTTTAAGCAGTGGTGATCAAGTTACTTTAGTTGGTTTTGGAACATTTTCTGTACGTGACCGTGCTGCACGCACTGGTCGTAACCCACGCACTGGTGAAGAAATTCAAATTGCGGCAGCAAAAATTCCTGCTTTTAAAGCTGGTAAAGCTCTAAAAGATGCTGTAAACTAGTTCTTTTTTCTCGGGGTGCTTAGCTCAGCTGGGAGAGCATCGCCCTTACAAGGCGAGGGTCGGGGGTTCGAACCCCTCAGCACCCACCAGAAAAAAATGGAGCGGTAGTTCAGCTGGTTAGAATGCTGGCCTGTCACGCCGGAGGTCGCGGGTTCGAGTCCCGTCCGCTCCGCCAGATTAAGTAGAAAAGGCGCACTTTATGCGCCTTTTTTTTTGGATTTTAATAACGTTCTACATTATTCTTGAAGGTTCTCTTCTTATGTTACATTTCATTCGTGAACGAGCCAAAGGTTGGGTCGCTTGGTTTATCGTTGGTCTGATTAGCATTCCTTTTGCGCTTTGGGGCGTAAATTCTTATTTAAATGGTCCATCTGATGCCGTCACGGCAACCGTTAATGGTCAACCTATTAAACAAGTTGAATTTCAGCGAGCATATCAACAATATCGTGACCGAATGAGAGAGGCGATGGGTGACCGATTTGATCCGTCTCTGTTTGAAGGTGAATCGGTCAAGCAAAATGTATTAGATGGTTTGATTGAACGAAAATTACTACAGTTAGCTAATGCAGCGCTAGGACAAAGAATTAGTGATAGTGCTATTAATACATTGATTAAATCAACACCAGCCTTTCAAACAGAAGGTAAGTTCGATCCTGAAAGGTATCGTATGTTGCTCGCAAGAGTAGGGGAAACCTCGGCATCATATGAAGCACAATTACGTATTGATATTCTGGCAAAAGAGTTAACGGATGCTATTCAGCAAACAGTAGTTGTAACACCATCGTCAGTAGACACGATTCTTCGTCTGGAAAAACAAACACGTGATATTGCTTACGGTGTTATATCAGCACAATCATTATCCGATCACATTCAGGTGTCTGATCAAGAAGTGCAAGCATATTACGACATGAACAAATCTAAGTATCTTGCTCCAGAACGCGTTTCAATAAACTATCTTGAGTTATCTGTTGATGAGTTGGCTAAAACAGTTGAAGTAAATGAACAGGTTTTGAAGCAGTTTTATCTGGAGAATCAAAATCAGTTTATAGGACCTGAGCAGCGTAGTGCTAGTCATATCTTGATAGAGGGTGACGAGGCTGAGGCATTAAAAATCGTATCTGAAATTCAACAACGTTTAGAGCAAGGCGAAGATTTTTCTGCTTTGGCTAAACAATTTTCGCAAGATATTGGTTCAGCCAGCAATGGTGGTGATTTAGGCTATTTTCAACAAAATGTGATGGATCCCGCATTTGATCAAGCCGTATTCTCATTATCTGCCATTGGTGATATCAGTGATCCAGTCAAAACAGAATTTGGCTATCACCTCATCAAGTTAACCGATATTAAACAGCCTGAAGGTAAATCCTTTGATGCTGCACAGGATGATGTTGAAAAAATGTATCGATATCGTCAAGCGGAAGACGTGTTTTATGAACAAGCGGAGAAACTAGCTGATCTCAGCTATGAAAATCCAGATAGTCTTGATATAACTGCCGAGGCGTTAGGTTTGGAGATTAAACAAACAGGAGAGTTCACACGCGATGGTGGTAGTGGTATAGCTTCAGATAAGAAAATTGTCAGTGTTGCATTCAGTGAGGATGTGTTGGTTAATAATCTTAACAGTGCAGTCATTGAATTGAGTAAAACACGACTGATTGTATTACATAAAAATAAACACAGCTTGGCGAGTCAATTACCTTTCGATTCAATTTCACCTGCGATTGCGGAACAGCTTAAATTTGAACAAGCAAGAGACAAGGCAAAAGAGCAAGGTGAAGCAATACTTGCTCGGATGAAGTCAGGTGAAACAAGTGCGTCATTGTTTTCTGAAAATGATTGGCACGATACACAAACATATAATCGTGCAAGTTCAGAAATTAGTGCTCAAATAGTAGAACACGCATTTAGATTGCCACAACCTACAGCCAATAGTGCTGAATTTACAGGTTTTAGTGCGAGTAATGGTAATTATATTGTTGTCAAAGTAACGGGTGTTACAGATGGTGATCCAGCTGAAGTAGCAGATGACGATCGCGATGGACTTGAATCTTATCTAGTAAAAATTGAGGGCAGTAGTCAAGTCCAGGCTTTTATTGGTAGTTTAAAAGCAGATGCAGATATCAAGATAAACAGAGAATATCTGAAATAAGCAAAGTAAACTGACTAAAAAAGGCGCTTTAAAGCGCCTTTTTTATACTAGTTTGATTTAAGTAAGGCTATTAACCTGCTGCACCACCCACTATGTTATAACCACTGTCTACGTAGGTTATTTCACCTGTGATACCAGAAGCGAGATCTGAGCACATAAAGGCAGCAACATTGCCGACTTCTTCAATAGTCACGTTACGACGTAATGGAGACACTTCTGCTCCCATGGCCAATTTTTTACTAAAGTCAGCAATACCAGCCGCGGCTAATGTTTTAATCGGACCAGCCGAGATCGCATTAACACGTGTACCTTCCGGACCTAATGAATAAGCCATATAACGTACATTCGCTTCCAAGCTTGCTTTGGCTACACCCATTACGTTGTAATTTTCTATAGCACGTTCAGCACCAAGATAGCTTAATGTAAGCAACGAGCCATTACGTCCAGCCATCATCGCTCTTCCTGCTTTAGCTAAGGCAGCAAAACTATAGGCACTGATGTCATGAGCAACGGCAAAGCCTTCGCGCGTTACACTATCAATATAGCTGCCCTGAAGTTGTTCACGAGGTGCAAAGGCAACAGCATGAATAATTGTATCCAGGCCATCCCAATGTTGACTCAGTTGTTCAAATACGGCATTAATTTGCTCGTCACTAGATACATCACAAGGAAACAACAATGCGGGATTTGCGCCACATTCTTCAGCAATTTTTTCTACACGTGATTTTAATTTGTCAGTTTGATATGTAAATGCCAGCTCAGCACCTTCACGAGCCATAGCCAATGCGATACCAGATGCGATTGACCGCGCACTGGCAACACCTACAATTAATACACGTTTGCCTTGTAAAAAACCCATTATGGGGCTCCTGATGTTGTTGAATAAGTTAACTAAAGTACCGTAAATATGGTTTTTCTGGAAGAGGCACAACTAAAGTTTACTCGTTATAATAGTCTGTATTGTTACTATCACAACAGAGGTTTTATGCGTTATCTTTGGTATGTCATTGCCAGTATCACTCTATGCCTGTCCGGCTGTGAGCTTAGCGCTATTAACTCGCCTTATTCTGAGCAAAATCAGAATGAAACTATTTTGTACTCGTCATTTACTCTAAGACCTAAGCATCTTGACCCTGCTCGCTCCTATAGCTCGAATGAGGTCACGTTTACCGGACAGATCTATGAACCGCCTCTGCAATACCATTATTTGAAACGTCCTTATACCTTAGAACCTTTGACGGCTGAGACCATGCCAGCAGTGTCGTTTTATACGGATCAAAGTGAACTGCTTGAAGCTGACGATCCACGTCCCGTCGCTTATAGCGTTTATCAAATAAACATTAAAAAAGGAATTCGTTATCAGCCACATCCAGCCTTTACAAAAGATGACCATGGTAATTATCTATATCATCGCTTAACTAATGAAGAGGCAGACCAAATTTCAACATTGGCAGACTTTGAACGCCAAGCAACGCGGGAGCTAACTGCACAAGATTACGTCTATCAAATCAAGCGTTTGGCAAACCCGGAAATACATTCGCCAATATTAGGCCTGATGAGTGACTACATTGTCGGACTAGGTGATTATGCAACTCAATTACAAAATATAAAACAAGCAGGGCAGGAGATAGATCTAAGGCAGTATGAGATTGAGGGTGTAACTGTCATTGACCGATATACATATCAAATCAAAGTGTATGGCAAATATCCACAATTACGTTATTGGCTAGCTATGCCTTTCTTTGCGCCTGTGCCATGGGAGGCGGATGTTTTCTATAAACAAGCTCGACTTGCTCAAAAAAATATAACACTTGATTGGTATCCGATCGGCACGGGCCCATTTTTATTAAGTAAAAATGATCCCAATAGCCAAATGGTGTTAGAAAAAAATCCTAATTATCATGCTGATTTTTATCCACAACAAGGTGAAAAAGAAGATGAGTTGACAGGATTGTTAAACGATGCTGGCAAGCAGTTGCCTCTAATTGACAAAGTAGTATTTACCTTAGAAAAAGAAAATACATCATACTGGAATAAATTCCTACAAGGTTATTATGATGTTAGCGGTGTTAGCTCAGATAGTTTTGAACAGGCGATTGATATGGCCAGTTCTGGTGATTTTGAATTGAGTGATACTATGCTGGACAAGGGGATCAAGCTAAAAACAGCTATTGGTACATCAAGCTATTACATTGGTTTTAATATGAATGATCCCGTTGTTGGCGGTTTATCTGAGCAAGCAAAAAAATTACGTCAAGCAATCTCGATAGCGATTGATTATGAGGAATTTATTTCGATTTTCGCTAATGGTAGAGGTATCGCTGCACATGGTCCCATTCCTCCGGGTATCTTTGGTTACCAATCTGATTTCGAAGGCATCAACTCAAATGTCTATGACTGGAATAACGGTGGGATTAAGCGTAAATCGATAGACTATGCCAGGCAATTATTAGCTCAAGCAGGTTATCCCAATGGGCGTAATAATAAAACTGGCGAACCACTAGTGTTATATTTTGATGTGCCTGCAAGTGGTCCCGACGCTAAATCACAATTTGATTGGCTTCGAAAGCAATTTCAAAAATTGGATATACAACTCGTTATCCGTAGTACTGATTACAATCGTTTCCAAGACAAAATGCGAAATGGACAAGCTCAATTGTTTCAATGGGGATGGAATGCCGATTATCCAGATCCGGAGAACTTCTTATTTTTATTGTATGGACCTAATGGTAAAGTGATCAGCGGTGGTGAGAATGCCGCGAATTATAATAATGCCGAATTTGATCAGCTATTTGAACAAATGCGAGTAATGCCAAACACGCAAGCCCGCCAACAGATCATTAATCAAATGCATCAACTATTAATAGACGATGCACCCTGGGTTTGGGGGTATCATCCCAAGCAATTGTCGTTATTTCATGCGTGGAATTACAATATAAAACCAAATTTAATGGCCAATAACACATTGAAATATAGACGTTTAGATCCTCAACAACGCGTGGATTTACAAAATCAGTGGAATAAACCGGTAATTTGGCCGTTAGCACTGATGATATTAGGCATTATCGTGATATTACTTCCGGCATGGATGATGTATCGAACTAAGATGAGATATAGAATAAAAAGATAGTCATGTGACTACAGCTTTTTTAGCTTGCTTTGGGTAAAATGACGGGATATTGAGTGAAGTTATTTACAAAGTGTTTATTTCGATGCACTTTGAATTAGGAGATTTTTTTGTGGATTTAGCGACGCTGTTGGGATTCCTGGTTTCATGGGGGCTGATTATTGCCACAATAGCGCTTGGATCTGGCGCATTAGTTTTCGTTAATGCACCTTCATTGATGATCGTTTTGGGTGGTGCATTTGCAGTTGTAATGATGCGGTTTACCTTGGCTCAATTTATCGGATCGATTAAAACAGCTGTCAAAGCTTTTTTGTATAAATCAGAGAATCCTGATGAATTGATTACTACCGTAGTCGAGTTAGCTGGTATTGCCAGAAAAGAAGGATTGCTGGCATTAGAAAATCAAGAAATTACTAATCCAGTACTTGCAAAAGGCATCACTATGTTAGTTGATGGTCATGAGCCAGCAGTGGTCAAAAAAGCATTAACAACAGAAATGAACGAAACCGTTAATCGTCATAAAATTGGTCAGGATATCTTTAAACAGATCGGTGATGCAGGTCCTGCAATGGGTATGATTGGTACCTTAATAGGCTTGGTTCAGATGTTATCGAATATGTCTGATCCTAAATCGATTGGCCCCGCGATGGCGATAGCATTATTAACAACACTTTACGGTGCAATGTTAGCGAATATGTTTGCGTTACCGATTTCTGATAAGTTGGCATTGCGTAGTGCCGAAGAAGCGACAAATAAAAACATTATTATTGAGAGCGTACTTGGTATTCAAGAAGGACAGAATCCAAAAGTATTGGAAGAATTGTTGAAAAATTTCTTACCACCATCAAAACGTAATGCCCCTGATCAAGAACTTGCCGGACAAGAATAAGCAGTGATGATTAGAAAATACATAAGGTTTACCTCATGAGTGAAGAGGACGAACAACACGATTGTGATTGCCCGCCAGTAGGCCTGCCTGCCTATATGGGCACATTTGCAGACTTGATGTCATTGCTAATGACTTTTTTTGTTTTGTTATTATCATTTGCAGAAATGGATGCACTAAAATACAAAATGGTGGTTAAATCACTCGATAATGCATTTGGTGTGCAACGAGAAATAGCTGCTAATGAAATACCAAAAGGTACAAGCATTATTGCACAGGAGTTCAGTCCTGGCGATCCTAAGCCAACACCCTTGAAACAAGTCCGACAAGACACTGTAGATGAAACGCGTGATGCGTTGAAAGTAATACTGGATAAAAAAGAAGCGCAGGAAGAGATACAAAAAGAAATTGAAAAGGAAGCAACGGAATTTAAAGAAATCCTGGATAAAGAAATCTCTGAAGGCCTGATTGATGTTGAAACGCAATTAAACAGAATTGTTATCAGAATTCGTGAAAAAGGATCTTTTCCGTCTGGTGATGCCAGGCTTAATAGAGCGTTTCTCCCGATACTAGCCAAAATACATAATGTATTAGCATTGACTGATGGTAAAATTGCTGTTGCTGGACACACTGATAATGTGCCTATCAATACACCGCGTTATCGTTCTAATTGGGAACTTTCCACATCCCGGGCAACTTCCGTCGTACATGAATTATTAGTAGCTGGCGTGATGCCACCAGAGCGATTTGTTTTAGAAGGTTATGCTGACACACAACCGTTGGCGCCTAATGATACGGCTCAAGATCGTGCAAAAAATCGGCGAGTAGAAATTATAGTGTTAAAGTCACCAGTCAAAGATGATGTGACACAGTCTATCAATCAGCTCAATACAGAGCATGAAGAGGTCGATAGTGAAATAACAATATTAGAAGGAAATGAGCAATGAACAAACATACAATATGGTTGAATGTGTTGTTGATTATGCTATCAATCAATACTGCTTTTGCAACCCAATGGCAACTTGATAACGACAATTCACAACTGAATTTTATTTCAACTAAAAAAACACATGTTTCAGAAATACATCAGTTTAAAAGATTGGATGGCACCATAGATGATTCAGGCAATGTCATCATTACAATTGATCTGGCCAGTATTGATACAAAAATTGCAGTTCGTGATGAGCGCATGACAACATTTTTGTTTGATGTAGCAAGTTATCCTACCGCTGTTTTAAAAGCGACTATTGATCCAGAAACAATCGATGCGATTGCCGAAGGCGCCAGTTCAGAACTTGTAGTTGATGCAACGTTAGCATTACACGGTCAGTCTGTACCTCTGACACTTGATGTTGTTGTAACACGCTTGGTTGGAGCAAAACTGTCGGTGGTGAGTGTAAAGCCGGTATTACTAAACGTTGCAGATTTTAGTCTTGTCGCAGGCGTAGAAAAACTTAGAGAGCTTGCGAACCTACCATCAATTAGTCATACCGTCCCCGTAAGTTTTTATTTAAACTTCGGTTTGAAATAAGTTATTTAAGTAAAAGTGAATTAGTCGTAATGCAATCATTTTCAATAGAGCAAGGCATTGTCATTCCATTAGATAGACCTAATGTTGATACCGATGCCATTATTCCTAAACAATTTCTAAAATCAATTCAGCGTAGTGGTTTTGGCCCTAACTTATTTGATGAATGGCGTTACCTCGACTTGGGTGAGCCGGGGGAAAGTTGTGAAAATCGTCCGTTGAATCCAGATTTCGTTTTAAATCAAGCGCGTTATCAAGGTGGTACAATACTGCTTGCCCGTGAAAATTTTGGGTGCGGTTCGAGTCGCGAACACGCTGTTTGGGCGCTCGATGATTTTGGTATTCGTGTTGTAATTGCGCCAAGTTTTGCTGATATTTTTTTCAGTAATACCAGTAAAAATGGCATTTTAGCCATTAAGTTAGACGATATTTATATCAATGAACTTTTTGATGCTGTAGAAGCTGAACCTGGTTATCAACTAACGGTTGATTTACCTAATCAGACAATTCTAATGCCAAATGGCAAATCTATAGCATTTGAAATTGATCCATTTAAAAAGCATTGTTTATTAAATGGTTTGGATGATATTGGTCTGACTTTACAACATGCCGATGAAATTAACGCATACGAACAGCGGCGCAAGCAGCAATCGCCGTGGCTGTTTTCTGCATAATTACATACTTTTTAAATCTACATAAACGTTAGTGAACGCAAATAATGACAAAAAAAATCGCAGTTTTACCCGGTGATGGAATCGGTCCAGAGATTGTCGCTGAGGCAGTTAAAGTATTAGAAAAATTAGCTCAAGATGGTTTAGATATTGAACTTGAATATGGCCTGATTGGTGGTGCAGCATACGATGAAACAGGTACGCCATTACCAGAGCATACGCTAGCCATTTCAAAAGCTGCCGATGCTGTACTGTTGGGTGCGGTTGGTGGATACAAATGGGAATCGTTAGATATTAGCGTTCGACCAGAAAAAGGTTTGCTTGGTATTCGCAGCGAACTTAACCTTTTTGCTAATCTACGACCAGCGATTTTATATCCTCAGTTAGCCGATGCATCAACGCTTAAAGCTGATGTTGTTGCCGGTCTGGATTTGATGATTGTTCGTGAATTAACAGGTGGTATTTATTTTGGTCAACCTCGTGGCATTCGTGAGCTTGCTAACGGTGAAAAAGAAGGTTTCAATACACTTGTCTATAAAGAAAGCGAAATTAATCGTATTGGTAAAGTAGCCTTTGAAATAGCACAAAAACGTGGCGGCAAATTATGTTCTGTCGACAAAGCAAATGTACTTGAATGTACTGAGCTTTGGCGTGAAACAATGACAGCATTGTCCGCTGATTACGCTGACGTTGAATTAAGTCATATGTATGTTGATAATGCGGCGATGCAATTGGTACGCGCACCAAAACAATTTGATGTGATGGTGACAACAAATATGTTTGGCGACATTTTATCCGATTGTGCGTCAATGCTAACTGGCTCGATTGGAATGTTACCGTCGGCATCACTTGATGAAGATGGCAAGGGTATGTATGAGCCTATACATGGTTCAGCACCTGATATTGCGGGCCAAAATCTAGCTAATCCAATTGCAACAATCCTGTCAGTAGCGATGATGTTACGTTATACCCTGGATCAACCTGAGATGGCGGATCGTATTGAAAATGCGGTAAGTAAAGTGCTTGATGATGGGCTACGCACGGGTGATATTTATTCTGAAGGTATGACCAAGGTTGGAACAGCTGAAATGGGCGATGCAATTGTTGCAGCGCTTTGATTAAATACATTTAAAGTTAGGTGAAAAGTGAGTAAAAAAATTGATGTTGCTGTAGTTGGTGCGACTGGTGCCGTTGGCGAAACAATGTTATCGATTCTGCATGAACGTAAGTTTCCTGTCGGTAAAGTGTATGCTTTGGCGAGTGAACGCTCTGCTGGGAATACGCTATCATTTGGCAATAAATCACTAATTGTAGAAGATTTAGCAACATTTGATTTCTCTAAAGTGCAACTAGGTTTATTTTCACCCGGCGGTGAGGTGTCTCGCGTTTACGCTCCAATAGCGGCAGCGGCAGGCTGCGTTGTTATTGATAATACCTCTGAGTTTCGCTACGTTGACGATATTCCGCTGGTTGTGCCTGAAGTCAATCCTCAAGATATTGCACTTTATAAAAATAAAGGCATTATCGCTAACCCAAATTGTTCAACTATCCAAATGATGGTTGCATTAAAACCTATCTATGATGCTGTCGGCATTAGTCGTATTAATGTCTGTACCTATCAGGCGGTATCAGGTACAGGTAAGCCGGCGATGGATGAGTTAGCTAAACAAACGGCCGAATTACTTAATGGTCGTCCTGCTGAAGCTAATGTGTATCCAAAGCGTATTGCATTTAATGTGTTACCGCAAATTGATGTTTTCCAGGAAAACGGCTACACCAAGGAAGAAATGAAAATGGTGTGGGAAACTAGGAAAATAATGGGTGATGACACTATTGCTGTTAACCCGACAGCGGTGAGAGTACCTGTTTTCTATGGTCACTCAGAAGCGATCCATATTGAAACCAAACAAAAAATGTCGGCAGAAGAGGCCAGAAAACTATTAGCTGCATGTGATGGTATTGTGGTCGTAGATGACCGCAATGATGGGGGCTACCCTACAGCGGTTGATGCAGCAGGTACCGATCCGGTTTATGTAGGTAGAATTCGTGAAGATATTTCACACCCCAACGGACTTAATTTATGGGTAGTTGCTGATAATGTGCGTAAGGGTGCGGCGTTAAACAGTATACAAATTGCTGAAATTTTGCTTGAAAAATACCTGTAAGTGTTAGGATTGCCTAAAGTAAGCCATAAACAAGGGGTTTGACATGATAACAAGAACAAGAACGTTTACTAGTTTTGCAGTATTGGCTGCATTAGGCGTTTTTCTTCCCATGAGTAACAGTCATGCATTTGGATTAGGCAAAATCGAACTGTCATCTGCTCTGAACCAACCATTTAAAGCTCAAATCCCGGTTACTGCTTTACGTGAAGACGAGAAGGGGAATTTACAAGTACAATTAGCTTCAGCGAGCGAGTTTGAACGAGCAGGTTTAGAGCGCAGTTTTTATTTAACGCAATTTGAATTTATTGTCGTTGAAAACAATGGAACGACATCAATTGATATTCGTTCCAAAGATGCTGTAAAAGAGCCGTTTATCGATTTGTTATTAACCGCTACAGCAGGTAATGGTCGACTTATCCGTGAATACACAGTGTTACTTGACCCACCAAAAGATATTTTTGTAAAAAAACAAACTAAAATACAAACAGTAGCAAGCAAGCCGACTCAAACAGCAACACCAATCTCATCAAAATCAACCAAATATAGCGCTGGTAGTAGTTATGGACCGACAGATAGAAGTGATACTTTGTGGAAAATTGCACTTAAAGTCAAACAGGATGACGCTACAGTTCATCAGATGATGATGGCATTGCTGGATGAAAACCCTGAGGCGTTCTCAAATAATAATATTAATGGTTTGAAAGCGGGTTATAACTTGGATATTCCTGCTGAGACAAGTATCAAGAAACGTTCTAAATCCGAAGCAATTTCAGCTGTGGCGCAGCAAAATACAGCATGGAAAAACCGTAATGCAAAACCGATAGTGACAACAACGGTAGAGGTAACAACATCACCGACAGAAAGTCCTGCCGTACAAGCTGCAACAGAACAAGTGACCATGCCAGTCAAAAACGACGAGCTTGTAGAATCAGCGACTGATACAACGGCACGCCTGAAATTAGTTGCACCAAGTGAAGAAGTCGTTTCTAACGAGTCAGAAATATCACCTATGGGTGACGATAAACTAACAGCTTTAACTGAACAGCTTACTTTAGCTCAAGAAACAATCGAAACTCAAACTCAGGAAAATATAGATATCAAGTCACGTATGGCTGCTATGGAAGAGCAGATCGAGACTTTACGTCGTTTATTATCGTTGAAAGATCCGGATTTGGCATTATTACAAAGTACGCTTGAACAACAAACTGAGGTAGCTGAATCACAAGATGAAACTGTGCAAACAGATGCCACTGATAGCAGTGCATCAAACGATCTGGAAGAGAACGATCAGGAAACTGTCGCAGATGATACGTCATCTGCAGACTCAGAGTCACAGGAATATATATCTGATCAACTATCTCAAACAGACACGTTGGTCGATAATGTCGAACCTATTCAAACACACGTCCAGGAATCAGAACAAGTTAACACTGAAATTGAACAAGCACTAAATTCTGTTGATGGTGCTATGAGTTATGTGTCTGATCTAACTGGATTGGATCAAGAACAAGTTAAATCAAAATATGAACAAGTAAAAGCCTATGTAACTGAGCATAAACAAACAGTTATTCTGGGCAGTTTAGTGTTGTTATTGCTTATTTGGTTAATTATTCGGATGCGCAATCGTCCTTATGTTAGCTGGGATCAAGCAGTTAAAGATACGTCAGCTAAAGCAAGCATGACAACAGAAACAGATCGGACTCCAGCCGTTGATAATGATGATGTTGTCGCTACCGAAGTCACATCTGTTGCAGAAGATGTGCCAGAAAAAACACCAGAACAGTTAGTGAATGATGCCGATGTTTATGTCAGTTATGGTGACTTTGTAAAAGCAAAACAAAACCTTGAATCGGCACATGATGCTGAGCCAATGAACGAAGAAGTCATTCATAAATTATTATTTGTTTTATATAAGCAGTCACAAATCAATGAGTTTGCACAATTAGCTGAATATTATCGGAATCAAACGAATGCTCCAGAGTGGGATCAAGTCGTGAGTTGGGGGCAGGAATTAGCACCTCAAGAGGCTTTGTTTCAATCAATACATGAAGAAACCGTTGAAGAAACACTACCAGAAGTACCGAGCAGTCAAGTTGTTGATACGATAGAACTGGACGAAAAGAATCCGGATCTGGACATCACATCATCAAATGCTGATATTGATGATGAATTGATGGCGTTTGATTTTAATCAAAATTCATCTGACGATGAAGTTGCATTAGATCTTACTGATGAATTGGGAGTCTCGAATGTAAGTCAAGACGATGATAGATTAAGTCTGCCAGAGGTTGAATCATTAGAACTAGATCGGGTTGACACTATCGAAACAGATTTAGATACAACGTCAAATGCCAGTACCAGCGATACCATGGAATTTGAACTTGATCTCAATAATGATGATGAAACATTTGAGTTAGATGATTTAGAAGTAGTCACTGATGATGATCTAACACAAGCTAATGCTGCATTATCTGGATCGGAACTTGATTTTGATTTAGGTGAATTTGATCAGGTTGATGAAGCGGAAACAAAACTGGACCTGGCAGCGGCATATATTGATATGGGCGATCCTGATGGTGCTAGAAGTATTTTGGAAGAAGTGTTGCTCGAAGGTAATGATGACCAAAAAACACGCGCAGAGACGATGCTGAGTGACATTAAATAACACTGGAGACTAGGTGAGAGTAGCCTTAGGTGTCGAATACGATGGCACACAGTTTTCAGGTTGGCAGGTTCAACCACACCAGCGCACAGTACAAGGTTGTTTAGAACAAGCAATCTCGATAGTTGCAAATCATGCTACCAGTACGACTGCCGCAGGTAGAACTGATTCTGGCGTGCATGCTATTCAACAAGTTGTACATTTTGATACGAATGCACAACGTGCTGAACGAAATTGGATTCTAGGCATTAATGCAAATCTGCCAGAGGATATTAATGTCACTTGGGCTAAACCCGTAGACGATGATTTTAGTGCACGTTTTTCTGCAAGCAGACGAAGTTATCGCTATTTAATCTTTAATCGAGTAGGTCGTTCAGCGATACATCATAATCGAATGTGGTGGGTATTTAGACATCTCGATGAAGTTAAGATGCAACAAGCCGCTCAACTACTAATAGGGCATCATGATTTTTCAGCATTTCGAGCACAAGAATGTCAGGCTAAAAGTGCGATTAAAACATTAGAAAAAATACAGGTAACACGGCACGATAACTGTATTGCGGTCGATGTCGTAGGGAAATCATTTTTGCACCATATGGTCAGAAATATTGTTGGTGTATTAGTCCCTGTTGGTGAAGGTAAAAAACCGGTATCCTGGGCACAATCTGTTTTAGAGAGTCGTGATCGTAGTCAGGGCGGAATAACATCACCACCCCAAGGTTTATTTTTCGTTAAAGCAGACTATCCAGAACAATATCAGCTACCAACAGTGTCAGCTTTCCCTGTGATCTGGTAAACTATTCGGTTGTTTTCCTCCTTCGATATCAGTAATGAGAACACGCGTAAAAATTTGTGGTATTAGCCGTCGCCAAGATGCTGAATTTGCAATTGAAATGGGCGCAGATGCGATAGGCTTAGTTTTCTACGCGCCTAGTCCAAGAGCTGTAACAATTGCGCAAGCTCAGAAAATTGTTGAAAATTTACCGCCTTTTGTTTGTGTTGTTGCATTATTTGTTGATGCCCAAGCAGAAGATGTTTATGCCTGTTTAGAGGAGGTGAAAATTGATTTATTGCAATTTCATGGCGATGAGAGCCCAGACTATTGCCAGCAATTTAATAAACCCTATATTAAAGCGATTCGAATGAAGGATCAGATTGATTTAACAGCAATGGCAGAAAACTATGCAACAGCATCCGCCTTATTGCTGGATAGTTATCAAGTTGGCGTGCCAGGAGGAACTGGCCAGACATTTGATTGGTCAATGATAACTGATGTTACTAAACCTATTATCCTTGCTGGAGGATTAACCGTTGAAAATGTTGCGATGGCGATAGAACAAGTGCAACCTTATGCAGTCGATGTCAGTGGTGGTGTCGAGCTTGCAAAAGGTATAAAAGATAACCAGAAAATACGCACTTTCATGCAAGAGGTAGCCAATGGCTAATACGATGGAAACTAATTATTACGATACCTATCCCGATGACAACGGTCACTTTGGTCAATATGGTGGACGGTTTGTCGGTGAAACACTAATGGGCGCTATCTACGAGTTAGAGCAGGCCTATGAAAAATATAAAACAGACCCAGAGTTTCAAGCAGAGATGGACAAAGATCTTGCCGACTTTGTAGGCAGGCCATCTCCCATTTATCTTGCCGAGAATTTGACTAAAAATCTTGGTGGGGCTCAAATTTATTTAAAACGTGAAGATTTAAATCATACTGGTGCGCACAAGGTTAATAATACAATTGGTCAGGCTTTACTTGCCAAACGTATGGGTAAAACGCGCATTATTGCAGAAACGGGTGCTGGTCAGCATGGGGTTGCAACCGCAACAGTTGCTGCCCGTTTAGGCATGGAATGTGTGGTTTATATGGGTGCTGCAGATGTTCAGCGTCAAGCTCAGAATGTGTACCGGATGAAATTGCTTGGAGCAGAGGTTATTCCTGTTGAATCGGGTTCACGTACATTGAAAGATGCACTGAATGAGGCATTACGTGATTGGGTCACTAATGTTGATAATACGTTCTACATTATTGGTACAGTCGCTGGTCCACACCCTTATCCTGCAATGGTACGAGACTTTCAATCTATCATTGGACGAGAAGCACGTAGCCAAATCATCAACGCAACAGGAAAATTGCCAGATGCGCTGATAGCATGTATTGGCGGTGGGTCGAATGCGATTGGATTATTTCATCCATTTATCGAAGATAAAGAAGTTGTGATGTACGGTGTAGAAGGTGCCGGCCATGGTATTGAAACAGGTCAACATTCAGCGCCATTATCTGCCGGAACACCAGGCGTATTACATGGTAATCGCACCTACTTGATGCAGGATGAAAATGGTCAGATCATTGAAACTCATTCAATTTCTGCCGGCTTGGACTATCCCGGTGTAGGGCCAGAACACGCATTATTAAAAGATATTGGTCGTGCTAACTATGTGTCAGTGACTGATGATGAAGCATTAGAAGCATTTCATACATTAACACGTTCTGAAGGCATTATTCCTGCGTTAGAATCAAGCCATGCAATAGCATATGCGTGTAAGTTGGCACCTACCATGTCTCCTGAACAAGTGCTTTTGATTAATCTATCGGGTCGAGGTGATAAAGATATGCACACGGTTGCAGCCATGGCTGGTTTAACTTTTTGAGGAATAAAAATGAGTCGAATTAGTCACTGTTTTGAAAAGCTAAAGACCGATGGTCAAACAGCGTTAATACCCTATATCACTGCTGGTGATCCTGAGCCTTGGGTAACAGTTCCAATATTACATGCCATGGTCGATGCGGGTGCCAACTTATTAGAATTGGGTATTCCATTTTCAGATCCGATGTCAGATGGTCCCGTTATTCAAAAGGCGTGTGAACGTGCGTTAAAGAATGATGTATCACTCAAACATGTTTTGGACATGGTGCGTCAGTTTAGAGAAAAAGATAAAATCACACCTATTGTATTGATGGGCTATGCCAATCCATTAGAAGCCATGGGCTATGAAGCTTTTGCAAAGCGTGCTGAAGAAGTTGGTGTGGATGGAATCTTAACCGTTGATATGCCGCCAGAAGAATCAGAACAATTTTTAACTATTATGGATTCACACAATATTGATACGATTTTTCTGGTCGCGCCTACGACATCGCTCGAAAGAATGGATAAGATTGCTAAGGTAGCAAAAGGCTTCATTTATTATGTGTCGATAAAAGGTGTTACGGGGTCAGCAAGTCTTGATATTAGCGAAGTTAGTGAAAAAATGGCTGAACTGCGTCAACGCACCTCATTACCTTTAGGTGTTGGATTTGGTATTAGAGATGGCAAGTCAGCGGCTGCAGTATCAGACGTTGCAGATGGCGTAGTTGTTGGTAGTACTTTAGTACGTTGGATTGCGGAACATGCTAATAATCCTGAAATCTTGCCAGAAGCGTTGGCCGGATTAGTAGCTGAAATGAGACATGCGATCAATGCGCGTGATATGGCAAAATAATAATGCAATACGATATGCAATTAGGTGACACATTATGAGTTGGTTTGAGAAATTAATTCCTTCAAAAATTCGTACTACAGTTCGAAGTCGATCTGTTCCTGAAGGTGTTTGGTGTAAGTGTCCAGCATGTGACAATGTGCTGTATCGTGCCGAGTTAGAACGTAATCTTCACGTTTGTCCAAAGTGCGACCATCATCAACGTATTAATGCTCGAACTCGTTTGGAATCTTTTCTGGACCCAGACGATCGTGTAGAGATCGCAGCAGATATTCGTCCTGTTGATATGCTTAAGTTTAAGGATAGCAAACGCTACAAAGATCGTATTACTCAAGCACAAAAAGCAACGGGTGAAAATGATGCGTTATTAGCCATGCAAGGTACGATTAATCAATTGTCTGTAGTAGCCGTTTCTTTTGACTTTAGTTTTATGGGCGGATCTATGGGAGCGGTTGTAGGCGAAAAGTTTGTCCGCGCAGCCAAAGTATCTCTGGAAAAGAATATTCCCCTAATTTGTTTTTCTGCCAGTGGTGGTGCGCGCATGCAGGAAGGTTTGTTTTCTTTGATGCAGATGGCTAAAACCAGTGCAATATTGACGCAACTTAGTAAGAAACACATTCCATTTGTATCAGTAATGACCGATCCAACAATGGGTGGCGTTTCTGCCAGTTTAGCAATGTTAGGTGATATTAATGCGGCAGAACCGAATGCATTGATCGGTTTTGCAGGTCCTCGTGTTATTGAACAAACAGTACGTGAAACCTTGCCTGAAGGCTTCCAACGTAGTGAGTTTTTATTAGAGCATGGCGCGATTGATATGATTATTGATCGTAGACAAATGCGTGATCGCTTAGCAAGTCTTCTCGGCATGCTACAAAAGCGCTCGGCTGCTTAATTCTTAAAACTGTATGCGATTTAAGACTCTGCCAGAATGGTTAGCCTGGCAGGAAAATTTACACTTTACTGAAGTTGATCCAGGCTTAAGTCGAATCGGTTTAGTCTGGAATCAACTTAGAAAAGAAAAAACAGTATTACCTTTTACAGTTATTACTGTAGCAGGGACTAATGGCAAAGGTTCGTCCGTAGCCATGTTAGAGTCAATCTTACGTTCCGCAGGTTATCGTACCGGAACGTACACATCACCTCATCTTTTACGATATAACGAACGCATTTGCATCAACAGTATACCTTGCGATGATACTTCAATTTGTCAAGCATTTGAGCGTATTGATAAGGCGCGACAAGCTACATCATTAACCTATTTTGAATTTGCGACCTTAGCTGCAATAGATATTTTCTGCCAACAAAAGATTGATATAGCCATTCTCGAAGTCGGTATGGGGGGCAGATTAGATGCTGTGAATCTGTTTGATACTGATATTGCATTGATCACACCCATCGGGTTGGATCATGTTAACTGGCTTGGTAGCACGCGTGAGCTGATAGGAAGAGAAAAAGCAGGCATTATTCGTGCAAATAAGCCTGTAGTATGCTCTGAAAGTGAACCACCACAAAGTTTGTTAGCCTATGCACAATCGTTGTCAGCGCCAGTGTATAAAGCACAAACTGATTATCACTTTTCTGTCAGTGACATTAATTGGCAGTGGAGCAGGAGTGGACAGCGTTGGCAGGATTTACCGTTTCCAGCATTAGCAGGTAGCTATCAATTCAATAATGCAGCAGCTGTGCTTAAAGTAATCGATATCTTGATCAAACAAGGAAAAGATATATCTAAACAAGCAATTGCTCGTGGCTTAAGTGGGGTCAAATTGGCAGGTCGTTTTCAGCAGATTTCAGGTCCTGTTGAGCGAATTTTTGATGTTACTCACAATCAGCAAGGTGCAGAAAATCTTGCCAAACTTCTAGCTGAAAAGCCCTGTGATGGCAAAACCTATGCCGTATTAGCCATGCTAAAAGATAAAGATGTCGCTGCAGTTGTTGATGTATTAAAGTCTTTAATTGATGTTTGGTATTTAGCAGGACTTTCCGGATCGAGAGGAATGACAGCCGATGAGATGGCAAACAAGATTAGTCATCTTATTGAACCGGCTAAGTGTATAAATAGTGCTGAGGTGATTGATGCTTATCATTTAGCGATGGAAAATGCTGAAAATGGCGATCGAGTGCTTATTTTTGGTTCTTTTCATACAGTTGAAGCGGTGATGAAAACAATATTGAATGATTAGCTATATGCTTAGAACTATGAATACATTTTTTCGATATCAGCCTTGTGATGCGCTATTACTTGTGGACGTTTGATTTTCATTGTTGGCGTCAGCAAATTATTTTCTGCTGTCCAAGGCTCAAGTGTTAATGTAACACGACGAATTTTTGCATAAGAAGGGAAGTCGTGTAATAAACGTCTTAATCGACTAATGATATCTGAATGGAGTGTTTTATCATTGAGCGAGTTTGCATCAAAACCATCAAGCTTGTGTGTTTTGGCTAAGCTGAACCAGTTATCAGAATTTAAAACCAATAAGGCGGATAAGTAAGAGCGACCTTCCCCAATAACTAACGCTTGATCAAAAATATCATCATTTAGAATGGCCGCTTCAATATCATTGGGCGGAATTTTCTCGCCATTACTCATAACAATAATATCTTTAATACGCCCAGTGATATAAATGTGTCCAGTCTCACTAATGCGTGCTTGATCACCTGTATGCAACCAGCCTTCTGAATTTATGACTTGAGCTGTCGCTTTATGATTATTCCAGTAGCCCAGCATAATACCCGGACCTTTACATAATAATTCATCATTGTCACCAATCATGACATTAACATTAGGTATAGCTCTGCCAACACTATCAGGATAATTATTGTTAAGTTCATTAACACTAATTACGGGGCTGGTTTCAGTTAAGCCATAACCTTGTAAGACAGCAAGATTAGAAGCAATAAAGACTTTAGATACAGCTTCAGGCAATGCTGCGCCGCCACTGACTAATAATCGCATATTGCCACCAAATTGCTGTCTGATTTTAGATGCAATTAATTTATCGACTAATGGCCATAATAACAGGCCAGGCCGCCAACCAACACGGTTTTGCTTGTTGAGAAAACGTAACCAGCCAACATGATTAGTCAGACGAAAAAGTAGTTTAGTGACTATCGATTGTTGATTTATTTTTTGGTTAAGACGACAGTAAATACGTTCAAATACCCGAGGTACAGTAAACATAACCGAAGGTTTTATGAACTGCATATCTTCAGCTAGTTGGGGAATGCCTCTTGAGTATACAACTGTTGCTCCGCCCATTATGGCTAAATAATAGCCAGCTGTTCGCTCCAAGGTATGTGATAACGGTAGGAAAGATAAAAACACATCGTTGGTGTAAACATCAAAATACTCAAGTGCATTAGCTGCAACAGAAAGCATATTGTGGTGGCTTAACATGACGCCTTTAGGTTTGCCAGTTGTACCAGAAGTATAAATAATAGAAGCAAGCTCATGGGGATCTGCTTGCCAGTCTACTAGAGCCGTCGATTCAGAAGGTAGCCAATCACTGGCGTAAACTACTGGTGATTCAATGGCTACATCATCTGATTGATTGATTACAACTCGTTGTAGATTATGTTCTTCTGATAATGATGGTTTGATTCGTTTCCATTGCGACGCATTTTGCAGGTAAAGCAACTTAACATCAGCATCTTTTAATATATAGGCAACATTATCAGGTCGATCATCAGGGTAAAGTGGCACCAGAATCAAACCTAAACCCATTACAGCCTGGTCATAAATTACCCACTCTTTACAGTTACGTAAATTTAACGCAACACGATCACCAGGTTCTAATGCTTCTTTTGCAATGGCGGTTTGCCAGCGAGAAACATCATCAGCAATCTGTTGCCAGGTAACATCAAGCCACTGTTTGAGATCTGAACAATAGTAGCGATAGGCACTATGTTCTGGATTACGTTTCAAGCGTTCTTGAAATAAACCATATAAGGTCTTCGCTTGTTCAATCTCTATCAGGTCTTTAGTTGATGTATTCATAACTCAGAGCGTTGTTTTATAACAATAACCAACGCATTTGAAGACCAAAGATGTCAGAGCTAACGTCGTATTTACCGTTTAAGACATAGCTCCTATCATCTTCACTAATATCAGCAGTGCGCACAAATACATGCATATAGCCGGCATCAACCGTTATTTTATCTGAGTATTTATAGCTGGCTCCTAAAGAGAACCAAAAGCGATCTTCACCTGGTAGGCGAGCTGTGCGGAATTGTTCGGGAATAGGTGATTGATCATAGGCAACACCAGTTCGTAACGTCCACTGATCATCATATTGATAGTCTAAGCCCAGACTATAACGCATTACATTGTTCCAGTTTTCAGGTTTAGTACTATTTAGTACTGTACCATCTGAGATAATCGTCAATTCTTTAAATCGACTCCAACGTGTCCAAGTCGCCTCACCCATCACAGCCCATCTAGTATTGAATTGATGATGAACAGCTAATGAAAGTGATTCTGGTAAATCGACTTTACCCATAATATTCTCATCAGCAGCTAAAGCACCTGTTGCGGTTCTGAGTGTACCGTTACCTTTTAACGTATGGGAAACCTTGGAGCGATAGGCTAAACCAAGGCGAGTAGATTCCGTTGCTTGTAGCATTAGCCCTAAGTTATAACCCCAGCTCCAATCATCTGCTTCAATATTAACTTTACCATCTGCTTTTTGAGAGAAAGCTGCACCACCTAACGCTCCCAGGTCAGCCATCTGTGTTAATTCAAGATCGATTTTCTGTAAATTAACGCCAAAGCCTACTGATACTTTATCGGTAGCCTTAAAAGCAATTGTCGGATTGATGTTTATAGTACGTAAATCAGATTTAACAGCATGAAAGCGACCTTTCCAGGTATCATCGTATTCGGTTACCAAACCAAAAGGAGCGGTGACACCAATACCAAGGTGCACGCGATCATTGAGTGGTGTTGAATAATAAAGGTTTGGTAAAAAGGCATTATTTGCTACATCACCATCATCACCACCAGTCAAAGGTACACCAAAAGGCGATGTTGAGCCACTATCAGTGAATTCAATTTTCGGTGCCAGAAAATTAAGCCCTATGTCGAGCTCAGCCTGTTGAAGGTTGGTTAACCCCGCAGGATTATAGAAAATCGTACTAGCATCACCAGCAACGGCACCACCACCAGCAAATGCACGACCCAGACCAGTAACACTTTGTTCTATAAGACCAAAACCCGCACTATACGCTGTAGAACTAATAACAGATGTAACAACAAGTGCGCCTAGTTTAATCTTATTGATTTGCTTCATGTTTATGCCTTAAGTTAAGGAATTTCTTAACGAAAATACCTTATGCATTTAATTGGTGCAAGTTTTATTGCTTAGCGTCGTTTAAAAAGCAGATCCCATACACCATGTCCCAGTTTATGACCACGTTGTTCAAATTTTGTAAGGGGGCGGTAGTCTGGCCGAGGAATATAGCCGGACTCATCACCGCAGTTTATGAACGCATCATTACTAGATAAGTCGTCCAACATTTGTTCAGCATAGTGTTGCCAATCTGTCGCCATATGGAGATACCCCCCGGATTTTATTTTTTGGGCTAAAAGTGCGACAAACTCGGGTTGGATGATGCGACGTTTATGGTGCCTTTTTTTGTGCCATGGATCAGGAAAAAAAAGTTGTAATCTATCAAGACTGTTATTTGCTAAACGATATTTGATTAACTCAACGGCATCAGTGCATGCAACACGTAAATTTGTTAAGCCTAACTTTTCTATGGAATTGAGTAATTGACCTACGCCTGGGCGATGCACTTCAACACCTAAAAAGTCATGTTCAGGTTGTTCAGATGCCATTTGAGCGAGTGAATGACCATTGCCGAAACCTATTTCAAGTATTTTGGGTGCATCTCGACCAAAAAGTGCGTTTAAATCAATTATTGAATCACCATCATCGATAGCAAATTCGGTCCAGAGCGAGTCAATTGCACGCTGTTGTGCTTGAGTTAGTCGACCTTCACGGCGAACAAAACTACGAACCGTACGTAATGGTTTGGAAGTTGTCATTATTTAAATAGCCTAATGTAGTATTTTGTTTATTGATATAGTTAAATCAGAGTGGGATCATACCTGAAGATACAGAGGAATTTTATATGCCATCATGTTGTGGAGCACCAGAACCGACAGAGTCAGCACGTTGCTGTGGTAGCGATGAGACTAAAAAATCAGATAAAACGTTTGAATTGTCAGGTTGTTGTGACAGTGACGCTAGCAACAAGTCACGTCCAGATATATTGCTTTGGACAACATTAATACTGGTTTCATCAGGCTATCTATTTAATCTTTTGGCGACAGATTTAGTCTCTGCCGAATCAGCTATTGCAAACATGACATTAGCGATCCGTCATTTAATGGATAGTATGTGGATCGGGCTAGGCTTAGGTATGTTCTTTGTTGGCGTGTTAGGACGTGTGCCCAGGGAATTTGTAATTTCAGCATTAGGCAAAGCTAATACCTTGTCTGGAATTCTAAGAGCTACTCTTGCGGGTGTATTTCTTGATTTATGTAGTCATGGCATATTACTGGTTGCAATGCGTTTATATCAGCGAGGTGCAAGCTTAGGACAAGTAATGGCATTTTTAATTGCGAGCCCATGGAATTCTTTGTCACTAACGATTATTTTAATTGCTTTAATAGGCTGGAAATGGACGCTGTTATTTATTGCTTGTTCGATGATTATAGGTATTGCCAGTGGCTTGATTTTTGACAGCTTGGTCAGTGGTGGTAAATTACCTGGCAATCCAAATACGATAGCGTCTGATGGATTTAAACCGTGGATTGAAGCAAAGCAGCGTTGGCAACAAACCCGGTTTACGGGCAAGTGGTGGCGTACTATGCTGTGGGAGGGAATTAAAGATTCCCGTATGATCATACGCTGGCTTCTGTTAGGTGTTCTACTGGCTGCCGCGATCCGAACATTTGTCCCAATAGATAGTTTTCAAACGTATTTCGGTGCGACAATTGCCGGTTTAGGTATGACCCTTATTGTTGCTACAATGCTTGAAATTTGTTCTGAAGGTTCAACGCCAATCGCTGCTGATTTAGTGATTAGGGCATTGGCACCGGGTAATGGTTTTGCCTTTTTAATGACGGGTGTAGCAACAGACTATACTGAAATTATGTCATTACGTGAGACAACGGGTTCATGGAAAATAGCCTTGTTTTTGCCCTTAATAACCGTGCCACAAGTTGTGATATTTGCATGGATTATGAATCTGACAGGAGGTTCATAGGTAGTTGTTACCAAACTGATCCGTGCGAAAATTGCCTATTCGAGGTACAATATCAAGCCAATATGTTATTCAGGATTGATTTATTCAGTATAAATCATCACTATTTTTCAACTTTGCAAGATTGTATTTAGCAAAGCACTTTAGGGGAGGTAAATATGGTTCATCCAGTATTAGCAGCTGTTACCAATGAAATTATTGAGCGTAGTAGCGAAAGCCGCGCAAACTATTTAACGCGTATTGATGCCGCAGTTAAGAATGGTCCCCACCGCTCGCAATTAGCCTGTGGTAATTTAGCTCATGGTTTTGCTGCTTGTGCTGCATCAGAAAAAGCGGATTTATCAGTCAGTGTCAAAGCTAATATAGGCATCATTTCTGCTTATAACGATATGTTATCAGCACACCAACCGTATAAAGATTATCCTGACATCATTAAACAAGCAGCTAATAAAGCTGGCGGTGTTGCTCAGTTTGCAGGTGGTGTGCCAGCGATGTGTGATGGTATTACCCAAGGCCAAGCGGGTATGGAACTATCGCTATTCAGCCGTGATGTTATTGCGATGTCAGCTGCGATTGGTCTAAGCCATAATATGTTTGATGGCGCATTATTCCTTGGGATTTGTGACAAAATCGTACCAGGTTTATTGATTGCTGCATTGAGCTTTGGTCATTTACCAGCGGTATTTGTACCAGGTGGTCCGATGCTGAGCGGTTTGCCAAACAAAGAGAAAGTCCGTATTCGTCAACTTTATGCAGAAGGTAAAGTGGGTCGTGATGCATTATTAAAAGCAGAATCTGAGTCTTACCATAGCCCAGGTACATGTACTTTCTATGGTACGGCTAACAGTAACCAAATGATGGTTGAAATGATGGGGCTACATTTGCCCGGTGCCTCATTTGTTAATCCTAATACACCATTGCGTGATGCCTTAACTCAAAGTGCGACCGAGCATGTATTGAAATACACGTCTATGGGAGATGATTTCCGTCCATTTGGCTATATGATTGACGAAAAAGCGATTGTCAATGCTATTGTTGGTTTAATGGCAACAGGTGGTTCAACTAATCACACTATGCATCTGATTGCAGTTGCACGTGCTGCTGGTATCATCATTAACTGGGATGATTTTGATAAATTAACCAAAATCATACCGTTACTTACTCGGATTTATCCAAATGGTGAGGCTGATATCAATCACTTCCAGGCGGCAGGTGGTATGAGTGTTCTAATTGGTGAATTGCTCAAACATGGTCTAATGCATGAAGATATTATGACTGTTGCACCTACACGTGGTATGAGCAGTTACACTCAAGAGCCAAAACTAGTTGATGGCGACTTAATTTGGGAAGAAGGTCCAGGCAAGTCGTTAGATACAAATGTTATCGGTACGATCAAAAAACCATTTTCAAGTACAGGTGGCTTGCATCTCATTCACGGTAATTTGGGCCGTGGTATGTCAAAAATATCGGCTGTTGCAGAAGAGCATCAAATTGTCGAGGCACCAGCGATGGTGTTTGATGATCAAGACGATGTTGTTGCTGCATTTAAACGCGGTGAAATGGAAAAAGATTTAATTGTTGTATTACGCTTCCAAGGGCCAAAAGCTAACGGAATGCCAGAACTACATAAATTGACGCCATTGCTTGGATCTTTACAGGATAAAGGCTTTAAAGTTGCGATTGTAACCGATGGCCGTATGTCGGGTGCGTCAGGTAAAGTGCCTTCAGCCATTCATATGTGCCCAGAATGTGAAGAAGGCGGTCCTTTAACCCGTGTTCGCACTGGCGATATACTGCATTTGAACACACAAACAGGTTCGCTCAATATCTTGATTGATGATGATGTATTTAACGCACGTACACAATGCATCAAAGGCAGTACTGAACACCATTATGGTATGGGTCGAGAATTATTTGATAGTTTCCGTCGGGGTGTTTCGTCTGCTGAAACGGGTGCGGTTAACGTTTTTAACGTTGAATAAATTGGAATAAAAACAAAAATGAGCAAAACAATAAAAGAAATTATGAATGTATCGCCGATTGTACCGGTGATGGTCATCAATAATGTTGAACACGCAGTACCTTTAGCTAAAGCCTTAGTCAAAGGTGGTTTAAAAGTATTAGAAATCACATTACGTACTGATGCCGCGTTAGAGTCAATTCGTCGTATTAAGACAGAAGTACCAGATGCAATCGTGGGTGCTGGCACGATCATTAACATTGAAACATTACATGCTGCAATTGATGCTGGTGCAGAGTTTATCGTGAGTCCGGGTACAACGGATAAATTGATTGATGCAGCGATTGCTACAGGTGTGCCATTATTACCTGGTATTGCTAATCCAAGTGACGCTATGCGTTTATTAGAAAAAGGCATTACAGAAATGAAATTTTTCCCTGCTGAAGCTGCAGGTGGTGTACCTATGTTGAAATCAATTGGTGCGCCAATTCCACAGATTACATTTTGCCCAACGGGTGGTGTTAGCCAAAAAAATGTTAAAGACTACTACAGCTTGCCAAATGTGGCTTGTGTTGGTGGTTCCTGGATGTGTGCGGCTAATTTGGTTGATGCAGAAAACTGGGATGAAATCACACGATTATCAGCTGAAGCGATTGAACTAGCGACTGTTTAAATCTAGTCCGACATAGCTATTTTAAAAAGGTCGAGAATTGTATTCTCGGCCTTTTTTATTGCTCGATCATTATGCCTCGATTAATCCAATCTTCGAGTAAGGCTTTGGCACTATCAATAACGAGTTGTGGATTAGGATGATTTAACTGCTGAGCGATTATTTCAGCGGCTTGTTGTCCAGTATGATTGTCATTAAGTAAATCAATAAGACGTGCACTGACGGGGTTTAACTCAATAAAGGTGATTTTGTCTTGCTGATTACGATAGACCAGTAAAAACACCATCGTATCGTTAGCGACGACTGGTTGATATTTTGGTCCGATATTTTGCACATCATAATGATAGGCTAAAGGCCAAGCTAATGGTGAGGTTTTGAGGTGTTGGTGCATACAGTCAACATCAGCCGCTAACTCAAAAGGTGTGGCATCACTATCCAACACACTTAAGGCTAATTCTACCCATTCATAATGGGCCAACTCACCAAGAAACGGTGGATCATTAGCTGCATCACGTTCGTTCTCAAGATACATTAGGAACTCACGAGAAACTTCATGGAAGAGTGGCGTTTTGCACCGATGCGTGATCATGAAATCACGGATCATGGCATGCCAGTTATCATCGGATGTTATTGTGCGAATTACTGGAAATCCGTTAGCAATGAAACCGTCGATATTATTATAAAAAAGCTCCTGATAAATAGCCATACGCCGCGGTTCGAGATCGCCTGGGATAGCTTGATTGGCAGGATCACGTAAATGCGCGGCAAATTGGTATTGGGTATCGATAAAACCAGTTGATTTAAGCGCTGACACGGTTAGCAGCCTTATAAACAGATTGATAGTGACGAATTTGTTCAACTTCACTGATTAATACATCAAGTGAAGGAATATTAAAATCGCGTTCTAATAATGTCGGAATAACGCCATGATGTTGATAGGTGGTTTCTAATAATTGCCATACCGGATCAACAATATCAGCACCATGAGTATCAACAATTAAGTCTTGTGCTTCATTGTAATGCCCTGCCATATGAAGATAGGCAATACGATGTTGCGGCATGGCTTTAATAAATTCGACCGGATCATAGCGATGATTAACGCTGTTGACATACACATTATTGACATCAAGTAACAAGTCACAATCAGCTTCTTCCAGTACTGCTTTAACAAACTCGACTTCTTTTATTTCCTGACCGGGCGCAGCGTAATATGACACATTTTCGATGATTAATCGTCGTTCTAAAATATCTTGCACACGTTTGATACGAGCCGCAACATGATGCACTGCTTCTTCGGTAAATGGGATTGGCATTAAATCATACAAATGACCATCATCACTGCAATAACTGAGGTGTTCGCTATAACAAACGATATGATGTTTATCAAAGAACGTTTTAAGCTTCTTAATAAAGGCTTCATCCAAGGGGGCGGGGCTGCCAATTGAAAGCGATAACCCGTGACACAGCATAGGATATCGTTCAGCAAAATGACTGAAGCGTTTACCTAAAACACCACCCATGCCCATCCAATTTTCTGGAGCAACTTCCAAAAAATCAGCTGGTTGATGATGATCAAATGTATCCAGTTCATCCATAAAACTTCTTCGTAACCCTAGTCCGGCACCAGAAATTGGGCATGAAGTTGTATTCATCTTACTTCTCCTAATCATCGATAAAGCTAAGACGTTTCATAAACGTTAATGTTACAAAATAGCTTGAAATACCCTTTAACTATCAGGGTATCGGAAATCACTATTTAGTTGAGATCGACCTCAAACATAGCGCGGTCAACACCTACGTTACCGGTTTTGGTATCGATTAAATATACGATTGCTTTGTAATGACCTGATTCAGTGATTGTTGTGTTGCCGGAAAATAGACCTGTTGGTCCGGTATAAGCCAAATCAACTTCATCGACCTTATTTTGATTGTGCATTATGATCGCTTTTGCTTGGTAATTTACCGGATCCCAAGGGCCATCAGGGTAAATAGGGCAACCACATAATAATGATGTTTGTGTATAAATATCGACTTTTCCACCTTCAAGCACACGTGTCCATGCATCAACAATAAAGCCTGACATCGAAATAATAATGCCATCACCCAGGATATCTTTGCCTGGTATTACCCAGCTGGTTAATGATGCCTGTTGTAACGACTGACGAAAACCATAAGGACCAATTAACGTAAAGCGAACTAAACGAGGACTTGAAATATCAAGTGTTGCTACAAATCCTGCCGTGTCTTTATCGGTTAATGTCTGACCCCGAGTAATCGGCTGTGAAATTAAGGTTGAGGTACTACCAGTGCCACCATTTATCCAACCGGTATCAAGAATTTCACCAGTTTCTGCATCTTCAACAACAACCTTAACACCACCAACACTGGTGCCAATAAACTTGGCATCAACAGCTTTGGCTCGCACCATAACATGGGTTGGTTCAGCAAACACGACACTTGTAAACAGCGTGGCAACAACAAAGAGTGTGTATTTAATTATGTTCATGATGTATTCCTAAGGTTTGCTGTATTAGTGTTGAGCTTGCATTTGAGCAATTTTTTATTCATATTGTTGCCATGCATCAAAGCCGCCTGCAAGTGAGTACGCATTTAAATAACCGAGTTGTTGTAAGGCCACTGCAGCTAATGCTGATCGACCTCCAGTTTTACAATAGACCAGAATAGAGCGTTCTAAATCCTGGAAATCTGGATGATCCGCAATTTTAAATTCAAGTACACCACGAGGCAGATGACGAGCATTGTTGATATGCCCAGATTCGAACTCAGCAGGTTCTCTCACATCCAACGCTATAGTGTTATCCTCTAACATGTTTTTGGCTTTTTCTACAGATACTTCATTGATAACTTCTTTGGCGGTTTTAACCAAATCGAATACGAATAGTGTCATTGTTAAACTCCTGTTAGGCTAATACTAGGTTTTTATTCTATATAAGAATTAACTAATAAACAAAAACATATTTATACTATACCTATCTGACTACTTGAGTAGACTATGTTTGCCTATATCATAAGAAGAATTCTGTATTCATTTCCTATTTTAATTGGGGTAAATGCACTGACATTTGCTTTATTTTTTATGGTTAATACCCCTGATGATATGGCGAGAATGCAACTCGGTGCCAAACACATCAACCAACAAGCGATAGATGTTTGGAAACAGGAACGCGGCTATGACAAAGCATTATTGTGGGCTGGTGATGAATCTGGCCTTAATAAAGCAACAAACACTATTTTTTTTGACAAGTCTTTACGCTTATTTGTATTTGATTTTGGCGCGGCAGATGATGGACGGGATATTGGGCAAGACATCCAAACCAGAATGTGGCCAAGTCTGGCAATAGCGATACCTATTTTTGTTATAGGCTTACTGGTCAATATTACCTTTGCTTTATTAATGGTGTTTTTCCGAGCAACGTATATCGATCTGGGCGGCGTAATTTTATGCGTTATTATCATGTCAATTTCGGGTCTGTTTTATATCATTGGTGGACAGTTTTTAGTTGGAAAGATGATGCAACTGGTGCCGATCTCTGGCTATGCACAGGGTATCAGTGCTATTAAGTTTGTCATCCTACCCGTACTGATAGGCATTGTATCTGGTATTGGTGCTGGTTCACGTTGGTATCGCACCTTATTTCTTGAAGAAGTATCAAAAGATTATGTGCGTACTGCACGAGCCAAAGGTTTATCAGAAGTCACAGTATTATTTCGACATGTATTAAAAAATGCCATGATCCCAATTTTGACCGGTGCCGTTGTCGTCATACCAACCTTGTTTATGGGTAGCCTGATCCTTGAATCATTTTTCGGTATACCGGGACTCGGCAGTTACACCATTGATGCAATTCAAGCTCAAGATTTTGCCATTGTTAGAGCCATGGTCTTTTTAGGTTCCGTCTTATATATAGTGGGGTTAGTGTTGACAGATATATCGTATACCCTGGTCGATCCGCGAGTACGTTTAGATGGATGAATTACGTCAACAGGCTCTCACTATTTTAGTATTGACCGATCCTGCACAAAAGCTTGAACAGACCCACATTTTGTATCAAAAGTTTAAAAATAATGCCGTTGAGCTTGATCGAGATAGTATTTTGGATGTGCCAGAGTTGCCGGGGGCACCCGACAAACCTGAACTGGTGGCACCACGTGATTTGCCGCGTCGTCGCAATAGTGCACAGACCGGTGTTGCCACATTACTACATGCCATCACCCATATCGAGTTTAATGCCATCAATCTGGCATGGGATGCCGTTGCACGATTTCCCAATCTACCAAAACAGTTCTATGCCGATTGGGCACGAGTTGCCTCAGAAGAAGCGGAACATTTTGTCCTGCTACGACAACATTTAGTGTCGTTAGGTTATGACTATGGTGACTTTCCTGCACATAACGGTATGTGGGAAATGGCACAAAAAACACACCATGATCCTTTGATTAGAATGGCATTAGTGCCGCGAGTATTAGAGGCGAGGGGATTAGATGTGACCCCGAAAATGATGGATAAACTGCGAGGTACAGGCGATTTACGAGCAGTTGAAATATTAGAAGTGATTTTGCGCGAAGAAATAGGCCATGTGAAGATCGGTACACATTGGTTTAATTACTTATGTGATCTCCGTCAACTTGATCCATTAGTCACATTTCGTGAGTTACTCGATACATACTTTGCGGGTGAACTACGCGGTCCATTTCATACACAAGCACGAAAGCAGGCAGGATTTACTGAAGCTGAAATAGCGTTACTTGAGGGGCGAAGGTGATCAATGAACAGGATGACGAGATAGCCGGTTAAGCAGCGAGAATAGGGCGCAGTAATTTATTATGCCAAATACAGCTGCTAGTCCCCAGACGAAGTGATTATCAACAGTAAATAATGCGGCATTAGGTATGATTAAAACAATTTCGCCATGTCCAGGAATATAGCCTGGCAATAATAAAGCACCAATGATACTGACCGAAATAATGAATAAACGTCTTGGTTGTCGATGACGCGTGATTAGCCATGCAATTCCAAACAATAATGTCAGACCAATTAATAAAACAGTGTTGGTTTCAATTCTCATCAAGCGTTATTGTTCAAGCCTTGCTTGCGTTCCATTTCAGCCTTTTGACGACGTGACTCTTTTGGATCAGCAATCAATTTACGATAAATTTCGATACGATCTTTATCGTGCATGGTGGCATCGAGTTTACACATCTTGCCAAAAATACCGACTTTATCTGTTGCGATATCGATCTGGGTAAATTGTTCCAAAATGCCACAACGTTTAATAGCATCTTCAACCGTGCAATCTTCCGGTACTTCGAGCGATAAAATCACTTGTTCCGTCGGCAGCGCGTAGGCTACTTCGATAGTAATATGTTTAGTTGTTTCCATAAATGTCCTGAGCGCGTTTACAAAAGGCATCGACTAAAGAGCCAGATATTTGAGTAAAAATAGGGCCTAAAGCCATGCTGATAATGCGATTGGAAAACTCAAAATTCATACTTAATGTAATGCGACAGCCTTGATTATCACCAATCATTGCAAATTGCCAAAGACCTTCAAGATGTTCAAAAGGGCCATCGACTAATGCAATTTCGATTGATTCATCATGAATCAGCCTGTTACGAGTAGTAAACACATGGTGAATACCGCCCTTAGCGAGATCTAAGGAGGCGATGATTTCCTCCGGTGATTTCGAGACCACAGTACTAGAGCGACACCATGGCAAAAAGGAAGGGTAACTCTCAACATCATTAACCAAATCAAACATTTGATCAGGTGAATAGAGCACCAAGGCACTGCGAGTAATTATCGTCATAGAATAGAACGTCTTATGCCAACAGACCGATAACTTCTAAAAAGACAATAATAATCGCTGCTGGGGTAATGTATCGAATTAAAATACGCCATGTATGGTAAAAAATTGGTGATTTAATAGCAAGCTCTTGTTCGCTGCTTGATTGTTTCATAATCCAACCTGCAAAGATAGCGATAAACAAACCACCCAATGGCAACATGATATTGGCTGTTAAATAATTCAACAAATCAAACATTGTTTTGCCAAGAACAGTCCATGTTTTGCCGATATTAAATGAAAAAACAGTTAATAGACCTAAAAACCAGGTACCGACACCCATCACCACACAAGCCCGTATACGACTTATATTTTTATTTTCCACTAACCATGTCACCGCGGGTTCAATCAATGAAATTGACGAACTCCACGCCGCAAAAACCAGTAATACAAAAAACAACCCACCAAAAAAAGCGCCGCCAGCCATATGACCAAACGCAATTGGAAGGGTTTGAAAAATGAGTCCTGGACCAGCATTGGTTGCTAAATCATTAGCAAATACCAGAGGGAAGATCGCCATACCCGCTAATAAGGCTATGGTAGTGTCAGCAACTGAAATAGTCAGCGTTGCTTTGGCAATAGATGTCTTATCGGGTAAATACGAACCATAAATCATAATCGCCCCCATACCTAAACTCAGCGTAAAAAAGGCATGTCCCATCGCGGTTAAAACAGCGTGTCCCGTTAATTTAGAAAAATCGGGATTAAATAAAAAATGTAGGCTCTGAGTGAAATAAGTGCCGGTATTAGTCGCATAAGCCACAAGCATGAGTAATATAACGACAAGTGCCGGCATCAGAAATTTAACTGACCTTTCCAAGCCGTTTTCAACACCTTGAGCCACAACTCCCATCGTGATGATCAAAAATAAGGTATGCCACGTAATTAAGCGTTCAGGATCGTTTGCTAACGTAGCATAAATACTTTGAGCGCCGTCGGGTGTGACCCCCTCAAAAACACCAGAAAAAGCACGAAACACATACGCCATTGCCTGACCAGCAATGACGCTGTAATAAGACAGAATAAGCACACCAGCAACCACGCCACTCCAGCCTAAAAACTTCCAGTATGGGCTTGCCTTTTCGTCCTTAGCGAGTGTTCGCATCGTATAGATTGGATTTTGTCGACCGCGACGTCCAAGCATAATTTCCGCCATCATTGCCGGAACACCAATTGCCGCAATACAGGCTAAATACACAAGAACAAAAGCCCCACCACCATTTTCACCCGTAATATAAGGAAACTTCCAAATATTGCCCAAGCCAACGGCAGAACCCGTTGCCGCAAGAATAAATGCCCAGCGAGATGTCCACTGGCCGTGAATTGATTTAGCAGGTCTGCTCATAATGTTGCCTGTTTCGTCATAATTAATTCAGATTTTGTGAGAATTTATTAAAATGCTCAAACTATAAAGTGTAACAGCACTATATAATACGCGGATGGTAACGAAAAAAAATACTAAAAAAACCAATGGAAATAGCACAATTGCTCAAAATCGTCGTGCACGGCATGACTATTTCCTCGAAGATAAATTTGAAGCAGGCATCGTACTGGAAGGCTGGGAAGTCAAAAGTCTGCGTGATGGACGCTTACAACTAAACGAAAGCTATATCGTGATCCACCAAGGTGAAGCATGGCTTCACGGTGCACACATCTCACCACTACTATCCGCATCAACTCATGTCAGCCCACTTAATACACGACGACGTAAATTATTATTAAACCGTATCGAACTCAACAAACTCATTGGTGCCGTTGATCGTAAAGGCTACACCATTGTACCCGTCGCGATGTATTGGAAAAAGGGCAGAGCCAAACTCGAAATTGCCCTAGCTAAAGGTAAACAACAACACGATAAACGCCAATCATCTAAAGATGCCGATTGGGCACGTGATAAAGCACGCATCACCAGAAACAAATAACAAACTTTACTGGCAGTGAAACCTTCACAGATATATACTGTCACACTTAGTACTTTAGGGGGCGACCTGGCTTCGACGTGGGTTACAAAACTTAAGGTGCATGCCGAGTATGTTAGTTCTTCTCGTAAAACAGACTGCAAAATATAGTTGCAAACGATAACAACTACGCACTAGCAGCTTAATAACCTGTCTATGCCGTCCGACCAGATCCGTGCTTATGCGTCTGGTATCGGGCGTCGACTCTCATAAGCAAAGCCTGAAGTACGCTTGGTGCTGATGGACTAAAATCTTACAAGCTCGCTAGCTGTTTTCCCTGTTCATCGGGTAGCTGATAGTTAAATTAATAGATGAAATAAGCATGTAGAGCTGAAAGCAGAGGATTTGCGGACGGGGGTTCGATTCCCCCCGCCTCCACCAAATATTTATTTTATTTCTTCCATACCTTATCTAAGGCCCCGTTTTTCGGGGCTTTTTTATGTCCTATCTTTTGTCATATCTTCCTTGGCTTTCTTATCATCTTACATTTATGGGGGTATCCTTAGGGGTACTTATTAAACCTGAAAAGGAGATACCCCCAATGGCATTAACTGATGCAAAAGTTTGTAGTGTTCAAGTTTTAATTTAATGAAGTAACTTTAAGCCGCTTTTTTAATTCTGCCATTTTTTGCACAGGGGGCATGTCACCAAGCGATGAATGTAGTCGCTTGTAGTTGTAAAAATAAATGTAGCTCTCAACGGTGCTGACTGCTGCACCATGATGGATAAAGGTTAAGTGATTGAGCCTTTCTGATTTTAAGCTTCTGAAAAAGCGTTCCATTACGCTGTTATCCCAACAATTACCACGGCGACTCATGCTCTGTGTGATCTTTAATAGGGTCAAATAATCAATAAAAAGTTTGGCTGAATATTGCACACCTTGGTCTGAATGAAACAGTAATTTGGTCAGATCCGGTTGTTGTCTTTGGATAGCGTGACTTAACGCTGCTTTAGCTAATTCAGCATTAGGGCTTGTTGACATGGCCCAGCCCACGACTTCTTTAGTCGCTAAATCCAGTACACAAGCAAGGTAACTCCAACCTTGACGGGTGCGGATATAGGTAATATCGCCCACCCAATGGGTATTGGCCTGCTCAGGGTTAAATTGCCGGTCGAGCAGATTAGGCGCAATCAAATGGGCCTTACCTGCATTAGGATAATAATGCTTCCTTGATGGCCTAATCGCTTTTACTG
>JARGFJ010000049.1 GCA_029210875.1 Gammaproteobacteria bacterium | reverse complement strand
AGTGAAGTCGTTAGCATCTGGGTATCATGATCTCATTATGGAAATAATCAAGCATTTTCATTGATCACGGGTATATATCGTGTGCAAGAAGACTAATTTTTACTTATGGAACAAGTATTGTATAACTAACATGAGTAATCAAGATGATATTTAGATTAGGAGTAGTATTTGGTTCTATACCCATGACACGTCAAGCTGCATAGAATCATCTTTTGTCCTCGCGAATACGGGGTTCCATGGACAATGAAACTATTAGCTATCGTTGGATTCCCACTTTTGTGGGAATGACGGACTCCAGTAATTTAACAGCAAATTCTTTGATTGCGGGTATATAACAAAAAGCCCCTTTTTAAGGGGGCTTTTAAATTAGAAAATAAGATAATGTCGACAATTAAACGCGATTCTTTTCTCTAATTTCATCTAATGTTTTGCAATCAATACACAGTGTCGCAGTTGGGCGGGCCTCTAAACGGCGAATACCAATTTCAGTTCCACACGACTCACAATAACCATAATCGCCCTTGTCTAAATCTTCTAAAGATTGATTGATCTTCTTAATCAATTTACGTTCACGATCACGGGTACGTAATTCTAATGTAAACTCTTCTTCCTGAGTTGCACGATCATTAGGATCAGGGAAATTGGCAGCATCATCCTGCATATGGTGAACAGTGCGATCAACTTCTTCCATAAGTTGTATTTTCCAGTTTTCCAGAATGGTCCGGAAATGACTGAGCTGTTCATCGTTCATGTAATCTTCGCCGGCTACTTCTTCATACGGAGAAAATTTAGCCTCAATCGGTGATGGAACCATTTGTCAAAACCTCTTAACTTTTCAAATTCAAGAGAGCATCTATACCAGATGACTCTCGTATGTGCAAAATATTTGATACTATTTTACCTTACTTTAATGGGAAAACTGAATTGTGAAGCAACTAAAAGCAATTATATTTGATGTCGATGGTACCTTGTCGGAAACAGAACGCGATGGTCATCGCGTCGCCTTCAATCGCGCATTCTCAGAGGCTGGTTTAGATTGGGTATGGGATGAAGAATTATATGGAAAATTATTAGCAGTAACAGGTGGTAAAGAGCGTATACGCTTCTTTTTGTCAGACTTTCATCAAGACTTTAGTTATGACGGTGATATTGAGCAATTAGTTGTCCAATTACATGCTGAAAAGACTAAACACTATGTCACTTTGCTTGAAACAAAAGCAATTGGATTACGTCCCGGTGTTGCACGTTTAATTACCGAGATTCGTGATGCCGGTTTGCGCTTGGCAATTGCTACTACAACGACACCAGCCAACGTTACTGCGCTTATCACTAGTACCTTGGGTGAGCAGGCATTATCGTGGTTTGATTGCATTGCTGCCGGTGATGTTGTGCCAGCAAAAAAACCTGCACCAGACATTTTTGACTATTGCCTTGAGCAATTAGGCTTAAACCCGGAGCAGTGTCTTGTTTTTGAAGATTCAGCGAATGGTGTGCTGGCTTCGCGTGGCGCAAATCTGCCTACGGTAGTGACATTCAATAATTACACCGCAGATGATGATTTTTCTGGTGCAATTTCGGTGTTCAACCACTTGGGTGAAGCTGATATGCCTTGTCAGCTCATTTCTGGTGTAGCAATTGAACATGACTATGTAACCGTTGCAGATTTACATCGGTTGCATGTGAATGGCTGATATACGTATAGCAGGTCGAGCACACGACATCACACCATTCCATGTCATGGATATTCTGGCCAAGGCTAAAAAGCTCGAACAGCAGGGTAGAGACATCATTCACATGGAAGTTGGAGAACCTGACTTTGCCACGCCCCAAGCTATTATTGATGCAGGTATCAATGCATTAAGATCGGGTAAAACCCATTACACACCGGCACTGGGTTTGCCTGAATTACGTCATGCAATAGCACACTGGTATGCCACGCATTATGGCGTTGCTGTGTCAGCCGATAGAATCGTTGTTACCCCCGGTGCATCAGGTGCTTTATTACTGGTAATGGGCGCATTGGCAGAGCGTGATAAAAAAGTCTTGCTGGCTGATCCTGGTTATCCCTGTAATCGAAATTTTGCGCGTTTTGTTGAAGCAGAAGCAGTGTCGGTTAGTGTTAATTCTGAGAGTCACTATCAATTAACGGCTAACGATATCGAACACTATTGGGATGATGATACTGTGCTGGCTTTAGTCGCTTCGCCATCAAATCCGACAGGTACTATTTTATCTCAACAACAAATGACAGCCTTATCTGATGCAGTATTGCAACGTAAAGGCCATTTAGTTGTTGATGAGATTTATCATGGTTTAACCAATGACGGGATTGATGCTCAAACCATACTTGCTGTCAATCAAGATGCATTTGTTATTAATAGTTTTTCCAAATATTTTGGTATGACAGGCTGGCGTTTGGGCTGGTTAGTTGTACCTGAAGGCTACACAGATATAATGGATTGTTTAGCTCAAAATCTGTTTTTAGCGGCACCAACGGTTTCACAATATGCCGCGTTAGCCGCGTTCCAAACTGATACTTTGGACGAATTAGAACATCGTCGTCATGTATTTGAACAACGCCGCAATCAATTGTTGCCTGCACTAAGACAACTTGACTTTGATATTCCAGTCACGCCTGAAGGTGCATTTTATCTGTATGCCAATTGTGCCAGGTTATTAACGGACAGGTATCCAGATAGTATGGCGTTATGTGATTATCTGCTAACAGAAGCAGGTGTTGCGATCACACCCGGTTTGGATTTTGGTCACAATAATCCAGAGCATCATTGTCGTTTTGCCTATACAACAGATAGTGACCATATAATAGAGGCTATTGAGCGTATCGCTCACGCTTTGAATAAATAAGTTCAGGAGTCATCTGTTTAATGATTAACCGTAAATATCACGGGATTGTATTTGCATTTTTTATGAGCTTACTGATGTCATGCCTGATGTCTTTTGCAATCAGTGTCCACAATGTAGGCTGGGTTCCTAATATCATATCCATATGGTTAAGCGCGTGGGGCTTTGCATTTTTAATTGCGTTTCCGGCTATTATTTTAGTGTCACCGATTGTGAATAAGCTGGTAAGCAAAGTATTGCATGAAGAATAAAACAGATATGACAGCATTTGATAAAGACGACATCATCTGTGATTGTAGTGGCACAACCAAAGGCAAAGTTTACAGCCTTGTCGAAAAAGGCATCACAACACTTGATGGCATTTCACGAAAAACAGGGACAAATTCTGGCTGCGGTGCCTGTGAATACGATGTGCAAGCGTTTCTTGATGAAATTGTCGATACAAATGACTCATACCCATGACAGTTCAATCTGTAGAAACTCATGTTTCATCCTCGCGAATGAGGGGATCAATGGACCGCTCAAATAGCCACTATCGTGTGGATCCCCATTTTCACGGCGACGCCGTGTTTTTTCTTATCCAGAGTTCAGGTTAAATAGCGTGATAAAAAACCTTTTCGCCAATATTGAACAGGCAACACCTGATTTTAAATCTCGTCCACAACAGGTCGAGATGAGTCAGTTTATTGCTGAAACATTGAAGCAGGGTGAGCATCAACGTATTGCTGTGGTTGAAGCGCCCACTGGCGTTGGTAAAACCTTGGCCTATTTAGCGGGTGCAATTGATGTGGCACTTGCCAATAAAAAAACCTTGGTGATCAGCACTGCAACCGTCAATCTACAACAACAGTTATTACAAAAAGATGTGCCACATTTTGCCAAAGCCACCGGTAAAGAATTAAAAGTGGTTCAGGCAAAAGGACGCAGGCGCTATCTTTGTCCAAGTAAATTGATCTCATTGGTTGAATCGCCTATTCAGGAAGATTTGTCATTTGATGTCGACCAAAAATATCAGCAAGCCAAACAGCAAACAGTAGCAAAACGTGTATTTGAACAATGGGATAAACAACAGTGGGATGGTGATCGCGATAGCCGCAGTGATGCGATTGAGCCTGCTCTTTGGCATCAGATATCAACAGATTCAGAAGGGTGTGCCGGCAAGAGTTGTTCGCAATATCTACGTTGTCCTTATTATCTGGTGCGTCGCGATATGATGACCGCGAATGTGGTGATAGCGAATCATGACTTGGTGTTAAGTGATGCTGATTTGGGCGGTGGTTTGGTGCTGCCCAATCCCGAAGAGATTTTATTTGTCTTTGATGAAGCACATAATCTGCCACAAAAAGCCTTGGATCATGCCGCCAAAGCACTTAATTTTGCCCAACTTTATCAAACGACTGAAACAGCCGATAGTGTGTTGAAGAAAATACCACAGGCATTGTCATTCAGGCAGCATGATTTTGGTTTTATGTTGAAAGAACTTAGACGTGATCTGCCAGCGGTTATTACCTTGTTAGGCCAACTGGAAACGCTGTTACAAAGTCATGATGTCGTCAAAGACTTAGTAGCAGGCAAGATCAGTGAACCACGTATTTATTGGCAAAGTCCCTTAGTGCAAGCGATGCTGATCCCTTGCCAAGGCTTATTTCAACGTGCTAATACCATTTATAAACACTATGCCTTGTTTGCCAAGTGGATAAAGGATGCGTTAGAAACCAAAGAAATCACCAACAAAATTGCCGAAGTGTTATTGCCACAAGTTGGCACAGTGCAGAATATTTTTGGCTATTTAATTGATTTTATGGGTTTGTTTTTAGAAGAAGATAAACCGGACTTTCCGCCTAATGTACGTTGGTTATCGTATCAACAGTTCGGCAAGTCTTCGACATTAGTTGTTAATGCAGGCCCGATGACAGCGGCTTATTTTCTTGAAAAGACATTATGGAATAGAGCCTATGGTGCGGTGTTAACCTCAGCGACATTACGTGGTATGGGCTTGTTTCAACGTTTTAGAAGTGATTGTGGTTTAAAACGTTTTAGTGAGAAACATTTTCTAGCCGTTAAATCACCATTTAATTATCATCAACAAGCCAGTTTGCATCTGCCAATTATGACGGCACTGCCTAATGATAATTTTGTAGATTGGCAGCAAGAAATTGTCAGTCAATTAACGCAGATCATCAACGTTGAAGAGGCAACTTTAGTACTCTTCACATCTAAACAAGTGATGGATACAGTATATAAAAAACTGCCACGGAATTTGACTGAGCTGGTGTTATTACAAGGCGATAAGCTATCACCCAGGAATATGGTTCAAGCACATATCAAACGTATCGAGCAGGGCAAGGGTAGTATTATTTTTGGCATGGATCGTTTTGCTGAAGGTGTTGATTTACCGGGTAATTTATGTAGCCATGTAGTGATCACCAAACTGCCATTTCCAGTATTTACCCGTCCGATAGAACAAGCAAAACAAGAGTGGATAATCAAATCAGGTGGCCAACCATTTATTGCCTTATCATTGCCAGCAGTTAGTATTCGGTTAATTCAGGCTTGCGGGCGATTGTTACGCAAAGAAACAGATTCAGGCCGCATTACGATTTTAGATCGGCGCTTGTTAACCAAAGCCTATGGCAAACAGCTATTGCAGCATTTGCCTAATTATCGACTGACATAAAAAAGCCCAGTCTTAAACTGGGCTTTATTTACTCAGAACAGATTCTGAATTTATTCTGTACGGCTAGTGACTTCTAATAAGTGGTAACCGAATTGTGTTTTAACAGGGCCTTGTACTGTGTTTACAGGTGCAGAAAACACAACTTTATCAAATTCTGGCACCATCATACCTGGACCAAATTCGCCTAAATCGCCGCCTTGTGCACTTGAAGGACATGATGAGTGTTCTCTGGCAACATCAGCGAAATCAGCGCCTTGCTCGATTTCTTTTTTAAGTTCTAGACAGATTTGTTCGCTATCTACCAATAAGTGACGTGCTGTTGCTTTTTTAGCCATTGTGCATTCCTAAAGAATAATTAAAAGCCAGCAATTATAACCTATCATGTGATTTAAGTTGGAATTGAGCATTATGCCAAGGTGATAATGAGTCGATTATTATCAAAATCAACGATGTCACCAGCGACAATTTTCTTACGCTTTTGACGTTCGATGTCGCCATTGAGTTGAACCTGTCCCTCGGCAATGACGATTTTAGCTTCGGCGCCACTACTGACCAGCCCTTCAAATTTTAAAATTTTATAAAGTTCAGTCGGTGAATGTTCAAGTGCAACGGTGATAGTATTTTGTGTCATAGTAATAACCTGATAAATTAACGTTATAGTTTACGTTGTTCAGTCGTTTAATGTGATAAAAATGGGTTGTTAAAGATGGCATTAGAAAAAAATAAACGCTTAGACGATATTGTTGCTCAAGCGAAGAAATATCAAGCAGAACGTGAAGGTACCTATCGCGAGCGGGCACTAAAAATGTATCCATGGTTATGTGGGCGTTGTTCGCGAGAATTTACCAATGTAAATTTACAAGAATTGACGGTGCATCATCGTGATCATAATCATGACAATAATCCTGCGGATGGTAGTAATTGGGAATTATTGTGTATCTATTGCCACGATAATGAACATCAGCGTTATATCGAACAGGTGCGATATGGCAGTAATGATGCATCTGGTTCAACTCCTCAAAAAGCAACACATAATCCATTTGCTGATTTAGCCAATTTATTGAAGAAATAAGAATAACGTAAGAAAATATGTGATGATGCTATCAGTTTGAACTAGTTGAAATCTCTATACTTGCGGGATAATTTCAATACGGGGAGTTGGAGAATAGTCATGAAATTTTTAGTTAACCTGATACAGGTGGCGATAGTTGTAGCAATTATCTTTCCCATCTTCCATATATGGGATGTTGATAAGGTTGAGCAACTTTGCAGAAATACCAAAGCAGGTATGAGCAAAACGGCATTTATCGGATTAGCACACAATAGCGGAGCCAAGATAACTGGCCCGACAGATGATAGTTTACAAGGTGGTAAATGGACGGCTATAGCCAGTAGTCATTCACCTTTTGCGAAAGAATTTTGTGAAATCAAAGGCACATCAACTACTGTGGCTTATGCCGACTTGGTGGAATATTAAATGCTACAGACTCGTCGACTTGGGCCTGTAGCATTTATAGACTTGAATACAATTAACCACCAGTGACGTAGTTAATCATAATACCAGCTGCAACTGCCGAACCAATTACTCCCGCCACATTAGGTCCCATTGCATGCATTAGTAAGAAGTTATGTGGATCTGATTCTAAACCAAGTTTATTTGATACACGTGCAGCCATTGGTACAGCAGAAACACCGGCAGAACCAATCAATGGATTGATTGGAGCTGTACTGATTTTATTCATTATTTTGGCCATCAATACGCCCGAAGCAGTACCAATACCAAAGGCAATCATACCGAGTAGCAAGATACCTAAGGTTGTTAGATCCAGAAATTTATCAGCACTTAATTTAGAGCCGACTGCTAAACCTAAGAAGATGGTGACAGTATTGATCAATGAGTTTTGGGTTGTATTACTCAAACGATCAACAACGGCACACTCTTTCATCAAGTTACCAAAACAGAACATACCTAGTAGCGGTGCTGCATCTGGTAATAAGAATGCAACTAACAATAATAACAATAGTGGGAAAATGATCTTTTCACGCTGCGACACATGACGTTGTTGTACCATTTTAATTTTACGTTCTGCTTCAGTGGTTAATAGACGCATAATCGGTGGTTGAATTAACGGTACTAAAGCCATGTATGAATACGATGCAACGGCAATTGCTCCGAGTAAATCTGGAGCAAGTTTACTGGCGACATAGATTGAGGTTGGGCCATCAGCTCCACCGATAATACCGATAGCTGCAGCATCAGCTAAACTAAAATCAAAGATACCAAGTGTTGATAAAGCAACTGCACCCATCAAGGTTGCAAAGATACCAAATTGTGCTGCTGCACCTAAAAATAGTGTTCTGGGATTTGCAAGTAATGGTCCAAAATCGGTCATGGCACCAACACCCATAAAGATGATTAGTGGAAATGCACCACTTTCAATACCAACGCTATAGAAAATATGCAAAATACCACCGTGTTCGGCTAAACCAGCGCCTGGAATATTGGCTAACACACCGCCAAAACCAATGGGCACTAATAGTAATGGTTCAAAGTTTTTGTTGATGGCCAAATAAAGCAACAACATGCCAATGGCAATCATAATGCCTTGTCCTGGTTGCATTTGATATAAACCAGTGTTTTCCCATAAATGTAAGATATTTTCCATCATTAACCCTTATGCAATAGAAACGAGTTGATCGCCGACTTTAACTGCATCGCCAGGCTTAACAGCAACAAAATTTACGGTGCCAGCTCTTTCTGCGACGACCTGGGTTTCCATTTTCATGGCTTCAAGAATAACCAAGACATCACCTTCTTCTATGCTTTGTCCGATAGCAACTTCAACTTTCCAAATAGTACCGGCCAACGGTGCTTTAACCGGGATGCCATCGGTTTGCATGGTAATAGCCGGAGTAGATGCTGGTGTTGTGGTCATATTACTAATGTCACCACCCTCATTTACCTGAACAACGTAACTTTGGCCATTGACTGCGATTGTGTAAACTTCTTGATCCGATGTTTTTGATGCCGGTGCTGTCGCTGCTTGTGCTGATTCCAGAGTTGGAACAGGTTCAAATACATCTGGGTTGTTACGATTGGCTAAGAACTTCAAACCAACCTGCGTAAACAGGGCATAGGTGAGCACATCATCAATTTCACGTTCGCCCGGTTCAAGCTCGATATTGTCCTGATCGGCATGTTCGCGTAATTCGATAGTAAGCTTTTCCATTTCTGGCTCGATCAAGTCAGCAGGACGGCAGGTAATTGGCTCGGCTCCATCTAATACACGTTGTTGGAGTTCTGTATTAAACGGTGCTGGTGCAGCACCATATTCACCTTTTAATATTCCGGCAGTTTCTGCTGTGACTGATTTATAACGCTCACCAGCTAATATATTAAAAACAGCCTGAGTACCAACAATTTGTGATGTTGGTGTGACCAGAGGAATATAGCCCAAGTCAGCACGCACCCGTGGAATTTCTGCCAATACATCATCAAAGCGATCGATTGCACCTTGTTCACGTAATTGACTTTCCATATTGGTTAACATGCCACCAGGAACTTGTGCGACCAGGATTCGTGAGTCAACGCCTCTTAACGAACCTTCAAATTGGGCATATTTTTTACGAATGTCACGGAAGTAGCAGGCAATTTCTTCGAGCAGTTCAATATTAAGGCCTGTATCGCGTTCTGTGCCCTCAAAGATAGATACAACAGATTCGGTTGCCGAGTGACCATAGGTCATTGACATAGATGAAATGGCTGTATCGACATTATCAATTCCCGCTTCAACGCATTTTAGAATAGTTGCAGTTGATAGACCAGTGGTTGCATGTGACTGCATATGTATAGGGATATCAATAGCTTGCTTAAGACTTTTAACTAACTCATACGCTGTATAAGGCTTAAGCAAACCAGCCATATCTTTAATACATAAAGAATGTGCACCCATATCTTCGATTTGTTTGGCTAAATCGACCCACATTTTAAGGGTATGGACAGGACTAATAGTGTAAGAAATGGTGCCTTGAGCATGACGTTCATTTTCTAAAACGGCTTTAATAGCTGTTTCAAGGTTACGCGGATCATTCATCGCATCAAAAACGCGGAAAACATCGACACCATTGATTGCAGCACGTTCGACAAACTTTTTAACTACATCATCAGCATAGTGACGGTAACCTAACAAATTTTGACCGCGTAACAACATTTGTTGTGGCGTATTAGGCATCGCTGCTTTTAGGCTACGAATACGATGCCATGGATCTTCACCTAAATAGCGAATGCAGGCATCAAAGGTGGCACCTCCCCAAGATTCGACAGACCAAAATCCAACCTGGTCGAGTTTGTCAGCGATGGGCAACATGTCATCAAGACGGAGACGTGTGGCAAATAATGATTGGTGAGCATCACGGAGTACAACGTCTGTAATCCCTAATGCATTAGCTTTTTCGGTCATAGTTATGGCCTTATTAAAAATCAAAAATATGAATTATTTATGGCGCGAGCGAAATTTGTTAACGGCTGCGCTTATTACTGAAATAACAGTTGTATCATCCGCCGGTGATTCGGATGTGGAATGAGGATGTTCGTGATGTGGAATAACGGCTGTAGGCGACGGCACACCTTCTTCAGGCAAAATGCCGACATTGCGTTCATAACGCGTAATTAACGTTGACATAATCGTGGTAGCAATAACTAACATCGTCAAAAATATAAAAACAAAGCCCATACCAAATAGCATGAGTGTAAAACCATCATTCAACAAGTTCGATGTATCCATCACTCTGATCCTAAAAAAATATGTAACGTACTTAAATCAACTACTTAAATCAAATAGCCGCTGATTATATCATTTATCACTAATCAGGCATGAATTGCACACAGGAATGTCATTAAACAGACCCTAATAATTTTTATGGTGATGGGTGTGACGGGTGTAAAGCTATTTGGCTAAATAAATGTATTTACTAATGCTGTTATCTGAAATTGAAGGCATAATGATACGCCACTATATTTTAGGGAGGTGTTATGTCACCTGATTCAGACGATTTCTGGTTTTTGCCTTTGGGCGGTACCGGTGAAATTGGTATGAATATGAATCTGTATGGTCATGATGGTCAGTGGCTTATGGTCGATTGTGGCGTCATTTTTGACAAAAATACCGATGTTGATGGTGAGGCGTTGCCAGCAACACAAGCTCATGTGCAAATGGCTGATCCGCACTTTATAGTTGAGCGTCGTCAGGCATTAGTCGGATTGATTATTACCCATGCCCATGAAGATCATATTGGAGCGGTTGCCTATTTGTGGCCACAATTACGCTGTCCAGTTTATACAACGGCATTTACCGCCGAGATCCTTCGTCGAAAATTAGTTGAAGCGGGTTTAGAAAAAGAAGTACCTGTTACCATCGTCAATGGTGGTCAACAACTTTCTATTGGTAAATTTGATGTTGAGTGGGTGCGTTTAACCCATTCGATACCGGATCCATATTCATTGGTGATCAGCACAGCTGTTGGCAAGGTGTTTCATACCGGTGATTGGAAGCTTGATAAAGCGCCAGTAATAGGTGATGGCTTTGATAGCGAACGCTATCAGCAGTTAGCTAACGAAGATATTGATGTCATGGTATGTGATTCGACCAATGCTAATGTAGCGGGGCAATCAGCAACTGAGGCAAGTCTTTATAAAGGTTTAAAACATCATGTTGAACAGGCAAAAGGCCGCGTTATTGTAGCCTGTTTTGGAAGTAATATCGCACGATTACATACACTTGCAAAAATTGCCCAGGAAACAGATCGACATCTTGGTTTATTAGGTCGCTCATTAATCAATATGATGTCAGCAGCGCGTGCCACGGGTCGTTGGCTTTATGGCAACAGTCTTGTTGATTCAAACTATTTAAGTCTGTTGCCTGCAAATACGGTTTTATTGGTGGCAACAGGTAGCCAAGGTGAACCAAGAACAGCATTGAATCGCCTGAGTATGAATGACTTTCGTGATTTGCAATTAGAGCCGAATGATACCGTTATTTTTAGTTCCAAAATGATTCCGGGTAACGAGTTAGCGATAGAAGCATTAATTGAACGTTTAAAAGCATTGAAATTAAACGTTATTACAGCCGAGACAAGTATTGAACCAATACATGCATCAGGTCATCCTGCTGCTGAAGAGTTAAAGCAGATGTACAGTTGGGTTAAGCCAAAATGTGCCATTCCTGTTCATGGCGAGTTTCATCATTTGCAGGCTAATGCCGCACTTGCTAAAAGTGGGAATGTTGATAAACAACTATTGGGGCAGAACGGTGATCTATATTTTATTTCTCCTGTCAAAGGCATAAGAAGACGAGCCATTAAAACTGGACGTTTAGGGCTGGTGCGAGGTAAATTGCAAAAAATTGACTAATAGTTTTATCAACTGTTTTGTCTGTTATTTAAAGTATGGTAATGTTCTGCAATGGTATCGATGAAACGTCACTATATTCGCCACCCAACAGCGATTCCGCTGGATTTTGAATTAGGTGGGTCTGAGCAGACTTGTGCTGCTAAAGATATCACTGAAGGTGGTGTGTGTTTTGTCAGTTCACAACCGCTACATATCGGTCAACATATCCACATAACAATTCAATATTGCGAACCCAGATTTTCAGCAAATGGTGTTGTGAAGTGGTGTACTGAAGATGGTGATGTCTATCTGGTCGGTGTCGCCTTTGAAGATGCTTCAGTCAAATATGCTCTGAGGATGGTAGAACAAGTCTGTTATATAGAAGATTATCGTAATCAGATAAAACGAGAGCAAGGTATTGACCTAAGCAGTGAACAAGCTGCACGGCAATGGATTCAGAAATACGCAGCAAATTTCCCCAGCATCACTCCCAAATAAGACTTAATGTCAATTAAATTGAGGTTACATACATCCGATTGGCCTATTGGTCGTTTATTTCAAAATATCGTCTTATTAGACGACCAGCTTTACGTGTTAAAGCAATTAAAAGCCTATGCCATGGAGCATGAAGTCGATGCAATGATCATTGCGAGTGATATCTTTGATCGTTGGGTACCACCGGCAGAAGCAGTCGATGCACTTAATGGCATTTCTTATCACGATCCTGTTGAAGTACGTGAAGCATTTGATTGTGAGGTTAAAAACTACGATCAAGCCCACACGTATCTGGTTGAACATATCAAAGCTGTTCGCTCAGTTGATATTCCTGCCGTATTAATCAGCCATTGCTTTATTGATGGTGCCGAAGAATCGGAATCCGAACGTCCCTTATCTATTGGTGGTGCTGACAGGGTTTCTTATGAACCATTAAAAGACTTTGATTATGTCGCCTTAGGACATTTACATGCACCCCAATATAAAGGCGTCGAACACTGACCGATCCCCACGAAATTTGAGATAGCTAAACATTAAGCGGCTCCTGCATTAACAATTGTATTTTTTGACAA
>JARGFJ010000048.1 GCA_029210875.1 Gammaproteobacteria bacterium | reverse complement strand
ATTAAATGCTGTGAGAGTTCCTTTCATTATGCGTTAATTGATTGTTTTTGTTCTATCTTTTGTGGGGATTGGTCAGCATCAACCATCTTGAGTCTACTTTATTACTAATTAAGTAATCTTGTCACCATGCTAAATTAGTTCAGGGTCTGTTTAGCTTTCATCAGCAAATATTTCAGGCTATAGAATATGTAAAAGTTTTGATATTGTTACTGTAATCATTTGTTAATAAATAATTATTTAATTTGACTAAGATACAAATAGGCTTAATAATTGGACTAAATTAACCATTAATTTGAATCAAGGGAAGCTATCTTTTGAATGCCTTATTCAACACACATTGCTCACAATCTACTTGAGAGACGTCCAAAATGAACTCTATTGCACGTTTAACACTATCATTAGTTGCTGTTGTTCTAGCCTTGACAAGCTGTAGTTCAATACACACCAGCCTCAGTTCTGATAAGCAAACATCTGAATTACGTGCGCGTGTAGAAGCACCTCTTGATGTTACTATGGGCGAAACACCTTTTTGTCCAAAGCCAGAAATTATTACAGCAGAGCCAACACCAATTTACACTGCCCCTGAACCTTTTTCTGCCAAGTTATACTTCTTGTTGGATAAAACCGAATTTACTGCAGAGTCAGAAATTGAATCACACGATATTTACCAGGAAATTCTAAAACGTAACCCAACTGAAGTAATTGTTAGTGGTCACACTGATACTGCCGCGTCTAATGCCTATAATGATGCGCTTTCACGTCGTCGTGCCGAGCGTGTAAAACAAGAGCTGATTGATGCGGGTGTGGCAACAGATATCATCACACTATCTTCAGAAGGTGAATATCGTCTTTTAGTGACAACGCCTGATGAAACGGTTGAAGTAAGAAATCGTCGCGTTGAAATTAACCTGCGCTGACAGACGGAGTTATAAAATGAATCGTACATTGAAAAAACTGACATTATCAGCGTCTATTTTAAGTGCCATCTTGACAATGTCTCAGCCCGTGATGGCTCAGACACTTACTGAAGCTGTCGAAACAACGCTAAACAGTAATCCTCTTATCTTGGCTGAAAGTAATCGAAAATTAAGTACTGACCAAGTAATAAGACAAGCAGAATCCGGGTACTACCCCAAAGCAGACTTAAACTTGGGCATTGGTCGCGAAAGAAGCGATAACCCAACAACCAGAACACCTCCGGCAAATGATCACAGAAAATGGTTAACACGTGGTGAAGCAGGTATTACCGCATCGCAAATGCTTTATGATGGCTTTGCAACCAAAAATTCAGTGGATCAGTCTGAGTCGCAGGCTGAAGCTGCTGGCTACTCTGTAGCAGATACAGCAGAATCAACCAGTCTGAATGCAATCAAAGTCTATCTTGACGTCTTGCGAAGACAAGCACTGCTATCACTTACAGAAGACAATCTGGTCAGTCATGATCGCATTTTTTCACAGATTAAATTACGCGCTGACAGCGGTGTAGGCAATCAAGCCGATGTCGATCAATCAACCGGACGAGTTGCCTTAGCGCAAGCTAATAATAATGCCAATATTGGTAACTTGAATGATGCAGAAACAACTTTTTTACGTGTCGTCGGCGAACAACCAGAATCACTAGTTGAACCGGGTGAAGAATGTTGTAATAGCGCTCCAGCAACATTAGATGATGCGATTAAAATTGCTTATTATCAGCATCCCGCTTTACGGGTAGTGATTGCACAACATGAGGCCGCTCTTGCCCAACAGCAAGGTGCCCATGCGCCGATGCAGCCTCGAGTCGATTTAGAGTTATCGACAACGGCTAATAACAATCTTGATGGTAGTGATGGTCACAATAACGATGTGCAAGCTATGTTTCGTATGCGTTATAACCTGTTAAATGGTGGTGCAGATAGTGCTTTTATTGCTGAAACAGCTTATTTGAGTGAGCAAGCTAAAGAACAGGCCAACCTCGCTAAACGTCAAATTGAACAAGACGTCAGATTAGCCTGGAATGAACTGCAAAGACAAACTGATCGACTTGAGTATTTACAATTGAGAACTACGTCTACTGAAAAAACCCGTGATGCCTATCAACAACAATTCAATTTCGGTCAACGCACTTTAATTGACTTACTTGATACCGAAAATGAAGTATTAACAGCCCGTTCTGACTATACCAATGCATATTATGATCGCATTTATGCATGTTACTGGTTGAGTGAAACCATGGGCAAACTGTTAGAGACATTAGAGTTACAAGCGCCTGCTGAAGCCATTACGGTGGCAAGCCCAGAACCACAATAATCTGGTCATGTTATTTAAGTAACTCTTTAAAAAAGCACTAGAATAACCTTTTGGTGCTTTTTTGCCATCAATATATACCCATTTTTCTCCGTGACATTCATGTCTCTGTCGACTTCAAACCAGATACAAGGTTCGAATTTATTCGAACTGTGCCTTACAAACGTTCCATTCATAGTGAGCTTGTCAAACCATAAACAACCCACACCGATTAATTTACTATAAAGAAATTCTTGCCTCACGCTGGACGCTGATCCAAATCATTTAACGGCTATTTAAATCAGAAAGTTTGCAACATTTGATTTAGAATAAAGTAAACTTTTGATATAGCATATTTTTGATTAATTAAAACAAAAGGGATAGCAGTTAATGTTTGATATTGATCAGCAAAAAGCCGAAGAAATTACCAAAAATTTCGAAATTCCTGTTAAACCTCAAATTCTTGTTGAAATACAGGATGTTCAAGCTAGCCAAGACCCATCACCCAGAGCATTTGCTGACATAATTTCAAAAGATGTTGCCTTATCGGCTGCTGTATTAAAAACCATCAACTCACCTGTCTTTGGCTTAAAACGTAAAATAACTGATATCCGTCAAAGTGTTGGACTTTTAGGCACACAAAACATTATAAATTTAGTTTCTTTTTTTCAGCTTAAACAGGCTTTCAATAAGAAGTCTGCGATTTCCCATGAAAAATATTGGGATACAGCAAGGGAAACTGCAAATATGATGTCACTGCTAGTAGAAGAGTTATCATTACAGAGCCAATGCCCCATCGAAGATGCCTATGCTTTTGGCTTATTTAGAGACTGCGGTATACCTCCAATGGCGATGAAATTCGACGATTACAGAGCAGTTTTAATCGAGGCCAACGCTAAACATGAGCAAGTTTTTACTGATATCGAAGAAGCACATTACCAAACGAATCATGCGATTATTGGCTATTTTGTCGCAAGCTCATGGAATTTACCAATAAAACTCTGCCAGTTAATTTTACGCCACCATGAACCTGATTATTTACGTGATAAGAATAATACCGATTTAAGTAAGCATCTTTATGTTTTGGCCAAGTTGGCGAGTAATATATTAGCGCAATATGTCGCTATGAAAGATGATTCTGAGTGGTTATTAGCTAAAGATGATGTGCTTGGCTACTTTGGATTAAGTGATCTTGATTACGCCGATCTTGAACAAGATCTAAAAGAAGTATACAAAATCCAATTTGGCTAAGTATTGACTAACCTTAACTCGGGTTAAGGGCTAAACAGTAGAAACTTAAAAGACATCGTCATTCCAGTGATCTTTTTAGCCGGAATCCACCCTCAGAGAACAATCAACACGCATTTTGTGTATACGTTTTCTAAGCTCAAGTCGCAGTTAACTAGATGTTTTATGAAGTGCCGCTGCAAAACAAATATGGGTAAATGCTTCAACATCAAGCGATGCACCACCAATCAAACCACCATCCACATCTGGCTTTGAAAAAATTGCAGCGGCATTGCTGGCTTTAACACTACCACCATAAATTATGCGTAGGCCTTGTGCTGTTTTTTTATCGTGTGCCGCAACTCTTGCTCTCATAAAGGCATGTACTTGTTGAGCCCACTCTGGTGATGCTGAATGACCGGTTCCAATCGCCCAGACAGGTTCATACGCTAATACGGCTTTCGATAAAGAGTGAGCACCTTTATGTTCAATCAAGATATCGAGTAAACGTGCTATTACTTGTTCTGTTTTACCTGACTCATAATCTTCTTTTGTTTCACCAATACATACAATGGGTGTTAAGTCATGACTAATTGCCTGAGCATATTTTTCTGCAACAATTTGGTCCAGCACATACTGATCTAATTCTAATTTTTCATAAAGACAACGTCTTTCTGAGTGCCCAATCAACACATAATCACACCCAAAACCTTTGATCATTGATGCTGATATTTCTCCAGTATAAGCACCCTCATCATAAGCTGAGACATTTTGTGTACCCCAATGCAAATCGGATCCGGTCAACACTTCTTGCGCTTCTTTTAAATAAACAGAAGGTGGAAACAAGGCAATATCTATTGAACACGCATTTTCTTCCTTGGCAAGTATGCTATCCAACATCTGAGCGTTATATAAGATCTTTTGGAGCAAAGTACGGGAACTCTCTATTGGGTTATTCATTTTCCAATTGCCAGCAACTAATGGTTTACGCATACTTTTTAACTCTACTTGTTCGATTTTTCTAATAGTACAAAACACTCACTTAATCCAGATCATACTGGTGATGATAGGCTTCAATACGATCAACTTCATTTCTTGAACCTAAAATAACTGGTACACGCTGATGAAGTGAACAAGGAGAAACATCTAAAATACGTTCACGCCCAGTCGAACAAGCACCACCAGCCTGTTCAATAATAAAACCGATAGGATTAGCTTCATACATAAGACGTAACTTGCCAGGTTTATCTGGATTACGCGTATCTAATGGATACAGAAAGATACCGCCACGAGTCAAAATTCTATAGGCATCTGCCACCATCGATGCAACCCAACGCATATTAAATGGCTTTTCACGGACGCCTTTTTTACCTTGCATACATTCATCAATATAACGCTGCACAGGCTCTTCCCAGAATTGCTGGTTTGACATATTAATGGCGAACTCACTGGTGTCTACTGGTACAGTCATCTTTTCATGAGTAAGTACAAACTCACCAATATCTTGATCTAAAGTAAACCCATTTACACCATGTCCTGTTGTCAGAATCATCATGGTTGAAGGCCCATACAATACAAAGCCGGCGCACACTTGTTTACTGCCTTGTTGCAGAAAATCCGCTAGGTTTGCATCACGACCTTCTTGCCCTTTCAAAATAGAAAAAATAGTACCCACAGTTAAATTAACATCAATATTCGATGACCCATCCAAAGGATCAAACAAGGCTAAATACTTACCTTTAGGATACTGTGCCGGAATTGCAATAATGTCATCAATTTCTTCAGACACCATGCCCGATAAGTGCCCCGTCCACTCTAATGAACCCACCATAATGTCATTAGTAATAATGTCGAGCTGTTTTTGGGTTTCGCCTTGCACATTTTCACTATTGGCACTGCCTAATTTGCCCGTGATTGCACCACGATTAACAGCGTGTGAAATACGTTTACATGCGACAGCGATATCATTCAGCAATAAGGTAAAGTCACCTGTGGCATCATTCAATAAACGCTGTTGGTTAATAATAAATTGGGTTAAGGTAATTTGTAGACTCATGATTTCTCCAATACAACCATATGATGCAGGCGTGATTATTCACCTGCATTGCGTGTTCGATAGTGTCGTTATGAAAATTTTGGTGCTAATTCACCAGAGGCATAACGTGCCACCATATCGGCCAAAGGCATAACCTTAATTTTTCCCGCATGCCCCGCACTACCAAATGCTTCGTATCGTGCCTGGCAAATGGCCTGCATTGCCGCAGTTGCAGCTTTATAAAACTTACGAGGATCAAAGTCAGCAGCATGTTCTGGCTGATAAAGGTAGTGACGTATTGCACCGGTAGATGCCATGCGTAGATCGGTATCAATATTAACTTTACGCACACCGTATTGAATACCAGCGACGATTTCATCAACCGGCACCCCATACGTTTGTGCAATATCACCACCATAGTTATTGATCACCTGTAACCAATCTTGTGGCACCGAGCTGGAACCGTGCATAACAAAATGGGTATACGGTAATTTCTGCTGTAGCGTTTTCAAGTGGCTAATTGCCAGCACATCACCGGTAGGTGGCTTACTAAATTTATAAGCACCATGACTGGTACCAATCGCAACGGCCAAAGCATCAACCTGAGTCTGTTTAATAAACTCAACCGCTTCATCAGGATCGGTCAATAATTGGCTATGATCTAATTTTTGATCAGAGCCATGACCATCTTCTTCACCCATCATGCCGGTTTCTAATGATCCTAAACAACCTAATTCACCTTCAACTGAAACACCACACGCATGCGCCATATTACTTACTTTCTGGGTCACATCTACGTTATAGCTAAAAGATGATGGTGTTTTCATATCTGCCATTAATGATCCGTCCATCATGACTGAACTAAAACCAGACTGAATTGAACGAGCACATACGGCAGGTTCAGAACCATGATCTTGATGCATCACTACTGGAATATGAGGATATTGCTCAATCGCAGCTAAAATCAAATGGCGTAGGAAGGGTTCGCCAGCATAAGATCGTGATCCTGCAGAACCTTGCAAAATAACGGGGCTATCAACCGCATCAGCTGCCTGCATAATTGCCTGCACCTGTTCCATATTGCTGACATTAAATGCTGGTATTGCAAATTTATGTTCCGCTGCATAGTCCAATAATTGTCGCATTGATATTAAAGCCATCACGTCACCTTTTTCGTTTATAATCATGCCCTGCTTTGCCAGCCATAAGCGAGGCAGCACTGTTTTAGTTAAGCGATTATCAGTGTAAGCCTATTTTTATCATAAATAAAAATCAGATATTTTTAGCATAATTATAAGATTTACTTATAGTTATGCTCATATCAGCAATGGTTTATCTGCTATTTTGGCGCTGGAGGCATACTTAAGCTATGTGCTTAACGCGGTATGAGAGCCATCACAAAATGGTTGTTTATTTGATTGTTTGCATGCACACAAATAAGCTGGACCCTCTTTTTCTGCATTGAATGCCATTGGTTCAAATGAACGGCCTTGGTGTTTACCATCACAGAATGGTTGATTAGCAGAACGACCACAACTACAAAAATAGTAGGTTTTGCCTTGCTCCAGGGTAACAACGACAGGTTTAGTATCTGCAATAATTTTTTCAGACATGATTCTCTCCAGATTGGTTCAAGCTTATCGCGCATAATCTCTAAATGCTTGTTGTAATTGCTGCTGTGTCGTCATGACAAATGGGCCACCACGCGCTATTGGCTCATTTAACGGTTGTGCGCTAGCAAACAAAAATCGAACATCATCCTTAGCCATCACTTCAACCACATTTCCCTCAACAACAATGCCAAGTTGATTCGCCTGAAGCGCACCCACAGGGTTAGTGAATGCTAACTCACCTTCAATAACATATATAAACGTATTATCAAATTCAGAAACAGCTTGTCTAAATGCCTGTCCTTGGGATAATGACACATCAAATAACATCGGTTGCACAAATTCGGCTTGTACTGTTCCCGCAATATTTTGATCGGTCTTACCTGCAATCACACGAATAGTTCTATTGTCGCTTTCATCTAGAACAATATCATCTGAACTAAATTCCTGATAACGTGGTGGTGTGAACTTATCTTCAGCGGGTAGATTTATCCATAATTGAAAGCCATGTAATAAACCATTTTTCTGTTCCGGCATTTCTGAATGAACAATGCCACTACCTGCCGTCATCCATTGCACGCCGCCAGGTTCAATTACACCCTCGTGTCCTTCACTATCTTTGTGCCGTAAGCGCCCTGCTAATAAATACGTCACTGCCTCAAATCCTCGATGTGGATGGCTGGGAAAGCCGCCGATATAGTCATTTGCATTATCAGACCTGAACGCATCAAGCATTAAAAATGGATCCAGTAATGGCAACTCATGTGAACCAATGACACGAGTTAACTTCACACCGTCACCATCACTGGATTCAATACCAGAGATCGTCCTAATTAATTGTCTAATTTTTGTTTGCATAATTTCTTTCTCCAAAAATTAAATGGTAAGGCTCCATTATAGTGTTCACATAAATTTGATAAATGGGTATATTGTGAATATATAGTTCTAAATATGAGAACAGTTGCTAATGATTAACCCACTCGACGAAATGCAAACCTTCATCCGGATTGTTGAGGCTGGAAGTATTACTCAGGCAGCCGAACAATTAAATACCGTTAAATCGGCCATTAGTAGACGTTTGTCATTATTAGAACATCGACTCGGGGTCACCTTATTAGTTCGCACAACGCGCAAACAGACTCTAACCGATGCCGGACAACAATATTATCAACAGTGCATTCGGATTATCGATGATATTAACGATGTCGAGTCATCACTTCGCACTAACGATGTTGCCTTTTCGGGACGTATTAAAATTGCTGCTCCCTTGTCTTTTGGCTTGGCTAAACTTTGTCCAATTTTTAAGCAGTTTAATGAGCTTCATCCTGACATTGAATTTGATATTAACTTTAATGATCGGCAAGTAAATTTAATTGAAGAAGGCTATGATCTCGCTATTCGAATTGCACAATTGGATGATTCTAACCTAATAGCCAGGCGTTTAACCTCTATTCGGTTGATGTTATGTGCCAGCCCTGACTATTTACAGCAACATAGTCCATTGATAACACCGGACGACCTCAATCATGGTCACAAAAAACTGCACTATCAAACCGCTAATGAGCATTGGCGATTTGATGATAAAAAAGGCAACAGCTATAACATTAAATTGCCTGGTGTGATGACGGCTAACAATGGTGATTTTTTATGTCAGGCAGCAATCGAAGGCTATGGTTTGGTCTATTTACCGGATTTTATTTGCCAATCGGCGATAGAAAGTGGTCAACTGCAAGCCGTATTAACTGACTATACTCAAGACCATGTCATTAACTGCTATGCAGTTTATCCGCAAACACGCTATCTATCGCCTCGAGTTGCTCATTTAATCAATTTTTTATCTCGGTATTTCAACAAAGACTAATACAGCTACTCTGCCAATAGTGATAATGCCAGCGCTTCCGCAACCTTAATCCCATCAATGGCTGCTGATAAAATGCCTCCAGCATAACCTGCACCTTCACCTGTTGGATAAAGTCCTTTGGTATTAATACTTTGAAAGTCTTTATCACGTTTGATACAGATCGGTGATGAGGTGCGGGTCTCTACCCCGGTTAAAATGGCATCTTGCATTGCAAAGCCTTTAATTTTTTTATCGAATTCAGGGATCGCCTCTCGAATAGCTTCATTGGCAAAAGGCGGTAAGGCCTTACTTAAATCGCCTAAGCTCACTCCCGGTTGGTATGAGGGAATAACATCACCAAGTGCTTTAGAAGGCTTGTTTTTGAGATAATCACCAACCAATTGGGCCGGGGCGTGATAATCGCCCCCCCCTAATTTATAAGCTAATTGTTCTAGCTTGCGCTGTAAATCAATACCCGCTAGTGGATGATCTGGGTAATCTTTTGCTGGCTCAATACCAACAACAATCGCTGCATTGGCATTGCGTTCATTACGTGAATATTGCGACATTCCATTAGTAACCACTCCGCCCTCTTCTGATGCTGCAGCTACAACAGTTCCTCCAGGACACATACAAAAGCTATAAACACTGCGACCGTTTTTGCAATGATGGACCAGCTTGTAATCCGCTGCACCCAAGATCGGATTACCCGCATTATCACCAAACCGTGCTTTATCAATCACAGATTGTGGGTGCTCGATTCTAAATCCAATTGAAAAAGGTTTTGGCTCGATATAAACACCTTGATCTAATAACATTTCAAATGTATCTCGAGCACTGTGGCCGATCGCTAAAACAACATGATTTGCCTGAATGGTTTCACCATTACTCAAGCTTAGTCCGGTAATATAAGCAACACCATCAGCATCAACGTCACGATGCACCGTCTCAACCTTGTGTTCAAAACGAATCTCACCGCCTAATCGTATGATTTCAGCACGCATATTTTCAACCATTTTGACTAGTTTGAAGGTACCGATATGTGGTTTACTCACAAACAGAATTTCTTCCGGTGCGCCTGCTTTCACAAACTCCATCAACACTTTACGACTTAAATGGCGTTTATCTTTTACTTGGCTGTACAGTTTTCCATCTGAAAATGTACCCGCACCACCTTCACCATATTGCACATTTGATTCGGTATTCAATTTACCTTGTCGCCACAGTCCCCATGTTTGTTTAGTGCGTTGTTTTACTTGTTGCCCTCGCTCTAACACAATCGGCTTCAACCCCATTTGAGCAAGAACAAGTGCAGCCAGGATCCCTGCCGGTCCAAACCCAACAATGATCGGACGCTGTTGATGCGCTAACGGAAAGTCATCTGCTGCCATCGCAACAAACTGATAACAGGTATCAGGGCTTGGCATCACAAAAGAAGTTTTTGCGAAAGTATCTAAAACACGGTGCTCTGCCTGTCCAGATAGCATGATATCTAAATGATAGATCAACACTATTGCTGATTTTTTACGCGCATCATAACTACGTTTGAAAATAGAATAATCCAGCAACTCATCTGCTCTAAGGTCTAACTTCAACAAAATAGCCTGACGAAGATCGTCGTCAGAATGATCAAGAGGTAATTTAATTTCAGTTAATCGCAGCATAAAAATTGGTGGGTACTAATAGAGGTGAATGTGCAGAATTTTATCATGTTGACTGACTAAACCTTAGACAAATGATCCGGCACTAAAACCAGATGACCATGCCCATTGAAAATTAAAACCGCCAAGATGTCCAGTGACATCTAATACTTCACCAATAAAATACAAGCCAGGCTGCTGTTTTGCTTCCATGGTTTTTGAGCTGACAGCATTCGTATCAACCCCACCTAAAGTCACTTCTGCTGTGCGATAGCCTTCTGTTGCCGACGGCTTGAGTCGCCAATTATTAATGTTGTTACCTATGGCCATTAGCTGTTTATCGCTAAACTCGGCCAGAGCCGTATCAGCATTATCTTGCCACCACAACACCTGCAACTCATAGACCAACGCTTTTGCTAATTTCAGGTTTAATCGTGTTTTCAGTTGACTCTTGGGGTGGCGATGTTTGGATTGAATTAACCATGAAGCAACATCAAAATTGGGCAGCAAATCAAGTGTAATGTCATCACCGGGCTTCCAATAATTGGAAATTTGTAAAATAACTGGCCCACTGATACCTCGGTGGGTAAACAGCATATTTTCAGTAAAAGCGTGGCTATTGCAACTCACTTGTGCTTCTAGGGCCAAACCCGATAATCGTTCACATAACAATTTAACATTATCACTAAACATAAACGGCACTAAACCGGCTTGGCGTGCTACTAAAGGTAGCGAAAATTGTTTGGCGATGTCATAACCAATGCCACTACCACCAAGTGAAGGGATAGATAAAGCACCTGTTGCCACGACTAAGGAATGGCAGTCATATGTGAACGGTGTGTGACCTTGATTTAAGTCGATCTGGTAACGACTTCGACCATCATCGTGCTGATGCTTATCAGAATGTCCATTGAGCTCAATATGTTCAATGCTCTTGATGGCACAATGTGTTTTTATTTCTACGCCAGCCAAATCACATTCGCTCAGTAACATTGCCAAAATGTCTTTTGCTGAATGTGTGCAAAATAACTGACCGTGGCTACGTTGTTCATATTCAATATCATATCGCTCTACCAAGGCGATAAAATCCCATTGCGTATAACGTTTTAATGCAGCCTTGCAAAAATGTGGATTCTGAGAAATGTAATTACTTGGCTCAACAACATAATTAGTAAAATTACAGCGCCCACCACCCGACATTAGAATTTTTTTGCCCACTTTATTGGCTTTTTCAAGCACTAAAACCCGTTTTCCCCGCTGAGCAGCCGTCATTGCACACATTAATCCAGAGGCTCCTGCCCCTAAAATAATGACATCAAATGATGCTGAAGATCGGCTCATTAACGCTAACACTCATAAAGTTAAAGGGATAATCGTAACGAGGTCTTTAATAATGCGCTATAAAAACAACAGAATTTGCTACAAATCACGCCAGGGTATGTTTATTGCCAAAAACTATCAAGATTTTTGAATTTCCAATGTGCAGGATCTTCTGGCGATTCTATTTTATCTTTGCAGCCAGGCGCCGCAAGGTCAATCGTTTTTATTAGTACGGGCACCTTTAACTTGACTGAAAAGAATACCCTTACTGTTGGTTTAAGTAGTGATTCTATTCCAGGTTCAGTTACTACTGCTAGATGTTGTGATGCCAAGCGAACTAATGAGCCAACAGGATAAATACCCAATGTTTTAACAAACGCATTAAAAATATTTTTATCAAAATGACCTTGCCATCCTGCCATATTTCTAATGCTTATCGAAGGGTCCCAGGGATTTTTATAGGGACGATTAGAAGTTACCGCATCATACACATCACAAATTGCAGCCATGCGTGCAAGGACAGATATTTCTTCTTGTTTAAGACCATGGGGATACCCTGAACCGTCCATTTTTTCATGGTGATGCAACGCAATATCAATCACTTCAGCCTCTGCATCACCATCTTGTAGCATCTTAGCTCCGGCAGCAGGGTGTTTTTTCATTATCGCGTACTCTTCATCCGTGAGTTTCCCAGGTTTGGTTAAAATATCAATCGGCATAAATACTTTGCCTAAATCGTGCATTAAGCCACCAATACCTGCAAGTTTTGTTACGTTTTCATCCAAGTTGAGTTGTTTTGCCAAAGATAACATCAATGCAGATACGGCAACGGAATGCATGTAAGTATAATCATCATGTGTTTTCATTCTGGCTACACTTAGGATCGCTGCCGAATTGCTATCTACCATAGTAGCTATTTCATTAACTAACGCATCTCTTGCATCTGTATCAATTGCCTTACCCAAGCGAACTTCCTCAAACATGAGTTTTACTTGACCTTTGGCCTCACTGCACAGCTTGCGTGCCTGCTCAACCGCAACATCCATTGATAAAGGTCTTTTGTTTTGAGGGGTTGGCTGTACTGGAGGACGTGTTTCTACAGTGACCGCTTTATCTTGTTCGTTAAGCTTGACTTCAGTTGCTAAATCTAACTGCGTTGCAGCAGCAATATACTCACCTTTTTCATCATCAATCCACACGTCTTTTATGCCCGAGTCAATAATTCGTTTTATATCTTTGGCATCGGTTAATAAAAAACTGTTTCGTATGAAGGGGTGCTTCAACCAAGACCCACCAAGCTTATGCAAATACATGCCTAAGCGAAGGTCAGTCGTAGGAATCGATTTTATCAATTTAGCTCTCCATTTAGTTCAACACCAAAACCGTATGTCGCATTTATTGCTCGCAATTATACCAGTGATCAATGGACTTGTTGTTTTTATAGAATGGATAATGGCTGGGATAACAAGGTATATTGTGTTTGTAATAATTGATAGAAGTATATACCCGTGATCAATGAAAATGCTTGATTATTTCCATAATGAGATCATGATACCCAGATGCTAACGACTTCAC
>JARGFJ010000047.1 GCA_029210875.1 Gammaproteobacteria bacterium | reverse complement strand
AGAGAACAAGCCATCACTGAAAATTACTAGTGAAGAATTTAAGATGATGGTCGTCTCTTAAACCGATCTCAGGTTAAATAGTATGAAAACATATATCTACAAAAGTCGACAAAAAGACGAGCTCTATCTTTACATCACTGCAAAAGATGATTTTTCTAATGTCCCGCAAGCGCTTTATAATTCGATGGGCAAAGAACCCATCTTTGTTATGGAATTAGAATTATCTGAAAATAAAGCTTTGGCACGAGAAAATGTAGTAACGGTTATAAAAAACCTTGAAACTCAAGGCTTTCACGTGCAAATGCCACCCAAGATTCAAAATCTAACCAATTTCAAACAATCAGCTAACTACGTTCATTAATTGAATTGGTATAAAAAGTACATAGTTAAATAACCTGAATCCTGGATCAGGAATAGTGCAAGACTCTATTTCCCTAATGTAATCAGGCTGCTGAGCACTGTTTCTTATCTAGTATTCTTTACATACATTTATTTCTTCAAAAGTTGAAACAACAATCACTTTAGCTTTGTAATTTAGCTCGCAATAAGTACAGTTGCTCTAAGGCTTGTTTCGGCGATAACTCATCTGGATTTAATTGACTTAAGTAACGTTCAACGTCAGATGGCTGAGCTGAATCTACAATTTGGCTAAATAAATCGGTTTGAACACTACTTTCTTGTTGTGATGGTCGTAACCGATTTGATTCCAATTCCATCAGTTTTGCTTTGGCTGCAACAATGACATCTGATGGAACACCGGCCAGTTGAGCCACCTGTAAACCGTAACTTTGATTGGCAGGCCCTGCTTTCAATTGATGCAGAAACACAATTTTGTCGCCATGTTCTATTGCATCTAAATGAACATTACGAGCATTGTCATAAAGCTCAGGGATTTGGGTTAATTCAAAATAATGCGTGGCAAATAAGGTATAGGCACCGATATCACGCACTAATTTCTCAGCACATGCCCACGCAAGTGACAGACCATCAAAGGTACTTGTGCCCCGCCCTATTTCATCCATTAATACCAGGCTATGCTTAGTGGCATTATTTAAAATGTTAGCAGCTTCACTCATTTCGACCATAAAGGTTGAGCGGCCAGATGCAAGGTCGTCAGATGCACCAATTCTGGTAAATATTTGGTCAACAGGCCCAATAATTGCTTTAGTCGCGGGTACAAAACTGCCTATATGAGCCATTAACACAATTAACGCTGCTTGGCGCATATAGGTTGATTTGCCGCCCATATTGGGGCCAGTAATCATCAATAAACTTTGCTTATCAAGCAGCTCTAAATCATTGGGACAAAAGGGTTGCGAACTTGCAGCTTCAACAACTGGATGTTTGCCCGCGTTGATAATAATGCCCGAACGCGTTGAAAATTCAGGTGCACTATAATCTAAGGTTTCAGCTCGCTCAGCCAAATTTACTATTACGTCTAACTCCGCCAATGCTGAAGCAGCCTGTTGTAAAGCCGCTAAATCTGGCGCAACTTTATCAAACAGCTCTTCGTATAATTTTTTTTCAAGTGCCAAGGCTTTATCGTTGGCACTTAACACGTGATCTTCAAACGACTTGAGCTCTGGCGTTATAAAGCGCTCGGCATTTTTTAATGTTTGTCGGCGTACATAGTCTAATGGCAATTCAATATCATGACTTCGACTAAACTCAATGTAATAGCCATGAACGCGGTTATAACCTACTTTTAAGGTCGAAATACCTGTGCGCGCACGTTCTCTTTGTTCCAAATCGGCTAAAAACGCATTAGCTTCATCTCGAATATGACGTAATCGATCCAGCTCAGCGTTATAGCCTTGTGCAATTACACCACCATCACGGATTAAAACGGGTGGTTCTTCAATCAATGCCCTTTTAAGTAAATGATGTAATTCAGGAAAGTTACCCAATTCACGATCAAGTTGATTTAAGCGCGATACATCAACGTTAGACAATAGTTCGTGTAACTCTGGCAGTAATGCCAGCGTATTGCGTAATTGTATAAAATCACGAGGGCGTGCTGTTTTAAGGGCTATACGCGTCAAAACGCGTTCAATGTCACCCAGATTTTTCAGTACTGTTTGACAGGGGGAAATCAGCTCTAAATCAATACATTGTTGAATGGCTTGCTGCCGATGTCTGAGGTTCTGATGTTGACGTAATGGTCGCATTAACCAACGTTTTAATAAACGCGCGCCCATCGCTGTGACGGTTTTATCCAACACCGATAACAGGGTATTGCTACGTCCACCAGATAAATTTGTTTCTAATTCAAGGTTGCGTCGTGATTGCGGATCAAGTTGTATAGTGTCGCCAGCATATTCAATATGCAAACCACGGAGATGAGGCAACGCTGTACGATGCGTCTCTTGTGCATAATGCAATAAACAGCCAGCGGCAATGACTGCCAGATGTAAACTTTCACAGCCAAAACCATGTAAATCTTGCACAAGAAAATGCTCACACAGGCGGCGTTTTGCAACGTCCAGCTCGAAATGCCACGGTGCTAGTCGACGAATAGTTTTTGAAAATACAGTTAAATTGTCATATTCCGATTCATCAATCAGAATTTCAGCCGGTTGCAGCCGAGCTAATTCTGCTAATAACGCATCAAGAGAATTAACTTCACTAACAGTAAATCGTCCGCTACTTAATTCAGCAGTAGCAATGCCATAGCGTCCTTTATCTTGAGAAATAGCGACTAATAAATTGTCATGACGACTTTCTAATAGCGCCTCTTCGGTTAAAGTGCCCGGTGTTAAAATACGAACAACTTGGCGCTCAACTGGGCCTTTACTGGTTGCGGGATCTCCGATCTGCTCACAAATCGCAACCGATTCACCGATTTTGATTAAGCGAGACAAATAGCTATCAGCGGCATGATATGGAATACCCGCCATCGGGATCGGTTTGCCATCACTACATCCACGTGCAGTTAAGGTGATATCGAGTAATTCAGCGGCTTTATGAGCATCGTCATAGAACATCTCATAAAAGTCGCCCATGCGATAAAATAGCAAATAGTCAGGATTTTCAGCTTTAATCCTTAAATATTGCTGCATCATTGGAGTATGATTTTGTTGTTTAGTCATCTTTTTAGTCATATTTAATAGTTTATATCATGCAAATAATTTCTGATGCTGTTCTTAATCAACTTGCTGACGAGGTAGGTCAGTGCTTATCTCAAAAACAGTGGCGTTTAGCGTGTGCGGAATCCTGTACTGGCGGTTGGGTAGCCAAGTGCTGCACCGACATAGCCGGCAGCTCTCAATGGTTTGAATGTGGTTTTGTGACATACAGTAATGCATCAAAACAAGGTTTATTAAAAACCTCAACAGCGACGCTTAAAACAGTTGGCGCAGTTAGTGAACAGACCGCTACAGAACTAGCTGAGGGTGCGTTAGTTCAATCAGGCGCTGACATCAGCGTCGCAATTACAGGCATTGCAGGTCCAAGTGGTGGTTCGAAAGATAAACCTGTTGGCACCGTTTGGTTTGCCTGGGCAAGCAAAAATACTGATACTCAAACCGAGCACCAACAGTTTAATGGTGATAGAGAAAACATTAGACGACAAGCTGTCGCTTTTGCTTTGCAAGGAATCATTAAAAACGCTAGAGCCTAATAGTTATCTATGGGATAATCGCGTGTTTATAAAACCAGACTCAGGGGCTAAGCAAAAATGGACGATGACAAAAAGAAAGCATTAGGAGCCGCACTCGGTCAAATCGAGAAACAATTCGGTAAAGGTGCAGTAATGCGATTAGGTGATTCTGCCGCATCGCGTGATATTGATGCTGTATCAACCGGTTCAATTGGTCTTGATGTCGCTCTTGGTATTGGCGGTTTACCTCGTGGTCGTGTTGTTGAAATTTATGGCCCGGAATCCTCCGGTAAAACCACATTAACCTTGCATGCCATTGCTGAAATGCAAAAATTAGGCGGAACGGCTGCGTTTGTTGATGCTGAACATGCCCTGGATCCTTTATACGCACAAAAATTAGGTGTCAACATCGATGATTTGTTGGTATCTCAACCAGACACTGGCGAACAAGCTTTAGAAATCACCGATATGTTAGTCCGTTCTGGCGCTGTCGATATTGTTGTCATCGACTCAGTTGCAGCATTAACACCAAAAGCTGAAATTGAAGGCGACATGGGCGATAGCCACATGGGTTTACAAGCACGCCTGATGTCTCAGGCATTGCGTAAACTTACCGCTAACATCAAACGTTCCAATACTCTGGTTATTTTCATCAACCAGATCCGTATGAAAATCGGTGTTATGTTTGGTAGCCCAGAAACAACAACCGGTGGTAACGCGCTTAAATTTTATGCCTCTGTTCGTCTTGATATTCGCCGTATTGGCGCGATCAAGAAAGGTGATGAAATTCTTGGTAATGAAACGCGCGTTAAAGTTGTTAAAAACAAAGTTGCGCCGCCATTTAAACAGGTCGAATTCGATATTCTTTATGGTGAAGGTATTTCACATGAAGGTGAACTGATCGATTTAGGTGTTCAAGAAAACATCGTTGAAAAATCTGGTGCATGGTATAGCTACGATGGAACACGTATCGGGCAAGGTAAAGATAATGTACGCGCCTATCTAAAAGAAAACTCGGCAATGGCAGATGAAATTGAAGCCAAAATTCGTGCGATTATGTTACCTAAGAAAATCAAGCAAAACGCGCCTATTGAGGATGAAATCGAGGTGTGAAAAAGCAGTCGCTTTATCAACGTGCTGTAGGTTTGTTAGCACGACGTGAGCATAGTGCGGCAGAGTTAAAGTCAAAATTAGTAAAAGCTGAGTTCGACTCTGATGAGATCGATGCGCTACTTGTAAAATTAGCCTCTGCCAACTTACAAAGTGATGAGCGATTTGCACAAAATTATCTGCGATATCGTGCTCATCGTGGTTACGGGCTTCAACGTATTCGACAAGAGTTAAAAGAACGTGGTGTCGCTACTGACATAATCAATAGTGCACTTGAACAAACAGATATTGATTGGTTTTCGCTTGCAGCCAGTGTTCGTTGCAAACGTTTTGGAGAGCAAGAGCTCGATGATTTTAAACAACGTGCCAAACAGCAACGTTTTTTACACTATCGTGGTTTTACTCATGAGCAAATAACAGAAAGTTTTAACAGTTAAATAAATCTATGAAAACTAGCGCTGACATCCGTACATTATTTCTGGAATTTTTCCAGCAACGTGATCATGAAATAGTAGCAAGTAGCCCATTGGTTCCCGCTAACGATCCTACTTTACTGTTTACCAATGCAGGTATGGTTCAGTTTAAAGACCTATTTCTTGGTCTGGAAACTCGCAAATATACACGAGCAGTCACAACGCAGCGCTGTGTCCGTGCTGGCGGTAAACATAATGACCTGGAAAATGTTGGTTATACCGCTCGTCATCATACTTTTTTTGAAATGCTCGGTAACTTCAGTTTTGGTGATTATTTCAAACGTGAAGCAATTCAATACGCATGGCAATTTCTGACTGTCACACTTGCTCTTCCTGCTGATAAATTATGGGTGACTGTGTTTGAACAAGACGATGAAGCAGCATCAATTTGGATTGATGAAATTGGCGTTGATCCTGCTCGTTTATCACGCATTGGCGCCAAAGATAATTTCTGGTCTATGGGTGATACAGGTCCATGTGGCCCATGTTCTGAAATATTCTATGACCATGGTGAAGATGTTGCCGGTGGTCCGCCTGGCACACCCGAAGAAGACGGTGATCGCTACATCGAGATTTGGAACCTCGTGTTCATGCAATATGATCGTGCTGCTGATGGTACATTAACCCCGCTACCCAAACCTTCTGTTGATACAGGTATGGGATTGGAACGTCTAGCCGCTGTATTGCAACATGTTCACAACAACTACGACATTGATTTATTCAAGCGTTTGATTAGTGCTATTCAGGAATTATCAGGCGCACAAGATCCGACCAATACATCATTGCGTGTTATTGCAGATCATATTCGTTCTTGTGCCTTTATGATTACTGATGGTGTGCAACCTTCAAATGAAGGTCGAGGCTATGTATTACGTCGTATTATTCGTCGTGCTATTCGTCATGGACATAAGCTTGGTCTCACACAAGCCTTCTTCTATAAGCTGGTGGCACCTCTGGTTGCTGAAATGGGTGATGCATTTCCAGAATTAGCTAAAGCTCAAGCTATTGTCGAACGGGCATTAGAACAAGAAGAAGCACGCTTTGCAGATACCTTGGATAACGGTCTAAAAATTCTGGAAACAGCTATTGCAGATTTATCAGACAATGAAATACCGGGCGAAACTGTATTCTTGCTTTATGACACATACGGTTTCCCAATTGACTTAACGGCAGATATTGCTCGTGAACGACACTTAACGATTGATATCGCCGGATTCGAACGCTGTATGGAAGATCAACGCAATCGAGCACGCGCGGCTGGTCAATTTTCAGGTGGTTTATCCGACAGTATCGTTATAGATGGTGAAACTATATTTAATGGTTATGACAATGCGCATGAACAATCCATTATCACCAGCATTCTAGTTAATGGTGCCCACACCGACCATCTGGATGAAAATCAAGAAGGTATCATTGTATTAGAACATTCACCTTTTTATGCTGAATCAGGTGGTCAAGCAGGCGATAAAGGCATCATAACATCTGACAAAGCTGCTTTTAATGTTGACGATACCCGTAAGCAAGGTAAAGCATTTACCCATATCGGCAAATGTCAAAAAGGCACAGTGTATGTTGGTGACTCCGTTGTTGCTCATATAGATGAACAACAACGTCAGGCAACAGCCTTAAATCACTCGGCTACTCACCTGTTACATGCTGCTTTACAAAAAATATTGGGCGATCACGTCACTCAAAAAGGCTCACTTGTTAATGCACAACGTTTACGCTTTGACTTCTCACATTTTGAGCCTGTTACAGCTAAACAATTAAACGAAATTGAACGTCTGGTAAATCAGCAGATCAGAATAAATCATGCTGTCGAAACGAACATTATGGATTTGGAACAAGCCAAACAATCTGGCGCTATGGCCCTGTTTGGTGAGAAGTACGATGAAAAAGTACGTGTACTGCGTATGGGTGACTTCTCAACCGAATTATGTGGTGGTACCCATGCTAGTCGCACTGGTGACATCGGCTTACTTAAAATCATTTCTGAAACAGGTATCGCTTCAGGTGTACGTCGTATCGAAGCTGTAACTGGTGAAGGTGCACTTGATTTTATTGAAAATAAAGAAAACAGTCTGAACGAGTTATCACGTTTATTAAAAGCAAAACCAGATAATATCGAAGAAAAAGCAAATCAACTGGTACAACGTACACGTCAACTTGAAAAAGAACTTGATGCACTTAAGCGTAAACTAGCATCAAGTGCCGGAAGTGATTTAGCTGATTCAGCTACAGATATTGCAGGAATCAAGATACTAGCATCACAACTTGAGGGTGCCGATACTAAATCCTTACGTGATACCGTTGATCAATTAAAAAATAAACTGGGTAGTGCCGCCATCATTTTGTCTACAATCGAAAATGACAAAATCACCCTGATTGCAGGTGTTACCAAAGATGTCACTGATCGTATTCGTGCCGGTGATCTTGTCGCGCACGTAGCATCACAAGTTGGCGGAAAAGGAGGTGGCCGTCCCGATATGGCTCAGGGTGGTGGTAACCAACCCGAACATCTCCCCGCCGCATTAGATTCAATTAAGGACTGGATCAGCGCTAAGTTGGAAAATTAAGATATGGCATTAATTGTACAAAAATATGGCGGTACTTCCGTCGGCACAGTCGATCGCATTAAAGAAGTCGCTAAAAAACTAATCAAACATCAACAACAAGGTGATGATCTGGTTGTTGTGGTTTCTGCTATGAGTGGTGAAACTAATCGCCTCATTGCATTAGCCAATGAACTTCATGATCGACCTTATGGTCGTGAACTTGATGTGCTGTTATCTACCGGTGAGCAAGTCACCATTGCCCTGCTTTGCATGGCATTGGAACAACAAGGCGTTAAAGCTAACTCGTATACAGGTAGTCAAGTCAGAATTCTGACGGATAATAGCCATAACAAAGCACGTATCATGGAAATTGATGATACCAAAATCCGTACCGATCTTGCACAAGGAAAAATTGTGGTCGTAGCCGGTTTTCAAGGCTGCGATGAACAAGGCAATATCACAACATTAGGTCGTGGAGGCTCAGATACAACAGCCGTCGCATTAGCCGCTGCTTTAAAAGCCGACGAGTGCCAAATTTATACTGATGTTGATGGTGTTTATACAACCGATCCACGCGTCGTATCTGAAGCCCGCCGTCTAGATCGAATCACATTCGAAGAAATGCTTGAGATGGCAAGTCTCGGAGCAAAAGTATTACAAATTCGTAGCGTCGAATTTGCCAGCAAATATAATGTACCGCTACGTGTACTCTCCTCCTTTACTGAAGGCGGGGGCACACTAATCGCGGCAGAGGACCCCACTATGGAACAAGCTGTTATTTCAGGTATCGCTTTCAACCGAGATGAAGCAAAATTAACAATCTTAGGGGTGCCTGATCATCCAGGTATTGCATCAAAAATTCTTGGCCCAATTGCAAAAAAAAATATCGAAGTCGATATGATTATTCAAAATACTGGTCATGATGGTACGACTGACTTTACCTTCACTGTACACCGCAACGATTATAAAATCGCTTATGAGATACTCGAACAAACAGCGAACTTTTTAAGTGCGCGTGAAGTCACAGGTGATGACAAAATTGCTAAAATTTCAGTTGTGGGTGTAGGCATGCGTTCTCATGCGGGTATAGCCAACACTATGTTTGAAGCGCTGGCACAAGAAAATATTAATATCAGCATGATCTCTACCTCAGAAATAAAAATATCTGTGGTCGTTAATGAAAAATATTTAGAATTAGGTGTTAGATCGCTCCATAGAGCATTTGAATTGGACAAAGACTAATTCTAACCCTATATATTTACGTAAAAATATGACATTTTTATTACAACCCCATCAAGGGGAGGTATAATTGTCCTATGATGGGAATAATTCATGGTAAATTATTCATTATTTCATATATAAAATAATGAAAAAATCATGCACCGTCTTAAACTATATCCTTTCTGACTTAAGAAATGATTATCTTTAAATATTATGGAGAATACTATGTTAATACTTACCAGACGTGTTGGTGAATCACTTATTATTGGTGACGATGTAGTCGTTAACGTTTTAGGTGTCAAAGGAAATCAAGTTAGAATCGGCGTTGATGCTCCTAAAGAAGTATCAGTTCATCGTGAAGAAATCTACGACCGCATTCAAGCTGAAAAAGATCAGCCAAATCTAGGCTAAAAAAGTAACTTTTTACTAGCTTATTAAAAAACAGATGATATAATAGTCGGCTTGATGTGGAGAGCTGGCCGAGCGGCTGAAGGCGCGCCCCTGCTAAGGGCGTATAGGCTAACCCCTATCGAGGGTTCGAATCCCTCGCTCTCCGCCATTAAATAATAATGTTGGTTTCATATCACCATTATTACGCTTATAGAAATTAAGCGCCCGTAGCTCAGCTGGATAGAGTACCTGGCTACGAACCAGGCGGTCGCACGTTCGAATCGTGCCGGGCGCGCCATTTTTAAAATAAAACAGCTAATCATGTTTGGTTGGCTGTTTTTATTTTTATAACTTTAAAATCAGATAGATAGCGCCCGTAGCTCAGCTGGATAGAGTACCTGGCTACGAACCAGGCGGTCGCACGTTCGAATCGTGCCGGGCGCGCCATATATCAAGGACTACCGAGAGGTGGCCTTTTTTATTTGTATAACAAATTGCTGTTTATAGAATTTACTGAAGTTACTCTATCTGAGCGGTTTGACTCGTTCAAGTTTCAACAATAATGAGTCGTTATACTTCCGTTCTTATGTCCCAATAGATCCTGCCTGTCTTCAAAGCCCACATCAGCAGCTCTCAGACTGCGACCAAAGGTATGCTTATGATCATCTACACCAACAAGAGATGTAATCCCCCGATCAACATCACTAGCTACCCAAAGAAATCCCTTCCTGAGTCACTTTTTCCAGTAACTGGACAAGAATAATACTCTGTTTCTCAGTAGGAATTTTATTTGGAAGTTGCGTTGCAACAGTAACCTGGGTATTTTCGACGCTTATTTCATTTAAAAACCATTGTTTATATTGCCTTCATGTTGTCCTGTTTTTGTTATTATTGGTACCACCCTTACGTATTTTTCTGGACTAACAAATGCTGAAAGCCCTGTTCCTCGATTTAGATGAAACCTTGTGTGACACACTGGGAGCGAATGAACGGGCAAAACAATTAATGGCGAAGCATGTCGAGTTGCAGTATGGCTCAGATCTAAATGGCAATGTCTTTGCTAATCACTATGTCACAGGTATTTATCGTGAATGGAATAACGAGCAGCGCGCTCGCTATATGCCTATTATTGAGCAGCAAAGCGAGAAAGCATTTCGGATACAGTTAATTCGTGACTTATTGGCTGAACGAGGCGTGAATAATGTCAGCGATGAGACAGCTCAAGCCCTTCAAGACAAGTTTGATCGTAATCGTCTCAATGCCTTTGATTTCTACCCCGGCATTCAAACGTTCTTAGTCGAGGCTCGTAAGTTGTTTACTTTAGTGGTTATCACTAATGGCCCTGAGTTTTCACAGATCCCCAAAGTTGAACGAGTGAAGCTTGCTGAGTATGTCGATCACATCATTATTGGTGGTCAAGAACCTGAGGAAAAGCCAGCTCGGTCTATTTTTGATAAGGCACTTAAACTGGCTAATTGCAAAGCTCATGAAGTGATTCATGTCGGTGATAGTCTTGCCTCTGATATTGCTGGCGCGCACAACAGTGGCATTACTTCGGTGTGGATCCAGCATCAACAACCACTGGATGCTGAGTTGGGAATTAATCCACATCATACGGTGCTACACCCAACTGAAATACCTTTACTAATCAATAAACTACATCAGGATTAACTGTCGGTTACGTAATAACGGGTAGTATTTTGTTCGGTAGTGCAATGGCAATTGTTGAACCAGCTGTAAATACAGTCGCTTTCCACATTCGCGAAAAAATGTGGGCGCGTATCAATCAAGCTGGTGAGACGCATGAACATAAGATTGCACACACCATTTAAATGAGACATTTGCATTGTGTTAGATAGTTGGTATGGATACTATCAACGATGCAGATCGTTTTAATTTCAAATTGTGGGTGCTATCTACCGTTAAGAACGGCTATTCAGTTCAGTAAGCATGTTAATTTCTTCTGAGGTCAGTCTTTGTCCATGACCGTTTCGTCTCAAGTCTAACTGGCGCTGCGAGTAACGACGATAATTTGTTAATCCAGTTCGTCGTTCTGCTACGCGGCGTGCACGAGTTCTGCGCTCATGAACGCGTCTATCTTGTTTGGGCCAAAATACATATGCTGCCTGCACAGCTTGTTTCCATGCTTCACTACCAAATGCATGTTTAATGATTCGACGAGATCCTGTACGACGCTCTTGTATACGTCGGTTTTCTTTTCGATAAAATTCATTGAACTTATTCACAAACACTCTCTTGAATAACAAAACTTCATAGTAAATGGACGTTATTACTTATCGATAAGTTCATTCTATTCGTGCATAACACAGCTGAATCAATTGAATTTGTATGACTAAGTCAGCTGCCAATAGATATGATATTTTTTAATTCTGTTATCAATGATGAATAACAAAAATTATTGTACAATTATGACTTTTTTATACTTCAACATTGATAATTACCCTTAACAATTCTGAGAGTCTACTATGATAGTTCAAAGCGATTTTGCCGATCTTGATACACCAACAGGTGTTATGCGTACTTATATTCATCGCCCAGTTGGTGAGGGTAGCTATCCTGTTATTTTGTTTTATTCAGAAATATTTCAACAAACCGGCCCGATTGAGCGTGCAGCTCGCTATATGGCTAGCCATGGTTATGCGGTGTTAGTGCCTGAAGTATTCCATGAATTAAACCCTATTGGCACGGTACTGGGTTATGACAATGCTGGTCGTGAGAAAGGCAACGCAGATAAAGAAGCCAAAGATGTTCAGGCTTATGATTCTGATAATGTCACTATGATCGAGTTTGTTAAACAACAAGCCTGGTGTAATGGTCATATCGGTGCCATGGGCTACTGTATTGGTGGTCACTTGGCATTTCGTGCGGCCTTACAGCCCGAAGTTAAAGGCACTGCCTGTTTTTACGGTACCGATCTTCATATTCAAAAAATCCCTAATAAGCCTGGCCAACACAGCATGGAACGTTTGGATGATATTAAAGGTGAATTATTGATGATTTGGGGCAAGCAGGATAACCATATCCCCCCTGCTGGCCTTGCTAAAATTTACAAAGAATTAAACGAAACAGATATCACCTTTACATGGCATGAATTTAATGCTGGTCATGCCTTCATGCGTGATGAAGGCGATGGTGGTCGTTATGATGCTCAAACAGCAAGTTTGGGTTATCAGTTGGCATTAAACCTATTCAGCAGAACCTTACGTTAGTACTGTGTCTCTTGAATTTATAATGGTGTGTTTGTTTTCAGTTTGCTGATTGTTCGCTTGGTCATAATTGGCACTGGCAGACTGGGCTGTTTTTTCAAATTGGACAATGTTGGTCAGACTGTCTTTATAGCTGTTTAACTTCACCAGTTCAGCTTTTAAGTCATCACGTTGTTGATGATCTTTTTCAGCCTGTTCAAACTCAGCTTGCACCTTAATAAGCTGCTGTTCGTTGTCGTGAAGTTGCGTGTTTGCCAGTTCGATTTCAGCTTGTTTAGCCACACTATCGCTATTTAAAGCGTGCAATCTTTGCCACACAGGGACGCAATTTTCAAGGCTTTTTCAGCGTTTACAATCGCTTGTCGAGTTACTGTTATTGCCTGTGCTTGTTTTTGCCAATCACTGTATTGCTGTTGTGTGTCGTCGAGTGCTTTAAATGCCTGTTGTAATGTTTCAGCCGATTTTAAGTTGCTATTGGCTGTTTGAAGTTCGCTTTGGGCTGCTTGTTTGGCTTGCTCGCTTTGTCTTTTAGGCTTTGCTCAATCTGTTTGTAGATATGGGTTTGAAACAAGGTCGATAAGATTTCTTACCGATCATCCAATTTTGCTAATAATAAATCGCGAAATTTGCCTTGGGGCAATACCATCACTTGACGGAATTGATCGGTCGTCTCGCCATATAAGGCATAACAAATCGCATGTAAAATCGATGACTTACCTGCCCCTGTTGGGCCATCAATCAAGAATAAAGGATTTTCTCCCAAGTCATTAAAGTTGATAGTTTCGGTTTTAGCAAACGGTCCGAAGGCTTGAATTTCTAATGAGTGCAGTTTCATGTTCTGTCCTCATTCGCTGTTTTTACCTGTTGAATTATGTCAAGTAACACCGCTTGTTGTACTTCGCTTAGTTCATTGCCTGTGACTTGTTCAAAAAAATCGGTAAATACTTGTTGTTCCGTACGTTTCAGCCCTACATCTGCCACTAATCGACTGCCACTAATCGACTGCCACTTGAGAATGTAAATTGAGTGCGTTCAAGTTGTAATGTATTGGGATGGACCTGATGCAATTGACCCATCGGATCCAAAATATCGTGTTTATCTGTCAGTTTAACCAGCAAATAATCGTCGTTATGCGGGTCAGTTTTAGCGTTTTGTAAAATATCAGCTAAGGTGCCTTCTAATACACGTAGATCATGTTTGGGTTTAAGCGGTAAAGCTGATGAGACACCAAACCCGTTTGGTCAAACTCAACCAAGGTGACGCCTTTTTTCTGTTTATATTCCGAGAACGAATATTTGAGCAACGAACCTGAATAACGAATGTGTTCGACGCTGACCAATCCCCACAAAAGATAGAACAAAAACAATCAATTAACGCATAATGAAAGGAACTCTCACAGCATTTAATG
>JARGFJ010000046.1 GCA_029210875.1 Gammaproteobacteria bacterium | reverse complement strand
ACAAGCCATCACTGAAAATTACTAGTGAAGAATTTAAGATGATGGTCGTCTCTTAAACCGATCTCAGGTTAATTAACTAAAATTAAGGCCCATGTCGCTATTGCAATTAATAAGGTTATTAACACAGCAAAAGAGCCATAGTCTTTGGCACGACCAGAGAGGGTATGCCGATCCATACTGACACGATCAACAACACATTCTATAGCAGAGTTTAACAATTCAACTATCAGAATTAAGGCTAAACTGCTGATCATTGCAAGCCGTTCAAATCCTGTGACATCAAGATAAAGACTCAATACGACCAAGATTACTGCCGCAACAAATTCCTGGCGAAATGCTGATTCATTGGCTAATGCAGAGCGAAAACCCTGCCATGAGTAGAGCGAGGCGCAAAAGAGTCGTTTTATGCCGGTGTTTTTTTTCATTCCAAGTTTTTCCTAAAAAGCCGTGTATACGACCAGATTGATTGAATTATGTTTGAGTTCAGCAGCTTAGAAAGCATCATAATAAAAAGCAAAATGCGAAACATTTAACTCTATATTATGACATACATGATAAAATGCACGATCATTAATTTTATGCTGTTTGGTGTTTTATGAGTTACCAAGATCATTACGATGTCATTGTTGTTGGCGGTGGTCATGCTGGAACAGAGGCTGCATTAGCTTCTGCGCGGCAGGGTGTTAAGACCATGTTGCTAACTCAAAATATCGAAACTTTGGGTCAAATGAGTTGTAATCCAGCGATTGGTGGGATCGGAAAAGGTCATCTGGTTAAAGAAATCGATGCATTAGGCGGTATCATGGCTCAAGCTGCAGATCGAGGTGGTATTCAATTTCGTATTTTGAATGCGAGTAAGGGTCCTGCTGTTAGAGCAACGCGTGCCCAAGCCGATCGTGTTCGTTATAAAGCAGCAGTAAGAAGTTATTTAGAAAAACAGCCAAACCTTTATTTATTTCAACAAACTGTTGATGATTTGGTTGTTGAAAATGATCGTGTTGTTGGCGTTGTAACTCAAGCCGGTTTACGTTTTTCTGCCAAAACCGTGGTGTTGACGGTAGGTACTTTCTTGGGTGGTTTGATTCATATTGGATTACAAAATCATCAAGGTGGTCGTGCAGGCGATCCTGCATCAATTGCATTGTCTCAACGCTTACGTGCTTTGCCTTTTCGAGTTGATCGTTTAAAAACAGGTACGCCACCACGCATAGCGACAAATTCGATTGATTTTTCAGGTTTAACAGAACAACCGGGGGATACACCAACACCGGTATTCTCATTTTTAGGTAAGCGCTCCGATCATCCTGAACAAATTTCGTGTTACATCACACATACCAATGAAAAAACGCATGATGTCATTAGAAATAATTTAGACAGATCACCCATGTACAGTGGTGAGATTGAAGGTATTGGTCCGCGTTACTGTCCATCGATTGAAGATAAAGTCGTTCGATTTGCTGACCGGCAATCACATCAAATATTCCTGGAGCCAGAAGGCTTGGATTGCGGTGAGGTCTATCCTAACGGTATTTCAACAAGTTTGCCGTTTGACGTGCAATATGACATTGTTCGATCAATGAAAGGCTTGGAAAATGCACACATCACGCGGCCAGGTTATGCAATTGAATATGACTTTTTTGACCCACGTGATTTACAGCCGTGGCTCGAAACTAAACACATGGCAGGTTTGTTCTTTGCAGGGCAAATTAACGGTACAACCGGCTACGAAGAAGCTGCAGCACAAGGCCTGATCGCAGGTTTAAATGCAGGTTTACAAGCGCGAGGCTTGGAACAGTGGTTCCCTCGTCGTGATCAGGCCTATATGGGTGTCATGATCGATGATTTGATTACAGCCGGCACACGTGAACCATATCGTATGTTCACCAGCCGAGCAGAATATCGCCTGTTATTACGTGAAGATAATGCTGATATGCGTCTAACTGAAAAAGGGCGAGAACTAGGTGTTGTTGATGACGAACGTTGGGCAGTGTTTACTGCAAAACGAGAAGCGGTGGCAAAAGAAACCAGCCGCTTAGAGGCAATGAAGTTTGTCCCTGAAAAAGTGGATCAAACCTTAGCTGAGCAATTACTTGGCGAACCATTAAATAAAGTCGCTTCGGCATTGGACTTGTTGCGACGCCCCAATGTTGACTATCAAAGCCTGCTGTCATTAGCAGGTGAAGAGCTTAATGTGGCAGATGATGTGGCTGAACAAGTGACTATTCATACCAAATATGCCGGCTATATCAATAGACAAAAAAATGAAATTGAACGGCTGTTGAGACATGAAACAACGCGATTACCGAGTGATTTGGATTACAAAAATGTACGTGGCTTATCAAATGAAGTACGTGAAAAACTAGAACAAACGCGACCTAACAGTTTGGGGCAAGCCGCACGTATTTCAGGTGTGACACCAGCGGCGGTATCATTACTTTTGGTTCACCTAAAACGTGGTGACAATCAGCGCGAAGCAAGCTGAATTTATGGATAATAAATTGCTTGAACAGTTAGATCAGGGGTGTAAGGCGCTATCTATTTCATTAAATGATGGGCAGTTACAACAATTGCTGGCCTATGTTGCTTTGCTGGTGAAATGGAATAAGGTGTATAACCTGACATCAGTACGTGATGCCGATCAGATGATTAGTCGACATATATTAGATAGCTTGGCAATTGTGCCCTATCTAACGGGTGACTCATTGCTTGATGTTGGCACCGGTGCTGGTTTGCCGGGCATTCCAATAGCGATTGCCCGACCAGATATTGCGGTAACCTTATTGGATACAAATTCAAAGAAGACGCGATTTTTACAGCAGGTAAAAGCAGAGTTGGCACTAACAAACATAACAGTTGTACATGCGCGTGTTGAACAAGCGCAACTTCCTAAATTCGCAATGATTACGGCACGTGCTTTTGCGACAATTGAAGACATTATTGATTTAACAGGCAGACATTGCGATGATGCAGGCTATTTAATATTGATGAAAGGTCTCTATCCGACCGAAGAGCTAAGTACCATCAACGATCAATTTAAGTTAGTTGATGTTGTAAAATTGAATGTGCCGGACTGTTCAGCAGAACGTCATCTGGTTAGGTTGATTAAAAATTAAGGCTAAGTGGAATGGGCAATATTTTTGCGGTGACAAATCAAAAAGGCGGTGTAGGAAAAACGACAACTACCGTTAACCTCGCCGCAGCATTAGCTGAAAGTGCAAAAAAAGTATTGTTAATTGATTTAGATCCACAAGGTAATGCCAGCACTGGATGTGGCGTTGATAAAGATAGCCTCGAAGTCAGCAGTTATGACGTTATTACAACTGCAGCTAAAGCATCCGATGCCATCGTCAGACCCGAAGGTTTAACATTTGATGTTATGCCCACCAATGCGGATTTAACCGCTGCGGAAGTTGAGTTGCTGGAAGTAAAGTTACGCGAACATCGATTGCGTCTGGCCTTGGAGTCAACACGAGAAAAATACGACTATATTCTGATAGATTGTCCACCGTCATTGAGTATGCTAACCGTTAATGCCTTAGTTGCTTCTAAAGGTGTCATTATTCCTATTCAATGTGAATATTATGCTTTGGAAGGTTTATCATCATTACTGAAAACAATAGAACGCGTCAAACAAAGAGCAAATCCGGCTTTAGAGATTAGCGGTTTGGTTCGTACCATGTTTGATGCACGTAATAATCTTGCAAATCAAGTTTCAAGACAGTTAATTACACATTTTCAGAAAAAAATATTTCACTCGATTATTCCACGAAACGTACGTTTGGCTGAGGCACCTAGTCATGGTATACCCGTTATAAGTTATGATCGGACGTCGCGTGGTTCAATTGCTTATATGGCGTTAGCAAGTGAGTTTATGCGTCGAGAAAAAATACTTAATTCGAACTAGACGGGCAAACGAATGGCTATCAAAAAAAGAGGTTTGGGTAGGGGCTTGGATGCATTGTTATCAGATGTGAATCACGATGATGACACAAGTCTAGATGATAGTTTGCAATATTTTCCTCTGGATATCATTCAGCCGGGTAAATATCAGCCTCGTGTTGATATGTCACAAGAGTCTTTAGACGAATTAGCAGACTCAATTCGCGCGCAAGGCCTGGTTCAACCAATCGTTGTCCGACCTGTTGGTGATGGACGTTATGAGATTATTGCCGGCGAACGTCGCTGGCGTGCATGCAAAATTGCCCAGTTAGAGCTGATCCCTGCCTTAGTTAGAGACGTATCTGATCGCAGTGCTATTGCAATGGCTCTGATTGAAAATATCCAGCGCGAAAACCTTAACCCGATGGAAGAGGCTAATGCCTTATTTCGTTTACGTGAAGAATTTTCGATGACTCATCAAGAAGCGGCTGAAGCAGTTGGGCGATCACGCGCCGCGGTTTCTAATTTATTACGGTTGAGAAACTTAAAAGATGATGTCAAACGCTTAGTTGAAAATTGTGATCTGGAAATGGGCCATGCCAGAGCATTGTTAGCGTTAGAAGGTGAATTGCAATCAGATACCGCTAAAAATATTGTTGAAAAAGGCCTATCAGTTCGTGAAACGGAACAACTAATTCGTCGCTTACAAAAACCAATAAAAGGAGTGCCTAGTAAGCCCACAGCTACCATCGAGGAGCTTGAAAAAATTGAAAAACAAATTAGTGATAAGTTAGGCGATAAAGTCACTGTTAAGCACGGCAGAAATGGCAAAGGAAAACTGGTCATTGACTATAATGATTTGGACGGGTTGCGAAAACTGGCCAAAAGATTGGCTTAAATCAACAAATTCCATTGACCCACTAATCAGTAGCTCTATATAATGCGTGGCTTGCTATATACAAAATAATTCCAGCGAGAGACGATGGAGTGTTTAGTTAGAGTTAAACCTATAAATCATTTGTTAAAAGTGCAATTTATAGTGCTGGTGATAACAAGTTTATTTGTTTTTAGTTTTCAGGGTGTTAATGCTTTTTTTGTCTGCCTTTACGGCGGGAGCGTTGGGTTGTTTAATACCTTTTTACTAAGAAGACATTTGTATGCTGCAGCAAAATATGCAAAAGCAGATGCAAGCAAGAATTTAGGCAGGGCATACCGCTGTATCGCAGAACGATGGCTATTTACGATCATGTTATTTGTCATAGGTTTTCTGGTTTTTGAACCAGTTGAGTTAATGCTGATAACATTTGTCGTTATGCAGGTGGTTGTTTTATTTGGAAATTATAATCGGGCATAAAACCAAACATGGCAAGTGAAACGACGATTACTACATCAGGTTATATTAAGCACCATCTACAAAATCTTACGTTTGGTGAGAAACAGATAGAGTCAACAACGGGTACTTGGAGTCCTACTGGTGAGTGGGGTTTTGCTTCCTCAGCTCAAGAAGCAACACAAATGGGGTTTTGGTCTATTAACGTCGATACCATGTTGCTGTCAATTTTACTTGGCGCACTGATGATGTGGTTTTTTAGAGGCGTGGCAAAAACAGTCTCTGCCGACGTCCCTACACCGGTTCAAAACTTCGCTGAAATGATTATTGAGTTTATCAATAACACCGTTAGGGGGTCTTTCAGTGGTGGTAAAAATGAATTGGTTGCACCCCTCGCGTTGACCATCTTCGTTTGGGTGTTTTTGATGAATTTGATGGATTTGATTCCTGTCGATCTACTGCCAATGGCTGTAGCACAAGGCGCTTCTGCTCTTTTTGGTGCAGATCCTCACCACGTATATTTTAAAGTTGTCCCAAGCACAGACCCTAATGCAACTATGGGAATGGCCTTGGTTGTGTTTGGTTTGATGCTTTATTACAGCTTCAAGATTAAAGGCACCGCTGGCTTCCTTGCTGAATTATCATTCGAGCCTTTTGGTAAATGGGCGCTACCAATTAACCTTGTCTTAGAGACTGTAACATTGTTGGCTAAGCCGTTTTCTTTGGGTCTTCGATTGTTCGGAAATATGTATGCCGGTGAAATGGTGTTTATCCTGATTGCAACCATGTACAGTGCAAGTTTGGTGCTTGGTTCTCTTGCGGGTCTGCTACAAATTGGTTGGGCTATTTTTCATATACTTATCATTATGTTGCAGGCATTCATATTTATGGTTTTAACAATTGTTTATATAGATATGGCTCATCAGCACCACTAAAGTTTGAGCAGGTTTTACGATTAATTTTTTATAGTTAGATTATTTGTTAGGAGAAAAAAATGGATATGGGTTTAGTTTACATCGCTGGTGCCTTAATGATCGGTCTTGGCGCTTTGGGTGCTGCGATTGGTGTAGGTCTATTAGGTGGTCGTTTCTTAGAAGCTTCTGCGAGACAACCAGAATTGGTGCCAATGTTGCGTACAAACTTCTTCTTGGTTGCAGGTCTTGTTGATGCGGTACCAATGATTGCTGTTGGTCTTGCTATGTACGTTCTGTTCGCGGTTGCTGGTTAATAGACATTACATTTTAACAGTATTGCGATAAAAAAGAGGTACAGGCATGAATATCAATGCAACCTTGATCGGTCAAGCAATCGCGTTCTTGCTATTCATTGGCTTCTGCATGAAATATGTGTGGCCACCGATTATGCAAGCGCTTGATGACCGTAAAAAGAAAATTGCGGATGGTTTGGCTGCTGCAGAACGCGGTAAACATGAACAAGAATTAGCTGAGAAGCGTGCACAACAAGTTATTCACGAAGCAAAAGAGCAAGCGAATGAAATTATTTCGCAAGCACAACGTCGTGGTAACGAAATTGTGGATGAGTCTAAAGACAGTGCACGTGTCGAAGGTGATCGTATTTTGACTTCTGCTAAAGCAGAAATTGAACAAGAAGCAAATCGCGCAAAAGATGAGCTTAGATCACAAGTAGGTAGTGTGGCTTTGGCTGGTGCGGCTAAGATTCTTGGTCGTGAAATTGATGACAAAGCGCATACTGATTTGTTAGAAGAATTGGTAAGCCGGATCTAGAGGAACTTTCGGATGGCTGAAGCAATAACTATCGCTCGTCCTTATGCAAATGCAGTGTTTGCAATTGCACATGAAAAAAGCGAGTTGAAAGCTTGGTCTGATTTACTGGCGACTTTGTCGCTATGTGTAGCAGATCCCAAAATGCAGTCCATAATTACAAGCCCAGCAGTCAGTGATGAGCAGGTAATCACATTGTTGGCTGATATTGCAGGTGAGTTACTGTCGGTTGACGGTCGTAGCTTCCTGGCATTATTAGCTGAAAATAATCGTCTTATGATTTTGGCTGACATTGCCGTAATTTTTGAAGAATTACGAGCAGAAGCAGAACAAACAATGGTCGCAGATGTAACGTCATCACGAGCATTAACACCGGAACAAGAACAAAAAATCGCTACAGCGTTGAAAAAACGTTTTGGTAGGGATGTCACACTCAATAGCAGTGTTGATGAAAGCTTGTTAGGTGGGGCAATTATTCGCGCAGGTGATCTGATTATTGATGGATCTGCCTTGGGTAAACTGAACAGACTGGCACACGCTATTAATTAGCACCAGTTTTTAGAGGAAACAGAGATGCAACTGAATTCAGCAGAAATCAGTGACCTAATCAAAAAGCGTATTGAAAGTTTTGATGGGGCAACTGAAGCACGCACAGAAGGTACTGTTGTTGGTGTAACCGATGGTATCGTACGTGTACATGGTTTAGCCGATGTAATGGCTGGGGAAATGTTAGAGTTCCCAGGTAACACATACGGTATGGCGTTAAACTTAGAGCGCGACTCTGTCGGTGCCGTGGTGTTAGGTTCATACCAACACATCACTGAAGGTGACAGCGTTAAATGTACTGGTCGTATTTTAGAGGTACCAGTTGGTGAAGGTCTATTGGGTCGCGTTGTTGACTCTTTAGGTAACCCAATTGATGGTAAAGGCGACATCGTAAGTCAAGGTACAGCACCGATTGAGAAAGTAGCGCCAGGCGTTATCTCTCGTCAATCAGTTGACCAACCTTTACAACTAGGTTTGAAATCAGTTGATGCGATGATCCCTGTGGGTCGTGGTCAACGTGAGTTGATTATCGGTGACCGTCAAACAGGTAAAACTGCTATTGCAATCGATGCAATCATCAACCAAAAAGGTACAGGCGTTAAATGTATCTATGTTGCGATTGGTCAAAAAGCCTCTTCTATTGCAAACGTGGTTCGTAAGTTAGAAGAACACGGTGCTTTAGCGCATACAACAATCGTTGCAGCTTCTGCTTCTGATTCAGCGGCACTTCAATTTATTGCACCTTATGCGGGTTGTTCAATGGGTGAATACTTCCGTGATAAAGGTGAAGATGCGTTAATTATTTATGATGATTTAACTAAACAAGCTTGGGCATATCGCCAAGTATCGCTATTGTTACGTCGTCCACCTGGTCGTGAAGCGTATCCTGGTGACGTTTTCTACATTCACTCGCGTCTATTAGAACGTGCATCACGTGTAAGCGCTGATTATGTTGAAAAAGCAACTAACGGTGAAGTTAAAGGTAAAACAGGTTCGTTAACTGCATTGCCTATCATCGAAACACAAGCCGGTGACGTATCTGCATTCGTACCAACTAACGTAATTTCGATTACAGATGGTCAGATCTTCTTGGAAACTGACTTATTTAACTCTGGTATTCGTCCTGCGATTAACGCTGGTTTGTCAGTATCACGTGTAGGTGGTGCGGCTCAAACCAAGATCGTTAAGAAGCTGGGTGGTGGTACACGTCTTGACTTGGCGCAATACCGTGAACTTGCAGCGTTTGCTCAATTTGCTTCTGATCTTGATGAAGCAACTCGTAGCCAAATTCAACGAGGTCAACGCGTAACAGAATTGATGAAGCAAGGCCAATATCAGCCTCTATCAATTGCTGAAATGTCGGTGTCATTGTTTGCAGCGAATGAAGGTTTCATTGATGATGTTGATGTTGAGAAAGTTGGTTCTTTCGAAGCTGCGTTACTGTCTAACATGAAATCTAATCATACTGACTTGATGGCTAAAATTAACGAAAAAGGTGACTTTAATGACGATATCGCTAACGCAATGCGTGATGCAATTAAGAGCTTTAAAACCACCGGCAGTTGGTAATCGGAGCATAAGTCATGGCTAGCGGCAAAGAGATACGGACTCAGATAGCAAGCATCAAAAACACGCAAAAAATTACGCGTGCGATGGAGATGGTTGCTGCGAGTAAAATGCGTAAGGCTCAAGAACGCATGGCAGCGACACGTCCTTATGCGGACAAGATTCATAATGTAATCCAACATTTGGCTTTTGCTCATCCTGAATACAAACATGTGTATTTACAAGATAGAGAAGAAACTAAACGTGTTGGTTACATTATTGTTTCGTCTGATCGTGGGTTATGTGGTGGTTTGAACAATAACTTGTTCAAAACTGTACTGAATGACATCAAACAAAAAGCTGATAAAGGTTTGGAAGTTGATGTCTGTACAATCGGTCAAAAAGCATCCAGCTTTTTTGGTCGTCTGCCAGTAGGACTTGTGGGACAAGCTGTACAGTTGGGTGATGCACCGCATCCTCATGAATTAATCGGTACAGTTAAAGTGATGCTGGACGCGTTTGAACAAGGCCGAATTGATAGCTTGTATCTAGTGTTTAATGAGTTTGTGAATACCATGACTCAAGAAAACAGGATTATGCAGTTATTACCGGCTAAACCAGAAAAACCAAGCAAAGAGTTATCACATCATTGGGATTATATCTATGAACCTGATGCTAAAGATGTACTTGATAACTTATTAGTTCGTTATATCGAATCTTTGGTTTATCAAGGTGTTGTTGAAAACATTGCCTGTGAACAAGCTTCACGTATGGTTGCGATGAAAAGTGCATCAGATAATGCTGGTGATCTTATTGATGATTTGCAATTGGTTTACAACAAGGCTCGCCAAGCTGCAATTACCCAAGAAATTTCTGAAATTGTTGCCGGTGCCGCTGCGGTATAAAGCAAATAACACGGGCTGTAGCCCAAACGTATTGAAAGAGGAAGCAAGATGAGCTCTGGAAAGATTGTACAAATTATCGGTGCGGTCGTTGACGTGGAATTTCCACGTGACAGCCTGCCAAAAGTCTATGACGCATTAGTTGTCGAACAAGCAGGCTTGACGTTAGAAGTCCAACAACAACTTGGTGATGGCGTAGTACGTGCTATTGCAATGGGTGTAACTGATGGCCTGAAACGTGATTTAGCTGTTTCTAACACCGGTGACACTATCCAAGTACCCGTTGGCCAAAAAACATTAGGCCGTATCATGGACGTATTGGGTAAACCTATCGACGAAAAAGGCGACATCGGCGAAGAAGTTAAATGGGGTATTCACCGTAAAGCACCTAAATTCGATGAATTAGCTGCAAGTAACGAATTATTGGAAACTGGTATCAAAGTTATCGATCTAGTTTGCCCGTTCGCTAAGGGTGGTAAAGTTGGTCTGTTTGGTGGTGCCGGTGTAGGTAAAACTGTAAACATGATGGAGCTTATCCGTAACATCGCTATCGAACACAGTGGTTTCTCTGTATTCGCTGGCGTTGGTGAGCGTACTCGTGAAGGTAATGACTTCTACCACGAAATGACTGATTCAAACGTAATCGACAAAGTATCGTTGGTATACGGTCAAATGAATGAGCCACCTGGTAACCGTTTACGTGTAGCGTTAACTGGTTTGACCATGGCGGAATACTTCCGTGACGAAGGTCGTGACGTATTATTCTTCGTTGATAACATCTACCGTTACACATTGGCTGGTACGGAAGTATCTGCGTTATTAGGTCGTATGCCTTCTGCGGTAGGTTACCAACCTACACTAGCGGAAGAAATGGGTGTTCTTCAAGAACGTATCACATCTACAAAAACAGGTTCTATCACATCGATCCAAGCTGTTTATGTACCTGCGGATGACTTGACTGACCCATCTCCAGCTACAACCTTTGCTCACTTGGATGCAACCGTTGTATTGTCTCGTTCAATTGCTGAATTAGGTATCTACCCAGCGATTGACCCACTTGATTCTACAAGCCGTCAATTAGATCCATTAGTAATCGGCAATGAACACTACAATGTGGCTCGTGGCGTTCAAGGTACTTTACAACGCTATAAAGAGTTAAAAGATATCATCGCTATCTTGGGTATGGACGAATTATCTGAAGAAGATAAATTGACTGTATCACGTGCACGTAAAATTCAACGTTTCTTGTCACAACCATTCTTCGTGGCAGAAGTATTTACCGGTAGCCCAGGTAAATATGTTTCATTGAAAGATACAATTGCAGGCTTCCAAGGCATCTTAAACGGTGACTACGATTCATTGCCAGAACAAGCATTTTACATGGTTGGTGGCATTGAAGAAGCTGTTGAGAAAGCGAAAAAACTATAAGCTTTTAGGGGTAATGTATGGCAATGACTATCCATGTCGATATCGTAAGTGCTGAAAATGCCATCTTTTCTGGATTGGTTGAAGCGGTGTTTGCATCAGCAGTAATGGGTGAAGTGGGTATTTATCCGCGTCACACACCAATGTTGACACGCCTTAAACCAGGTGAAGTTCGTGTATTAGTAAATGGCAAGGAAGAGCAATTTTATGTGTCAGGTGGCATGTTAGAAGTGCAACCCCATGTTGTTACTATTTTGGCCGATACTGCAATGCGTGCTGATGATGTTGATGAAGCAGCCGCATTACAAGCTAAAGCTGATGCAGAACGTGCATTGAAAGATCGTGACTCGAAAATGGACTATGCAGAAGCTCAAGTTCAACTCGCTGAAGCGCTGGCTCAACTACGTAGTATCGAACGTATGAGAAAAACAGGTAAACACTAAGTTGCATGTTTAATCACGTTTAGGAAAGGCCGTCAGTATGACGGCCTTTTTTTTGTTTAATCTTTGGTAGAATAAACAGCTAATCTCCACACGTATCTGGAATCACCCTATGTCACTAAGCATTATTATCCTTGCAGCAGGCAAGGGCACACGAATGAAATCTGCCAAAGCCAAAGTTATGCATCATTTAGCAGGTAAACCGTTATTGCAACATGTGGTTGATACAGCGATTCAATTAAAGCCATCACAGCTTGCTGTAGTTTGCGGCAATGGTTCAGATCAAGTTGTACCTTATCTTGAAGCGCAAGGCATCAGTACAGTAATGCAGATTGAACAAAAAGGCACAGGCCATGCTGTCGAACAAGCCAAAGACTTTTTCCTGACATCAGAGCAAGTGTTAGTGTTGTATGGTGATGTACCAATGATCACAGTTGATACATTACAAGCATTGATTGAATCAGGTGGTAACACTAGCCTCAAAGTATTAACGACTGAACTGCCAGAACCAACAGGCTACGGACGGATCGTGCGTGATTTTGAAGGCAATATGCTGTGTATAACCGAAGAAAAAGATGCTGATGATGAGACCAGACTGATTAATGAAGTGAACACTGGCATTATGTGCATTCCAGCACAATGGTTGAGTCAGGCTTTAGCCAATTTGGATAATAACAATGCCCAAGGCGAATATTATCTGACGGATTTAATTGCTCAGGCAGTCGAGCAAGGTATTGAGATTAACTCGGTTATTTGTGACGATGAGATGGAAGTTGCTGGCGTTAATAACCGAGTCCAGTTAGCCGAGCTGGAAAGTTATTATCAGCAAAAACGTGCCACAGAGTTAATGATGTCTGGCGTGACCTTTCGTGATCCTGCTCGCGTTGATATTCGCGGTAATATTACTGCCGGGCAAGATATTACGATTGATATTAATGTCATTTTTGAAGGCAATAACACCATTGCCGATAATGTTGAGATTGGCGCTAACTGCATTATTATCAACAGTACGATAGCTGAAGGTGCGCAGATTCTGCCCAACAGTATTATTGAAAATGCCGAAGTTGGGGTTGACTGTGCGGTCGGACCATTTGCTCGTTTACGTCCGGACACCAAATTAGCCGCTAAAGCTAAAGTTGGTAACTTTGTTGAAATCAAAAACGCTAACATCGGTTTAGGTTCAAAAGTAAATCATCTAAGTTATATTGGTGATACTGATATGGGTGCAGATGTGAATATTGGTGCTGGTACCATTACCTGTAATTATGATGGGGCTAATAAGCATCGTACCGTGATTGGTGATCGCGTATTTGTGGGTTCTGACACACAATTAGTTGCACCAGTTACTGTTGAAGATGGTGCTACTATTGGTGCAGGTTCGACTATTCGTAAAACGGCGCCGGCTGATGCGTTGACGTTGACTAAGTCTGAGGTGAAGACGGTTAAAGGGTGGAAAAGGCCAAAAAAATGAAATAATAAATTTATAAGTGTATTATAAGTCACGGAAGTACATAGTATTTTCTGTGAGTATACTAATTAATTTTTCTAAAACTATGTATAAGGAGCTAGTATGGATACTAACAAATTTAAATCACTAGTACATTATGTTTGTCATCAGACTACTGAGAAACCTGAGAAGTTAGGCGCAACAAAGTTGAACAAAGTTTTGTGGTTTTCTGATTTATTATCATATATCGACACGGGTAAAAGTATAACTGACGAGGTGTATGTAAAAAGGCAGTTCGGACCCGTACCGAAAAATATCTTAAATACACTGAATGAGCTTATTGACGAAAAGGCAATCGCAGTTCAACAACATAGCTTTCATGGGTTTATTCAAAAACATCATCTATCACTTAAAGATGCTAATGATAGCTTTATGGATGAAACTGAAAAATCAATAGTTAATGACGTAATGAATGCTATATGTGAAAATCACACAGCAAATTCAATCAGCCATTTGACTCATACAGATCTGTGGGATATGGCTGAAGATGGTGAGGAACTTCCACATTACACAGCATTCTCTATATCAGCTGGCACCCTGACGGATCAAGATTTAGAATGGGCTAATGATAAAGTAAAAGGATTTACTATTAATGCGTACAATTAAAGAAGAAGTAAGTGTTCAGAAGTCGATCGATGAGCATATAGCTCAATGGCCGAGGCTTGAGGATGTATACCCGTGATCAATGAAAATGCTTGATTATTTCCATAATGAGATCATGATACCCAGATGCTAACGACTTCAC
>JARGFJ010000045.1 GCA_029210875.1 Gammaproteobacteria bacterium | reverse complement strand
ATTAAATGCTGTGAGAGTTCCTTTCATTATGCGTTAATTGATTGTTTTTGTTCTATCTTTTGTGGGGATTGGTCAGAGGCGGAGTGCTTGCGCAATCATTTCTGCCGACCAGCCTTCATCATAAAGTAAAACCGCTTTGATCCGATCACACTCCCGCTTATCACGAGATTTTTTATGCCGGGATTCTAATGTTAATTTTTGTTGTGGTGTGAGTGAAGTCGTTAGCATCTGGGTATCATGATCTCATTATGGAAATAATCAAGCATTTTCATTGATCACGGGTATAAAGATAGAGTTGATTAAAAATTAAGCATTTTCTAAATGAAGGGTATTTAGGTGGGTAAATAAAAACAGCGCCCATAAGGCGCTGATTCTATTGATATAATGGTACCTAGGGCCGGAATCGAACCGGCACGCCCGTGAAGGCGAGGGATTTTAAGTCCCTTGTGTCTACCAATTTCACCACCTAGGCATCCAGTCTATTATACAGAAAAAATTCGATTTGTTTAGTGTTTGTTAACTTTTTTCTGTTATTTCTTTGTAGGACGATAATAAGCTTCAATAGCAGGACGAGTAAGGGTACCCATAAATTTCGTTCAGCAGATGTTGCTTTCTTTCTGGTTATATAACTTTTGAAAAGTGCTGGTCTGTTTTGTGTTGAATGTAATAATCAAAGGCCATGCAGATGTTACGAATTAATAGGTGTCCGACCGGCAATACCTCAATTTTTGTCGCATTGTAATAAATCAGGCCATCAGCAACAAATTGATCGAGCTGTGGGTAAACATCGGCGAAATAGTCAGCAAAAGTGATGTTGAATTTCGCTTCAATAGCCGTGGTGTCGAGTGAGAAGTGACAGATCAATTGGGTAATAACTTGCCGCCTTATTTTGTCATCATCATGTAATGTGATGCCTCTAAATACCGGCAGTTGGTTAGTGGCAATGCATTCAGCATACTCTTCTAAAGTACGTTGATTTTGAGAATATGAATCTCCGACGCTACCAATAGAGGTAATGCCAAGGCCAATCAGGTCACATTCTGAATGGGTTGAGTAGCCTTGAAAATTCCGATAAAGCTTGTTTTCACGTTGTGCTATCGCAAGTTCATCATTGGGTTTAGCAAAATGATCCATGCCTATATAGATATAGCCGGCAGCAGTGAGTTTCTCTATTGAGTGATGCAAAATATCAAGTTTGACTTCTGGTGAAGGCAAGTCTTCACTATTGATTTGACGTTGAACTTTAAAGCGCTCTGGCATATGAGCATAGTTAAAAATGGACAGACGATCCGGATCTGCAATGCTAATTACTTTGTCTAATGTTTCTAAAAAGCTTGTCGTTGTTTGGTGAGGCAAGCCGTAGATTAAATCGAGGCTGATCGATTTAAATCCATGTTGGCGAGCAGCATCAATAACGGCAAATGTTTCGCTTTCACTTTGAATGCGATTGACCGCTTTTTGAACCGTCGGATTAAAGTCCTGTACACCAAGGCTGAGACGATTGAAACCAATTTCGCGCAGTACGGCAATGGTTTCAGCGTCGGCTTCACGTGGATCAATTTCAATTGAGAATTCACCCATATCATCATCGGCTAAGGTGAAATGCTGACGTGTTTTAGCCATTAAATCTCGCATTTGCTGGTGGTTCAGGAAAGTTGGCGTACCGCCGCCCCAGTGTAATTGTTCAACAATGCGAGCAGAGTCAAACAAAGCCGCTTGCATTTCAACTTCTTTATGAAGGTTGGCTAGATAGGGTTGTGCATGGTTACGATTTTTAGTAATGATTTTATTACAGGCACAATAAAAACAGACGGTATCACAGAATGGCAAGTGGAAATAAAGTGATAGTGGGCCGCCACGTTGATTGGATAATGCGACCTGTTGTTTATATGCAACGCTGGCAAAATTAGGATCAAATTCAACAGCAGTAGGGTACGAGGTATAACGAGGTCCAGCTTTGTCATAGCGTTGGATTAGATCTAGATCGAAGGTAATTTTTTGTTCCAAAACAGTAACCTTATCGCATTAAATATTTAATTATAGTCTGGCTGCAAGCAAAGTGATAAAAACTAGCTCGTTTATTGATTTCGATCATAGTGTATCGCATATATTTATAGCTACGTGTGCAGAAAAATAACGATGTCGATGGCATGCCTTTAGCGAGGTTTAGTATCCACAGTAATACAGTTGAGATCACCATAAACAAAAAAGTGTGCTTTGTAATCAGTATCATGGCATTTACTGGCAAGATTGTTAAGAGTATATATATAAGTGTGTCTGAGGTATCATTGTCCGTTTATATTTGTATGATTGGTAGGCAGTTATGAAGGTTTTAGTCATTGGTAGTGGCGGTCGCGAACACGCATTAGCATGGAAATTATATCAATCACCAAAGTGTACACAGGTTTTTGTTGCACCGGGAAATCCAGGTTGTGCCAATGAAGAAGGCGTAGAAAATATAGCGATTGATGTTGATGACATTGAGGGTTTAGTTATTTTCGCCAAGGATAATGACATTGGTTTAACAGTTGTTGGTCCAGAAGTACCTTTAGTTATGGGTGTGGTGGATGCTTTTACCGAAGCCGGTTTACGTTGTTTTGGACCGACACAGGCAGCCGCGCAATTAGAAGCATCTAAAAGTTTTACAAAAGATTTTCTTGCTCGTCATGCTATTCCTACAGCGGCATATCGTGTATTCACTGAAATTGAGCCTGCTATCGCTTACATCAAGAAACAAGGTGCTCCTATCGTTGTCAAAGCCGATGGTTTGGCTGCGGGTAAAGGCGTAATTGTTGCTCAAACTGAGCAGCAAGCGATTGATGCTGTTAACGATATGTTGTCAGGTAATGTCTTCGGTGATGCGGGACATCAAGTTGTTATTGAAGCGTTTATGGCAGGAGAAGAAGCCAGCTTTATTGTCATGGTTGATGGTAAACATATTCTGCCTTTAGCAACATCACAAGATCATAAAGCGCGTGATAATGCTGATAAAGGCCCGAATACTGGCGGTATGGGTGCCTATTCTCCAGCGCCAGTAGTGACGGCTGATGTTCATAGTCGTATTATGAACGACGTTATTAAACCTACCGTTGCTGGTATGGCTGCAGATGGACGTCCATATACAGGCTTTTTATATGCTGGTTTGATGATCGACCAAGAAGGAAATCCTCGTGTTGTTGAATATAACTGCCGTTTCGGTGATCCTGAAACCCAGCCAATTCTATTGCGACTACAATCTGATTTGCTTGCTTTGTGCGAAGCTGCATTAGATGGCGACTTAGATAAAGCGGAAGTACAATGGGACTCACGTGCAGCAATTGGTGTTGTATTGGCTGCTGGTGGTTATCCTGATAAGTATAAAAAGGGTGATGTGATCAGTGGTCTTGATGGTCTTGATAGTGCTGAATCCAAGGTGTTTCATGCAGGAACAGCATTTGATGACCAAGGTCATGTTGTGACAGCAGGTGGTCGGGTTTTATGTGCTACAGCATTAGGTAATACGGTAGCTGAGGCGCAACAAAAAGCCTATGAAATGATTAAGCAGATAACATGGTACGATATGTACTATCGAACAGATATTGGTTATCGAGCGGTTGCAAGAGAGAAAAAAACTAATTCATAAATTTAACGTTTTAAGGAGCAGGCTGAATGTCAGTATCTCATCCTATAGTTGCAGTAACAGGGTCATCAGGAGCTGGAACATCAACAGTTAAGCACGCATTTGAAGATATTTTTCGTCGTGGTGGTGTCAAGCCGGTTGTTATTGAGGGTGATAGTTTTCACCGATATGACAGACAAGCAATGCGTGAAGCCGTGGCAAAGGCAGAAGCGAATGGAGAAATGTTGACACATTTTGGTCCTGAAGCAAATTGCCTGGATCGCCTTGAAAATTTGTTCCAAACCTATTCTGAATCAGGTAAAGGTGAAAGACGATTTTATATTCATAGTGATGGCGAAGGTATTCCTTTTGGCCAACCGGCAGGTACGTTCACACCTTGGGAAGAAATCGATCGAAATAGTGATTTATTGTTTTATGAAGGCCTGCATGGCGGTGTCGTGACTGATGAAGTCAATATCGCCCAGTTTGTTGATTTATTGATTGGTGTCGTACCCGTTATTAACCTGGAATGGATCCAAAAGATCAAACGTGACTGCTCAAACCGTGGTTATTCACAAGAAGCCGTAATTGATATCATCTTAAAACGGATGCCTGATTATATTCATCACATTACCCCTCAATTTTCTCGTACCCACATCAATTTTCAGCGTATCCCATTAATTGATACGTCAAATCCGTTTGTAATGCGTGAAATTCCTACGCCTGATGAAAGTCTGGTTGTGATTCGATTTAAAAATCCTAAAATGGCGGATTTTCCGTATTATTTAACGATGTTGAAAGATGCGTTTATGTCTCGTCCAAACAACATTGTTATTCCGGCTGTAAAAATGGGGCTTGCAATGGAAATTATATTGACGCCATTCATTGAAGATATGATGGAGAAAAAACGTCAGCGAGGATAACGACGAAAATTCAAGCGTAATAGTCGGTACCGCTTTTTAGCGGTATCGTTGTTTTTGTTATCCAGTATTCAGGTTTATTAGGTAGAAATCTATGCAATGGCGAATAAAACAAGCGGTTACAAGCCTGAATCAGGGTGGTGTCATTGCTTATCCTACCGAAGCCGTCTACGGACTAGGTTGCGATCCCTGGGATCAGGATGCAGTTATGAGATTGTTAAAGATTAAACAACGGCCATGGCAAAAAGGACTAATTGTTATTGCCGCTGATTTTAATCAGCTCCAAGAATTTGTTGAACCGGTATCATCTGAAATTTTACAACAGCTTAATGCAACATGGCCGGGGCCAACTACATGGCTACTGCCAGTACGTTGCGATGTGCCACAGTATTTGACGGGTGAACACGACACGATTGCTGTTCGTGTCACTGCCCATAAACAAACGGCTGAATTATGTCGCGCTTTTGGTGGAGCAATAATTTCAACCAGTGCAAATCGTGCTGGAATGAAACCGGCAAAACATGCATTTCAAGTTAGATGGCAATTACCAGAAGTCGATTACATCATGGCGGGAGAATGTGCAGGTTCTGTCCGTCCATCTGAGATTAGACATGCATTAACTGGGGAGAAAAGGCGATGAATCAACCTGATATTAATGCGGTACGACGCTATTTATTGCAGTTACAAGATGCTATCTGTCAGCAACTTGAGACTGTCGATGGTCAAGCCCAATTTATTGAAGATGACTGGGTGCGTGACAGTCATGGCGGTGGTGGAGGACGAACTCGTGTTTTAACTAATGGTGCCGTCTTTGAGCAGGGAGGCGTTAATTTTTCAGAAGTCAGCGGGGATGATTTACCTGCTTCTGCTACCGCAAACCGACCAGAACTGGCGGGACGTAGTTTTAAAGCAATGGGGGTGTCATTAGTGCTACATCCGCATAATCCTTATGTGCCGACATCACATGCTAATGTGCGTTTTTTTATTGCAGAAAAACAAGGTGAAGCACCGATATGGTGGTTTGGTGGTGGTTATGATTTAACCCCATATTATGGTTTTGAACAAGATGTGATTGAATGGCACCAAACGGCCAAAAATGCCTGTGATCCTTTTGGTGAAGATGTTTATCAAGACTATAAAAAATGGTGTGATGACTATTTTTATATCAAGCACCGTGATGAGCCACGGGGGGTTGGTGGCTTATTTTTCGATGATCTTAATCAAGGCGGCTTCGATCACTGTTTTGCCTTTTTACAAAGTATCGGTAACAGTTATATTGATGCTTATGTACCGATTGTAAAACGCCGCAAAAATACCGAATATGGTGAGCGAGAACGTGATTTTCAGTTATATCGCCGTGGTCGCTATGTTGAATTTAATTTGGTTTATGATCGTGGCACCTTGTTTGGTCTACAGTCAGGGGGGCGCACTGAATCCATTTTGATGTCGTTGCCACCATTAGTCAAATGGCGCTATAACTGGCAACCTGAAGCAGATAGCGCCGAGGAACAGTTATATCGGTATTTTCTTAAACCGCGAGATTGGTTAAAGCTTACAGACTAAACTTAGTCTTCAGTCGAGAGTGCGGCTAGCTGATCAGTTTGATATTCATGGATCAATGGATCAATGATCTGATCAAGCGCGCCTTCCATAATTTCATCAAGTTTATATAAGGTTAAGTTGATACGGTGATCGGTGACACGACCTTGGGGGTAGTTATAGGTGCGAATGCGCTCACTGCGATCACCACTGCCAACAAGTGATTTACGTGTTTCAGCTTGTTCAGCATCTTGTTTTTCCTGTTGTGCCGCCATAATGCGTGACTGCAATACTGACATCGCTTTGGCACGGTTTTTATGTTGTGAACGTTCTTCCTGACATTCGACAATAATACCGGTTGGTATATGGGTAATACGAATGGCTGAGTCAGTGGTGTTAACGTGCTGACCACCAGCACCTTGTGAACGATAGGTATCGACTTTTAAATCAGCAGGGTTGATAACGACTGCGTCAAGCTCATCGACTTCAGGCAAGATAGCAACGGTACAGGCTGACGTATGAATACGACCTTGCGATTCCGTTTCAGGCACACGTTGCACACGGTGGGCGCCAGACTCAAATTTCAAACGTGAATAGGCTCCATCACCGACCAAACGAACAATGATCTCTTTATAGCCGCCATGTTCACCTTCTTGTGCATTAATAACTTCAACACCCCAGCGACGTGATTCGGCATAGCGGGTATACATTCGAAATAAATCACCTGAGAAAATAGCAGCTTCATCACCACCTGTTCCCGCACGGATCTCTAAAAAGATATTGCGTGCATCATTTTCATCTTTAGGAAGTAACAGTTTTTGAAGTGTTAACTCTAGCTCTTCTGATTCCGCTTGAGCTGAAGCCAGTTCCTCTTTTGCCATTTCACGCATGTCTTCGTCATCTTCTTTCAACATGGCTTTGGCATCTTCAATTGAATTCAGGCAATTTACAAAGCGGCTAAAGTTAACTACAACCGGTTCAAGTTGCGCGTATTCCTGCGAGAGTTCACGAAATTTGTTTTGATTGGCCATGGTTTCAGGATCAGATAATAAACCACTGATTTCTTCATGGCGTTCTACGAGTGATTCTAATTTGTGTTTAATCGATTCTTTCACAGTGTTAATCCTTGATATTGAAGAGGTTTCTGGCCGCTTCAATCAAATTGTTTTCAGTATTTAGTCCAGATTGACGCAATTGCCGACTTGGTTCATGGATCAATTTATTGGTCAGTGTTCGAGCCAGTTCAGTGACAACATGGTTTGGATCAATGCCTTGGTCTAATTGTTTTTTTGCTTTTGTAAGTAAAAGCTCACTTTCTTGCTCAGCAAGTTCTCTAATAGAGCGAATGACAGGGACAGCATCTTGTGAGCGTAACCAGGCGATAAAGTGCTCAACCTGGCTATCAATAATTTCCTCAGCTTGTTCTGCTGCATCGCGGCGAGATTGTAAGTTTTCTTCGATAATATCGTGTAAATCATCAACACAATAAAGATAGATATCATCTAACTGACCGACTTCTGGTTCAATATCGCGGGGAATGGCGATGTCGACCATAAAGATAGGTTTACGTTTACGAACTTTCAGTGCACGTTCGACCGAACCTTTGCCTAAAATAGGCAATTGACTAGCGGTAGAACTGATAACAATATCTGCTTCTGCTAAATGTGCTGGCAACTCACTTAAGCTGATGGCATAACCATTTAATTGCTTCGCTAAGTTATGAGCACGTTCAATCGTTCGGTTGGCAATAATTATGCGACCAATACCATTGTCAGCTAAATGGCGCGCAGCTAACTCTATGGTTTCGCCCGCACCAATTAATAACGCGGTTGATTCAGATAATTGACTAAAAATTTGTTTGGCAAGACTAACGGCTGCAAAAGCGACTGATACTGGACTATTGCCGATTGCGGTATCAGTACGCACTTGTTTGGCAACAGTAAAGGCATGTTGAAATAAACGCCCCAGCGATTTACCAACGGATTGTGCATTCACTGCTTGGCTATATGCCGTTTTTATTTGGCCTAAAATTTGTGGTTCGCCGAGTACCATTGAATCAAGACCGGAAGCAACGCGTAATAAGTGGCGAATCGCATCATTATTTTGATGGCAGTACAGATAGTCAGATAGAGCACCTTCAGGTTGGTGATGAAATTGATGCAACCAAGTGCTCAAAGTATCAACATTATCGTCATCAAGGTGACAATAAATTTCGGTACGATTGCATGTCGATACAATCACTGCTTCAATCACGCCAGGACATTGTTTTAGCGAGTTAAGCGCGGTCGGCAATACATCACAATTAAATGCAATGTGTTCACGAATCGCAACAGGTGCTGTTTGGTGATTTATGCCGAAGGTGACAAGTTGCATATATTTTGATGATTTGTTGTCATAGAATTGCTGGTAGACTCTACAGCTATTATTAATTAATGTTTTTGTTAGTTTTGTTCATTCAATGCACCATTCTATCAAAATCAATCGATCAGGTCGTTTTATTATGGAATTATCACATTTACAGTCGATGAAACTCCGTTATTTGGCTAAATTTGGGGTTTTGTTGAGTGTATCAATGGTGCTTGGTGCGTGCGTCTCATCTGCTTCACAATCAATAGCTGAGCAAGTTATCGAGACGGAACCAGTCACGGTGGAACAGAGTCAGCCGCAAGTAAAACCGTTGCCGCTTAATTCAGAGCTCGTTTATTACGTTCTAATGGCAGAAATTGCCGGACAGCGCGGTGAAATTGGGCTGGCAGCAGACTTATATAGTAAAGCGGCAGAAACGGTTGAATCGCCTGCTTTGGCAGGAAGATCAACGCAAGTCGCCAACTTTACCCGCAACCAAGAACGTATAAATCGTGCTTTAGAACGTTGGATAGAAGTTGATCCTGGCGATGCTGATGTCTACATCATGCAAACACCATTTTTGATGCTAAGAAATGAGTATGACAGTGTCGTTAAGGCTGTTGATAAAGCCTTGGGATTAGCACCAGAGCGTACACGTCAATATTTGATTCAAGTTGCTGATAATTTGTCAGAGCTTGCAAAACCAGAGCAAGCCTTAAATGTAATTAAACAACTAAAAGCCTATCAAGCCAATAATCCTGAAGCTTTGTTTGTTTATGCGCGTTTGGCCGCCTTTTTTAAACAAAATGAAGATGCCTTGACACATGTTAAACAGGTGCTAGAGCAGCAGGCTGATCGTGAAGATGCGCTTATTCTTAATGCGGAGCTACTGCAAAATACAGATCAAGGTACGGATGCTTTAGCCGTGCTAAAACCCTATGCTAATAAAGAGTCAGCATCGCTTGAACTTCGGTTTGCGTATGCAAAATTATTAGGAGAAAACGGTAAAATTAAACAAGCACGGGCGGTGTTTGAACAAATTGCTCTGGAACAGCCTGATAATGAAGAGGCGCTGTTTGCGTTAGGTTTATTAGCTTTAGAAGACAGAGATGGTGAATTAGCAAAAAAATATTTTAGTAAACTTGTGCAGATGGGCGATCCTGGCAAACAAGCATCGTATTTCATGGCGTTGTCAGAGGAGTTAAATAACAATATTGAAGCTGCACTGGTCTGGTATGCATCAGTACCTGCTGCGAGTCCACGTTTTCAAGCGGCTCAGACCAAGTATATAAATTTGCTGGCAGATAATGGCCAATTAGAAAAAGCACGTTTGCATCTCAAGTTGCTTCGAAATGAAGATCCTGATCGCGCCAAGCAATATTTTGTGTTTGAAGCTGTTTTTCTACGTGACCGTGGTGAATATCAAAGTGCCTACAATGTCTATACCGAAGCATTAACAGCCTATCCGAATGATATCGAGTTGCTATATGGGCGAGCTATGACAGCGGAACCTTTGGGTAAGCTTGATGTGCTTGAACAGGATTTGAACAAGATTTTAGCGGTTGAACCGAATAATGCGTCAGCATTAAATGCGCTTGGCTATACCTTGGCAGACAAAACAGATCGTTATTCAGACGCGTTGGTATTAATACAAAAGGCGTTAGTGATTAGTCCTAATGACCCTTTTTATCTTGATAGTTTAGGCTGGGTTTATTATCGAATGGGTAAATTGGAAGCGGCAGCACTTTATTTGAAACAAGCTATAGCTATTCAGGATGATCCAGAGTTTGTTGCACATCTTGGTGAGGTCTTGTGGCAACAGAACAAACATGAACAAGCCAAACAGCTCTGGCAAAAAGCCTTGGAGCAGGCACCTGATAATGTGCTACTGAAAGAAACGATGGGACGATTTGTACAATAATGAAACGAACCCTTGCTTCAATCGCCGGCGTATTAGTATTTACTTTGCTGACTACGGCTTGTGTACCGATTTGGCAACAACGGCCAGCAATTGAACCTGCCACATTATGGCAACAACGACAGACGGCTTTATTGCAGCTTGAAAAATGGCAAATTAAGGGACGAACGGTAATTCGCCAAGATAATGAAGCTTGGAATGCTGGGCTTAACTGGCAGCAAAAACATGATCATTTTAAAATCAAGTTATCAGGCCCTTTTGCCCAAGGTGGCGTCATACTTGACGGTGATTCTAAACACGTTGTTTTGACAATGGATGATGGTAGTCAAATGGCGGCACAAACACCCGAAGCACTGTTAATGGAGGCATTAAATGTGCACATGCCTGTGAGTGCACTACGTGACTGGGTGCGTGGACTGCCCTATGTCATGAATAGCATCGATGAGGTTCAATACGATGACCAAGGTAGAATTAGCTATCTTAAACAAGGTGTCTGGCAAATAGAATACCTGCGTTATGTCCCATTCAAACAGTATTCCATGCCTGCAAAAGTGTTTATAAATCACCCCAAACTAAGCGTAAGAGTTATCGTTGATGATTGGGATGCGGTTGAATGATAGATTGGCCAGCTCCAGCAAAAATTAATCTTTTTTTGCATATTACAAAACAGCGAGATGATGGCTATCATGAGTTACAAACGGCTTTTCAGTTTTTAGATTATTGTGATTATTTACAATTTGAAATTACGGAAGACGCATCGATAGATCTACTGACACCGATTGCAAGTGTGGATAATGATTCCAACTTGATTGTGCGAGCTGCACGCATGTTGCAACAACACATTAACGGTGATCAGGGTGCAAAGATCCGGTTGAACAAACAGTTACCAATGGGAGGAGGCCTGGGTGGTGGCAGTTCAAATGCGGCAACAACATTAGTCGCATTAAATCATCTGTGGCACGCAGGCTTAACGATCGATGAATTAGCGCAAATAGGGCTTGTTCTAGGCGCAGATGTGCCGGTTTTTGTCCGTGGACATGCCGCATGGGCAGAAGGCGTGGGTGAGAAATTAACAGAGATAACACCGCCTGAGCTATGGTATGTCGTCATTATACCGGCATGCCATGTATCGACCGCTGAAATTTTTTTGTCACCAGAATTGACACGAGATTGCGAACCTATCACAATACCGCGCTTCCTTTCGGGGGAAGGCAGAAATGTCTGTGAACAGGTAGTAAAACGGAACTACCCGCCTGTTTCAGAAGCGATGGATTGGTTAAAGCAGTATGCAAAACCAAGAATGACTGGGACAGGAGCTTGTGTATTTGCCGGGTTTGAAAGCCAGGAGCAAGCGCAAAAAGTGATGACTAATTTGCCAGTAGGTTGGCATGGGTTTGTAGCAAAAGCATGTAATCAGTCACCATTGATTACATGTATAATCAAGCTTAAGTTATGACGCATCTGCAAAGATGTTAGAGTTAAATTTATCAGTTGGGGTATCGCCAAGCGGTAAGGCACAAGGTTTTGATCCTTGCATTCCCAGGTTCGAATCCTGGTACCCCAGCCATTCTTTTTTGTTTTTTTGATAGAAACCGGCGTCTTTACCGTGGCAAAAAACAGACTTCTTCAGCTACAACAACGTACCGCAGATAGCAGCATGATGGTATTTACCGGAAATGCCAATCGCGAGTTAGCGCAAAATATAGCTAAAGTACTCAATATTCCTCTAGGGAAAGCAACCGTTGAGTCATTCAGCGATGGCGAAGTCATGGTTGAAATTTTGGACCATGTTCGTGGCAAGGATGTGTTTATCGTTCAACCAACATGCATGCCCGCAAACAATAATTTAATGGAATTGATGGTGATGACTGATGCAATTCGTCGCGCATCCGCCAGACGTATTACCATGGTTGTACCCTACATGGGCTATTCACGCCAGGATCGCCGCCCTCGATCAGCTCGTGTTGCTATCACGGCTAAGGTCGTTGCAAATATGCTCACGGGCGTTGGCGCTGACCGCGTTTTAACAGTAGATTTGCATGCCGATCAAATTCAGGGTTTCTTTGAGTGTCCTGTTGATAATGTTTATGCATCACCCGTTCTCTTGGGCGATATTTGGAAGCATAAATACCAAGACTTAGTTGTCGTGTCTCCAGATGTGGGTGGTGTGGTACGTGCCCGCGCGCTTGCTAAATTATTAGATGTTGAACTGGCGATTATTGATAAACGTCGGCCACGCGCCAATGTTGCCAAAGTCATGAATATTATTGGTGAAGTTGAAGGCCGTGTTTGTGTCTTGATAGATGACATGGTTGATACCGCTGGAACACTGTGTGCTGCTGCTGCCGCATTAAAAGAAAAAGGTGCTGTTCGAGTTGTTGCCTACTGTACACATCCTGTTTTATCTGGTGCCGCAATTCAAAATTTAGAAAAGTCAGTCCTGGATGAGTTGGTTGTAACCAATACTATTCCTTTGCAGGCTAATGCTGCTGACTGTGACAAGATTCGTGTTCTGAGTATTGCTGAAATGCTGGCAGAAGCGATGTATCGAATTAGTAACGAGGAGTCTGTTAGCTCCTTGTATATGGATTAATTGCGCTAAAATTACGCATTTAACAGAAACAGCGAGACTATAATTTAGGCGTTGTTTTTTTATGTCATTTCTGGTCGCGGGAATGGCAGAGCGCCGCCGAAGGGCGGCATTTTTAATGGACAAAATTGTGTTTTGTTCATGATTTTTTGGAGAAAAAAATGGAAAATTTATTTGAAGTTAAAGCTGAACTTCGTACTGACGAGGGGAAAGGTGCGAGCCGCCGCCTACGTCATGTCGGTAAAGTTCCAGCTATCGTTTATGGTGCAGAAGAAACACCTGTTTCAATCACCCTGGATCATAATCAATTTTTGCGTCATCTTGCTGAAGAAGCATTTTATGCTCATGTATTGACATTAAATATTGATGGCAAAAAAACTAAAGTTGTATTAAAAGATTTACAACGTCATCCAGCTAGTGATGTGAAAATCATGCATGCTGATTTCTTACGTGTTGATGCTAAACATGCAATGACGATGGTTGTACCATTACACTTTATTGGTGAAGAAAAAGCGCCTGGTGTTAAAGCGGGTGGTATTGTTGCTCACTTGATGTCAGACGTTGAAGTATCTTGTTTGCCAAAAGATCTACCTGAATATATTGAACTAGATGTTGCTAAATTGGCACTTGATGACTCTATTCACTTGTCTGAACTTGTATTGCCTAAAGGCGTTACATTAACAGCATTATCTCACTCTCAAGAAGAGCACTTAGAAGAAGGCGAACGTTCAGCTTATGATCAAGCCGTTGTTAGCATTCATACACCTCGTGGTGCTGTAGAAGCTGAAGAAGAAGGCGAAGAAGCAGCAACTGAAGAATAAAGTTGTTTCCTGAGGGGTTGTTTATGGCTAACTGGTTAATCGCCGGATTGGGCAATCCAGGTCCTCAATATGAACATACTCGACATAATGTCGGGTTTTGGTGGCTGGACCAATTGGCACATGATTTGGGGGGAACTTTTACGGTTGAGAACAAATATCATGGTCAATTGGCTCAGTGCCAACTTGCAGGGCACAAATTGTTTTTATTAAAACCTCTGCTATTCATGAATCGTAGCGGTCAATCTGTTGCTGCCCTGGCCAATTTTTTTAAAATCCCCCTTACTAATATCCTTGTTATTCATGATGAGCTTGATCTTGAGCCTGGCGTGGCAAAATTGAAACGTGATGGTGGTCATGGTGGTCATAATGGATTAAAAGATATTATTGCTCATATGGGTGGTAAAGAATTTTTACGCTGTAGACTTGGTATTGGACATCCTGGCGATAGCCGACAGGTATCTGATTATGTGCTCAGCAAACCCTCACAGACTGATCGACAACTCATTTTATCAGCAATCGACAATTCCTTACGTGTCTTGCCTGACGTGTTGTCAGACGATTTAGAAAAAGCCATGCACTGGCTACATTCACAATAGGAAATATCATGGGATTTAAATGTGGCATCGTTGGTTTGCCAAATGTTGGTAAATCAACCTTATTTAATGCACTTACTGAAGCCGGTATTGACGCACAAAACTATCCGTTTTGTACTATTGAACCTAATGTTGGAATTGTGCCAGTACCCGATCCACGTATGGATGCCCTTGCTGAAATAGTTAAGCCTGAACGAGTATTGCCAACTACGATGGAATTTGTTGATATCGCTGGTTTGGTTGCCGGAGCGTCAAAAGGTGAAGGCTTAGGCAATAAATTTTTAGCCAACATTCGTGAAACCGATGCTATTGCCCATGTCGTGCGTTGCTTTGAAAATGACAATGTTATTCATGTTGCTAATAAAGTCTCGCCATTAGATGATGTTGAGGTCATTAATACCGAATTATGCCTTGCAGATTTGGAAAGTGTTGAAAAAGCAATTACCAAAACGTCGCGTGATGCTAAAGGTGGCGATAAAACAGCTAAAGCCCGACTCGACTTATTGGCACAAATTCGCGATGTGTTGAATCAGGGTAAATCGGTCAGAACGATGAATCTGGATGCCGATCAATTAGCATTATTGAAAGAAGTTCATCTGATTACGATCAAACCGACTATGTATATTGCTAATGTCGCTGAAGATGGTTTTGACAATAATCCGTTGCTTGATGCTTTAACTGCATTTACAGAACAAGAAGGCGCACCGATTGTTACTATTTGTGCTGCGATAGAATCAGAAATTGCAGAATTGGATCAAGAAGAAAAGAAAGAATTCCTAGCTGAATTGGGTCAGGATGAACCAGGCTTAAACCGAGTTATTCGAAGTGGTTATGCTTTGTTAGACCTACATACATACTTCACTGCTGGTGTAAAAGAGGTTCGGGCGTGGACAGTTCGAGTTGGTGCAACTGCACCTGAAGGTGCAGGCGTTATCCATACCGATTTCCAAAAAGGTTTTATTCGGGCTGAAGTCATCAGCTATGATCACTTTGTTGAATTTAAAGGTGAGCAAGGTGCAAAAGATGCGGGTAAATGGCGTCTGGAAGGCAAGGATTACATCATTAAAGATGGTGATGTGATGCATTTCCGCTTCAATGTCTAACGTGTTTTATTTCTGATTCTAGCTTATGGATCTTCGTCTTGCTTTGTTAACGGTTAGTCTGGTTTACATACCAATCCAAGGCGTTCATGCTCTAACATTTGAACAATGTTTGCAGCAACAGTTTGAACAATCAGACGATAATAAAACAGTCGGTGAGTTGCGTCGCTATTGTCAAAAAGAAGTCTCAGATAGCGAGTTTGCAAGTATCACCAATCAAGAACAACGAGTAAAATATTCCGAAGTATCAGCGCTGACACAACGCTTAAAGTTTGAACAGAGAGTCGATCAAAATCCGTTCACATTGTTACCACATAAGCCAAATTATATTTTGATCAGTAATAATCTTGCTTCACCCAATGAGCAGCCTTTTGAACAGGCTTTTCCTGATAGGACGATCAATGTTCAGCCTTGGGAAACCAAGTTTCAGATAAGTTTGAAATTACCTGTAACGCGAGGCTTATTTGATGGCATCGGTGACATGTTTGTGGCCTATACCAACCGCTCGTTTTGGCAGCAATTTAATAAACAAGGATCATCTCCATTTCGAGATTCGAATCATGAACCCGAAATATGGCTATCTTTCAAAAATGATAAATCAATTTTAGGGCTGCATAACTCAATTATCCGAACAGGTGTCTCACATCAATCCAATGGTCAATCTGGTTCGCTGTCACGCAGTTGGAATAGGGTTTATGCGGACTTTATTTTTGAACAAGGTAACTGGTATTTTTCATTAAAACCTTGGTGGCGAATTCCCGAGTCAGCTAAAAACGATGATAACCCTGATATTGACCACTATTTAGGCAATTTTGAGTTCGGCGCTTTGTATAAAAAAGGCAAACATAGCTTTGATATTTTAGCGAGAAACAATCTTGACTTTGGTGATAATCATGGCTCTATTCAGCTAGGTTGGAGTTTTCCGATTGGCGATAATGTACATGGTTATGTGCAATGGTTTAATGGTTATGGCGAGAGTTTGATTGATTATAATTCCTACTCGAATAGTATAGGCTTAGGTATTAAGCTGACCGACTGGTTATAAAAGTGCAGGAACTTCTTGATATTTTTATCTATAGAAACGTACCGAGCCCTGCTTCACATGGCTATGTAGCTCAGTTGGTTAGAGCACATCACTCATAATGATGGGGTCACTAGTTCGAATCTAGTCATAGCCACCATGTGAACGTCTTAAAGAACTCCTGGAAGATCTACATACTCCGCCCAGAACAGAGAGCCTCATGGTTAACAATGCCAAAAGTGTTTGAAGCGTGCGTCCTTTGCTATAAGCAGAGTCTAGTATTGCTAATTCTCATAAAAATGATAGCGATTTTTGCCAGAGCGTTTGGCGGAATACATTGCGTTATCTGCTTGAAGAATAAGCTCATCACTATTTGAACATGTATTTGGAAAAAAAGTAACGCCAATACTTACAGTTACATACAGCGAATTGTGGTCAATAGTGATGGGATTAGATACTGACCGATCCCCACGAAATTTGAGATAGCTAAACATTAAGCGGCTCCTGCATTAACAATTGTATTTTTTGACAAG
>JARGFJ010000044.1 GCA_029210875.1 Gammaproteobacteria bacterium | reverse complement strand
GCTGATTCACTTGGAAGTACAATCAACGATAATTTTCAGCAATTCAAACCTGCATTTTGAAGATGTTTGGGTATATATAGTCTGGCAGGATTCCTTTCTTCAGGAAGAACCGATTATTGATGAGCAACATCGAGGTGTATTAGCCACCATAAATACACTGCATTATTATTTGCAACAAGGACATGGGCTAGAGGTTTTAATGCCAACGATTAAAATTTGCCTGAGCTATATGAAATTCCATGCCAAGACCGAAGAAGGTATTTTGCGAGCAGCTGAATATCCTAAGCTTGATCACTATATCCAACATAATAAAAAAATAGCCGAAGACTTTAAACAAATATGCCGAGAAGCGCTTCTTCATAAAGATCCTGATCTTGTGTTACGGTTTCTTCGTACATGGTGGCAAAATCATATGGCATTACATGAAGAAATAACACCAAGCCTGATTGATAATGTTGGCAAGTTTTGTCGTATAGAGTAAGCGAAGCTATTATTTTTGACTGTTTTAGGCGATATCATCGAGTTTAAGCTTGTCATAAGATAGATTGTTTACTATCCGATAAATTGTGATAAGGAGTATGGGAATGGTCGAGCAAGTTACACATTATCAAGTATGGGACAAAACAGTACGACTCTTTCATTGGGTCAATGTGATTTGTGTGCTGTGTTTAATTGCCATTGGGGTTGCGATCTTGAATGCGAAAGCACTTGGCGTAACGGATGATGGCAAAATCTTACTTAAAACACTGCATATCTATTTTGGCTATGTATTTGCGATCAATTTAGGATGGCGAATCATCTGGGGGTTTATTGGCAGTCGCTTTGCCCGCTGGAAAATGGCATTACCATTCGGAGCCGAATATAAAGCCCAATTGAAAGCCTATATCGACGGTGCTAAAAATAATAAACCCGTTGAGTTCTTAGGTCATAACCCGATTGCCCGATTAATGGTCGGTTTACTGTTTTTATTGATGTCGATACAAGCCATTACCGGTTTGGTGCTGGCGGGCACAGATATGTATATGGCACCGTTTGGCAATACGTTCAGACAAATGGTTGCTGTTGATGCTGCCAGTGTTGATTTGGTTAAGCCCTATTCAAAAGAAGGCATTGATCAAGCGGCCTATAAAGAAATGCGTGATGTCAGAAAACCGTTTGTTACGGTTCATTACTATGTGTTTTATATTCTATTAGCCGCGATTATTTTGCATCTTGTTGGTGTATTGGTTTCAGAGCTACGTGAACGTAATGGTCTTGTTTCAGCGATGATTACCGGTAAGAAAGTGTTTGCTGAAAAGCCGTTTGATGCAGAATAGGTTTTAGCTCGCTGCGGTGCATTCAAAGGGCACTCAATTCTTTATCCGGATTGGATGTTGTCTAGTAATGCTTTGCACGTTGTTCAGCTTGGCGCGCACCTTTTATATCGCCTGAATCAGAGCGGATCTGTGCAATTAACGACCAAAAACGACGTAGTTGTTGTGGCTGACCTTGTGCTATCGAAATGCCTTTGAGAGCTACCTGTTCAGCCAAATCGTAGTCATGAAGTTCGCGATGAATACTTGCTAATTCATAATAAACGTGTGGATCACGAGGCGCGATGCGTTGTGCACGTTGTAAGCTCGATTGTGCAGAGTAGAGATCGCCCTTTTGTTGCTGTTGTTGTGCCGTATCGATTAAAGCAATGACAGCAGGATTTTGTTTGAACGGTGCATTTGTCTTAGGTGCTACTGGTACAACCGGCATCGACGGAGTTTGTTCTGGATCACCGTAAGTTGTGTTGTTGTTTGTGGATGCAGGCGAGCCGGTCACGCTGCTTGGAACAGATTTAGCTGTGTTGGCTGTCGGAGCTGGAGTGCTTTTATCTTCAATAATGGGTTGGTTGACCGTGCTTATGGTTGAACATGCACTAAATAAGATTGTTACCACTACAAGTCCAAGTTGACGGGAAAGCTTAAAAGCAGGGTATTTCAGAGTTAGAACCATTGTTTTATCCAGTCTAAAGATCGTGAAACAGGGTCACTGTTGGTATTGCCTGCACAGCGATCCGACTCCGTGGGTTGTGTGCCGATGATAAAGGGAATGTGTATCGCATCTGGGCAGTTGCTATTGGACAAAAGCCCACTGATTGAGTTCACCCAGTGATATTCAATGCCATCAGGCGCAGCAGAATTGAACGATTCTAATGGTTCTGAAGCCATGTAATTGATCCATGCTTTTAATGCGCCACCCGAACCAGTAAAAGGTAAAGGTGAATTATCATCACGGCCTAACCAAGTAACAGCCAAACGATTACCACTAAAGCCTGCAAACCAACTATCGCGTTGATCATTTGAGGTGCCTGTTTTGCCGGCAACATTAATATCCACAGGCAAGTTTTGATATATCGAACGCGCCGTTCCCATTCTTGCGGTCTCTTGTAAGGCATAGTGCAATAAATGAATGGAATTGGCATCAATGGTTTGTTTTAATTGAAATGGGTAACGTGATAATTCGTTGCCGGCACTATCCGTGACCATGCGAATAGCACGAAGCGGCATTTGAAAACCATTGGCAGCAATGGTTTGATACATGGTCGCTACTTCCACTAATGACATACCTTGCGCACCCAATAATAAGGAAGGATAAGGATCGATTGGACGTGTAACGCCTAATTTCCTCAAGGTATCAATAACACGATCTAACCCCAAAGACATGCCCAAACGTGCTGTTGATAGATTGTAAGAATGAGATAAGGCGGTATGCAGCGGCACCAGACCATGTGACTGATGATCAAAATTATCGGGTTGCCATGTTTGACCATTTTGCATGGTGACTTTGAGTGGCGAGTCATCGAGTTCAGTCACAAGTGTGTAATTATCAGAGAGTGCCGTTAAATAGACAGCTGGTTTGATCAATGAACCGATCGGTCGAACTGCATCAAGCGCACGATTAAAACCTCGATAGCGGGTATTTCGTCCGCCAATGATGCTAATGATTTCTCCCGTTTGAGGTTCAGCCACAACTATACTTCCTTGCAGATCGTTGACTTTGTTACCGTAGATGCTGTTGAGTTTATTTATGGTCGACACTAAGGCTGTTTCAGCTTTGTGCTGGGCAATAGGGTTGAGTGCGGTGAAAACACGCAAGCCCTCGGAGCTAAGATCGTCATTACGATATTGTTGGCGTAATTGACGCTTGACCAGATCTAAATAAGCGGGATAAGCACCTTTTAATAAACTGGCTTGTTTAACCACTCCAATTGGCATGGCAACAGCATGATCATAGTGTTGTTTATCTATAGTGCCTTGTTCATATAAAACCTTGAGCACAAGATCGCGACGTTGCTTGGCACGATCAGGATGACGGCGAGGGTCATAATAGGATGGTCCCTTAACTAAGCCTGCAAGCAGTGCGACTTGATGGAGCTGTAATTCTTCGATCGGTTGAGCAAAATAGTACTGTGATGCCAAACCAAAGCCATGTATGGCGCGCGAGCCTTCCTGCCCCAAATACACTTCATTAAGATAGGCTTCGAGGATCGCCTCTTTGCTGTAATGTAACTCCAGTAACATCGCCATTGGAATTTCCATGACTTTGCGAGCAAGGCTACGTTCAGATGTGAGATAAAAGTTTTTAATCAGCTGTTGGGTTAATGTGCTGCCGCCCTGCACAAACTGACCGGCTCTAAGGTTGACCCACATTGCACGACTAATGCCTTTCAGGGAAATACCGGCATGTTGGTAGAAATCACGATCCTCAATTGCAATCAACGCATCGGTCAAACCTTGCGGTGCATCGCTGAGTTGAATTAAGTCACGGTCTTCATTGTTCAGGGGATAAATGCCACCAATCAGGATTGGTTCAAGTCTGACTAATGCCAGGGTTTGACCCTGTGCATTTCGAATTGAACTGACATTGTTATTAACGAAACTCAAATGTAATGTTTGAGCAGGTTGTTTACCATCAGGAAATAAAAAACCACGAGTTTTAATAGTGGCTTTTGTTGTGGAAAATTCAGCTTGACCGGGTTCACGTGCTTGCCGAACGAATTGATAACCTAAGCCACGGAGCTCAGTTTTTAAATCATCAAGTGATAATGGTAAACCTGCATAGAGTTCAAGTGGTCTGGCATACACTTTAGTCGGAACCGCCCAGCGCTTGCCCTCGAATTGTTTACGAATATGGGTATCCATAAACAACAAACTTAAACTCAATAGCACCAGACCAGCAAACATAAGCTTGCCCAAAAACAACATTACTTTTTGTTTAAAAGATGGTTTTTTTGATGTTGACGATAGCCGTGAAGATCGTTTTGGGCGTGATGCTTTTTTTTTTGCAACCATAGTGTGAATTAGTGAAACAAGTCTGTCTGAGAGAAGAGGATAAATTACCCAAATTTGTTGTTTGGGTGATTATAGCCGCAAGCGTTGATTATTGATATTGCTTATCTCTTTCTATACTCATCGTGCTGACTGAAAAGTAACAGCCACTCTTTATTCAGACATGAACTGTTCACAAATTCTTGTTATAACTTAGATCGTTAAAAGCATGGTGATCTCGCTTTATTTCAGTTTGTCTGGTAATATCTTTTGTCCTAATACCTTTCAGTAACTGTCTGTTTTTATAGAAAACGGCATCAACAACACGAGAGCCTATGGTTAGTTTGGAAACACCCGTATGTGATTTTGGTTTACCAGCAATCGATTTTTCATTGCCTGGCACTGACGGTAAAATATGGACACTGGACGATTGTCGCGGTGAAAATGGTCTGTTAGTTATGTTTATTTGCAACCATTGCCCCTATGTAAAAGCGATATTAGATCGTCTGGTTCGAGATACCAACGAATTAAAACAATTAGGTATTAACACTGTTGCAATCATGTCTAATGATGTTGCAGATTACGAAGAAGATTCCTTTGAAAACATGCAACGTGTTGCACAGGAACACCATTTTTCATTTCCATACCTTTATGATGAAACACAACAAACTGCACAAGCCTATGGCGCAGTGTGTACCCCTGATTTCTTTGGTTATAACAAAGATCTTCAATTGCAGTACCGAGGTCGCTTCGACGCTAGTCGAAAACAAGCGGCCGCACCGGATGCGCGTCGGGATTTATTCGAAGCAATGAAACACGTTGCTGAGACCGACCGTGGTCCTGAACAACAAATACCTAGTATGGGTTGCTCGATCAAATGGCGAGCAGCTTAATTTTATTAAATAGGAGAATGTAGAAAATGGCTACACGTAGACATTTAGCAAATGCAATCCGTGCGTTAAGTATGGATGCAGTTCAAAAGGCAAACTCTGGCCATCCAGGTGCGCCTATGGGTATGGCGGATATTGCCGAAGTATTGTGGAATGACCACTTGAAACATAACCCGACTAACCCAAACTGGGCTGATCGCGATCGTTTCATTTTGTCTAACGGTCATGGTTCAATGTTAATTTATTCATTATTACATTTGACAGGTTACGACTTGCCAATGGATGAATTAAAAACATTCCGTCAATTACATTCAAAATGTGCTGGCCACCCTGAATACGGTTATGCACCAGGCGTTGAAACAACAACAGGTCCTTTAGGTCAAGGTATCACCAACGGTGTTGGTTTTGCGATGGCTGAAAAATTATTGGCTGACCAATTCAACAAACCAGGTCACGATATCGTTGATCACCACACTTATGTATTCATGGGTGATGGTTGTTTGATGGAAGGTGTTTCTCATGAAGCATGTTCATTAGCGGGTACATGGGGTCTTGGTAACTTGATCGCATTCTGGGATGACAACAATATTTCTATCGACGGTCACATTGATGGTTGGTACACAGATGACACGGTTCGTCGTTTTGAAGCGTACGGCTGGCATGTATTATCAGTAGATGGTCATGATGCTGATGCAATCAATGCCGCTATCGTTTTAGCGAAAGCGGAAAAAGATCGTCCATCTTTGATTTGCTGCAAAACTATCATCGGTTTTGGTTCACCAAACAAATCTGCTAGCCATGACTGTCACGGTGCGGCTTTGGGTGAAGAAGAAGTTGCATTAACACGTGAAGCATTAGGTTGGGATTCAGCGCCATTTGAAATTCCTGCTGATGTTTATGCTGGTTGGGATGCCAAAGCGAAAGGTGCGGCTGTTGAAGCTGACTGGAATGCTAAATTCGACGCGTATGCTGCTGAATACCCAGAATTAGCGGCTGAATTCAAACGTCGCATGGCGGGTGAGTTGCCAGCAAACTGGAAACAAGTAACTGATGCATTCATCGCTGAAACTAACGAAGCAGCTGCTTCATTGGCTTCTCGCCAAGCATCACAAAAAGCCATTGCTGCATTAGCACCTGTGTTACCTGAATTTTTAGGCGGCTCTGCTGACTTAACGGGTTCTAACTTAACCAGCTGCTCAAGCTTCAAACACGTGTCAGGTAAAGAGCCAGGTAACTACATCTCTTACGGTGTACGTGAATTTGGTATGTATGCAATCATGAACGGTATGGCATTACACGGTGGTTTAATCCCATTCGGTGGTACATTCCACATGTTCTCTGATTATGCCAAGTCTGCATTACGTATGGCTGCATTGATGAAACAACGTACTATCGCTGTATTAACACATGACTCTATTGGTCAAGGTGAAGATGGTCCTACTCACCAACCAATCGAAAACACTGCTGCAATGCGTTTCATTCCTAATATGGATGTATGGCGCCCTGCGGATTCAGTTGAAGTTGCGGTTGCGTGGACGTGCGTTGTTGAACGGTTGGATGGTCCTTCAAGCTTAGTGTTAAGCCGCCAAGGTATTCCTGGTCGCAAGCATGATGCTGCTGATTTTGAAGCAATGCGTAAAGGTGCTTACATCTTGTCTGAAGCAAACGGTGCGGCAGATGTTATTCTGATTGCGACTGGTTCTGAAGTAGATCTAGCTGCGCAAGCTCAAGTAGCATTAGCGGCTGATGGCATCAATGCTCGTGTAGTATCTATGCCTTCAACAAACGTGTTTGATCGTCAAGATCAAGCGTACAAAGACAGCGTATTAACACCGGGTGTTAAACGTGTTGCAATCGAAGCAGGTGTGACTGACTACTGGCGTAAATACGTTGGTTTGGAAGGTGGCGTTGTCGGTATCGATACCTTTGGTGAATCTGCACCAGGTGGCGTACTGATGAAACACTTCGGTTTCACTGTTGAAAACGTCGTTAAAGTTGTAAAAGAAACACTATAAAGCGTACTTTAACGCATTAGTTTAGTGTAAAAATAATGGCGGGTGTGCACAAGCACATCCGCCATTATTACATTTAAGAGTGAGATCTTTGGCAAGGTTATTCATAAGCTGGCATTATGAAACGCATCAATAAATCTGAGTATTGTTTATGGTCGAAATAGCCTAAACTATTTGTGCGTAATAATTGCTGGAAATTTCATTGATCACAGCTTATTTAATCAGGTTTACAATTATCGAGTTCACGATTATTCTTGGTAGACACGTAACATTACGTGCATATCAGTTCTAACTATATGTAAAGAGTAAGACGAGTTTAGTTCTCATTGTTATCAGTGTTTTATGGTTTAATTATGAGCAGCATATTTGGATAAGACGAAAGGAAAAAAGAATGACAATTAAAGTAGGTATTAATGGCTTTGGCCGCATCGGTCGCATGGCATTTCGTGCAGCGGCAAAAGAGTTTACAAATATTGAAATAGTGGCAATTAATGATCTTCTTGATCCTGAGTATCTTGCCTACATGTTAAAACATGATTCAGTTCACGGCTTATTTGATGGCGATGTGTCTGTCGTTGACGGTAACTTGGTTGTTAATGGCAAAACAATTCGTATCACTGCAGAACGTAATCCGGCAGATTTAAAATGGGGTGACGTCGGTGCTGACTTGATCCTTGAATGTACAGGCTTCTTTTTAACAACAGAATCTTGCCAGGCTCATATTGATGCGGGTGCCAAGAAAGTTGTGCAATCAGCGCCTTGTAAAGATGACACACCGATGTTTGTCTATGGTGTTAATGATGATCTATATAACGGTGAAGCGATCGTCTCTGCGGCATCATGCACAACCAATTGTTTGGCTCCTATGGCTAAAGTGGTTAATGATAACTTTGGTATTAAACGTGGTTTGATGACCACGGTACATGCTGCAACAGCAACTCAGAAAACAGTGGATGGCCCATCAATGAAAGATTGGCGCGGTGGTCGTGGTATTTTAGAAAATATCATCCCATCATCTACCGGTGCAGCCAAAGCGGTAGGTGTTGTGTTGCCTGAGCTAAACGGCAAATTAACAGGTATGGCTTTCCGTGTACCAACGTCTGATGTCTCTGTGGTTGATTTAACGGTCGAGTTAGAAAAAGATGCAACTTACGCTGAAATCTGTGCCGCAATGAAAGCCGCATCAGAAGGTTCTTTGAAAGGTGTATTAGGCTACACTGAAGAAAAAGTCGTTTCTACAGATTTTAGAGGCAATACAGCACCATCAACATTTGATGCGGGTGCTGGTATCGCGCTTGATAGTACCTTTGTGAAATTGGTTGCATGGTATGACAATGAATATGGTTATACCTGTAATATGATGCGTTTAGTTGAGCTGGTTGGACAATAATTGTGCTAATTCAGCGAGATCGTATTTACGATAAACAAGCACGCTAAAATTCAATAGGCTCCTTAGCTAACGCGAGGAGCCTTTTTTATGGGGCAACAGCGCCTTTACTCAAAATATCATACGAAAAAGGAAAAACTAATGTCTGTTATCAAGATGTCTGATTTAGACCTTGCTGGAAAACGTGTACTAATTCGTCAAGACTTAAACGTGCCATTGAAGGCTGGAGTCGTAGCTGATGGAACCCGTATTCATGCGTCATTGCCGACCATTCAAATGGCAATCAGAGCGGGCGCTAAAGTAATGATCATGTCACATCTGGGCCGACCGAAAGAAGGTGAGTATGAACACCGTTATTCAATGGCTCCGGTTGCAAATTATTTATCAGCATTATTAGGACAGCCGGTACGTTTAGAACAGAACTGGTTAGAACCTGACTTTATTCCGGTCGAACAAGGTGAAGTCGTTTTATGTGAAAACGTTCGCTTTAACCTTGGTGAAGGTGCAAATGATGATGCGTTAGCACAACGTATGGCTAAAATGTGTGATGTCTTTGTAATGGATGCGTTTGGTACAGCACATCGTGCCCAAGCATCAACTCATGGTGTTGCCAAGTATGCACCTATTGCCTGTGCCGGACCGTTATTGGCAGGTGAGCTGGAAGCTTTAGGCAAGGCGCTTGATAACCCGGCGCGCCCAATGGTTGCGATTGTGGGTGGTTCAAAAGTATCAACCAAACTGACCGTATTGGAATCATTATCAAAAATAGTTGATCAACTTATTGTAGGCGGCGGTATTGCCAATACCTTTATTGCGGCAGCGGGCTATAACGTAGGTAAGTCGCTTTATGAAGAAGATCTGATTGATATCTGTAAAAAATTGACTGCTGATGCACGATCCCGTGGTGGTGATATACCGGTGCCGGTTGATGTCGTATGCGGCAAAGAGTTTTCTGAAAGTGCTTTGGCGACCACCAAAAATGCCAGCGACGTTCAAGATGATGACATGATTTTTGACATTGGCCCTAAATCAGCAGCAGAGTTGGTCGATATTATCAAAAATGCAGGCACGATAGTATGGAATGGTCCAGTAGGTGTGTTTGAATTTAATCAATTTGGAGAAGGCACCAAAGAAATTGCAATGGCAATTGCTGAATCATCCGCATTTTCGATCGCTGGTGGTGGTGACACCTTGGCCGCAGTAGCAAAATATAAAATTTCAGATGATGTGTCTTATATTTCAACCGGTGGCGGTGCCTTTCTGGAGTTTTTGGAAGGTAAAAAATTGCCAGTGGTAGAAATATTGGAGATACGCGCTCAATCGTAAGTTGATAAGGGAGAAAGGCTTTTTGACGGTTAGAAGAAGAACCAAAATTGTTGCAACACTCGGTCCAGCAACTAATTCAGTCGATGTTATAGACGCAATTATTGAAGCTGGTGTAGATGTCGTTAGATTAAATTTCTCTCATGGAGAGGCAAGTGAAAAGCTGGCACTTGCCGAATTAGTAAGAAATAGAGCACGGGCCTATGGCCGTCAAGTGGGTATATTAGCCGATTTACAAGGTCCTAAGATCCGCATTTCGCGTTTCAAAGATGGCAAAATAATTCTTGAAGAAAACGCACTATTTGTACTTGATGCCGAACTTGATTCTGATGCAGGTGATCAGGATCAGGTCGGTGTTGATTATAAGTCTTTACCCTATGATGTTAAACGCGGTGATACCTTATTGCTCGATGATGGTCGCATCGTATTATGGGTTAATGAGGTGAACAATTTGCGTGTTATTTGCCGCGTCATTGTCGGTGGCGAATTATCCAATAACAAGGGCATTAATCGTGAAGGTGGCGGCTTGTCTGCCGCTGCACTGACAGATAAAGATAAACAAGATATCGTCACAGCTGCCAAGATGCAGGCAGATTATATTGCGGTCTCTTTTCCTCGTTCAGCAGCTGATCTTGACTATGCTCGCAAATTACTACGAGATGCAGGCGGCTATGGTGGCATTATTGCCAAAATTGAACGTGCTGAAGCACTGGATGTGCTCGATGAGATTATTATTGCATCAGATGCAGTTATGGTCGCACGTGGTGATCTTGGTGTCGAAGTCGGTGATGCCGCCTTACCTCCAATACAAAAAAATATTATCCAACATGCCCGACGGTTAAACCGTGTCGTGATAACAGCGACACAAATGATGGAGTCGATGATAAGCAATGCGATTCCGACCCGTGCAGAAGTATTTGATGTTGCCAATGCGGTGTTGGATGGCACCGATGCCGTAATGCTATCCGGTGAAACGGCAGTAGGAAAATACCCTGTTAAAGTAATCGAAGCGGTTGATAGGATTTGTTTGCAAGCCGAGCAACAGCGTGAAATACGTGTGTCACGTCATCGCGTCGATCAGCAATTCCAACGTATGGATGAAGCAATAGCAATGGCGGCAATGTATCTTGCAAATCATCTTGATGTGAAAGCAATTGCGGCATTAACAGAAACGGGATCGACACCATTATGGATGTCACGTATTAGTTCAGGTATCCCTATTTTTGGATTAACACCACATATTGAGACTCGGCGTAAAATGACCTTATATCGTGGGGTTTATCCAGTGAGTTTTACGGTTGCTCATAATGATCATGCAACTTTGAATTTAGAAGCTGTAGATGAGTTGAAAAGACGAGGCGTTGTCAGGGATGGTGATATAGTGATTATTACCAAAGGCGACCTCGAAGCTCAGGGCAGTACAAATGCGATGAAACTAGTGCGAGTGGGCGATATGATTGAACCGAAAAGTTTAGAAAAAAGCTGCGAATAAGTCAGCGTGAGGAGCGATGTTATGGCTTTAGTATCAATGCGACAATTATTAGATTATGCGGCAGAACACAATTTTGCCATTCCTGCATTTAATGTGAACAATATGGAACAGGTTCAAGCGATTATGCAAGCAGCAGATGCTACGGATAGCCCAGTGATCATGCAAGGTTCAGCAGGAGCCAGAAGCTATGCAGGTGAGCCATTTTTAAGGCATTTAATTTTGGCCGCTATTGAGCAATATCCACATATTCCTGTGGCTATGCATCAAGATCATGGTGCGTCGCCAGATGTGTGTGCACGATCGATCCAATCTGGCTTTAGTTCGGTGATGATGGATGGGTCATTACTCAGCGATATGAAAACACCATCACGCTTTGACTACAATGTCGATGTGACCCGGACTGTTGCAGCAATGGCTCATGCCTGTGGTGTATCGGTTGAAGGTGAAATAGGGTGTTTAGGTTCCTTGGAAACCGGGATGATGGGTGAAGAAGATGGCCATGGTTCTGACGAAAAATTGGATCATAGTCAGTTATTAACTGATCCAGATGAAGCCGTTGAATTTATGCGTTTGACTAAGGTGGATGCACTGGCGGTAGCAATCGGTACCAGTCATGGTGCTTATAAATTTACCAAACCACCGACAGGCGATGTATTGGCAATTAGTCATTTAAAAACACTGCAACAACGTTTGCCAAATACCCATTTTGTGATGCATGGTTCAAGCTCAGTTCCACAAGATTGGTTAAAAATAATTAACAGTCATGGTGGTGACATTGGACAAGCTTATGGCGTGCCTGTAGATGAAATTGTCGAAGGCATTAAATATGGCGTTCGTAAAGTTAATATAGATACGGATCTGCGTATGGCATCAACAGGCGCTATTCGTCAATTTTTGAATGATGAAAATAATGCCAGCATTTTTGACCCGCGCACGTTTTTAAAAGCATCTAAGACTGCAATGCAGGCAATTTGTCAGGCAAGATATGAAGCCTTTGGTAGTGCAGATCATGCCAGCAAAATAAAAGCATTACCATTGTCTAAAATGGTCGAGCGTTATCAATCTGGTGAACTGGATCCTTTGTTATCATGAAATAGTGTTGTGCCAGGTTTGTGTTGCTTCACAAAATAAAAAGATACGATTCAATTTGTGATGAAGTTCAGATTTTTTTGATATGACCTTGGTCAAGGGATATATTCTATTGTTAATCTAAAATGACGGTGTTATGGTCCATACAGGATTTCTAGGAAACCTCAGTATGGACACTGGACTTAACACCTTAGTCACAATAGCGCGATTCCATCGGCTTCCCGCCGAGGCAGAGCAACTCTCTCATGAGTATGGTGTTTCGGATGAAGTGTTTACTGATACGCAAATTCTCCAAGCATCCAAAGCGCTTACTCTAAAAGCCAAAATTCTTTCCCCAAAATTCGCTCAAATCACTAACGGCATGTTACCGGCGATTGCCAAAGCAAAGGATGGCAGTTATTTCATTCTGGCGCGTATTTCAAATGAAATAAAAGAAAGTGATTCTGCTCGACCTGGCGTATTGATCCACGACTTACGTGAAAAAGCGCCGGAGAGTCTTGATCAAGAAGCATTTGAACAACGCTGGAGTGGTGAAATCATTGCCATTACCAGACGCCAAGGCCTCGGTGAAAGTCTTCAGCAAAAATTTGATATCTCCTGGTTTATTCCATCACTGGTAAAGTATCGAAAGCTTTTCGGTGAAGTGCTACTGGCCTCATTTTTCCTGCAACTGTTTGCTTTGATGACGCCGCTGTTTTTTCAGGTCGTTATGGATAAAGTTCTTGTACATCGTGGTTTCACCACACTGGATGTGCTCGCGGTAGGATTCTTTGTCGTCGTGGTGTTTGAAGCTTTACTCGGCGGCATACGTAATTACGTGTTGTCGCACACCACCAATCGGGTGGATGTGGAATTAGGTTCAAGGTTGTTTACTCACTTAATGGCGCTGCCTATGGCCTATTTTGAATCCAGACAAGTGGGCCAAAATGTAGCGAGAGTTAGAGAGCTGGATACCATCCGTAACTTTATAACTGGTACAGCGCTTACGCTGGTGATTGATTTATTTTTTGTTTTCGTCTTTCTAGCGGTCATGTGGTACTACAGCTCTGCACTTACCTGGATAGTACTCGCCACCATTCCGTTTTATGTTCTTCTCTCCATTTTTATTACCCCGATATTACGTAAACGACTGGATGATAAATTCACGCATGGTGCAGCGAATACCGCCTTTCTGACCGAATCCATGACCGGGATTGGCACGGTTAAATCCATGGCCGTTGAGCCACAAATGCGTCGAAAACTCGAAGACCATCTCTCCAGTTATGTGCATTCTTCCTTTAAAAGTCAGAACCTGAATAATGTCGCTAATCAGATAGCCGGATTAATCAACAAGCTGATGACATTGGGCATTATCTGGTGGGGTGCTCATCTGGTTATCGATAACCAAATAACCGTTGGGCAATTAATTGCCTTTAACATGCTCGCCGGCAGAGTGAGTGGCCCTATTCTTAAATTGGTACAGCTCTGGCAAGACTTTCAACAAGCAGGAATTTCTATTAAACGCTTAGGCGATATCCTAAACACACCGAGAGAGCCAGGCTTTAATCCCAATCGTTCACGCTTGCCTGCTTTGCAAGGGGCGGTCTCCTTCGATCATATCCGTTTTCGCTATCGTACGGATGGTGCCACCATTCTGGATGACATTAGCTTACAAGTGAAACCCGGAGAAGTTATCGGCATTGTTGGCCGCAGTGGCAGTGGCAAAAGTACGATCACCAAACTCATTCAGCGACTGTATATCCCAGAATCAGGTCGCATCGCCATTGATGGTGTTGATTTATCGGTTGTTGACACGGTGTGGCTGCGTAAACAAATTGGCGTGGTGTTACAGGAAAACTTTCTGTTTAACCGAAGCATCCGGGAAAATATAGCTTTAAGTGATCCATCCATTCCGATGGAACGGGTTATCGCCGCCGCAAAAACGTCTGGAGCACATGAATTTATCATTGATTTGCCTGAAGGTTATGACAACCTGGTCGGTGAACAAGGTAGTAATTTATCCGGTGGCCAGAGACAGCGGTTAGCAATAGCTCGCGCCCTTATCAACAATCCTCGAATATTGATATTTGATGAAGCGACCAGTGCGCTTGATTACGAGTCTGAGCGGTTAATTCAGGACAATATGGCCAGCATTTGTAAAGGTCGAACGGTGTTTATCATCGCTCATAGGTTAACCACTGTTAGACAATGCAACCGTATTTTTGTGATGGACAAAGGTCGTATTGTAGAAGAAGGCAATCATGATGAGTTGATTGCTAAAAAAGGTCACTATGCCAAACTCTATAGCTATCAAAGTCACACACCCGTTTTACATCCTGTGACAGAGAGCAAGGTCAAAGAAAATCCCAACCTTGAAAAGGCCTATTCATGAGTTGGTTAACCGTGTTTGGCGATGCATGGCGTAATCGTCATAACATGGGCGAAGGCAGTAAAACTCGGGAGCTGGCTGCATTTTTACCCGCCGCGTTAGAAATACAAGAAGCGCCACCCAATCCCATTGCCAAATGGTTAGGGCGTAGTCTGATTACCCTTTTTCTAATAGGCATTGTCTGGGCCTGTATTGGCGAGATAGACATCGTCTCCAGTGCAGAAGGCAAAATTATTCCCAGTTCGCGCGTGAAACAAATCCAACCCCTGGAAAAAGCTGTAGTAAAAACCATCTTGGTCCATGAAGGACAGCATGTCGATAAAGGCCAACCGTTAATTGAGCTGGATAGCACATTAACCTCTGCCGATGAAAACCGTCTGGGCTCTGAACGTCATAGTATGGCTATGCAGCTCGCCATTAAAAAAACCTTGTTGGAAATGCTGACCAGTAAAACGGATATTCAACAAGTCTCAGTCCAGCCTTTATTTCCTCCTGATATCACAGAGCTTGATAAGACACTTTATATGGAACTGCTCTGGCAGCAATGGCAAGACTATCAAAGCCAGATGCATACGTTGCAGAACACCTTAAGTAAAACCCGATTTGAACAATCTGCCAGCCAGGCGGTTATCCATAAGCTGGAACAGACCCTACCAATCATCACTAAGCGCACTGAAAAGATTAATGCATTACAGAAGAAAAAACTTGTTACCGAAACCGAATACCTTGAACTTGAACAGCAGCGGATCGAGCAAACTCAGGATTTAGTCGCCGAAAGACAACGTCGCCAACAACTACTGGCAGCAGAGTCTGAAGTCAAATATCAACTGCAGACCCTCACGGCTCAAACCAAAGCTAAAACGCTACAAGAAATTGCTGAGTATCAACGTCAACTCGCCTCATTAGACGAAGAGCTGGCCAAAGCCACCGATTTAAATGCAAAACAAATTCTCTATGCTCCCGTATCAGGTCAGATACAAGAGCTTGCCATCAATACTGTCGGTGGGGTCGTGACCGAAGCCCAGCAACTGATGCTTATCGTCCCCAATGAAGAGCAGCTCGAAGTTGAAGTGTTTTTGGAAAATAAAGACATTGGCTTTGTGGCAGAAGGGATGAATGCTGAAATTAAAATTCATACTTTTCCGTTTACCAAATATGGGGTTATTGATGGGCAAGTGACGTCCGTATCAGATGATGCCACCGTAGATGAAAAGCGAGGACTCATTTATAGAGCACACTTACTGATGAAGAAAAGCACTATTTGGGTTGATAACAAAGAAGTGAGATTGATGCCAGGGATGGCCGTCACGGCTGAAGTTAAAACGGGCACTAGGCGCGTTGTAGAGTTTTTCTTAGCACCATTGCTGAGACATGGGAATGAGAGTTTAAGGGAAAGGTGATAACACAATGAATATAAAAAATTTATTAGCTCAATCAAAAATATTTCTCTTACTGAGAAAGTATGGTCGGTCTTCATCCATTACTGGTAAGAATGACGTGTTACTCAATTTAGGTATCCGAACATGATAGGTCTTATTTTACCGGTTCTGATTATATTTCTGATTTTCTACATCTGGCTTTCTGTGAAAGTGGTCCGAAGTGCAGTCAAGCATTCTAAAGAAGCGGGTCGTAATCATGTGCTTGCAGGCTGGGTGGCCGGTATCCTCATGTACTCGTTGATTTTATGGGATTTTATTCCAACACATGCCATGCATCAATACTACTGTGCTACAGAGGGTGGCTTCACCGTTTACAAATCTCTGGAACAGTGGAAACAAGAAAATCCTGGTGTGGCAGAGACCTTGACGCCAATCGACAGAGCACCTTGGATAAAAACAGGCAACTTAACTCAGGTAGCTCTCAATCAACGGTTTAATTGGGAATTTGAAAAAATTATTCACCCATTAAAAATCCATGAGCGTGATGAACGGATTGTAGATACAAAAACGGGTGAAGTTCTGGCCCGATATGTTGACTTTAATACCGGAGTCGGGAATCCACTTGTGGCAGATGACTCGCTCAGAGATTACAAGTGGTGGTTGAAAGTAAACACATGTGAGTCAGGAAATAAAAAAAGGACTAGACCCAAAAAGTACCAGTTTAATAGGCAAATGACTTTGTTTAAATTTTTATATCAAAAGGAGTATAACTAATGGCAACACGGATGTTATTTGAGCAAGCTTTATTAGCTGAAGCTTCTTATGCAGACTTTAGTAATGTTGATAATGAAGAAAACTATTTAGCCGCACTTAGAGATAACGGATTTTCGGCAACCCAAGCAGAAGAATTTGTGGATGAATGGGTAATTGTTGCTCATCAACCTGAAGAAAAAGGGGACAGATTTATTTTAGTTGATTAGTTCAGGAGAAAATAAATGCCAAGGCAGGCAAGAATCATCTTACAGAACACACCGCACCACATAGTGCAACGAGGCCATAACCGTGAAACAGTCTTTGTGGAAAAAGAAGACTACATTTATTACCTCGACACATTAAAAGAATGGAAACAAGAGCTAAGAGTAAACGTGTATGGATACTGCTTGATGTCCAATCATGTACATCTTATTTTAGATCCCGTTGACGAACCCGCCAATCTAGGGAAGTTGATGAAACGCCTGGCGGGGCGGCAAACCCGATACGTTAACTATCAGGAAAAGCGGACAGGAAGTTTATGGGAAGGGCGTTACAAATCAAGTCCGATAGAAACA
>JARGFJ010000043.1 GCA_029210875.1 Gammaproteobacteria bacterium | reverse complement strand
GATTCACTTGGAAGTACAATCAACGATAATTTTCAGCAATTCAAACCTGCATTTTGAAGATGTTTGGGTATATACCCATTATAAAAACAGACACGAAATAGATATTGACGCATTGTATCAAGCAGGTTTAGAAAATCGGATTGATACGGGGCGATATGACATTTCATGGCAATATCGGTTATCTCCTAACCAATACCCTGACTGGGGGCTATCGCAGGAAATCAACAGCGTACTGGAATTAAATGGTCGATGGGAAGAAGAAAATAGTATCACGCATCAGTTTACGGCTGGATTGCAATGGATTCACCAAAAAATGGTTATAGAGGGAGGTATTGTAAAAGATCTAAACAATGCTAACGAAGTGCGATATTTACTCAGTACACGGTTTCATTTCTAATCATAAAAAGCATAATCGGGTAGCAGGAGGATTTGAACCTCCCAGCCCCCACAACACCCTGCATGTAGCTCCGCACAGGGCGTTTCTAAAAGAGATCTAAAGTAAATTGGCCGATTAGCTCCTACTTGCTTCAGTGCTGGTTTCTGCTTTTTCGCCTAATTCAGCCGCATGTATTCACCAAAGGCGGTGACAGAACCGATTATTCCAACATTCCTGAATGGGCAGTATGCCAACAACTTGGGATTGAGCTTGTGCCACAAGTCGGATTAGCTAAGGCTTGGAGTAGTTCTGATTTTTTAAGTGAATAGGCTAAGTCTTAGATATTGTTAACACTATGCCTAATTCACTGCTAACAGGTGAGATACGATAAGTTGCACTGAACGCTGATCGCGAAATTCATTCACTGACAGTCGATAAACAAGTAAAGCTTCGCCCCCCCGCTTTAACCAATCTGGTTGTTGTTGCCCAAAGGCCATTGCGGTGACATTTGTATAGTGGTCGAGCCGAACACCTAATCTTAAATGGTCACCTTGCTGCCCTACTGCCCGAATATCATTAATGATAAATCTGCCATGAAATTGTGGTTCAGGGAAACCTTGGCCCCAAGGTGCAGCGGTCGCTAATAATGCTGCAATGTTGACGTTTATTTCATCTGATTTAAGTTCACCATCCGATGTGATGGTTTGTTGTAATAACTCTGGCCCAACGTGTGACTTCAGCGCAGCTAAAAAACAGCGTTCGAATTCATCCAAGTCAGCCTGTTTTATGGTTAAACCTGCCGCCATGCTGTGACCACCAAAGCGTGTTAATAATGTTGGGTTCTGACTGGCAATTAAAGCCAATACATCACGAATATGCACACCGGCAATCGAACGTGCTGAGCCTTTAATCTCACCCTGTTCACCCGGTGCAAATGCAATCACTGGGCGATGTTGTCGTTCTTTAATACGTGATGCTAATAGCCCGACCACACCTTGGTGCCAGCTCTGATCAAATAAACAATAACCCAGGGGTAAGTCATCATGGGCAAAGTTCATGTTATCTAACATTTGCAAAGCATGATCTTGCATTTCTTTTTCGACAGCCCGCCGTTCTAGATTAATGTTATCCAACTCTTGAGCAGCCATTAATGCGTGTGCGGGGTCATCGGTTAATAAGGTATTAATTCCCAAGCCCATATCTTGCATACGGCCTGCGGCATTCAGTCTTGGCCCAATAGCAAAACCAAGATCAGATGTCGATAATTGGCTTAGGTCTTTACCTGCAACACGTGCTAAAGCAGTAATACCAGCACAACCCAAGTTACGACGAATGCGTACCATACCTAAGTTAACAAAGGTTCGGTTAAGTTGATCGAGACAAACAACATCAGCAACAGTACCCAATGCAACCAAATCAAGTAAGTCTACAAGTTTGGGTTCATCAATAGCCTGTTGTTGAAACCAGTGTTGTTGCCTTAAATATTGACGTAAACCCATTAGAACATAGAAAAATACGCCAACACCAGCTAAGTTTTTACTCGGAAAGCTATCGCCATGCTGGTTCGGATTAACGATCGCTTCGGCTTCAGGCAGTATATCACCCGGCAAATGATGATCGGTAACTAATACTTTAATGCCACGTTGCTGTGCTTGTTTTACCCCAGCAATACTGGCAATGCCATTATCAACTGTGATCAGTAAATCAGGCTGCTTATCAACATCAATATCGGCTAATAGTTCTGGGGTTAAACCATAACCATGTACAAAACGATTAGGCACAATGTAATCAACCCGATTGGCACCCATTGCTGTAAGGCCTCTGATAGCTAAGGCGCAACTGGTTGCACCATCGGCATCAAAGTCAGCCACAATCATGATATGCCACTGTTGTTGTAGAGCCTGATATAACACATCAACAGCGTGATCCATGCCCATCAATAACTCAGGACTCGGCAATTCAGACAATGCAAAACTGATGTCTTTTTCAGTTTTAATATTGCGAGCAGCCAAGACCTTACGTAAACATTCAGGCCAGGTTTCTGGCAATTGTTGCCAGCCATTGCTATCGCGTTGGCTAACGACTGTCACCACAGCTTCCAACATGAAAATGGGGTCAGTTCAAATTGTCCATAGTTGGGAATTTCAATCGTTAGACGATCTATTTTTCGCCATTTAAGCTGTTGCCATAAGTGTTGCAAACTAGCTGCTATATCAGCAAGTTGTGTCTGCCAGTCACCCTCTAAATCTAAACGTTCAAGCACCATAAGATAACGGCCTGATTGTTGGTTAATGGCAGTGATATCTATGTCGGGTAAATAATCAGTGTCTGATTTGTCAGCGAGTTGTTTTAACAAGTAATGTTGCCCCATTACTGTCTGCCAATAGTTCGAACGTAAGCTGAGGTCGCCCTTCCCCCAAAACCATAGACTATTAATTGGAAGCAGCCCTTGCTGTTGGCGCTTTTTATTAACGGGTAATTCAAATAAGCTCATTTGAATTTCGTTCCAAAGCCGAATCCACGCTTGGCGTTGGTATTGCTGACCTGTTGGTAATGCGCTTTGCACTGCTTTGCCCGACACCTCGGCCAAGGCGGTAAATTCGAGATCAGGCATCGTCTTAAGTTGTAGTAGCCACTGTTCATTTGACTGTTTAACCAAGGTCGCATCATAATCAGCTAACAGGGGTTGAATGATGTTAATGATGTGCTCGGCATCATCATCGCTAATCACAAGATCACCAGAAAACAGTAATAGCTGATCGCGATCCGCATGCAGATAACAGGGATCGGCACATAAAACGATGCTGTTATCAGCTCGTAAACTTGCTAAAGGTAAATCACGACCACGGACTTCATCTGAACTAAAAAGCTGTGTTAATAAGCGTGTTACATTATCTGAATGTTGCGTAAACTGGGCTTTGCGGATAACTGTACTGAGCTGTGGCGGTATGATGCTTGAATTAATTTCTTGTTCAAAAATGGGCGCAAGGTCCGGTATAACCAGTGTTATTTCTGTTTTAGCCATCATTTAATACTTGGCGTATAAACGGGATGGTTAATCGACGTTTGGCTGCCATTGATGCTTTATCAAGGATCTGCAAAAGATTGATCAGCTCTCTGATGTCGCGACTGTGGTGACGTAATAAATAATTCGCCACTTCTTCAGAGAGCTCCAATCCACGGGCTTGTGCTTGCACAATCAAGGCTTGTTGCTTGGCTGCATCATCCAAACTATCTAACTGATAGATTAAGCCTGTTGCCAAACGTGAGCGTAAATCAGGTAGTTTGATGTTACTGCTTGCAGGGTTATGTTTGGAGCCAATCAACAGATGACAACCGGATTGTTGCAGTCGATTAAAACAGTGGAATATGCCCTCTTCCCATTCCGTATTACCCTCAATGGCTTCTAGTTCATCTATGCACAGCAAATCTAATTGTTCCAGCGATTCAAGCACTGCCGGTGAGGTAGATGAAACTAATTCAGCTAATGGTAAATATAAAGCTCGTTTGCCATTGTTTTGAGCATGTTCAACTGCGGCCATTAATAAATGTGATTTACCTGAGGATGGCTCTCCCCATAAATACAGATAGATGATGCTATCGAGCTGGCAAAATTCCGTTATGGCTTGTTTCACTTCAATTTGACTGAAGTGAAAGTTTTCGAGTCGATAAACTTCTTGTGGATTCAACCTTAACGGCAGTTGCGTTGCCAATATCTGCATGGTGATGTTCTTTTATGAATAGAGTTGGCTTGCAAGATAACGTTGATGAGCATGACGCAAGATAACCATGACCACTGCTGCCACGGGTAAGGCTAACAACACACCAGTAAAACCAAACAATTGTCCACCGGCTAAGACCGCAAAGATAACGGCAACCGGATGTAGGCCTATTCGTTCCCCAACAAAGCGTGGGGTTAATAACATACCTTCTATTGCTTGGGCTACACCAAACACAACAACAACCCAAACTATCGGTAACCATTCATGAAATTGGAAAAAGGCGGCAGCGCCAGCGAGTGTGATCCCTACTATCAATCCTAGATAAGGTACAAAACTGACCACGCCGGCAATAAAACCTAATAATAATGCGAGGTCAAGCCCAATAAGTGACAGACCGATGGTATAAATTGTTGCCAAGGCAAACATAACCATCAGTTGACCGCGAATAAAGGCAGCTAACATTTCATCACATTCTAACGATAGAACAATGATTTTATCGGCATGACGTCGTGGTAATAATTCTCTAAATCGTGCAACCAGATCATCCCAATCACGCAGCAAATAAAAGGTTAAAACTGGCACCAAGACTAAATTGGCAAACCATTGCAAAATAGCCATGCCTGATTGCGTCATATAGCTTACCAGGCCACCGGCAACTTTGCCGACTTGACTCCAATAATTCATCAGCGCTTGTTTTAAGGTTTGTAAATCAAACACATCAGCAGGAAAACCATGTGAGCTTAACCACGGGATCAATGTTGTTTGTAACACATTGAAATAATCAGGCAAGCGTTCAAATAGTGCTGAAATTTGAGCTGATAGCATTGGGATAAATACTAATAAAAACAGTAATCCTGCTAGTAATAACACCGCAAACACAATGGTGACTGACATAGTGCGAGATAATTTATATGTTTCTAACTTATCAACAACGGGATCACCAAGATAGGCTAACAATGCAGATATGAAAAATGGCGTAAGTACAGGCGATAGTTGATAAAACAACCAGCCTGAAGCCACCAAAGCAATAATTAAAAATAGTTTATAACTGTCACTCATTGTCGATTCTTGTATTGCTGCCATGCACGTAATCCCCAAACGACGATATATTCTGTTCCACTATTAATCACACTTGCTACCACCAACCATTTTGTGACTGATGTAATAAGCGCTAATTGACTAAACCATTGTTGTTCCAATATCACCAATAACACCAAAGCAATTTGCAAGGTAGTATTAATTTTACTGCTCCATAATGGCAACAGTATGAATTGACCTATTAAATAATGATAAGCCAAACCGCCAACGACAATGATGATATCGCGTGCCAAAACCAACCATAATAACCACATTGGCACCAAGCCCAACCAGGCTAAACATGCAAAACTGGCGACAAGTAGCAGTTTGTCTGCTAATGGATCCAAAATAGAGCCTAAGCGTGATTCCCAATGAAAATGTTTCGCTAAAAAGCCATCTAATGCATCGGAAAAACCAGCTATCGCAAATAATACTAATGCCGTTGAAAAATTATTATTGAGCAACGCGATAACGACTGGAATAACCAGTACGATACGTAGAATTGAAATTGCGTTGGGAAGATCGCTTGTTCTCAAGGTGTAAATCGATACTGCATTGTATGTGTGACATCAGCCGCCGTATCTTTACGTAGTAACTGGCCTATCGCTAATGTACGATCAAATACCGCTAAATCGCCTTCGATTGAAACTGCTAATACAAGCTCATCTTGTGCTAGATTCTTGATTTCGACATGAGACACATATTGCAAATCATTCAAATAATGCGTTACGCGTGCATAGTCAGCATAGTCGCGAATATTTTTAATATATAATTCATATTCTTGCCCTGTAGCACTTGTTGCTACTACTTGACTAAAACGTCGTGCAAGACGATCGGTCAATTCATCAATACCACTGCGGATCGCATAATTTACATCGCCACGCGATTGCCAATTCTCTGTCTCGCTATTAATGTGCGATTGCCATGAAATTCGAACTTGTTTATCCGCTGAAATCGTCATGCTCGCCATTAAAATAACCTGGGCAGCATAACGTTGTGATGCTTCGATTATTACATCAGATTGACCTGCCCATAATTCAGAAAACGAAACAAGACGTTGATCACTTAAATCCATCACTGGCAACAAAATCGGCAAACCACGCATTTCTACCGCACCATCTAATGCCTGTTTGACATCTAAATTGTCTTGATCATCAGCCAGGATGGCTTCATGTTGCTGATCTTTTATCGCCATCCACACCAACACATCAGGACGATTTTTACCCCAGACCGGTAATCGATTATCAGCAAGCAATCGATTTAAACCTGACTGGTCAAACGTCAGTAACAATTCGAGTTGATCCGGCTTAGTTAAATCATCGCTAATCTTATTGACTCTACGATATTGATATTGCTGAATCAAGCTGTCAGTCTGGGTGAGTATCGGTGATAAATCCGCAAGATCGAGTGCTGAACGGTCACCAACCACTTTAAGAATTGTCTGTCGTAAAATTTCAGGTGCAACCAACTGACGTTGTTGTTCGCTCTGATCACTAACAGCAAAATGGGATTGATATAAATCAGCAACTTCACCACTAAAAGCGTTAGTTGAGATCACGGTAATTAGAACAAAAAATAATCTATGCATTGTGGTATTCTATCACGCTGTTTTTATTGGCGTGAATGCCGTTTTTTAACTTCAGGAATAATCCATGACAAACACTGTCGACTCCACGACCACATCTTTAAGTTATCGCGATGCAGGTGTAGATATCGAGGCAGGTAATGCCCTTGTAGATCGCATCAAACCTTTGGCTGCTAAAACACGCCGTCCTGGCGTTATGGCTGGACTTGGTGGCTTCGGCAGCATGTTTGAATTACCGCTAGATCGGTATAAAAAACCTGTTTTAGTTTCTGGCACCGATGGTGTCGGTACAAAATTACGTTTGGCGATTGAATCTGGCATCCATAATACTATTGGTATCGACTTGGTAGCAATGTGCGTCAATGACATCATTGTATTAGGTGCCGAACCGCTGTTTTTCCTGGATTATTACGCAACCAGTAAACTGGATATAGATGTCGCTGAATCTGTTGTTTCGGGTATCGCCGATGGCTGTAGTTTAGCCGGCGCAGCGTTAGTTGGCGGTGAAACAGCTGAAATGCCTAGCATGTATGAAGATGGTGATTACGATCTTGCTGGTTTCTGTGTTGGTGTTGTTGAAAAAGACAATGTCATTGACGGTAGCCAAGTGCAAGCAGGTGATGTGTTAATTGGTTTGGCATCATCAGGGCCACATTCAAATGGTTATTCATTAATTCGTAAAATTTTAGAACGTAGTGATGATACGTTAACCACGCCATTTGCCGGCAGTACCTTGGGCGAACATCTTTTAGCCCCCACAAGAATATACGTTAAATCATTATTGCAACTGCATGAAAAAATTAATATTCATGCGCTATCTCATATCACCGGTGGTGGTTTATTAGAGAATATTCCTCGTGTATTACCTGACCATGTTAACGCGATAATTGATGCTAAAAGTTGGCAGCGTCCCGCGATCTTTGACTGGTTACAACAGCAAGGTAATGTCGTCGATACCGAAATGTATCGTACTTTTAATAACGGTATCGGTATGGTGGTGTGCGTTGCACAACACGATGCTGAACAAACTTTATCACTACTTGCTGAACTGGGCGAAGCTGCCTACCGAATTGGTTATATTGCAGCATCAACAGAAGCCACTCCAACCGTAATTATTGACGCATAATGACAGTGACAATTCAGACTCCAAACATCGTTATTCTGATCTCAGGTCGTGGCAGTAATATGATGTCAATCGTAGAAGCGGTTAAGAATGGAACACTTCCAGTGACTGTTTCAGCAGTCATCAGTAATCGACCTGATGCTGCGGGTTTAATTTATGCCCAAAATGCAGGTATTAACACAGCAGTTATTGACCATACGCAATTTGAAAGCCGTGAATTATTTGATCAGGCGCTGGCCAATGAAATTGATACCCATTCACCTGATTTAGTTATTCTTGCAGGGTTTATGCGAATTTTAACGACAGAGTTTGTTGAGCATTTTGCAGGTAAACTTGTCAATATTCATCCGTCATTATTGCCTAAATTTAAGGGGCTACACACCCATCAGCGTGCGATTGATGCTGGCGAAAAAGAACATGGTGCCAGTGTTCATATTGTGACACCTGAACTTGATGATGGCCCAGTTGTCCTACAAGCACGTGTGCCTGTTTTAGAAAATGATACAGTTGACAGTCTAGCTGCACGAGTACTTGAACAAGAACATACGTTATATCCAGCAGCGATTCGCAAATTAGTGCTAGGGTCTGTTTATCTTTCATAGCAGTGGTGGCGATGAAAGATAAATAGACCCAAGGTAACCAAACGTTTTAAGTAATTTATTATGGCAAAATTAATCAGGATCGTATTCTTATTTGGACTAGCCCAATTGTTATGGTCGCAAGGACTTTGGGCTAGTGAAATCCCTGATTTTTCTGCTAATTATTTAGTTAAACTTAATGGATTACAGGCAGGCGAACTTAAACGCACGCTAAAAACCAATGCTGATGGAACGCGACTATTTAGTTCTGAAACTCAGGCCAAAGGTGTATTTTCACTGTTTAAACCGGATTTAGTAACAGAAACATCAGTCTGGAAAAAACAGGGTAATGCCATTCGTCCACTAAAATATGTTTATAAACGTAGTGGTGGCAAAAAAGAAAAATTCATGCAACTGGATTTTGATTGGCCGAAAAACACACTTCACATTGATGATAAACAGCATCCTTGGTCGCTTAAGCTAAAACAAAATAGCCTCGATAAACTGGTCTATCAGATAAGCCTGATGGCTGATCTTACCGAAGAAAAATCAACATTTAGCTATCAGATTGCAGATGGTGGCAAACTCAAAACCTATGATATTGAAATAAAAGGACATGAAGTTATTACTACTCCTTTAGGCAAAATTGATACCGTAAAACTATCCCGTCTCCGAGATGAACCTAAGGGACGTGAAACGGTTTTATGGTGTGCGCCAGCCCTTAACTATCTACCTGTTATGCTTGAGCATAGTGAAAAAGGTGGCGCGGTATTCACTGCCGTACTTCGTCAGCTTAAAGGAATAGCGATAGCAGATGCGTTTGAACCATTACAACCCAGCACTAAAACTGGCTTTATTCCATGAACAATAGCCACAAAAAGCAGTTTACAATTGTTGATGAAACAGTAGTTTATGACGGATTTTTCAAAGTCAAACAATTCAAACTAAAACACACTTTGTACAAGGGTGGTTGGAGTCAAACGATTACCCGCGAACTATTTCACCGAGGTAATTGCGTCGCAGTACTGCTATATGATCCGATTCGAGATGAAGTAGTTATTATCGAACAATTTCGCATTGGCGCACTTCAATTGCCAGAACAAAAACAAGCGTGGTTATTGGAAATAGTTGCTGGCGCGATTGAAGCAGGTGAAACCGCTGAACAAGTTGCCTATCGTGAATCAGTTGAAGAAGCAGGATGTGAGATCTTAGAGCTTATCAAAATCAATGATTTCTTCACGTCACCTGGCGGTACATCAGAATTATTGTCACTTTTTTATGGCAGAGTTGATAGCACTGATGTCGGAGGTTTTCATGGTTTAGATCATGAAGATGAAGATATCGCCGTCACAACCATGAAATTTGATCAGGTATATCAACTTTTATTGGATGGCAAAATCCAGTCTGCCATCCCTATCATTGCAATTCAATGGTTGTATATCAACCGGGAAAAACTGCGTTCGCAATCAGTTGAGTAACGGTTCAATACTATAAACGGCACTGAGCGTATGTTGCTCATTTGGATTGAGCACAACATTATCGTCAGCGGCATTGACCGTCTCAACACAGACAAACTTACGATAACTATTCTCATCTAAATCTTTGATCTTAATTACCTTATCTGCCCACGGATTCCATACCACAGTAGTATGTCCTCCAGAAGATGAAATCGCAATTTTTCGTTTAAAACCAGAGTCGATTAAATGCACCATATAGGGTGATGATTGATAAATACGATCGACCTCCTTATCAATAACAATATTCCCTTCTTGCATTTTAAGTTTAAATCCATCCAGTTTATCAAGATAATATTTGCCTGAAAGCCCAGTAACATCGGCGTTTTCAATATCACTAATATTAAAATACGTATGCAAAGCTTGAGTAAAACTAAATGGCTTGTTGCCATTATTCCTGGTCGTTGAATTTAATATGAGTTTTTTGCCAATCACTAATTCAACATACAGATCAAATTGATGAGGCCAAACTGAACGACTTGCATCGTTATCTGATAACAGTAATGTCACTGAGGTACTGCCATCGATTAACGCTTTGGTTTCAACAACCTGCCACGGCTGATTTCGTGCAAAACCATGAGAAGGTAAACCCAGACCAGATGTATCATCACCAAACCAGGGCCAACAGACAGGTGTACCACCACGAATCGCTTGGCCATCTTTATAAACGGCTTGTTCACTTAAATAGAGTAAGTCTTCAGCTTGATCATGAGGTTTAAACGATACTATTTGACCGCCATAGGTCGAAATTTTAGCCGAAGCAAATGTATTGTTAACTTCGATCATCGTAAAGCCATTATCGCCTTCACTAAAACTAAGTTGGTCTTTAATAGCAAATTTCCTGGTTAGAGCGTGTAAATTGGTCACAGTTATCTCAAGTTTAAAAATGCAAAAAGGCGAGCTCAAGAGCCCGCCTTTCAACGCTGAAAGTACAGTAAGATGATACTATACCTTAAATATCATGTTAGTGGTGATGCCCACCTGCACCATGTACATGACCATGTTCTAATTCTTCGTCGCTTGCTTCACGCACTTCACGAATGGTTACATCAAAGCTTAGTTCAACACCGGCTAAAGGATGGTTACCATCAACCGTTACCATTTCATCAGTGATAGCAACAACGGTAACCATAACAGGACCTTCGTCTGTTTCTGACTGGAATTGCATACCGACTTCAATATTATCAACACCGCCAAATAATTCTTTTGGTACATCTTGTTGCATATCTTCATGGCGTTCGCCATACGCATTTTCAGGCGCGATAGTTGCCTGAATTTGATCGCCCGCTTCTTTGCCTAATAATGCATCTTCCAAGCCATTGATGATGTTACCAAAACCGTGAAGATAAGCTAAAGGACCTGCGCCTTCAGAACTATCAATCACTTCACCGCTATTGTCTTTAAGTGTGTAGTCGATTACTACTACTGCATTTTCTGCAACTTTCATGTTGGATTCTCCTGAAACCTTTAATTTATATATTTACTGCTATAGCATAACACTACAACTTAACGCGTCTACACCGATCATTTCAGTCAAATCACAGGTCTAACGTGTGCGTTCGCAATGGTACCAGAAACACCTGCCACTATAAAATCTGCTATCACCCCTCATCCAAGGTTATTTAACCATTATTGACAGCATATAAAGCTCTGTCTCTTAAATCTTAAATTGAGCAACAGACTGATTCAATTCGCTTGAGATAGCTTGAAGCGACGCGCAATTACTATTTATATTGTTTATATCTTTTGATGTAACCGTCGAATCATTACTGATCTTTAAAATATTATTATTTATCTGTTCCGACACACTGCTTTGCTCTTTGACCGCATGAGCAATTTGAATATTCATATCCATAGCAGTGGACATTACCTGGGTAATCGTTTCCAGCGATTTGCCTGCTTTTGCAGCTAAATCAACACTATCAATGGCTTTACTTTGACTCGTTGTCATCACTGATACCGCATCACGCGCACCAGATTGCAATAACTCAATAATTTTCTGAATTTCTTGGGTAGAGCTTTGGGTGCGACTTGCTAATGTGCGCACCTCGTCTGCTACGACCGCAAAGCCACGGCCATGTTCACCAGCACGGGCGGCTTCAATAGCAGCATTAAGAGCCAATAAATTAGTTTGTTCGGCAACACTACGAATAACATCTAACACCGTGCCCACAGTGCCACTATTTTCTTGAAGTGTATTGATAACTTGCGCACCTTGTTCAATTTCCGAAGCTAATTGTGTGATGTCATTAATGACATCGTTAACCACGTGTTGTCCTTCAAGTGCATGGGTGCTTGCCTGTTCAACCGTTGTTGAAGCCAGGCTTGCATTTTGAGCTACTTCTTGTATCGACGCTGTCATTTCATGCATCGCTGATGCAACTTGCTCAATATCATTCATTTGATTGTTCATACTAGCACTGCCTTTGCTGGCCAATCCTTGCATTAAATCTGATGTTGTTATTACACTAGATGAAGAGACAGCAACCTGTTTGAATAACGCTTGGAGAACCTGCAAAAAGGTATTAAATTGCTGAGCAATATCAGCTATTTCATCAGAACCATGTTGCGGTAGTCTTTTAGTTAAATCACCGCTACCTTGATTCATATCTTTCAGCGCATTAGTCATTTCAGTTAAATTAGGCAGGATCTTTTTAGCCGTTAGCATTAATAATCCTATTACAATCAACACAAATGCAAGGCTAAATGCAATGCCAATATATCGCGCTTTTTGTTGTGTAGATGTCACAATATCATTCGCCAATTCAAATTCTGATTTAATATCGTTAGCTAAACGATCAATTTCTTCAGCTAATGTGGCTGCGCGAATATCTAGTCCATTTATCGGATCAGCCATCATAGCATTACCTGCGTCGATGCCACCCTGAATATAAGCCCACGCCATATCCCGTCCACCTGTATCCATTTTGGCAAGATCAATTTCGGCTTGTGATATTTGTTCGACTAAATCCGGACGCAATGCTTTTAGTCTGGTGATTCCACTGTTGGCAGCTTCAAAATGTTGTTTAGCCTCTTCAAAACCGGCTGTATTATGTGTTGCTGCGACATCGGTGTAAAACTGTTGAACTTGAACAACCTGAAAGCGCACATTATCTAACTCAAGCATCGTAGCTATTTGCAATTGTTGTTTCGCTGATGTCGACTCTATTTGATGAAACAACGTCCATGAAACAGCAATAAATGCTACACCCAAGAGACCAAAAAATAGCATCGAAATTCTAAATAAATTACGGATGGTTAAATTTTTTAAAATAGTCGTAAATACTCCTAAAACTTATCAGCACCATGATTGACGTGAAAATAGTATGCGTGCTATCGAAGCAATTATTGCGCCAAATAGACGGTTAAATGACTGAGCATATATTTTTAAGCTGTATGTTTTTATCCCAATAACTTTTTATGCTTACAATTTCATCTTTAATGGAAATAAAGAGATTGACCAGCTCTGGATCAAAATGTTTGTTGGCATCCTGCTTCAATGTATCAAATGCCTTGTCTATTGGCCACGCCTCCTTATAAGGCCGCTTCATAGTTAAAGCATCAAATACATCTGCAATAGCTACAATTCGAGCGGCCTGAGGAATTTCTTTGCCGCTTAATCCACCAGGATAGCCGCTACCATCCCATTTTTCATGATGATGTAGGGCAATTTCAGCGGCCATTTGAAATAAAGGCGTTTTACTCACATTCAGTATTCCATAACCAATATTCGTGTGTGAACGCATAACAACCCATTCATCATCTGTCAGTTTGCGTGGCACTTTTAGTATCGAGTCTGATATACCGATTTTACCTGTGTCATGCATAGGCGCTGCTAACTCTAATAATTCAACTTGGCTGACTGACCACTGTGCAGCTCGAGCTAATGCACCAGCGTATTGTGCCATACGCCAGATATGTACTCCCGTATCGTTATCGTTATAATGCCCTGCCTCGCCCAGCATATAGATGGCATCTTTTTGGCTTGTAGCCAATTCGTGAGTTCTTAACTTGACCATTATTTCGCATTCGCGTCGTTGATCGGCAAGAGCAAGATGGGTTTTGATACGTGCTTTGAGCAATGCAGGTTTGATAGGTTTAACAAAATAATCAACCGCACCAAGATCAAAGCCTATTTGCTCATTTTCTGTTTCAGCCATTGCTGTCACAAAGATGATTGGAATATCTACATATTGCGGATTCGATTTTAAGCGACGACAGACTTCATGCCCATCCATCCCAGGCATCATTACATCGAGTAAAATCAGATCTGGATGCTGCTTTTCAACAATTTTTAATGCAGTTTCACCATTGGTAGCCATTTTTACAACATAAAATGGGGTGAGAATGGCTTTGAGTAGATCTAAATTAGCCAGCGTATCATCCACCACTAAAATGGTTTGTTGTTGATCACTCATAATTTTCAATCACCTAATTTCACGTTTAATTTTATTCGATATAGCTAGGATCTATTGATCTTTCATCGCCACCCCTGCTGGAGGCTGCTATGAAAGATAAACAGACCCTAAACAAATATTGATTTATAACAAGGTCATAACATTAAAAGTTTCTTATTTTGCTTTTATAAAAATAGTTGATTGAACTCGGTCAAAGCTTGTTCAAAATCATAACGATTAATTGCCTCTGAGATCGTGTCTAACAAATGTTGTTCACCGCTCATCTTGAGTATTTTTTGTAAAGCGATTAGCGCCTGCTCAGCCTTAGCGTCATATTCTTCTAAATATGTTCTTAGCGTATCAATGCATTGCTGTTTTTCTTGTTCAGTGACAACGATACTTTCTGAGGTGTTTGACGTATTAACTTCCTCACTATAAGCCATCAGTATCTTATCAATATCGCTTAATACTTCATCTAATAATTGGTGTAATTGTTGTAACTGGCCTAACGCCTGTTCAGTGGCATCATGTAGCAGTGCACCTTCTATTTGTCCTGCTATCTCTTGCAAATCTATGGAACCAATATTTCCTGCGGTACCTTTTATGCTGTGAACAATTCGAATTGCTTGCGTAAGTTTCTTATCATTTATTTTTTGCTCAAGCTGCTGTGCAGCATCACCAAAATTATCTTTGAAGCGTTCCAACAGTCTTCTATAAAGTAGTTTATCGCCATCTATTCTCGCTAAACCAAGATTCATATTAAGGTGCGTTGATTTGAATCGGAGATTCACATCTTGCTGCTTCTCTTGATATAGCGGTGCATCTCCGCTACCAACAATCCATTTCGACATTGTCCCGATCATGTCAGTGACATTGATTGGCTTTGCAATAAAATCATTCATTCCTGATTCATAAGCACGATTTACATCCTCCTTCATCACGTTTGCAGTCATGGCAATAATGGGTAAAGAATCACCATGTTGTTCTCTGATAATTTTGGTTGCCGAATAGCCATCCATAACTGGCATTTGACAATCCATCAAAACGCCATCGTATTGATGTTGTGCTAGCATATCAACAGCCTGCTGACCGTTTTCAGCTAAATCTGCCGTCATACCATGCATCTCTAATAAAGCCATGGCCAATTCTTGATTAAAATGATTATCTTCAACTAATAGCAAATGTGCACCGAGCAATTTAGATTTTATTTGAGGTATCACCTCAACAAGCTTATCGTCACTTTTTATTTCTTTACCTGCCAATACCTGATGTAAGGCATCCCATAACGTAGAAGTACTAAAAGGCTTTGTAAGCACTTGGGCAACACTCAATGATTGTTTTGCAAGCTCATCTTCTAAGTCATTCTTGTCATAAGCGGTGGCCATTAGCACTGTCGGCATCTTGATGTGATTGAGCTTTAATAAATACTGTAAACATTCAATGCCATCCATATCAGGCATCTTCCAATCCATTATTACCACATCGAATGATGGTTCATTGTTATCTATTGTGTCTTGCAAACAACTCAAGGCACTTGCACCATCTGTCACCACCTTGACATCAAAGCCTTGAGACAATAGCTGTTTTGATAAAATATCACGACAATTTTCACTATCATCCACAACTAGAATTCTGCCTGTTGTAATCAGGGATATATAGCCTTGTTTTAGTTGAGTTCGTGGTGTTTTTTTACTTAATTCAAATGGCAGCGTAAAACTAAACGTGCTTCCGACATTGTTTTTACTTTCAACCCAAATTTCACCGCCCATCAGCTCAACTAACTGTTTTGTAATCGCTAATCCTAAACCTGTTCCACCATATTTTCGAGTGGTTGAAACATCGGCTTGAATGAAAGACTGAAACAAGCTCGCCTGTTGCTGTTCAGTCATACCAATACCAGTATCTCGTACAGAAAACAATAATATCACCGAGTTGTTATTTTTCTGTCTTACTGATACAGAAATAACCACCTCGCCTTTTTCGGTGAATTTAATCGCATTATTCGCCAAATTTAAAATCGATTGACGTAACCGAAGTTCATCCCCAATCAAGTAGTCCGGTACATTACTGGATACATCAAGCAATAGTTCAAGTCCTTTCTGACCAGCAGGAATAATTAAAATATCTGAAACCGATTGTATTATAGAGTCCAATGAGAATGTATTTCGCTCTATAGTTAGTTTTTTTGCCTCAATTTTCGAAAAATCAAGAATACCATTCAATAACTTCAATAATGACTCAGCACTTACGTTGACTTTCTCAATATAATCTCTTTGTTTTTCATCTAGCGCTGTTTGCAAGGCTAAATAGCTCATGCCAATGATTGCATTCATTGGTGTACGGATCTCATGACTCATGTTCGCTAAAAACATACTTTTAGCTTCCGTCGCTTCTTCAGCACTTTGCAGTGCTTGTGCCAATTTTTTTTCTTGCCGCTTACGTTCCGTAATATCTTGAAAAGCAACAACAGCACACTTAAATTGATCTCGCTCATAAATAGGTACAGCTGAAACATAGACCGATATCATAGTGCCATCTTTACGCCAAAATACTTCACTATCGGTATGAAAGGCCGCTTTATCAGCTAGTGAATTAAAAATCCTGCATTGATCGACAGGAATTGGTTCACCCTCTTCATTCTGATAATGGATCAGTTGATGCATGTTTTTACCCAACATGTCATCCGTTTCCCACCCCAACAACCGCTCCACTTCGGGATTAACATAAATACATTTGCCTTGTGTATCCTGGACATAAACACCTTCAGCTATCGCTTCTGTGATGCCTGTATAAAATCGTCGCTGCTCATCAAGTTGTTTTTCAATGTGTTTTTGGTGGGTGGCATCAGTGCGAATAGAAACATATTGAAAAGGTTTGCCGTCCTCACCTAAAAACGGGACGATAGTGGAATTCACCCAATAAATCTTGCCTGACTTACTTTTGTTCTTGATCTCGCCATGCCAAACATTACCTTTGGCAATGGTCCGCCACATGTCTTTAAAAAATTCATTGTTATGTTGATCTGACTTAACTATACGATGATTTGAACCTATCAATTCATCCGAAGTATATTCAGAAATCTGGCAAAATAAATCATTCACATACGTAATATTACCTTTCACATCAGCAATAGATACAATAGAATGCTGGTTAAGTGCAAACTGCTGAAAGTCAAGCGAGCTTAACGTTTTCCTTAACACCATCATTGTATTTGTTAAACGATACAACATGAGAACCAGAAATAATGCCAACATCATCGTCACCACGCTCCATATTTTTTTATACTGGCCTGATGATTTCTGCTCTTGAAGATAATATTCGTTATACGTTTTTTGTAAATCGTTAATAGCCTGTGAACCATTATTGTTTGAGATCATATGTAATAAATCATTCACTTGCTTACGATAGCGAACCAACAATTGACCGTGCAACAGCAAGCTACCAAACATCTGCTCTAATTGTTTTGGTACTTTGTTTTGTAGAGAAGCTAACTTTTCAAGTTCTCTTGATCCTCTGGTATCGAAATCATCGCTATAAGCTAATAATGCTAGCAGTACATTGTTTAGCTGTTCTACTAATGGTTCAGCCTGATCCGTATGTAAAAGAACTTGGGACTTAAATGTGTCACTAAGTGTAGGAAAATAACGTTTAGAATTATTTAACACCGAAACATGTGACTTAAATAATTCAATATCATGTTGACGCACTTCCATTGCGTTATCCAATGCCATTTTAGCGTCCATCAATACCGTTTTGATGTTTAATCCCACTCCGTCAAAATAATTTTGCTGTACTTGCGAGAATTGCTGAGAAAGCATGGTTATTTCATCGAAATTTGTCTGCTCACCATAGCGTATTTCTAAGATGCTTTTTTTTATTAAGGCATCAAGTTGAACTAACTGCGAATTATTTAAATTTATTTTTTCGTTAACTGATGAAGAAACGCCTTGAGATTTCACGTATAACAAGACCGTAAAAAGCACAAGTAATACCGTCGTAAGGACATACGTCATTTTCGATATGCCAGCAAACCAATCATTTTTCATCTACATCACCATTCAACGTTTCTAAAAAGCTGACGATGTCATCAATATGCTCCGAGGACAATTCTCGACCCAACTGATATTCTGCCATTATGGCAACAACTTGTTCCAGACTTGCAATCGAACCATCATGTAAATAGGGGGCTGTACGAGCAACATTTCGCAAACTTGGGACTTTAAACTCAAATTTATGTTCATCTTCACCCGTCAAATTATAACGTCCTAAATCTGGTTCGGTTACCATTGTTGTTTCATCGTAATACGGTTTAACTATGCCTAACTTTTCATACAAATTGCCACCTACAGCCATGCCTTGATGACACGAAATACAGCCATAGGATTTGAAATAGTAATAACCTCGTTTGGCTTGCTCATCAATAGCCGAACTATCACCTTTTAAATAACGATCAAAATCACCGTTGGGTGTGAGTAAACTGCGTTCAAATTCAGCAATCGCATTTTCGACCGATTTCTTTGAAGGTGTTTCTCGGTAAATCTTTTTAAAATCAGAGGCATAGTTTTTATCTGAACCAAGATACTTCAACACATCTGACCAATTTGTTGCCATCTCAACCGGATTAAGAAGTGGACTTGATACTTGCTCCTCAAGAGTAGCAACGCGACCATCCCAGAACTGCCTAAATGATAGACTGCTATTTAGTACTGTAGGCGCATTTCGTATGCCAAGCTTTCCTTTTACACCTATAGCTATAGGTAATCCATCGACACCGGCATTATTCAGATTATGACAACTTGCACATGATACAGTGCCATCGCCTGACAACATGGGATCATGGAACAAACGACGACCCAATATAATTTTTTGATCATCTAATCCTATGGCATCTGGAATGGGTGTTATGGGTTCACGAAGTGGAATTTTATCTTGTTCGGCATACACCGTTGTTACAACGCATAAAAACATGCCTATACTTACTGCCAATTTATTAAACTGTAAGTTGTTAAAATAATGGCTAAGCATTATATCGTCGCCCTTAATTCTAAATTTAATAGCTATTACCGACGAAGAGTAAACAATTTAAATGATTATGTATACCCGTGATCAATGAAAATGCTTGATTATTTCCATAATGAGATCATGATACCCAGATGCTAACGACTTCACTCA
>JARGFJ010000042.1 GCA_029210875.1 Gammaproteobacteria bacterium | reverse complement strand
CATTTTCTACATACGATGGACATGGATGTCCAAGTGTCGCGTTAGCAGGATAGCGATAGCGACCCGACCATCCATGGTCATAAAGTCCAACCCACAACAGATAATCTTAAAACTGAAGATGTGTCGGTCCAGCATCAGTTCGACAATAGCCTGCAATAAAAATTGAAAAATTTTCTTTCACCCCCTTGAAGTTTAATTTTGCATCCCCATCTATTGGGTTCCTAATCTTTTTGTTAGACATTTATTGAGGATTTACAAATGAATATTCGTCCCCTTCATGATCGTGTGATTGTGCGTCGTATGGAAGAAGAAACAACCTCTGCTGGTGGTATCGTGATTCCTGATAACGCAGCAGAAAAACCAGCACGTGGTGAAATTATTGCTGCTGGTAAAGGCAAAATTACAGATTCTGGTGATGTGCGTGAAATGGATGTCAAAGTCGGCGATAAAGTGCTTTTCGGCAAATATGCGGGCACAGAAATCAAAGTCGATGGCGAAGAACTATTAGTCATGCGCGAAGATGATATTGTTGCTGTTATTGAAGCCTAATCAACGTCTTTCATCACCCTAAATTAAAAGAATATATTAAAGAGGAATTAACATGACTGCAAAAGAAGTCAAATTTGGCGCAGATGCGCGCAGTTTAATGGTTAACGGTGTCAACATTCTTGCTGATGCGGTTAAAGTAACATTAGGTCCTAAAGGTCGTAATGTCGTTTTAGATAAAAGCTATGGTGCTCCAACAGTAACGAAAGATGGTGTGTCAGTTGCGAAAGAAATCGAATTAGAAAACAAATTCGAAAACATGGGTGCACAAATGGTTAAAGAAGTGGCTTCTCATACTTCTGATGCTGCGGGTGACGGTACAACTACGGCAACCGTTTTGGCGCAAGCTATCTTACGTGAAGGTATGAAAGCCGTTGCTGCGGGTATGAATCCAATGGATTTAAAACGTGGTATCGATAAAGCCGTTTCAGCGGCTGTTGAAGAACTTAAAAAAATGTCATTACCATGCAACGATGATAAAGCGATTGCTCAAGTCGGTACTATCTCTGCTAACTCTGATTCATCAGTCGGCGGCATTATCGCTGAAGCAATGCAAAAAGTAGGTAAAGAAGGCGTTATCACTGTTGAAGATGGTAGCGGTTTCGAAAACGAATTGGACGTAGTAGAAGGTATGCAGTTCGATCGCGGTTACTTGTCGCCATACTTCGTAAACGATCAACAAACAATGACAGCAGATCTTGATGAACCGTATGTCTTGTTATATGACAAAAAAATCTCAAACATCCGTGAATTATTACCAACTCTTGAAGCTGTAGCAAAAGCAGGCCGTCCATTGTTGATCGTGTCTGAAGATGTTGAAGGCGAAGCGTTAGCAACTTTGGTTGTCAACAATATGCGCGGTATCGTTAAAGTATGTGCGGTTAAAGCACCTGGCTTTGGTGATCGTCGTAAAGCAATGTTACAAGACATCGCAGTGTTAACCGGTGGTGTTGTTATTTCTGAAGAAGTAGGTTTGAACCTTGAGAAAGCAACATTAGACGATCTTGGTCAAGCTAAGAAAATCGCAATCAGCAAAGAAAACACAACCATCATTGATGGTGCGGGTAATGCTACTGATATTACTGCTCGTGTTGAACAAATTCGTGCACAAATTGCAGAATCAAGCTCTGATTATGACAAAGAAAAATTGCAAGAGCGCGTTGCTAAATTAGCAGGCGGTGTTGCTGTGATCAAAGTGGGCGCTGCAACTGAAATGGAAATGAAAGAGAAAAAAGCCCGTGTAGAAGATGCATTACACGCAACGCGTGCAGCGGTTGAAGAAGGTGTGGTTGCCGGTGGTGGTGTTGCATTAGTTCGTGCAGAAGGTAGTTTGGGCGAATTGAAAGGTGACAACCATGATCAGGATGTTGGTATCACGTTACTTCGTCGTGCAATGGAAGAACCTTTACGCCAAATCGTGACTAATGCGGGTGATGAAGCATCTGTTGTATTGAACAATGTAGCAAGTGGCAAAGGTAACTACGGTTACAATGCGGCATCTGGTGACTATGGCGACATGATCGAAATGGGTATTCTTGATCCAACGAAAGTAACACGTACTGCATTGCAAAATGCGGGATCAGTTGCTGGTTTGATGTTGACTACTGAAGCGATGATTGCTGAAGCACCAAAAGCAGATGCCCCTGCCATGCCTGATATGGGCGGCATGGGCGGAATGGGCGGCATGATGTAGGTCAAGCCCTCATCTAAGCTAGCTTTTAGCTAACTAACCTGAATACTGGATAAGAAACAGCGCTCAGCAGCCCTAGTGACGCGAATAACGTCGTTGCAAAAGCGAGCAATAGAAAATACTATTACATCACTTTTGCGCCTTGTTGTTCAAGCCACTAGGGCTACTGAGTTTAACAGTCTGATTACATTAGGGAAATAGTGTTTTGCACTATCCCTTATCCAGGATTCAGGTTAACTAAAAATTAAAAGCCTCGGTTATTTGACCGGGGCTTTTTTTTGAGCTGTGTGAGGCAATGATGCAGGGCTCGAACAGACTTAAGAAGGCACTGACAGGTGCCTTGGCATTCCTGACCAGTAATGCACAGCGCTAAACGGAGACTGAGGTCGGAATATGCGGCGGCTTAAGAACTAACCTATGCATATCGCTTACACCAACGGTTCACCGTGGAGCGGGCTGCATGCAGCAACATGGCGGTTCTGCGCCGCCTATAAGCCCTGGCTAATCAATAAGATAGCGTTGGCTCTGCGGCCAAGATGCTTATCTGAACTCCCTTGAACAATTTTTTGTAAACGGCGTCGATTGGCTCTGTCGATTGATGTTATTCTGATCATACTCAGTGTGGTTCTCGATGATTTCTGTTTGGCGATTGATCTGATCGCAGAAATCACGCTGAGTTCCCTTCCTTGGGTGATCGATAGTTAGGAACAGCTATTTAGCCAGCGTTGTGGGACCGAAGAGCGATGTGGCCGAGCATGTGCCGGCGAGTCAGCCACATTATCAACGGTGGCAGCAACAGCCATTGTAATAGCGGAGAAAGACCGATGCCTAGCAGCGGGATGATCGGCATGGAGTCCGCGTATGTCCACCGCTCCAGTGGCCCAGTCGCCAGCCATTCCAGAATGATGGTCACGACGAGGGCCGTTATGACTAGGATGACGGCTGGATTCAGGTCGCCCTTGAGGAGCCATTGTCGATGCCCACAGAGGATCGATGACAACCAAAAGCTGGCCAGTAGAATCAGGACATCACCGCCTGTAGCCTGTACGCACAACCAAACCACGGAGCCGTGAGATGCCTCCGTCATTCCAGTGAACCAAGGCGCCTGAAGCATCTCCCAAACGAAATGCACCAGAAAGCCGAATCCCGCCAGTGGCAGCTCTGGAATGCTTGGGTTATATCTGTATACTGGGCCAGTACATAGCTCCTGGCGTATTTGTTCGATCATGGGCCGCTCCCGTTATTGGTTTCTCCATCAGTCCATTCACTGAGAATTTTGAGGCTCTTTTTATAGTACCGATTCGCTCTCGCGCACTAGATAACCTGAATACTATTCGCATTTTAAGAAGTTAAAACAAGGAGTAGGCGCTAATCTGACCCACTGATTTGTTAATCAAAAGCCAACTTACAGCGTCTCTACTCCTTTATCCAATCACTATCGGATAGTGTAAAACAGAGCGACTGTTTTGCACGAAAGTTAAGATACAAGACACTGAGGTATCCCCACAAATAAAGTAAGCAATGGGATGGACTCCTCCTCACCTAATCGGTATCTACGTGCCAAAATGGTGAGCAGTCAACCATCATAAAAATGAGGAGAAGTCCATATGAATATTATCCGCGTCGGTGTTGATATTGCCAAATCAGTGTTCCACGTGCACGGCGTAGACCGCCACGGCCAAACCCAATGGCAAGGCAAGTATTCTTGCAGCAAATGGCTTGACGCCCTCAGCCGGAAAGTGCCCGCGCCGGTGCAGAGGTTGGCATGGAGGCCTCTGCCTCATCTCACTACTAGGCACGTGAGCTGCAAAAGCGGGGTTATCACGTCAGGTTGATTGCCGCGCAGTTTGTCAAACCCTACGTCAAGAGCAACAAGAACGATCGGGTAGATGCGGAGGCGATCTGCGAAGCCATGAGTCGTCCAAACATGCGGTTTGTCGCTCCCAAGACGCCGAGAACAGGCTTCCCCAGTTATCCGTTACCGTCGTCCCCTAATTTTTCACGCTAATCCGCGATGAACCTTTTTTTTGATCAAGTGTTCATCTTGTTCTGAATTGTGCAATAAATAAGGAACTAATCTTTAGTGTGTGGCGGGTTAAAGGAATTAGATATAGTCTTATGTCTTAGATAACATCAGAGATGTATGCATTGCGTATTCAAAACAAATTATTCCTAACATTACTAGTTACCAGTATTATTGCGGTTGCGATTTTGGTTGTGTTGATGCACTGGAGCGTTGGCCGTGGCATGGTCGACTATATTAATAAGCGTGAAGCAGACAAACTTCAGCCAATGATCAGTGAGATCGCAACACGCTATGGTCAATATGACAATTGGCAGTGGTTGCAAACAAAGCCTGCTGTGCTACGGCAAATCATGTTTGAAAACTTATTGCTACGTCGCCATGACGATCAGTGTGAGCATGATGATGATGAGTGTCGTGATCATATACGAACAGATGTATCTTCGCAGATGCTTCATTCATCACGTAGGCGACCGGATATTGCCATTGTTGATGTTGAAGGCAACACGATTGTTGCACTTAATGTTCGTGCAAAACAAAGAACCAAACTTGCTATCGAGCGGCAGGGGCAAACCATTGCTTGGGTGTCGATTCCTCAACGCGAAAAGATTTCCGAAGGATTTGAGTTACTTTTTCTAGAGCAGCAACGTAAAGCATTCTGGATAATGAGCCTGATTGTGATTGCATTAGCGGGCATTATTGCATTTCCTTTGGCACGTCATTTTGTCAGACCGATAGAGCAATTAACGGATGGCGCTAATCACCTTACGCAGGGTAAATACACATTGCATTTGCCGATTAATCGCAATGATGAATTGGGACAATTAGCACGTGATTTTAATGAGCTTGCCACCACCTTGGATCAAAACGAAAGCTCACGAAAACGCTGGTTAGCGGATATCTCACATGAATTACGCACACCATTGGCGATATTAAGTGGTGAAATTGAAGCTATGATTGACGGTGTGAGACCGATATCAAAACAAGGCATTGAGTCGATGCAGGAAGAGGTTGCTCATCTTAGTAAGCTAGTCAATGATCTGTATGAATTAACCAAAGCTGATATTGGCGGCTTAAGTTATCGCAAAGCGGAGATTGATTTAGCAGAGCTTGTTCGAACTAAATTAACGGCTTACCAGCCCATTTTTAATGAACATAAACTTAGTGTCAGTTTTGACAACACTCTGCCTGTTAACATGTGGGCAGATAATACGCGTATCAATCAATTATTAGATAACCTGCTGACGAATGCTTATCGTTACACCAATGACGGTGGGCAAATTAAGCTATCGATCCAACAGGATAAGCACACTATTATATTGCTGGTCGAAGATTCGGCACCAGGTGTGCCAGATGAAGCATTAGATCAGCTGTTTGATTACCTCTATCGCACCGAGCAATCACGTAATAGAGAAAATGGCGGCTCAGGTTTAGGTTTAGCGATTTGCAAACGTATTGTTGATGGTCATGGCGGGACGATGACCGCTGAACATTCCGCTTTGGGTGGCGTGGCCATTCGAGTCCAATTTTCTGTTTAATCTGTGAATAAAGAATCATGATTCAAGCGCCGATATTAATTGTTGAAGATGAATTAAAACTCGCATCCTTGGTGAGTGATTATCTGTACCAAGCAAACTATAGCTCGCATATCATTAGTCATGGTGACGAGGTTATTGAATGGGTGAAACACAATAATCCTTCTCTGGTTATTTTAGATGTGATGCTGCCGGGCAAAGATGGCTTAACCTTATGTAAAGAAATCAGGCAATTTTCCAATGTACCGATTTTTATGGTCACAGCTCGTGTTGATGAAATTGATCGTCTGCTTGGCTTAGAGCTAGGCGCGGATGATTATATCTGTAAACCGTTTAGTCCAAGAGAGGTCGTAGCTAGAGTGAAAGCCTTGTTTCGACGTTTGCAAGGTAATTTGGAACAAAACGCATCAAAACAAATAGAACTGGATCACTATCGACAACAAATCAACGTCGACGGTAAGGTATGTGAACTTACCCATGTTGAATTTCAATTATTAGCCACCATGGTAAAAGAGCCTGGCAGGATTTATTCTCGTGATCAGCTTATGGATAATATGTATAACGACAATCGAATAGTCAGTGACCGCACCATTGATAGTCATATCAAAAAATTAAGAAAACGCCTCGGTGATTATTTCCCTAACTATGAGTTTATTCATTCAGTTTATGGTGCCGGTTATCGTTATGATCTTGTAGAAAAAAATGAAGCTAAAGCTTAGCTTCCCTAGTGTTTGCATATTGTTTGCACAATGCATTTGTATAGTGACCCTAACAGTGAAAACAAACACTGGATTACAAATAACCAAGAGGGTTTAACAATGAAACGATTACTTACAGCAGCGGCACTGGCATCAACCTTATTATTTTCAACACAAGTCCTACATGCAGATGATCATAAGCCAGCACAACAACGTCATAGTCCAGAGAAAATGCTTGACCGTATGGCAGAAAGACTTAATTTGACGGACGAGCAAAAAGCCAACATTAAACCCATTTTGGAAGAAGAATTTGAGAAAATGCGAGCTTTTCGTGAAGAAAAACAGCAAAAAATTGAAAGCTTTTTGACTGAAGATCAAAAACAACAATTACAACAACGTCATGAAGACAGGAAAAATGGCTGTATGGGCAAATACAAACACAAAAACGATGATCGTGATTAACTGTTGAAATGTAACTGAGCCAAAGTGAAAGCCCCGATCTGAACATCGGGGCTTTTTTATGATTCTAATAACTTATTTGTAATATGGAATGATGACAAAGTTGCGTTAATAAATCAGTAAGGTTTAAAAGGCGTGAACAGTTATTTTGGGGAACGCCAATGGTCAATACTCCACACACCAGCACCAGCAGCAGAGATATATAAAAATACAAAACAGAATAAAGCAGCAAGCTCACCATGATTTAAAATTGGCCAGAAACCGTTAGGTGCATGTGCGATGAAATAAGCAAAAGCCATCAAGCCTGATAGTATAAATGCAGTTGAACGAGTGAAAAGACCTAAAATGATGAGCAATCCACCAAATAATTCTAACGTGCCGGCGACACCTATCATCGAAAATAAGTCAAAGTCATAACGTTGCGGTGCAGGAAAGCCAAATAGTTTTTGTCCGCCATGTTGCATAAATAAAAACCCCGTGACGATCCTCAAAATACTTAATAATTTTGGTTGGCAAGTAACTAAAAATTTATCCATGGTAGCTCTCCTGTTAAATAATGATAATCAGTATGTGGTGCGTTCTTTAGTGTACTAGATTGGACGATAGTTCATCAGATGCTACCACTAGATTGTATTATCAAAAATAATAGCTAAAAAGAAATTCCAGATAAGAAACCAGGGTGTTTGTTGCTACATTGAAATCAATTACGCGTTAATATTGGGTTTATTTTTTTTAAATGAATTTGTATCAATGACATCATTAGACCAAATTTCAGAACAATGGCAACAGCTTTTAGCTGGCAGTGATTTAACTCAGTCTGCACAGCAGGTATTAGCTGGCAGTGATTATGTGACCCAATGGGGGCAACGTTATCCAGAACGTGCCAAGATAGTGATTCAATCTGGTGATATTCATAAAACTTATCAGATAAATAGATATCAACAAAAGCTAGTTGAGGATCTTAACGATGTTGCAGATGAAGCCACATTGCAACAGCAGTTACGCTATTTTCGTCAACGAGAAATGGTACGAATTATATGGCGTGATTTGGCGGGTTGGGCTGATTTGGCTGAAACCATGCGCGATCTTTCGGCAATGGCAGATGCCTGTATTCAACAAGCGTTAAGCAAGTTACAGCAATGGTTAGAGTCAGATTTAGGTCAGCCTGTTAATGATGATGATCAGCCGCAGTCCATGATTGTCCTGGGTATGGGTAAATTAGGTGCGAGCGAGCTTAATTTATCATCAGATATTGATTTGATCTTTTGCTATCCCGAAAATGGACAGACACAAGGCGGTCGTCGTAGCCTGTCTAATGAAGAATTCTTTACACGTCTTGGACGTAAACTCATTCAAGCTTTGGATACTATTACCGTTGATGGTTTCGTGTTTCGTGTCGATATGCGGCTTCGTCCTTATGGCGATAGTGGTAGTTTGGCTCTGAGCTTCGATGCGATGGAAGACTATTACCAGACACAAGGTCGTGAGTGGGAACGTTATGCCCTGATCAAAGCTCGGCCAATTACCGGAGATGAACAGCAACAACAGAGCATCATGGCCTTGCTCAGACCGTTTGTTTACCGTCGCTATTTAGACTATGGTGTGTTTGCATCATTACGCGAATTAAAAGCAATGATTGCCGGTCAGCTTCATAAAAAAGGTATGGAAGATAATATCAAGCTTGGTACGGGCGGTATTCGTGAAATTGAGTTTATCGGGCAGGTCTTTCAACTGATTTACGGTGGTCGTGATGTAGCCTTACAACAACGACCCATATTAACAATCTTGGATTTATTGGCGCAGCGACAACTGTTATCTGACTATGTTGCTGTTGAACTAAAGCAAGCCTATGATTTTTTGAGACGCACCGAACATCGTATCCAAGCGTGGGCAGATCAGCAGACGCATATCCTGCCGCAAGATGATCACGATCAGCATCGTCTTGCAAGTTTAATGGGCTTTGCCAATTGGTCTTCGTATAGAGTGGTTTTAGACCAACATCGTAGTGTGGTGCAAAGTCATTTTGAGCAAGTATTAACGGCACCGCAAGCTGATATTGAATCTAATAGCGTGTCATTCTTTACATCAGACAAGCAACAGCAACTGAAGCATCTTCAGCAATTAGGATATCACGATGCTGAAAAGTGTTTAGATGCATTGAAAATGATGCTAAATTCACATAATTGTCGCAACTTGAATGAAACTGGTCGAGAACGGTTGGTAAGGTTACTACCATTATTAGTGCAGGCTTCATCCAATGTAGCTGAACCCGATATGTGTTTATCACGGCTTATTTCTTTAATGGAAGCCATTATGCGCCGCTCAGCCTATATGTCTCTGTTAGTTGAGAATCCATTGGCTTTGTCACAATTAGTCAAGTTATATGCCTCCAGTTCATGGATTGGCAACAATGTGACCAAGCACCCTGTGTTGTTAGATGCTTTGCTCGATCCTCGCACTTTATACGCAGTTCCAGAACGATCGGAGCAAAAAACGGCATTATTAGCGATGTTAGCATCAGCACAACAAAATGACCTAGAACAGAAGATGGAAAAATTACGCGAGTTTCGTCAACTTGCGACTTTGCATGTTGCCGCTGCTGATGTGACTAATTTGTTACCTGTAATGCGCGTCGGTGATTTATTAACTGAACTTGCAGAATTGCAGTTAGAACAGGTGATGCAGTTGGCATGGCATTATCTTGTGACCAAGCATGGTAAACCGCCCGCTACCGATGACACCGATCTGAGTCAGTCAGGTTTTGTGGTATTGGGCTATGGCAAGTTGGGTGGATTGGAGATGGGGTATGGTTCAGATCTCGACTTGGTATTTTTATATCGCGATTTTGAACAAAACACCATGACTGATGGTGATAAACCCATCGATGTGATGATGTTTTACACGCGGTTAGCGCAACGCATGATCCATATCCTCAATACGGTTACAGCGAGTGGGATTCTATATGAGATCGATATGCGATTGAGGCCGAATGGTAACTCGGGTTTATTGATTTCAACAGTGTCAGGTTTCGCAGAATATCAGGAAAATGAGGCATGGACATGGGAATATCAAGCTTTAGTGCGCGCGCGATGTGTCGCCGGAGACCGCAATGTAGCTGAACAGGTAAGCAATATACGTTGTCATGTTTTGGCAAAACAGCGCGATCAAAGTGCATTGGCATTAGATGTCAATGAGATGCGTGCTAAAATGCGTGCGCAATTAGATAAGAGTACTGGATTAGATACAGGTGCAGGGCAACTATTTGATCTAAAACAAGGTGTAGGTGGTATCGCTGATATTGAATTTATGGTGCAATATGCTGTGCTTGCCTGGTCAGTATTCTTGCCTGAACTGTTAGTCAATACTGACAATATCAGAATTTTGGATGCGTTAAAGTCAACAGGTAAATTGGCTGATCAGGATGCCAGTTTGTTGGCAGATGCATATCGATTTTATCGACATTTGGCGAATCATTGTGTATTACAAGATGCACCAGCAGTTGTACCAATTGAAAATGTCGCACTGTATCAGCCATATGTGGCTGCGCTGTGGCAGAAATGGCTAGGCCAACAATAAATAATTTAGACGTTTAAGCGAAAAAGTAGGTAATTATGGTTACAGCAACAATGGCAGATCGGGACGGTGTTATCTGGTTAGATGGCAAAATGGTGCCGTGGCGTGAAGCAAAAGTACATGTGTTAACGCATACATTGCATTATGGCATGGGTGTATTTGAAGGCGTTCGTGCCTATAAAACGGATGAAGGTACTGCCATCTTTCGTTTACACGAACACACTGATCGCTTGTTCCGCTCAGCAAAAATCATGGGCATGCCAATGCCATTTGATAAAGATGTGATCAACCAAGCTCAAAAAGCAGTGGTACGTGATAACAATTTGGAATCAGCTTATCTACGTCCAATGGTGTTTTACGGCAGTGAAGGCATGGGTATTCGTGCTGACAATCTTAAAACCCATGTTATGGTTGCCGCATGGGAATGGGGTTCATATCTTGGTGCTGAAAATATGGAAAAAGGTATCCGTATTAAGACATCATCCTTCACCCGTCATCACGTCAATATTGCAATGTGTAAAGCCAAAGCAAACGGTAATTACATGAACTCTATGTTGGCTTTACAAGAAGCCGTTGAATGTGGCTACGACGAAGCCTTATTATTAGATGCAACTGGCTTTGTTGCTGAAGGTAGTGGCGAAAACTTTTTCATGATTCGTGATGGTGTGCTTTATACACCAACATTAACAGCAGCATTAGAAGGTATCACTCGTGCAACCATTTTGACGCTAGCTGAAGATATTGGTTTGAAAATTGTTGAGAAACAAATTACTCGTGACGAAGTTTATATTGCGGATGAAGCCTTCTTTACCGGTACTGCAGCAGAAGTAACGCCTATTCGTGAATTAGATAATCGTGTTATCGGTAATGGCGGTCGCGGTCCTATCACTGAACAATTACAAGCTATGTACTTTGATCAGGTATATGGTCGTGCAGCGATGTATCGTAATTGGAATTCACACGTTTAAGCTAATTGTTTTACGACACACAAAAAAAGAGTTTTAAAGAGGTAAAGGTAGATGGCAGGTCATAGTAAGTGGGCGAATATTCAGCATCGTAAGGGTGCGCAAGATGCCAAACGCGGCAAATTGTTTACTAAATTTATTCGCGAAATTACTGTTGCGGCTAAAGAAGGCGGCAGCGACGTAAGCAATAACCCGCGTTTACGTGCAGCGATTGATAAAGCACTCAGTGGCAATATGACACGTGATGTTATTGAGCGAGCAACCAAACGTGGTGCTGGTGAAATGGACGGTGTGAGTTATGAGGAAATTCGTTATGAAGGTTATGGCCCAAGTGGTATCGCCATTATGATGGATTGCATGACTGATAATCGTAATCGTACTGTGGCAGCTGTGCGTAATGTCTTCACTAAACGTGGGGGCAATATGGGTACAGATGGTTCAGTCGCTTATTTGTTTAATAAAAAAGGCATCATTTCATTTGCCGCAGGAACAGATGAAGATGCAGTGATGGAAGTGGCATTAGAATCTGGCGCTGAAGATATTGTGACCAATGATGATGGTTCAATTGATGTGTTCACAGCACCAGAAGATTACGCTGCTGTAAAAGATGCATTGGATAATGCTGGTTTAGAATCAACATCAGCAGAAGTTACCATGCATCCTGAAACAACGGTAAGTCTGGATGTTGACGATGCCCGTAAAGCGATGGCGATGATAGATGCATTTGAAGATTTGGATGACGTGCAGCAGGTATACAGTAATGCTGACTTTTCCGATGAGGTTATGGTTCAACTGAATGACGATTAAGGCCATAATTTCATGCCTCGTATCTTAGGTATCGATCCTGGATCACGTAAGACAGGCTTTGGCATTATTGAGCTTGAAGGCAAAAAAATTAAACACGTCATTAATGGACGATTAGTAGTAGGCGATGGTGATTTTGCCGATAGGTTACGCCAAATATTTGTAGGCTTAACCGATATTATTGAACGTTATCAACCAGAAATGATGGCAATAGAACAAGTGTTTTTACATAAAAACGCTGATTCAGCATTAAAGTTAGGACAAGCACGGGGTGCAGCAATTTGTGCAGCAGTAAGTCAAAATCTTACCGTGCATGAATACAGCGCAACTCAAATAAAAAAATCAGTGGTCGGTAACGGTCATGCCAAGAAAGATCAGGTGCAATATATGATGTCAGTGATTTTATCGCTGCCTGAAATGCCAGAAGAAGATGCCGCAGATGCATTGGCCTGTGCGATGACACATGCTAATTTTGCATCTGTTGGTAATGCACTTAACAGCAAATTGCCGGAAGGTATGCGAACTTCCCGCCGTGGAGGACGTTACAGTCGATGATCGGACGATTACGTGGAATAATCATAGAAAAACAGGCACCTGACATGGTGTTAGACGTGCAAGGTGTCGGCTATGAAGTAGCTGCCCCTATGTCTACCTTTATTCATTTACCTGCTTTAAATGAAGAAGTGACCTTGTATACCCATCTCGTTGTACGTGAAGATGCACAATTATTATATGGTTTTGCTACATCACGCGAGCGCTTACTATTTCGGAGCTTATTAAAAGTAAATGGTGTCGGTGCAAAACTAGCGCTTACGATCTTATCGGGCAGTGATGTCGATGATTTTGCTCGCAGTGTTCAGGAAGGTGATGCTGCCAGTCTGACTCGATTACCTGGTGTAGGTAAAAAAACAGCCGAACGTCTGATTATTGAAATGCGAGATCGTCTTAAAGAAGTCAGCAGTGCCATGGGCTTAAATCCGGTCGTTTCAGCGGCAGCTAGTTTGGCTGGCGCTAAAGATGAAGCGATAGAAGCGTTAGTTGCTCTGGGTTACAAAGCAGTAGAAGCCGATAAGATGATTCGAAGTCTTAAGACAGATGGATTATCGACTGAACAGCTTATTCGTCAAGCCTTGCAGAGAAGTTAAGGTATGGATGAGCGCTTTATTACCGGAATGGCTTTGATGGATGATGATCTGGATTCAGCCATCCGCCCCGCCAAACTTGCTGATTATATTGGCCAGCCTAAAGTGCGAGAGCAGATGGAGCTATTTGTTGCGGCAGCACGAAATCGTAAAGAATCATTAGATCATACTCTTATATTTGGGCCGCCAGGTCTTGGCAAAACAACACTTGCTCATATTATTGCCAATGAAATGGGTGTCAATATGAAACAAACTTCTGGTCCGGTGTTAGAACGTCCCGGTGATCTGGCTGCATTATTAACTAATCTTGAACCGAATGATGTGCTGTTTGTCGATGAAATTCATCGTTTAAGTCCGATAGTGGAAGAAGTGCTTTATCCTGCGATGGAAGACTATCAGCTTGATATTATGATTGGTGAAGGGCCTGCTGCACGATCGATTAAACTTGATTTAGAGCCGTTTACCTTAGTCGGCGCAACCACAAGAGCAGGTTCATTAACATCGCCGTTACGTGATCGCTTTGGTATTGTGCAGCGACTTGAGTTTTATAATAGTGATGATTTGACGACGATCGTTGAACGAAGTGCACGTATTTTTGGCGTGGCACTTGAAAAAAGTGGTGCACATGAAATTGCACGCCGTTCACGTGGCACCCCGAGGATTGCAAATCGTTTGTTACGCCGGGTGCGTGATTATGCAGAAGTTAAATTTGATGGCAATATTACTGCCGAAGTCGCACGACAAGCATTGAATTTACTTGACGTCGATGACAATGGTTTTGATATGCTTGATCGCAAATTACTGTCAGCGATTATCGAGAAATTTGATGGCGGTCCGGTTGGCATTGATAACCTTGCCGCAGCCATTGGTGAAGAACGTGGCACTATTGAAGATGTATTAGAGCCATTTTTAATTCAAGAAGGCTTTATTATGCGTACGCCGCGAGGCCGAATTGCAACGAAACGTGCATGGCTGCATTTAGGATTAACACCATCACAGACTTTAGGTGAAATAAATGGCTGATTTTGTGTGGCCAATTCGCGTTTATTATGAAGATACTGATAGTGGTGGCGTGGTTTATCACGCTAATTATCTTAATTTTATGGAACGAGCGCGCACCGAATGGTTACGCGATCTTGGTTTTGAACAAGATCAGCTCAATCAACAACATAACTGTATTTTTGTTGTGCATTCGATGCAGTTAAATTTTCGCCGTCCAGCACGATTTAATGATGAAATAGTCGTTATTTCAACTGTAAGCAAAGTGTCGGGCGCGAGTTTTGAATTTGATCAAAAAATTGTTCGCAATGATGAACTGTTGTGTGATGCTACAGTCAAAGTTGCGTGTTTGGATGCCACCAGGTTTCGAGCGACATCGATACCTTCCTTTATTTTGACGGAGATACAAGGTGAATGCTGACCTTTCTTTAGTGACCCTTATTTCTGAAGCCAGTTTATTAGTAAAGTTAGTGATGTTAACGTTGCTGGCTATCTCATTGTATTCATGGACAATTGTGTTTAGAAAACGGACGGAGTTAAATCTGGCTAAACGTGATGCAGATTCTTTTGAAGACAAGTTTTGGTCCGGCAATGAACTCAACAAACTCTATGAAGATATTTCTGCTCGGCCCCATTCAAGTCGCGGCATGGAGGGTATTTTCGAGGTCGGTTTTAAAGAATTTGTAAGATTGAAAAAATCAGCACCAACATCGCCAGTGGTATTGGAAGGTGCACAACGGGTTATGCGTATATCGCTTGCCCGCGAAATTGATCAATTAGATGTTTCCTTGCCATTTTTAGCAACAGCGGGTTCAATCAGTCCCTACATTGGGTTATTTGGAACGGTGTGGGGCATTATGAATTCATTTATGGCTTTGGGTGAAGTTCAACAAGCAACATTGGCTATGGTTGCCCCCGGTATTGCTGAAGCGTTGATTGCAACTGCAATGGGGCTATTTGCTGCGATCCCCGCAGTGGTTGCTTACAATCGTTACTCGAATAAAGTCGAGCGTTTAATCAGTCGATACGATACATTTTTGGAAGAATTTTCTTCTATCTTGCAACGTCAGCATAGTTAAAACGAATTATCTCGATGGCTAACTATAAACAAAGAATACGTCGTAAACCGATGGCTGAAATTAATGTCGTACCATACATCGATGTTATGTTGGTATTGCTGATTATTTTTATGATTACAGCACCATTGCTGACGCAAGGTGTTAAGGTTGATTTGCCGCAAGCCGCTGCTAACCCTGTTGAACCGTCTGAGGATAATAGCGAGCCCCTAGTCGCATCAGTCGATGCTGATGGTTTATATTATCTTTCTATTGGTGATAATCAGGATCAACCAATAGATGCCACTATTTTAATGACTAAGGTGGCAGCAGTATTACGTCGTAGCCCTAAAACACCGATTATGGTCAAAGGTGATACCGCTGCAAGCTATGGTCAGGTTGTAACCTTAATGAGTTATTTGCAACAAGCGGGTGCGCCCAGTGTAGGTTTAATTACTCAATCACCAGAACAAAAAGCAACCAAATAATAATGAAAACGAGTTGGATCGAAACAATTATTGCTGGCAGCTACGCACTGATATTGCATATCATTTTGCTGGCGCTATTTGTGATTGGGATGGAGTCACAAACTGCCCCAAAATTTGTAGCACAGCCTAAAGTGGATATTGTGCAAGCAACTGTGATGGATGAAGCTGCAATATTGCAAGAAGTAGCCAAACAACAACAACTGGAAGATGAAAAGCGACGTTTGGAACAAGAGCGACAACAAGAAATTGATAAAAAGCTTGCCGACACACAACAAGAATTAGCACGTAAAGAACAAGAGTTTTTAGACCAACAACAACGTGCAGAATTAGAACAAAAGCAGCTTGAACTAGAACAACAACAACAACAAGAAAAAATTGCAAAACTTGAACAAGAACGCAAACTTCAAGAACAAAAAACGCGAGAAGCAGAACAACAACGTAAGCTTGAGGAAGAAAAAAAACGTCAAGCTGAGCAGCAACGAAAACAAGAAGAAGAGAAAAAACAACAAGCGGAACAGCAAAGATTAATAGAAGAAGAGCGTAGACAAAAAGCCGAACAACAACGAAAAGTCGAAGAGCAGCGGGCATTAGAAGCAGAACAAGCCCGCAAGCTTGAAGAAGAAAAGAAACAAAAAGCCGAACAGGAACGTCGTGCCGAGGAAGAAAAGCGAAAATTAGCTGAAGCGGATCGTAAAGCAGAAGAACAACGCAAAGCAGAAGCCGAAAAAGCGCGTAAATTAGAAGAAGAGAAAAAGCGTCAAGCCGAAGAAGATAGAAAAGCAGAAGAAAAACGTAAGGCTGAACAAGAACGTAAAGCAAAAATTGCAGAAGCAGATAGATTGTTGCAAGAAAGTTTGGCAGCAGAACAACAAGAGCAGGAAGAACGTCGTGTCGCTGGCGTGGTAGATCAATATTCATTAATGATCAAACAACGTGTCAAACGCTATTGGATTCGCCCCAGCAGTGCAGAAACTGGTCTACAAGCAACATTACGTGTGAGTTTGTTACCAGGTGGTGATGTAAAACAGGTAACGGTAATTAAAAGCAGTGGTAATTCAGTATTTGATAGATCGGCAGAATCAGCAGTATATAAAGCGGCACCATTGCCACAACCCACTGATCCGAAAGCTGCGGCAGCATTACGTGACTTTCAATTTATTTTTAAACCTGAATAGAGGGTAAAAAAATGACCAAACTTTGGTTAACAGTTATTTGGCTACTTGCTTTTGTACCATGGCAAGCGCAGGCAGAATTAGTGATTGAAATAACCGGAGGAACTGAAGCCGCATTGCCGATTGCAATTGTACCGTTTGGGAATACAGGCTTTGCACCACCAGAAGATATTTCACACGTCATTAGTAATGACTTGGCAAGAAGCGGCCGTTTCGCCCCATTGCCTCAGCAAGATTTGATCTCACAACCTCATGAGAAAGCACAAATTAATTTTCAAGACTGGCGCCTATTGCGATCAGAAGGCTTATTGGTTGGTAAAGTTGATAGTATCGATGGTGAAACCTATCAAGTTCAGTTCCAGCTATTTGATGTGTATAAAGCACAACAGTTAGTCGGCAAACGTTATCAAGTGCCAGCATCTGGTTTACGTCGTTTAGCTCATCAGATTGCAGATCAAGTCTATCAAGCGCTAACAGGTGAAATTGGTGTGTTTTCAACTCGTTTGGCATTTGTCACCGCAATTAAAAATGTTGATGGCACCAAACGTTTTGCCTTACAAGTGTCTGATTCGGATGGCGCTAATCCAAGAACGGTGTTGCAATCTAAACAGCCAATAATGTCACCTAATTGGTCTCCAGATGGTGAGCAATTAACCTATGTGTCATTTGAAAATGGTAATGCCGAAGTGTTTGTGCAAGAAATGACCAGTGGTCGTCGTAATTCTGTGGCGGCATTTAAAGGTTTAAATAGCGCGCCTTCATGGTCACCTGATGGCAAAAAACTGGCATTAACCTTGTCAAAAGCTGGTAATCCGGAAATATATGTTCTGGAATTAGCGACAGGTAGATTGGCGCGAGTCACACACAATTCACAGGCGATTGATACAGAAGCAGTATGGATGCCAAATGGTAATGAGCTTGTGTTTACATCGGATCGTGGTGGCAGACCTCAAATCTATAAAGTACCAGCGATTGGCGGTCGAGCCGAACGTTTAACCTTTGAAGGTTCTTACAATGCTTCGCCTGACATCTCTCCAGACGGTCAAATGATGACGATGGTGCATGTACAAAATGGCAAGTTTTATATTGCAGTACAAGATCTGGCTACAGGCGCAGTACAGGTTCTAACAGACACCGGACGCGATGAGTCGCCAAGCTTTGCGCCAAATGGTCGGGTGATCCTGTATGCTACTGAACAAAAAGGTAAAGGAGTATTGGCAGCCGTGTCTGTCGATGGTCGAATCCATCAGCGTTTAGGCGAGTCGGGAAGCGAGGTTAGGGAACCAGCTTGGTCGCCAATTAGAAAATAATCAGCGTTTTAGAGGTGAATCAAATGAAATTAGTTAAATTAACAGCGATTTTGTTAGCCATCACATGGTTAGCGGGCTGTAGCTCATTAGGTATGGGCAAAAAAGATACAGATGCAACAGATTCGGATGTTGTAGTTGAAGATTTGAGCGCACAATCATCAGGCGTTGACGGTGAAAACGCGTCAGGTTCAGATCTTGGTGATGCAGAAGCGCAAGTGATCGTTGGTGATGATGCCTACCAAGGCAATGAATTAAATGATCCTGCAAGCCCATTATCAAATCGCATTGTTTACTTTGACTATGACAGCAGTTCAGTCCGTGTTGAAGATCAAGCGACGTTAACAGCTCATGCTACGTATTTGGGCACACATCCAAATGTGACAATCCGTTTGATTGGCCATACAGACGAGCGCGGTTCGCGTGAATATAACCTGGCATTAGGTGAACGTCGTGCTTTAGCTATTCGTCAAATCTTGATGTTACAAGGTGCTAGTCTTGAGCAATTCCAAGTGGCAAGTTTTGGTGAAGAGCGTCCAGCTGTTGAAGGGGACGATGAAGGATCATGGGCACAAAATCGCCGTGTTGAATTGGTATATGTAGGACGTTAAAAATGAAATTAGTTGGTAAAAAAGCCTTGGTGATGATGCTGTGTTTGTCACCTATGATGAATGTTGCACTGGCTAAAGATGGTGACTTAATACAACGAGTTGACCGATTAGAGCGAATCATTCAAGGCCAAGGCCTGGTTTCCTTATTGAGTCGTGTTGATCAATTGCAAAATGAAATTCAACGATTGAATGGCGATAACGAATCGCTAAGGCATGAACTTGAACAAATGCAAGATCGTCAACGCAAGTTATATCTGGATCTGGACCAACGATTACAAGAACAAGCTGCTAGCTCAGTTGCACCGGCACCAACTGAAACAGCAGTTGATAAACCTGTTATGGCATCACCTCACGCTGATCTTAATCCTGAATCAGATCTAGAACCCAGTTCAGAACAGGATGAGGTCAAGCCATCACAAGCAACTGAGACAAGTTCTGAAAATGATCCTGCTCAAACAGGATCGCCTGTTGCTGTAGAAAATGGTGAAGCTGCCTATCAAGCAGCATTACAAACGTTACGTAGTGGTCAATATGAACAAGCAGTAACAGCATTAGCTGCCTTCCCAACAGATTATCCACAAAGTAGCTATTTGCCTAATGCCTATTATTGGCAAGGTGAAGCGAACTATGTCTTACGACATTTTGAGCAGGCAATTAGCAATTTCCAAACAGTAATTGATGAGTTTCCAGCGAGTACCAAAGTGGCTGATGCCACCTTAAAACTAGGCTTCAGCCAATATGAGTTGGGCAAAGTTAATGAAGCAAAAGCAACGTTAAATTTAGTAATAAAAGAATATTCGAATACCTCGGCAGCACGGTTAGCGAAAGTTAGATTAGATCGTATAAATCAAGAAACACGTTAGTACGTGCAGGACTAATAATGGCTGAGTGTCGAATCACAGAAATTTTTTATTCTTTACAAGGTGAAACACGTACTGTTGGCTTGCCAACGGTATTTGTACGTTTAACCGGCTGTCCATTGAGATGTGGTTATTGCGATACGGCATATGCTTTTCAAGGCGGAAGCAAAATGCAGATCGCTGACATCGTTGAACAAGTGCAAGCCTATAATCCACGTTACGTTACAGTAACGGGTGGTGAGCCTTTAGCTCAACAAACCTGTCATGAACTATTGTCACGATTATGTGATTTGGGTGTTGAAGTATCACTTGAAACCAGTGGCGCTATGGATATTAGTCTGGTTGATCCTCGTGTTGTTATCGTCATGGATTTGAAAACACCTGCATCTGGTGAAGAATCTAAAAATAAGTATGACAATATCGAAAAGCTCAAACCACAGGATCAGTTTAAGTTTGTGATTTGTAATCGTGAAGATTATGACTGGGCTTGTTTGAAAATGTCCGAATACCAGTTAAAAGATAAGTGTGAGATTCTATTTTCACCTATACATGGTGAACTTAAGCCTGCTGATTTAGCGGATTGGATTATCAGTGACAATTTACCTGTACGTATGCAAATTCAAATGCATAAATATCTTTGGGGCGATGAGCAGGGTCGATGAAACGCGCAGTAGTTCTTCTTTCAGGTGGCTTAGATTCAGTAACCGCATTAGCAATAGCGAAAGAGCAAGGTTATGAATGCTACACCTTAAGTTTTGATTATGGCCAACGCCATGAAGCTGAATTGACCGCTGCAACAAAATTATCGAAACAGGTCGGTGCTGTTGAACATAAAGTTATCAACATTGATTTACGCACAATTGGCGGCTCAGCTTTAACAGATAATACGGTTGCAGTGCCTGAGCAACATCAAGAAGGTATTCCCGTTACTTACGTACCTGCACGGAACACGATTTTTTTATCAATAGCGTTAGGTTGGGCAGAAGTATTACAAGCGAATGCGATCTTTGTTGGCGTCAATGCCGTTGATTATTCCGGTTACCCAGATTGTCGTCCAGAATTTGTCGCCGCCTTTGAAACATTAGCTAATCTAGCAACTAAAGCCGGTGTTGAAGGCAATAAATTAGAAGTACATGCGCCATTAATGGCGATGAATAAAGCGGATATTATTCGAACAGGCACAAGACTAGAGATTGATTATAGTCAAACTGTTTCATGTTATCAGGCAGATAAAAATGGATATGCATGTGGCCGCTGTGATTCTTGTCACTTTAGAAAACAAGGCTTTGAACAAGCGGGAATAGCAGATCCAACCTTATATCAGAGCTAAAGATTAACCTAATCCCAGTTTCGGGTCCTCCATAGTCTCAGCCTCAACTTCGTAATCTTCAAATTTTTCCATTGCTTTAACCAGATTTGCATGAAGTTGCGGGTCTTGTCCAAACTTCATATATGCTTCGGTATCTCTATATATCGCCTCTAAATGCTCATTACGTTGCGCTAGATAAAGAGCAACATGAGCTAGTCGATGTGGGTCATCCTCACGTTCTCGTATCTGTTCCGCGAAACTTAAAGCGTCTTTATACATAGCTTTACTGGGTTTAGTGATAATAGTCATAACAACCTCAATACGTGATGATTAAAAAAATTTTACCAAAGGCCTTGTCAATATTTACAAATACGGTATTATGTCTGGCTTGGTTTGGGCCGTTAGCTCAGTTGGTAGAGCACCGGACTTTTAATCCGATGGTCCCGCGTTCGAGTCGCGGACGGCCCACCAAACTCAACTATATAGATATTCCTCTTTGTGTAAAACAATTGTGAAATAATTCTGTAATATTTGTTGACAGCCCAGCGGGTGTCTGTATAATTCTCGCTTCTTTGTTGGACATACTGTTGTTCATCAAACGCTCTTTAA
>JARGFJ010000041.1 GCA_029210875.1 Gammaproteobacteria bacterium | reverse complement strand
GCATCGAGAGCCGCTAGAAAACTTGAATACGTGGATCTGGCCGTACAGCTTGAGGATTTAAAAGTGCCGCCCAGCAATCGCCTTCACCCACTGTCGGGAAGCAGGCAGGGGCAGCACGCAATTTCAATAAATGATCAGTGGCGTATCTGTTTTCGTTTCGAAGACGGCGATGCGTATGAAGTCGAAGTGTGTGACTACCACTGAGTGAGGTGATGACTATGGCTATTCTTAATACTGCCGGCATGCAGCGCAAACCGACTCATCCTGGCGAAATGCTGAGGGAAGATTTTCTTCCGGACTATGGCCTTACCGTTTCGGGATTGGCTGAATCTCTGGGCGTCTCTCGTCAATCAGTTAATGAATTACTGCGCGAGCGTCGTGCTGTCAGTCCTGAAATGGCGCTCCGGCTTGCCCGTTTGTTTGGTAATTCGCCGGAATTCTGGCTGAATGCGCAGCGATCTGTTGATCTTTGGACGGCCGCTCAGTCGGTCAGGGAAGAAGTAAATCGAATCAAGCCGCTACATGCTGCATAACCAAGCCATGCACCGGATGCCAAAACCTCCGCTTCACTCTGGTTTTGTCACCGGTGATAGCGGGCGTTAGCGCAAGAAAAGGATAAATAATGAATACTAAAAGGCTTCACGCAATTGCATTTGAAGTTAAAGCGGATATTGAACAGGCACAAATCGTTCAATTGTTACAGTAACTTGTTTCTCATTTGCAAAATGTCGTAAATCAACCGCAACAGCCCTCACACCAACAAAGCCTTTCTAGCGTAAGAAAATCGTTACTTGAAAAATTATCGCAGTCTAGGGTTAACGAGTTTTCTCCTGCATGGACACAGGCCTTGGAAGAAATAGAATTCAAGGGGTTCACCCTGACTCCTTGATCCTGACCAATTCTGTGATCATGCTAGTAATATCTTCCCTAAGACATCAGGATTATCTCTGATGTGTTTTTACTTCGAGCGTTCTAGCATGTTTTTTGTTTACTGATAACCAGTAAACCCTACTAGAGAGCAGTTATGTTGAAGCGGTATTGTGTCAGGTTATTATTGTTAGTCGATTTTTTGCTGATAGTATCGCTAAGCGCATGTGATCAGGGTCAGGATATTACGCAAATAGCTCCTGCCCCACTAACAGAGAAACAAGAGATACCTTTGTGGCTCGATGGCAAGGTCGACATGTCACCTCAGAAATGGCTGGTTAAACGTAGTCGTGCAGAAGTCATTGATGAGGATGCTGAAATAGCACGTACCGCTGAATTACTGATTATTGCTGCTGATAGATTTGATGAAAGTCATCGGATGATCGCCAATCGTGTCGCCCAACTCGAAGATATGCTGCTAGAACATCGCATTAGTGAAACAGCAGTTGACCGATTGGAATGGTTTAGCAAGCTACCATCATTACAAGCCCCACACAGTTTCTCAGCACTTTGTCAGTACTATTACAATCTGCGCACTCAGGGCAAATCTGAGGATGAGATTATTGATATATGGCAGCATCTTTGATCAATACCTGTAACAGTTTGACATGCAGATCTAACAACGAAAGTCAGTATTATTTTGTAATAATTGATAGGGCTAACCATTACGTGCCTGTTACGCCTAGCTAGCCAACCTGATTATCAGTCAACGCGTTATGCTGAACGAATTAATGTTACCGGAAGATAAATAAACCCTAACAAGATCAGAGCCAGTGTTGCCAGCCAAGGTGCCCAATCATAACTGACTACTTGGTCTCGTGTTTTTGCTATATCGACTAATGTATCAATCAGTTGATCTGGATCATCGGGTGATGCCAAATATTCAAATTCAACCCGTTTAGCTAATTCAGTAAGATGAACTTTTTTCTGTGAAGATAAATGTTCTGTTTGTGCCTTTTGCGCGTTCTCTTTACCCAGATCACCACGACTTGAAACATAGACATTTTGTTGCATTACTTCATTAGCCTGCCACACTTCTTTGGTTGGCATACCTGCTTCATCACGACGTGGAATAGGTAATAGTTCATCGCCCCCCATGCCAACTATTACACCAGAAATAATACCCAAGTCACCTTGGTATTTTGGAAATAATGTTGCATGCAGTGGCGGAGATTCATGACCATCAGTCAGAAACACAATGCTTGGTTTAGAGTCTATCAGTTGTGCTTGTTTCATTGCAGTAAATAGCGCTTTTGACACTTCACTTGAATTGACCCACGCCATCGGGCCATCAATTTTAGTCAACATTTGTATCAGATCGTTATAGTTGCCACAGACTTCAACTGGATTAATCAAAATCAAGGAACGTGCTTCACTAAATACCGATAAGCCTACATGAGCGCCACACGGTAGTTCGAGTAAGGTTCTGCGAACATAGTCCTTAGCCCAGTCTAATCGACTGATTTGTTGACCTTTAAATTCAACGTCCTTAACGTCCATACTTTGAGTAATATCGATGACAAACAGCATATCCATGACTTTGACGGTGCGATCGACTTTCGGCATAAACAAGGCGGCACTAATCAACAAGAATATCACCAGCATAATGCCTGCAATTGCGGTTAAACGTGTTTGAAAACTTAAGTTCATGGTAGATCTACTTTAAAACCTTTACTTTCTACGGTGCGTTGACGCAATACACTTGGTTTTTCAAAGATAACGTCTTGTTCTGGCAACTCTGGTACAACGGTTAAAGCAAGTTCCAAATTGTAGCGAATATCCCATTGCATAGGGTCAATCAATAATGCTTTACGGTAATCTTGTTTTGCCAACTCAGTCAGCGGAATACGCTTTTTATCATCAGCTGCAAGTTTTAATGCTTCACGAAGATTAATATTGGCTCTATTCATTAATGCAGGAATTATCACCTCGCTATCGTCGCTGGCAACAACATGGCTTAACACGTCTAAGGCTTCATTACCTTTATCGGTTTGTTCCAAGAAATACGCTTTAGCCAGCATTGCTTTAGGTGTGCTTGGTGTGTGTTCATATTGTTCAACATTGGCAATAAATGCATTGAGTTTATTGGTTTGATGTAATTGAATAGCAGTAGCTACAAACACAGTCGCGCTTGCAATTGTGGCTGCAATTAAAGACCAATAGCTTAATTGTGATAATTTATTCATGCGCTTTTCGCACTCCCCACACGGTGTATAGCTGTGACATAACTAATAACAACATCGCAATTAATGCAATGACATAAAACGGTGTTGTCTTTGATTCACGCGGCAAAATCTCATCAACAATCAATGTATCGTAATGCTGGCGATCAATTTCGTCCATTGCTTCACCAAATGACTCCAGAGATTTTGCCTCAAATGCGCGATATGGTTGACCTAGCGATTTAAAGAAATCATGTAATTTACGTTCTGGGCTATCTGCCCACAATCGACTTTTGCCATCAGCCTCTTCCAATGTCATACCTTGATTGGCTTTAAGATAAATCCAATAGACAGTGATGTTTTCTTGTTTATACAGTTCTTTGATCCGTTCCTGAGCATCTTGTTCTAACAGCTGCCCCCCATCTGACACTAACAACACAATGCGAGAACCACGATAGTTCTGCCCCTTGAACATATCAGAGGCGTTAATTAAGGCTTCAGCAATATTGGTATTTGATAAACCTTTACCTAATGCACTGGCATCAATCGTCGCCAATACTGCTTCTTTACTATAGGTTAATGGCAATAGATTGATCGCTTGTGAACTAAAGAAGACAAAACCAAAACGATCATCTGGGCGCTTTTTAACAAACTCGGTTAAGTAGTCTTTCGCAACACGTCGTTTACTATCTTTTTTACCGACCGTGTATAGAGCGGCTTGTGTTTTAACGGCAAACGCATCATCCATACTTCGGCTTCGATCAAGCAATAAGACAATTTCAGCACCTTCACCTACCCGTTCAATTTTTTTCTCGGGCATAAACGGACCAGCAAGGGCTAACACTAAACTCGCTATCGTCACTGAAGCTAATGCTTTAAGACTGAATCCAATGATAGTAGAAAGTGGATCAACTGGCACAATGGCAACCCATGCCACTTTTTTATCCTGGTTATGGGTAAACCAAGGTAATAACGCTAACGGTAATAACACTAACACCATGGGCAAAGCCCAATGCCATGCAAATAGACTCATGCCAGTTTTTCCTTGGCACGACATGCTTTTGCCAATTTCATCACTTTGGCTAAGTCTGGTTCTTGCTCCGCATCACGACTAAAGAAGTGTTGCTCAGATTGTTGGTAGAACTGCTGTATTTCATCTGATAACGGCTGCAACCATGTCACATCATTTAACATTGCACGCATAGTGTTTTGAACAACAATTGTGCCGGCGGTTGCATTAAACGCTGCATGTAAAATACGCGCTGCTTGATTTGGCCGCACCGAGCGTGACCAACGTAAACGAGCAAGATCATGTACTGCTTGAGCAAATGGACGACGATTGTTAAAGCGCCAGCCCAAATGCCATAGCACTAAACCAGCCACTAACAACAATGTAATAACGCCAGTAATGAATAATAGATTTTTTAACTGACGTGTATCTTGTAAAACAGGGCTGCGATCTGGTTTAGGTTGTTTGCTGAACCCAGCGCCATCTGTTGCTTGTGGCAATAAAGAACCGAGGGTGAGCGCCACTGATGGAATCGTGACAAAATCGTCGTTTAAGGTTCCAATCGTAAATTCTGGCGTTTTTATTTGCTCATTCCGCGTTGGTACATTGACGATTTGATAGGTCATCGTCAGTGCTTTATTTTCCGCAGTTAAGGCTGTCAAATATAACCATGTACCATAGCGCTTATTTATTTGAGGAAGCATGGCAGGGTCTAATTGTTGATACGCAACGGGTAAGGTCACATTGATCGTAATGACATCACCAATCAATAAACCCCAGGCACGATCAACCGTTGCTTCACTGATTTGGGCTGCTAAACTCAAACTAGCCCAAAAACCCAATATCAATCCAGATAACATTCTCATGTTCATGCTCTTTTTAATCCTGAGAAATAACGCGTTAATTGGTCACCTGTAACATCACCATTGGTAAATAAAGGTTGTACGCGATTTCGTGTAAAACACGCGGTTAATTGTTCAAAGTGATCGTCCATCGATTGTTGCCACTGTTTTTTCATGCTTGGACGCATCCAGACACTACGGCGCTGGCCTGTTTCAGCATCTCGCACTTCTGTCCAACCGGCATGTGATGGAAAATGATTAACGTCATCATGTTTCCAGACTATCGGTATCACGGTGTAGTGACCTAATTTTCGTAATGTTTTTTCCAATAATTCAATATCAAAACAAAAATCTGAAGCAATAAACACCAAGGCATGTTGGCTGGTAATCATGTTGGCAGCATGGATCATACCTTCAACACCCGGTGCTGTTGCTGGCGCTGCATCACGGATCATATTCGCTGCTAACAAAGGCATACTACGTTGGCGTGTTGGCATAATTGAAGCGTCTTGACGCCACTCGGCATCAAACCCTGCCATCGCAAACCGATCTCCTAACCCTATCGCTGAATGTGCAATTAAGTGCGCCAAATTAGCTAAATGATCATGGTTAACATTCGAAATCGCCATCGATCTGGAAAGGTCGGATAAAAGCCACAATGTAATCGATGAACGTTGCTGATAGCGTCTGACTAACCAGCGATCACCGGTACTTGCAACTGCATCGCCCATATTGCTACGCATACTGGCTCTGATATCCAAACGTCTAGGGTCTGGATAATCAAACAGATCAGCAAAACCGGCAAAACGGTCGCCCGTGCCTAACGATGTACCGACATGCGCTCCCGGCACATGACCAAATACATTGTTGGGATAGCGATATTGAAACTCGTCTAATTTTTGTTCACTCATACTGAACTACTTATGGTGTCGAGATATGGTCACGTAATGCCGATACAAACAGTGGCATTACTTTTTCACGACGACTTTCATAGACTGGTGACAGGAATACGCGGTGCGCTAATGAAGGCAATAAAACCGTATGAATATCATCGGGTAACACATGATCGCGACCTTCAAGCCATGCCGATACTTTGGCTGCACGCACCATTGCTGACATACCACGAACACTGGCTCCGGCAACCACCAAGTCATCCATATAAATATCAGCTAACTCAATTCCAGCTTCATGTGGGTGCCATGTTGCATCCCATAAACGCACAACATAGTCTTCGATTTCTTTGGATACAAAAATGGCATCTTGAATTTGACGATCTAACTCGTTTAATTGTTTAAAATCCAATAACGGTTCGGGCAGTTTAGCTAACAATGCATCGACATCATGGAAAGCCGGATCAAAAATGAGTTGCTTACGAATATCAGCATCTTTTGGTGTCGAAATATTAATCTCAAACAAGAAACGGTCACGTGCAGCAGCACTTAATTCGAATGTTTCTTCCTTTTCAACCGCATTACGATCAGCAAATACTACCATATGCGGGAACGTATATTCACGGCCAAAGGCATCAACACTACGTTCTGCCATCGCTCGTAATAATAATGACTGTACTTGAGGTCGAGCACGGTTAATTTCATTGAAGAAAAATACCGCAGTATCTTCACCATGCGTAATCAACGGCCCCGCTTCAATGACCGGTTTGCCTTGTCCATCAACCCATGCACTGTATAAGAGATCATTTGGCATTAAATCAACACTGCCTTCGATTCGACCAAAGGCACCACCTAATGCTTTTGAAAACGCACGCAATAAGGTTGTTTTACCAACACCGACGCCCCCTTCCAACAACACATGGCCTCGTGCATGTAGCGCAATCAAAATGAGTCGAATTGCTTGCTGTTGTCCTACCACCACAGTATTAACAACCTGCTCTAGTGCTAAAGCCTGTTCACGAGCTGATTGTAATAGTTGATCTTGTGCCATGTTTTTCCCTCTTAAATATTTGTCTTATCGGTATTAATTATGCTGACATAAATTGCTGAACAAAGGTATAGCCAACCCAAACAAAACCCACTGTTGTGATGATGAAGCTTAATGCAGAAAAGAGTTTCCAGAACGTTTTATCCCAAAACTCCATATCTAGTGCTGCAATCACAAAAATAGTTGGATTAGTAAAGCCACCAATCGCCACACACCAACAGGCAATAACCGGTAATTCAAAACCACCACCGGTTGCTGCCCCGTAAAACCCAAGATTAAATACTGCCATCAAAGCATAATCAACATGGGCGCGAATCATAGTGGCAAAATCAAAGGTACCATCGATACCGGGAATTGGGAACCACTTTGCAAATGTCATCAGCCATGCAGAAAAAATCAATGCCGCCATTGTTGCAGTGGCACCTATTAACAAAATTTCCATCTTTCTCTCCTAACTATTTTTATGTGCTTAAAGCGCAATCTTAAGTATTGCCCGGATGACATAGTAACCGCAAAATGACTATAAATACTCGGGCAAATTTCCCTCTAGATTAATTTGACTATCACGCAACGGATGTTAGTCATAGACTAGTATAAAAATCATCATTAGATAGTATGTATGAACTTACAAAAACAGTTGTTGTTACGGATCATTTTTATCGCTGTCTTTTGCTTAACTGCAAGTGCGTTTTATGTGCTGTATCAAACTGATAAACAAGCGATTTACGAAGCTAATTTGACTGCCAACACCATTGAAAAACAACTGCGTTTACAGCTACTTAAAATGTTCAGCCGCTATGATTTTTCAAGTACGTTTCCTAATACTGATTTGTGGTCAGATTTAAACGGTGTATCAGGTTCATGTATTCAATTTATATCGTCCACTCAAAGTCGCCAACGCCGTTTTTGTAACATAGCTGAACAAACCAAACAAACTTGGCCACCCTGGTTTAATTCGCTCTATCAACACGTATTCAGCCCTGATTATTCGGCCAGACGAAATGTTGCGTTTAATGCGCTTGATTATGGTTCGATTGTGGTCACATTAAATACCAATCTTGAAACCGCACGCGCCTGGAATAATTTACGAGCTATCATTGGCGTATTAACGATTAGTATTTTTGCTGTTGCACTATTGGTCTTTGTCACCATCAATAGAATGTTAAAACCTGCCCATAATATTGTGAGTGGATTAGAAAAAATGCGTGATGGCCACCTTGATACTCGCCTCTCTGACTTTGATGTCACAGAATGGAAACGCACTGCCGAGGCAATCAATCAACTTGCCGCCAGTCAAGAACAAATGATGGTTGATAACAAACGCCTTGCTTTGAAACTAATCAATGTTCAAGAAGAAGAGCATCGTTACATTGCCCGCGAATTACATGACGAATTTGGTCAATGTTTAGCAGGGATTAATGCGGTTGTGTCTTCCGTCCATCAAACTGCACGTACACAATGCCCGGAAATAGTGCCCGAAATAAAAAACATTAGTCATATCACGCAACATATGATGGATTTATTAAGAAGCATGTTGACTAGACTGCGCCCAGCGGAAGTAGATGATTTTGGCTTACAGTCGAGTTTGCAAAAACTTATCAGCAGTTGGAACAATCGGGCTAAAAACAGCACCCACTATCAGTTAGAGCTTATCGGTGCTTGTGAACACCTAAACGAACCACTGCCAGTCAATATCTATCGTATTGTGCAGGAATGCCTGACCAATATCGCCAAACATGCCAATGCCTCACAAGCAACGATTGAACTCACCATCATTGCCCATCAACAGGTCATATTAACCATTAGCGATGATGGCGTTGCCGACACTGAATCGTTTGATAATATCATTGGTGTGGGCTTGTTAGGCATTCGTGAACGTGTTGCCGCCTTAGGTGGCTCAATTACAATCACAACCCGACAACCAAGCGGTTTAACCATTGCAATCAACCTACCTTTATTAAGTGATAAATAATGCAGTCTACACATCTGATTCAAATACTATTGGTCGATGACCACGCGATTGTGCGTGAAGGCTATCGTTCTCTGTTACAAAAACAAGACACATTTAATGTCATTGCAGAAGCAACCAATGGTAGTGAAGCTTATTTTGAATATAAAAAGCATCAACCCGATATCGTTATTATGGATATATCAATGCCCAAACAAGGTGGCCTGGAAGCAATTACCCGCATTAAACAATTTGATCCACAAGCCAAAATTTTAGTTTTCAGCATGCATCAGAACCCAAGTTTCGCCATTCAGGCAACGCGTGCTGGTGCATTAGGCTATGTCACCAAAAGTAGTGAACCCGAAGTATTAATTCGTGCAATCTATGATGTTCAACAAAATAAACATACACTCAGTTCAGATATCGCCCAAGCCTTGGCACTGGAAAAACTCGGTACAAACAGCACTGCACTTGAACAACTCACCGTACGCGAATTTGAGATTCTTCGTATGTTGGTTGATGCTCGCACATCACAAGACATTGCCGACGCACTAAATATCAGCCCCAAAACAGTGGCAAATTCGCATTACATTATCAAGAAAAAATTGGGGGTAAATAGTGATATTGAGCTCACGCATCTTGCAATAAAAATGAATATTCTCGATTTATTGACTTTGTCTGCCAGTGATAGCAAAAACAAGTGACAGTGGCGTAATTAACCTCAGTTCTGGATAAGCACAGCCATCCAGCACCTTTGTTTTAGTGGTTTTACTAGCTATTTGTTGGTAAGTCATTGTTCGTTATAGGGTAGCTGACTATTCTTATCCAGAACTGAGGTTAATTAAACAATAAAAAAGCCGGATGTATTTTTTACATCCGGCTTAGTTTAAGATCAAACGCTATGATTGCTAACTAGGCAGCTTCAGTATCTGCTTTGCTATTTTCATCAAAATCATTGCGAATCAAATAATCAAATGAACCTAAGGCTGCTCTGGCACCATCACCCATCGCCATAATAATTTGTTTGTATGGGATCGTCGTAACATCACCCGCAGCAAATACACCTGGCAATGATGTCATACCATGATTATCAACCTCAATTTCACCGAATTTTGATAACTCAATAGTACCTTTCAACCAGTCTGTATTGGGAAGCAAACCGATTTGAATAAACACGGCTTTCAAATCAACGCTATGAGTCTGCTCAGTTGCTCGGTCAATATAGGTCAGACCGTTGACCTTGCCATCCGCACCAGTGATCTCAGTTGTTTGTGCTCCGGTAATTACCTGGATGTTATTGAGTGAGAATAATTTCTTCTGCAATATCGCATCAGCACGCAGTTCATCATTGAATTCTATCAATGTAACATGACCAACTATTCCCGCTAAATCAATGGCTGCTTCGACACCGGAATTACCACCACCAATCACAGCGACAGGTTGCCCCTTGAACAATGGACCATCACAGTGTGGGCAATAAGCAACACCATGACCACGGTATTCTTGTTCACCCGGAACACCAAGCTCACGCCAGCGAGCGCCTGTTGCCAAAATCACTGTCTTACTGGTTAAGATCGCTCCATTTTCCAATTCAACATCCAATAACGTGCCATTCTTGTTCAAAGATTTGGCTCGCTGAACATTGATAACATCAACGTCATACTCGTTAACATGCTCTTCCAGAGCTGCAACTAATTTAGGCCCTTCTGTTGCCTTGACTGAAATAAAGTTTTCAATAGCCAAGGTATCCATCACCTGACCACCAAAACGCTCCGCTACAATACCTGTACGAATACCTTTGCGTGCAGCATAAATAGCAGCTGAACCACCTGCAGGACCACCGCCAATAATTAATACGTCAAAGTTTTGTTTTTGATTTAACTTCGCTGCATCTTTAGCCGCGGCACCAGTATCAATCTTAGGTAAGATGTCAGCGAGGGTCATACGACCTGCGCCAAAGTTCTCACCATTCAGATATACCGTCGGCACTGCCATCACGTTGCGTTGATCAACTTCAGCCTGGAATAACGCACCATCAATCATGGTGTGACTGATATTCGGATTTAATACTGCCATCAAATTCAATGCTTGTACCACTTCAGGACAGTTATGGCACGACAATGAAATATAGGTTTCGAAAACATATTCGCCTTCCAAGCCTTGAATTTGGTCGATGGTTTCTTGATCGAGTTTGGTTGGATGTCCGCCAACATGCAACAAGGCCAATACTAATGAGGTAAACTCATGGCCCATAGGAATGCCCGCAAAACGAATATTGTCATTACCATTTGGTTGCGTCACCAAAAATGATGGTTTACGACTATCATCGTTTTTTTCAATGTAAGAAACCAATGGTGACATGGTTGCAATTTGTTGAAGCAACTGACGTAACTCACTTGATTTGGCACTGTCATCTAATGACGCGACTAATTCAATAGGTCGTTTTAAATTGCCAAGATACGTGTTTAATTGACCTGCGATTGCGGCTTCTAACATAACGGTATCCAAACTTTAAAATTAGGGGTGTGTCTGGGCAGACCTTGCCCAGACACGGGATTTAGCTAATGATTAAATTTTGCCAACTAAATCCAAAGATGGAGCCAATGTTTCTTCACCTGGCTGCCATGAAGCTGGGCAAACTTCACCATCGTGAGTTGCAACGTATTGTGCAGCTTGAATTTTACGAACTAATTCTTTTGCACTACGACCAATACCTAGATCATGCACTTCACATACTTTGATCACGCCTTCTGGATTGATAACAAACGTACCACGTAATGCTAGACCTTCTTGTTCAATCATCACTTCAAAGTTACGGCTGATTGCACCAGTAGGATCGCCTACCATTGGGTAGTTGATTTTTTTGATAGTATCAGACGCATCGTGCCATGCTTTGTGTGTGAAATGAGTATCTGTTGATACTGAGTAAACTTCTACGCCCATTTCTTGAAGTTGTGGGTAAAAGTCAGCAAGATCACCTAACTCAGTTGGACATACAAATGTGAAATCAGCAGGATAGAAAAATACAACTGACCATTGACCTTTAAGGTCGTCAGAAGTGACAGGCACAAACTCACCCTTGTGGTAAGCCGTAGCTGTGAAAGGTTTAATCTCTGTGTTAATTAGTGTTGACATAATGTCTTCCTCTTGTTGTGTTGAGATAGTTGTCTTAATTGACAGAAGCTATTGTAGCCTGATGAATTGATTGATACCAATGAGTATTTTCTATTGATTTAATCGGTTTTATCGATTGTTTTTTACTGTGAGTCAAATACCAACTATACTTCGTATTTATTATTAGCCTTTAGTATGATTTACAGTTGAGTCTGTGACTTAGAGAAGTGGGAGTATCTGAATGAAACGTAACTACACACAAGAACAATTAATACACATTAGAGAGCAAGCAGTTATCTATCAGTGTGCATGCCCAGCACAAGTCTGTTTAGCCATAGATGCAATGGATAAATTATATAAATACCAACAGCACTGTCTGAACTCAGATGAGACCAACCACAAGGTGCATACTACTATCGCAAAGTCATCTGAAGCCTGCTACCACGAACTCGAACAATGTCTAACTGAGGTACTGGCTCTTGAAGGCTGGAATATGGATACGCTTGATATGCCAGAAATTTTACATAAACAACTTTTAGACTCACTTTCCAAACCTTAATCAATAGCATACTGGTGGTCATTTGATTTACTGTTTTTCTAGTGCCGATAATGGCTGGGATAGCAAGGCATATTGGTGCAATTACTGACTCAAAGATGTCAATTTTTGGATAATAATACCGATTGCATGAGTCAAAATTGCTAAATCATCATGACTCATTATAAACGGCGGCATGATGTAGATTAAATTTCTAAATGGTCTAATCCAAACACCTTGCTCAATGATAAAGCCCGGCAACCAGTCCATGTATTGATCCAGGTTGTCGTGAAGCTCTATCACGCCAATTGCCCCTTTCACTCGCACCTCTTTGACCAAATCAAGCTGTAAGTAAGGCATAAGCTTTTGTTTCAGTGCAAGTTCAATTAAGGCAACGTTTGATTGCCAATCAGATTCAAGCAGTAGATTAATACTTTCATTAGCAACCGAACAGGCTAAAGGATTAGCCATAAAGGTTGGGCCATGCATCAACACACCACTACCATCGGCACCAATTCCTTCAACAACTTTGTGCGTACATAATGTTGCGGCCAAAGTCATATACCCGCCTGTTAATGCCTTGCCAACACAGAGTATATCGGGACAAATATCGGCTTGCTCATAAGCAAACATAGTTCCTGTCCGACCAAAACCGGTAGCAATTTCATCTAGAATCAGTAATACATCAAACTGATCACATAACAAACGTACTTGCCGCAAATAATCAGGGCAATAAAAACGCATTCCGCCCGCCCCTTGCACTAAAGGCTCAACAATAACGGCAGCAATGTGTTGGTGATGGCTAGCAATAAGTGATTTAAACTCAGCAATATCAGCATCATTCCAATCGGCATCGGTCTGACATGTTGGTGCTGGCGCAAAGATATGTTTAGGCAATAAGGGCTCAAACATAGTATGCATACCGTTGATGGGATCACAGACAGCCATTGCACCAAAGGTGTCGCCATGATAACCATTACGGATTGTTAGCAGCTTATTCTTGTCTGCTTGTCCTTGAGCAAACCAATATTGCATAGCCATCTTGATCGCAACTTCTACTGCCACAGAGCCTGAATCAGCAAAAAATACCTGTTGTAGCGGTTGCGCGGTGAGATCGATTAATTTTTTAGCTAAATCAATAGCAGGTTGATGGGTTAAGCCGCCAAACATAACATGTGACATCTTGCTCAATTGATCACTGACAGCCTGATTTAACCTCGGATGATTATAACCATGAATAGTTGACCACCATGATGACATGCCATCAATCACTTCGCGGCCATCAGACAGCGTTAAACGTACACCTTCTGCCGATATAACCTCGTGGATTTGGGACGGCTTTGACATACTGCTGTATGGATGCCAAATATGATCACGGTCAAATTGAAGCTTATCTTTATTATTCATAGCTGTATTTTAGCTTTTCTTGTTGGGCATTGCAGAGTTTACAGACATAAAAAAACCACCATGCCAGTCTGAGACTGGTCATAGTGGTTATTTATACAATCAATGCCAGCTTATTTTGTAGTCAACCAGAGTGCGTGAATAATCGCTGGCACCCAAAACAAAAAACATAAAACTATGTTGATGATAAGGTCTTTACCAGCACCATTTTTCAAAAATACAGCAACAGGTGGAAGGAAAATTGACAGTATAATCAGTACCAGTTTGTTATCCATTCAAAAAGTTCTCTTTAGTTTAAAAATTTTCAATTATAGCGACTATTTAGTGACACTAAAACTCTCGCCGCACCCACATGATGACACAACATTAGGGTTATTAAACTTAAAGCTTTGATTCAGACCTTGTTTAACAAAATCCAATTCCATATCCTCAAGCATCGTCATACTGGCTTGATCAACGACAACTTTGACGCCATCTTGTTCGATCACAATATCATTTTCAGCCACTGTTTCAGCATAATCTAATGCATAACTATAACCTGAGCAACCACTAGTTGTGACACCAATGCGCAGCCCCACACCTGAAGCTCTTTTTTCAACCATTTCTCGAACGCGGTTGACCGCTGCTTCCGTTAATTTAATCATTTGTTTGCCATACCAAACTTAATCACTTTGTCGCCATTTCTACTTTTCTCATGATTCCTTACGACTTCGCCAAGCGTAATACCAGAAAGATAGATTTGAATTTGTTCACTTAAACTCGTCCACAGTTCATGGCTCAGACATTGCTCTTCGCCATGGCAATTAGCTTTACCTTCACACGCAGTGCTATCTACTTTTTCATCAACTGCTGAAATAACATCTAACACCGTAATTTGATCTGCTTCACGACTTAAACGATAACCACCTCCAGGCCCACGCGAACTACTCACTAAGCCTTGTTTACGAAGACGAGCAAATAATTGTTCAAGATAGGACAATGAAATACCTTGGCGGTCAGAGATATCTGCCAATGTAATTGAACCCTGACCATAGTTAAGGCTTAGGTCCAGCATTGCTGTAACGGCATATCGCCCTTTAGTTGTTAATCGCATAATAAATACCCATTGAAATTATGGGTGCAATTTTTACATACCCGACTATTTCAGTCAACTATTATTATCACTCTGATCTTGTTGCAATTCACATTGACCAATTTCAGGCATTGAATCTTCTGGTGGTAGTTCTCCACCCAGGCGCTGTATCGTCTCTGCCATACCTTCAACACGCTTATCAAGTGCATGAATATGTTCAATCAAACCATGTATTGCTGACGCAACCGGATCTAAGGTTTCGCTAGATGTACCATAGGCATCGAAGCCGACTGATTGAGCTAATTGCTGTTGTTGCTTTTCATCTTCGCTCAATTTTGTTCTGACAATTCTACCTGGCACACCCACCACTGTTTCGCCAGCAGCAACGTCTTTCACAACAACGGCATTTGAGCCAATGCGAGCACCGTCATGCACACAAATTGGCCCCAGTACTTTTGCACCAGCACCTACAACAACATTATTTGCCAATGTTGGATGGCGCTTGCCTTCCTTCCATGATGTGCCACCCAGTGTGACACCATGGTACAGCGTGCAATCATCACCAATTTCAGCTGTTTCGCCGATCACAACACCCATGCCATGATCGATAAAAAAACGGCGACCAATTTTAACAGCAGGGTGAATTTCAATACCGGTCATCCAACGCGTTAATGTTGATAAAAATCGAGCTGGCCACTTAAGATTATGTTGCCATAACCAATGGCTCAAGCGATGCCATTGCACTGCCTGTACACCTGGATAAGTAGTAATAATCTCAAACACATTACGTGCAGCAGGATCGCGATCAAATACACAAAGGATATCTTCTTTAATTTGCTGCCATAAACTTACTTGTTCAGTCATTCGTTTATCCTTATTGTTTCTGCTGCTCGCAATATGCCATGTAATATTTGTAGCTCATTGCGATCTAATTCAGCACGGTTAAACAATCGACGCAATCGTCGCATCAAGTTTTTAGGTTGCTCAGGGTCTAAAAAGCCTATCGTAATCAACGACTGTTCAAAATGTTTATATAAATGTTCCAAATCATTAGCGTCAATAGCTTCACGTCGTTCGCCAATTCGCCCTACTTCAATTGTAGGATCAAAACTCATTTTAAGTTCATAAGCGATAACTTGTACCGCTGCGGCCAGGTTCAGAGAACTGTATTCTGGATTGGCAGGAATATTAACCAGATGGTGACAACGATCCAATTCTTCGTTTGATAAGCCTGAATGTTCGCGCCCAAATACAATTGCTATCTGAGCAGTATCTTCTGTCTGTTGAATGCGAGCCACAGCTTGGCGTGGATTAACCACCGGAACAGGCAAATGTCGAAGACGAGCACTCATACCATAAACTTGCTGACAGCCTGCAAGTGCTGAATCTAAATCATCATGTACAACCGCTCTGGCTAATACATCATCAGCACCAGAGGCCCTTGCTGTTGCCTCTGCACTGGGATAAATCTTGGGTGAAACCAGATGTAAATTCGAAAGCCCCATGGTTTTCATTGCACGTGCTACTGCACCGATATTACCGGGATGTGTTGTCCCCACCAGAATAAAACGAATGTTGTCTAATGTTTTCATTGCTGTTTCCTAGTGATAAACATAGCATCACCATAACTAAAAAATCGATAACGCTGTTCAATCGCATGGTGATAGGCGACCATAATGTTTGCTCGTCCGGCAAATGCCGACACAAGCATCAGTAACGTTGATTCAGACAAATGGAAATTAGTCACCATCGCATCGACACTTTTAAATTGATAGCCCGGATAAATAAAAATATCGGTCTCACCACTATATGGTTCAATTTGTCCACTGCGAGACGCACTTTCCAAGGCGCGCACACTGGTTGTACCAACAGCAACAACGCGACCGCCAGCAGCACGCGTCGCCTTAACTTGCTCACACACAGACTCACTCACATCAATACGTTCTGCATGCATTTGATGCGTTTTAATATCATCAACGCGTACCGGCTGAAATGTGCCCGCACCAACATGTAACGTCACTTCGGCTGTTTTAATATTTAGACCGTTAATCTTGTCCAACATTGCCTGATCAAAATGCAATCCTGCGGTTGGCGCAGCAACGGCACCAATGTGTTGAGCATACACAGTTTGATAACGCTCTAAATCCTCTTTAGCAACATCACGTTCAATATAAGGAGGCAACGGTAAACGACCATTAGCCTCTAATAGTTCTGCAACAGACTCTTCGCTATCAAAATACAATTCGAATAGGGCATCGTGACGACCTAATACCTCTACATTCAATTTACCTTCTAATAAAAGACGGCGTCCGGCCCCTGGTGACTTACTACTACGAACATGCGCTAATACACGATGTTCATCCAATATGCGTTCAATCAACACCTCTATCTTGCCACCACTCTCTTTTTGACCTAATAAGCGAGCTGGAATAACTTTAGTATTATTAAACACCAACAGATCATTTGGTTTTAAAAGTGATATAAAATCAACGAATTGCATATCTTTCAGCTCGCCACTATCACCATTAAGTGACAACAATCGGCTTGCAGTTCGCTCTGAACAAGGAAACTGAGCAATCAGTTCATCAGGTAAATCAAATTGGAAGTCTGTACGTTTCATAGCAAGATCATATCAAACTCGTTATTGTACAAATAAACTTAAAATATAAAAATTCTATCCCGAACACGTCAAAAAAATTAATCCTTCCATATTCTTGATTAGGTAGCTATAATTCCACGCTTGATTTGGCCGGGGTGGCGGAACTGGTAGACGCGCCGGATTCAAAATCCGGTTTCTTCGGAAGTGCGAGTTCGATTCTCGCCCTCGGTACCAATCTATCAATAAAATCAGCGCCTTATAGGCGCTTTTTTATTTACCCACCTAAATACCCTTCATTTAGAAAATGCTTAATTTTTAATCAACCCCATCCTTTATATCTTCTTTAAGAAATAATTTTATAACGTAAACGTTGCTCATTTTATTATTTAATTTGAAGATTGCTAAACGGTCGGTCTGCATTTAAACCAAATTCATTTACGGGTCAAAATCGTCATTCATTCCCATATCACGACAGTCTGTCATTACGGGTATGTACCAACGCATGAATTGTAAAACATTACGATTAATAAAACCCCATGGTCCTCTTTTTTTCTTTAGTCCGAATCAATACTCTATCGTCGACTGTTAGCGTGATTTTCGCTTTAATATTCTTCTGTTTAAATGCAGCTTCACCACATGCATTATATAAAGCACGCTTTTGCTCCCTTGGTGATAATTCAAACAAGTGAGCAATCAGCACTTCTGGTAAAGTAGGTTCAAACAATACACCCCACGAATTTTCATTCAAAAGATCACTGTAAACTGATTGTGCCACTAAGCACATGTGTTCATGGCTTGGCGGATCTATGTGGTAAACATTGAACCTCGACAAAATTGGGGCTGGAATACTATCAATACGATTAGCTGAAGCTATCCGGTTAATAGCACTGCAATTCATATTCACTTGCAAACATTCATCTTTAAACATCTTGGCGGATTGTCGTTCAAGAGCTGTATACAGACAACCTAAGGGATCGTGATTATCTGCTTTTCAAGCCTTTCAGCTTCTTTATGCGCTCACTCGATACCATCCATACCAGCATCGATATCACCAGCCAAAATAATGATATCGCTACCCAATAAAGGCATTTCGTAATGCCCCACAAACTCATTATGCAAGTCTGAGTAAATTTGTAATTTCATAATTAAGCATCATCGCACGGGTACTTTAATGTCGCTTTGACTGTAGGCTGGGACTGGAGAAAATCAAACACTTCTTGAGCGCTCGGATGAAGCTTGCCAGGTTTGTCTTGTAAGCGATAGGTAGATGAAGATACCGTTATTCCTGTATCGCTTTCTTGATCATACTTATATATTTGTGAACTAATTCGATAGGTCCTAGTGGATGTATCAAAACCCAGAAATTTCTCAATAACCGTGCCGTCTTCAAGCTCGATAATGACAATGTTCCACTCGCTCATTACAACGCTTCCCGGTCCAACTTGGCCTACTATCATCTTTCAAAAATTCCGTTGGTTTATTTAGTTTATTAATTAAGAAAAAACTCCATGCTCAATACGGTTGAGTAACCGTACTAACCTTTGCTATTGATGTTATAAAGCGGTATCTGACCACCTAAAGCCAGCTTAGGAGATGTTACCCATCGAATGGCATCGGCTCGACTACCAACGACATCTTCCACCCTTTGGATCAACATCTCTTCATTCATTTGAAATCTCCGTGAGTATTCTTTTGAGCCAATCCGGTGAATCTGGTCATACTTTTAAAACTTTGGCCTTACACCAACTTTTGTCACCCTGAACAAGCTGCGGATACCCTCTTGGATTACTCATCACTACGGTTTGGCTTATTGTGTGTGTCTTGGGCGTATGTATATGACCATGCAACCAAACTGCTGGCTGATATTTTTCGATCAAACCATCAAGGTTACTTGCATACATAGTCGAAATTAATGACAACGAGCGAGTTCGATCCCACCCTTCAGGCAAACAATTAGCTGAAGGAGCATGATGCGTCACAACGACTCGCTTACCACTAAACGGCTCAGCCAACTCCCTCGCTATAAATTCCTTGGCTTGGTTATGCCATTTCATCATTGTGTTCGGAATAATGAACATGTCTGACTTTTCACGAATAGACTCAAAATCAGACATATCTGTGAGACCTTTAGTCATGGCTTCCGCCACCCTGCTTGGACCAAGCAAATTGAAGTCTATCCACAAACTAGCACAAATAAACTTAACATCATCAATAACAAAAGAAAGATGTTCAGAATAATGAACATTTGTACCTTTGATCGTCTCTTTTATTTCGGATCTTATCTCACTGATAGTTTTATTCTTTGAGTAAAACTCATGATTACCAGTGAGGTAGATAACAGGCAAATCCAGCCTTTCAGATTGCCTGACAGCCCAACGAGCACCATGTGCTTCGGTGTCGATATCACCGGCCAAGACAATTACATCAACCTCACTCAGCAGCAGGATGTTAGGGACAGATTGTCCATCACAACGCAGAAATTCATTGTGCGTGTCACTTATTAGGCCAATACGCATTAGATGTTGGTACCATAAATAATAGATTCTATCGTTTAAAAACCAGCTAAATTAACCTGCTGTTTCCCGACGTTTAACCAGTTTGGGATCAGCTGTTATTTGACGATATATTTCTACTCTATCCCCCTCTTTGACCTCAGCATCAAGTTTGGCGATTTTTCCAAAGATACCTACTTTCTGATTATTGAGATCGATTTCAGGGTATTGTTTCAAAATACCGGATAATTCGATTACTTTCTTAATGCTACTTCCATCTGGCACTTCTAACCGCATCCATAATTGTCGATCTGATTCGGCATAACATACACCAACGTTCATGCATTACTCCTATGCTATGGGTGCTAATACAGCGTGTTTTACAGCCATTTTTCTATCAATAATACGCTTACCAGCAATGATAAAGCCAAGCATAATAAAACCACCGGGAGGTAATGCCATCAATAAAAAACCTTGGCAGTCGGGAATCAATTTGAGTTCAAGAAAGGCAAAACTATCACCAAGTAACAAAGTAGCGTTGGCAAATAATGTACCGGCTGATGTTATTTCACGTGCAGCGCCCAAGACGACTAAAATCAAGGTAAAACCTAAACCCATCATCACGCCATCCCAGATGGAATAATGAATTGGTTGACGAGAAGCATACGATTCAGCACGTCCTAAAATGGCACAGTTAGTCACAATTAGAGGTATGAAAAGCCCCAACACTTTATGCATTTCATGCATCCACGCATTCATGCTCATATCAACTAATGTCACTAATGTCGCAATTAACAATACAAAAATAGGGATCCGTACTTCAGCAGAAATAATATGTCTGTTGAGTGACACTACAGCATTAGAGAAGACTAAAACGACTAATGTTGCCAAGCCCATTCCTAGACCATTTGTTGCTGTACCAGTCACGGCTAACAAAGGGCACAATGCCAGGTTCTGACCAAGAACGACATTGTTGTTCCAAAGACCATCTTTGCTAATTTTTTTGATTGTTTCGACTAGTGCATTCATATTCTGACTCCACGCTATGATGCTAATAATTCGACTTGGTGACGTTTGAAAAACTCAAGCCCTCGATATACCGCATTAACAATTGCTCTGGGTGTGATCGTTGCCCCACTAAATTGATCAAACTCGCCACCGTCTTTCTTTACAGCCCATTGTTTTTTAGTCATGTTATCTAATGAACGTTTATTAAAACTCAAAATCCAATTTGATTTATTCTGTTCAATTTTGTCGCCCAAACCGGGTGTTTCTGCATGAGCAAGTACACGAACACCAAGTACATTACCCTCTTTATCTATTCCCATAATGAGACTGATCGCACCCGAATAACCATCAGGTGCAACTAAACGAAAAGACACTGCACTAATCTTTCCTTCCAGTCTGGCGAGATAAACCAGCGTCTTATCCTGACCTAACTGTTCACCTGTTGAGTCAATATAAGTCGTGTCAGCGAGCAAATTATTGTCATAGAAAGTGTGAGGAATTACCTGCGTTAATGAAGCACGAAGATCTTCTTCCATTCGTAATTGAATGACATCTCGTGTGTTGTAATCAGCAAGACCTAATAAGCCGCTCGCTAATAAGGCAAAACCACCCAATAACAAACCTTGATAACTAACACGTGATTTAAGATCTGCTAGCTTACTCATTGTCCACTCTCCAAAGGCAAACCTTTACGATTTCGACCATAAATCCGAGGTTTAATATAGTGATCAATGAGTGGGGTCATTGCATTCATTAACAATACTGCAAAGCCAGCACCCTCTGGATACGTGTCACCAACACTGCAAAACTGACCCCCTAGCACCGTAGTAAAATTGACCCCCTTGGGCAATTATGACGACCTTTT
>JARGFJ010000040.1 GCA_029210875.1 Gammaproteobacteria bacterium | reverse complement strand
TCGCTGATTCACTTGGAAGTACAATCAACGATAATTTTCAGCAATTCAAACCTGCATTTTGAAGATGTTTGGGTATACTCATAAAATATTGGCAGGCAAAGATCGGTTTGTTATTGAACATACCAATACGCCAGTCATAATCGGTATACATAAATTCTTGTAATAGAATGATTGCTGATTGTTGGAAAAAATCAGCCGCATGTAGTCGTAGTTCTTGAGGTGAATTAACCTTGATGACACCTTTGGAAAAAGCGCCATCAGGAATTTTCATCACTAACGGAAACGCAACTTCATTACAGATCTTTTCCATGCCGCCATCATCATTACGATAGAGCAAATGTGATTCAGGCATTGGTAAGTTATTAGCGGCTAATAATTCTTTAAGATAGATTTTGTTAGTGCAGCGGATGATCGAGGTTGGATCATCAATCACGACCAAGCCTTCACTTTCAGCTCTGCGAGCAAACTTATAAGTATGGTTATTGGTTGCGGTCGTTTCACGTATAAACAAGGCATCATATTCAGCAAGACGCACATAATCTTTGGGCGTGATTAACTCTACGTCGATCCCTATGCGGCGACCACTTTGAATAAAACGTTTTAGGGCAGTGGCATCACTTGGCGGCATTTTCTCTTCAGGATTATGCAAAATAGCCATGTCATAACGGAAACTGCGTTTTTTAGACGGTTTGCGCCATAACTTGCGATCAAAGTTATCCAGGGCATTAGCAAAGCTATCTTGCTCATTGTCCAACAATTTATCAATCGCACCGGCTTTAACCTGGCTTATCTGCCAATGATGCTTACGACTGAATTCTATTTCTAATATAGGGCATGGGAACTGGTCATAAATTTGACGAGCTAATTTCTGTAGCGGTTTGATATCACACTGACCAAAAAACACATTGGCCACAAAATGAGTGTGTTCACGGTTATCGGTAGCCGAGATCCGTTTTTCAAGTTGGGGTGCAAGTTCAGTAATGTCATAACCATATAAACTTTTGCGAGACAGATCGTTAATGGTACGAATACTGGGAATGACTTTGTGACCTCGTGCTTCAGACACCATTGAACAATAATAGCCAGGACTTAAGTAATCTAAACTGTGACACAGGTTAATAACTTGCGCGCGACCTTTGCTGAGTTGCGACGGTTTTTGTAGGTAATTATCAACGGTTACGACTTGAACACTGGGGAAATACGGTGCCCAGTCTTCTTGATTTTCTATAATTATCAAGTGATTAGTCATAACGGTGGCCTATAGCCTCACAAAAATGTGGTGGTGTTAAATGTGAATAGTAAAGTTATTATTCAATTTATGTGATATTTATTTTTACAGTGGAAAATAGCGCTAGCGAAAAGTGATTAACTTATCTATCCTTCGCAAAAAATTGTAGGTTCAGGAGGGCGTTTGCAATGTATGCCGATACTATCTTAGACGTGTTCTGTCAGCGTTATAGTGATGCGCATGATAAGTTTACTGCCGCGATAGAAACCAGTTCTATTGTTGAAAAAACCAATAAACATCTACATCCGATGAAAGGCCCGAGTGGTGAAAAACTGTTCTGTGATATTGCTTGGTCAGGCGATCTTAATGCAAAAAATGTCCTGATTTTAATCTCTGGTTTACATGGTGTTGAAGGCGGTGTTGGTTCTGCAATTCAGACCGATTTTGTCAGTCGTCATCGACGCTTGCCTGCTGATGTCTGTGTGGTATTAGTTCATGCTATTAATCCATGGGGTTTTGCCTGGAGTAGTCGTAACGATCATCAGGGTATTGATGTAAATCGTAATTTTGTTGATTTTAGTCAGCAACTGCACCAATCAGATTCTGACACAATTTGGCAAAAAATAATAAATAAAGAGGCTGATATTCAGACAATCGGTGCTGATCGCCACACGTTTGATCTTTTGAGTGAAGGACAATATAGCTATCCATCAGCATTATATTTTGGCGGTGAACAGGCGAGTTGGTCACGTCAGTGCATTGAGCAACTAGCTGGACAATTAAAATGTGATCAGCGTGACAAGATCATTGTTGTTGATATCCATAGTGGCTTAGGCCCCTATGGTTATGGTGAGTTGATCAGTGATCATCCCAGCGATTGTGTAGCTCGCCAACATTTGATAGATGTGTTTGGGGCAACCGTGACTGAACCGATATTAGGTACATCAAGTTCAGGTATCAAGTATGGCTTACATGATTATTTTTGGCATGCTCAAGGCGACCATGTTGCTTTTGTGACCTTGGAATTTGGTACTTTCGGCAGTAGTGCGATGTTACGAGCATTATTTGCCGATCAACAATTACAACAACAAGGTGACATTGACTGGCAAGATGATGACACCTTAGTGATTAAACATGATTTGCAGGATTTCTTTTGTCCCGCTGAAAAACAATGGCAAGAGCTGGTGTTGTTCCGTGGTCGCCAAGTGATTGAAATGGCATTAACCGGATTAAGTCAGCATGACTGATGATGTTGTAATAAGACCAGCTGAACTCACTGACGTTAGTCAGTTAGTGGCGCTAGAAAATGACTGTTTTGATACCGATCAATTATCACGACGCAGTTTCAAATGGATGATAACCAAAGCTAAAGCTTTATTGCTGGTGGCTGAAACTGAGCAGCAGATAGTGGGTTATGTGCTATTGCTATACCATCAAGGCACATCATTAGGTCGGGTCTATTCTTTAGCCGTAACGCAAGCACAGCGCAAATCGGGCCTAGCGGCACGTTTAATGACAATTGCGGAACAAGAAGCATTAGAAGATGGCCGCAGTTTTCTGAGACTTGAAGTGCGTTCTGATAATGTCGGTGCAATTCGACTTTATCAAAAGTTGGGGTATGAAACTTTTGACGTTATTAGTGATTATTATGAGGATCATGCTGATGCCTTGAGAATGATGAAAGTATTGCATCATCAGCCAGAGCACATCCAGCAACACGTCGCCCATTATTCCCAAACAACAGATTTTACCTGTGGTCCCGCGTCATTAATGATGGTGATGAAAACGCTTAGACCGACCATAATATTAGACCGTAGTTTAGAACTTCAGTTATGGCGTGAAGCAACCACTATTTTTATGACGTCGGGTCATGGTGGCTGTAGTCCTCAGGGCTTGGCATTGTCGGCCTATCATCGTGGTTTTAAAACAACCTTAATAACGAATAGTTCTGACGTACCTTTTATTAACAGTGTCCGTTCAGATGAAAAGAAAGCCGTGGTTGAATTAGTCCACCACGATTTTGAAAAAGCGATAGCAGCATCAACAATTACAACGCGAACAGCTAATATTGATGTTGCTATGTTACAAACCGAATTACAGCAAGGTCAATTAGCGGTAGTTTTGATCAGTTCATACCGTTTAAATCAAAATAAATCACCGCACTGGATCGTATTGGCATCAATATCAGATACCTTTGTGTATTTTCATGATCCTGATATTGATTGGGAAGAAAATAAAAGTCTGACTGACAGTTTATATATTCCTGTCACCCATAAAGAATTCAACCGTATTTTAGGCTATGGTCAACCACGTTATCAGGCGGCGATTATTTTATCTTCGACCAGTTAAACAAGAGCTCAATTGATCGGTGATATACCCAAGTGACTTGAAGATGCAATTATATTTGCCGAGAGCTTGTCGAACCTTGAACTTAAGCCTTTGACATGCTCAAGGCGAACGGAAATTTTTAGCAATAACTGTAAATTCATTGATCATGGGTATATCTTTCTTGTCTTGCGTTTAACTCGTCTCCAACCAACTACAATTCCACTGATACAGATAACTAATCCGCCAAGGCTAAAGGCAATAATTAACAGTTCTCGAAGCAAAGGCCTTGCTAGCAGTAGGTGCCAATCCCAGCTGTGTAATAAGTTGAATAGCCAGCGGGCTACTCGTCGCCGATGATCAATATTTGCCAACATTTCACCACTGGCAGGATCAATATGCAACCATGTTTGGGCTGGATCAGAAAACTTTACTCGTAAAATAGGCAAAGGCTTAGTACGGCTGCCATACATACTTTGTTGTTGTCGCGCGTAATAATAAAAATCGTAGTTGTGCACCCACTCATGATCGAATGTTTGAACAGGTGCAATATTTTCCAAACCTTTTAGTACGTTCTCAATCGGGATTTGACTCTTTACCTCGCCGGCTCCAAATAATGGAATAACTCGGCTCTGACCTGTGGCGTTGTATGCAGTAAGCCAGAACTGTCCGTTTATTTTATGCCACGTTAGTTCTTTAGGTTGAAGGCCTGCTTCATTGAATTTAGTAAGTAGCTCTGTTAGTGGCCATGGTGACTTAAGTTCGCTAAACGAGGTATTTTCAAATTTTTTTACAGGTAATTGTGATTGGTTTGCCAGCAGATGCCATGGTCCCATAGAAAGCAGTCCACTAACTATCCATGCAATCAATACAAAACCAAATAATAAACCTCCAATATGATGCCAACGAGCAAATGCTGTCTGATAAGGAGAGTGAGATCCATTGCGATATGTCGCTGAAAAACGCCAACGTTTAATTCCTAAATACTGTCCAAGTAAAGACATAACCGTTGCAAGCAGTGACAGATAAATAATCATATCAGCCCACCACGGCATTGTTTTAAGTGGGTAAATCCAATGTAACCATGCACCTATCCAGCCCCAGCTACGTTCCATTAATGTGGCATCGCGAACGATAAGTCCACTATGAGACGATATGTACAATAATCGCTGTTGATCATCGTCAATCTTTACTACATGCAGGGGACGTTCATCATTAAGACTGCGGGATAAAGTCCAAGTGTCGCTATCAATAAGTCCTATATAGTGAGGGTCAGAACGATCATAAAAAGCACGTGCTGAATTGAGTGCTTGTTGTTGATTAACGCCATTAATTCGCTCACCTGAAATGGCATTAATGGCTATGGTGGCAATGTTAGGAAATTTGAACAGATAAACAGGTTCACCTGCTATTGAACTTAAGCTTATTTTACTTGGCTCTGTAGCTTGCCCAGTATTGTGCAAGGCCTTTTCTACATTAATATAGGATGATGTTTTTGATAGCTCCGGCAAGGCGTTTAAATGTTCAGTGGGGCTTAACTTAGGATACCCTACATACAGCATCACAATACCGGATATAAACCATAGGGCCATGAAAATACATAGCCCTATGCCAAGCCAACGATGCCATAGAAAAAGCTGGCGCACTTTAGTATTTCAAATCAAGTGTTAACTCAACACTACGGGGTTCTCCTACATAATATTGTGTGCCTGATCCTACGTAAGCATAAAGTTTGTCAGATAAATTTCGTCCACGTAATGTCACATCAAGATGTGAATCGACCCTGTAGCGCGCATATGCATCAAAAAGAGTGTATGACGGTAGATACTGTGTATTGGCGTTATTGGCTTTAACCGAATCGACATAACGAGTACCAATGCCTAGCTCCCAATCTAAACTTGGTTCACTGATTAGCCATAAGTTGGCCACACGTTTAGGAACATTCGATGGCGTATTGCCAGCACGTGACACTCCCCCTTCAAAGAATTCATCGTATTCAGCATTGACAAAGGCAATGTTGCCATCGGCATGGATTTTTGATGTAAATTCAAACGAGGAAGCAAGCTCAATGCCTTTCGATGTTTGTTGTCCAACCTGTAGGAATTGAGAGTTATCATTCGGATCGCGCACCAAGAAATTTTCTCGTACGATATGGTATGCAGCTATCGTGGCGCTACCACGATCATCCAAATAATTGAACTTGGCACCGATCTCAATCTGGCGACCTTTACTGATATCAAAAGTATCGATAGTACTATTACGAGACGTTGTTAATGTTCCACCTGGTGGTTCAGACGAGGTGCTATATTGGCTATAAACACTGACATCATCATTAAGATCAAACACCAATCCTACGCGACCAGAAAAGGTATCCCATTGACTGGTAGTTGCAGTACTTCCTGGTGACTTGATTAACCTGAAATCGATGTGGTCATAACGAAGTGCTGTGATTAAAGATAAGCGTTCAGTTAAACCTTGGCGGTTTTCAATAAATGCAGATAGCATCTCAACGCGATTGCTACGCCCTTGTTGCAGAGCACCAATACCAAGATCGCTGAAACGACCTGGAGCAAAGTTAAAGGGATCAATCACATCAAATACACCAGAGGAGGTTGGGAAGCCGGTATGGTGGTTGACGTTATAATCTAAACCAAAAGCCCAATCACTACGCTGGTTAAACAGTTCGTCATTATGAGTTAATTCAATGCGGTCTCCAGTCATCTCTTGTTCATGACGTTGCTGTAAACCTGAAGAGCGAGTAATTGTAGAATTGGCACTGTTATAGGTATACCTTTCTAAATTACGGTAATCACGCTCAGCTCGATAATGATAAAAGGTATTTTTAATAGAGGTGTTACTGTTTAGCTGATAGTTGGTAATAGAACGCAACCAGCGCACACGTTGCTCATAAATACCATCTTCAACATTGTAGTTTTTATATCGCGTATTTTTGTCGATACTTAATTTACCGATTTGAGGTTGCAGTGTAGGTGTTCCCCAATATGGGCTATCCACTTGCTCTTCCTGATATTCGAAAGCTAAGGTATGCGTGAGATTATCAGTGATGTCACTTAGCCAGGAAAACGCCATACTGTCTGATTGGCTTTCATTTCGATCAATATAACCATTACTTTCAGCCTTACTGTAGTCAAAACGGATCCAGTTATGATCATTTAGGGCCTGATTAATTCCGACAGCAACTTTTCTGGTATCAAAACGACCATAACTAAGTTGCCCGGTAATTTCCTGTTCCTTACGTTCTGCCATTTTGGTCACATAGTTTAAACTACCACCGACCGAACTTGCGCCATATAAAAATGATGATGGGCCACCCACTGATTCAACACGATCATAAAGCCATGAATCTACTGGTCTAGCTGCAATAACATAAGCAAGAGGGATCCCGTTGAATAAATGATTAACTTGCGAACCGGTAAAACCGCGTAATGATGAAAAAGCGCCGCGACCAGGAAATTTAGCAAGATTGACCCCAGGTAAGATATTGGCAACATCTTGTAGATCACGAGCACCAATTTGGCTCATTACTACTCTATTCGCAATAGCAACCGAAGCAGGATTTTCTTTTGCGGATAAACCTAATCTAGACCCTGCTAGTGTCGGTGCATCTAAATCAATGAGTGATGATTCATGCGTGCCAGTGACAATGAGTGTTGATAATTTATCGACGTCATCGGCAATGCTGGTATCAGCATAAGCGTGTGACATTATCCCGATTAAAATAATGCTTAAAGCGGTCGGTTTTATTGACATTAAATGTTCTCCAAATTAATCCTAGAGGCATTGTACAAGTAGCTAAAACCTATAAATGTGTTATTTGATTTTTGTTTATGGCAATTGACCCAGTGCGTGATCAAGGTATTACTGGCACGATATTAACTGGTAGTTGAACATTCAACACCAACGCTTTATTGACTATGGAAAAACGTAGTCATCAACAATAAAGACATGCTTTGCATTTATAATCAGCTTACAATCAAAACAGTGTGATGATATGGGTATTGCTGATGTCAAAAAGTCTTCGAAATTTTTTAATTTACACCGTGGTTGTGCTGATCGTATCGCTTGTATATTTCGTATATGCCTATACGGTATATCCACCGATACCTGAGCGAGAAACCTTTTTATCAGAGCTGGGCGAAAGTTTTGGTGAAATTGGATTATGGGCTTTGGTTTTTATTTATGTTCGCACTTTGCTGAAATTAGTGATGGGCAAGGGAAAGCTGGCAAACAGACTTCTCCCCGACTATTCGCCACCTACCATATCGGGTATGCAGCAACTACTTGGTTTTTTGAATAGAACACATGTCTATGTAGGTATTGCTACGGTTGCCGTTATCGTTTTGCACATTGCATTGATGGGTGTGCCAATGACTATTTTATTCTTTCCAGCCGTTCTGGCGTTAGTGATTTGGCAAGGTTTATTTGGCCTGTTTATAACATGGAGGTATACACCTAAAGAGTTGAAAAAATTCTCCTATTTAGTCCATGCACAATTCATCACTGGCATTATGATTGGGATCTTTGCCTATTTTGGACATGTGTTAATTGATTAAGCTCAATTCTGGAAAAGTAGTACAGTCAACAGACCCTAGTCATCACGTTGCGAGCGAGCATATCGAATGGCAGAACGTACTTGGTTCGGCGCAGTACCACCAAGGTGATCGCGGGCTGCGACTGAGCCTTCTAAGGTTAATATATCAAACACATCTTCATTGATTTGATCAGAAAATGAGCGTAACTCATCCAGACTAAGTTCAGATAAATCTTTGTTATGTTTGATGCCATAAGCTACTGATAAACCAACCACTTCATGCGCATCTCGAAAAGCAACACCTTTGCGAACTAAATAATCAGCTAAATCTGTCGCTGTCGCATAACCACGTAATGCCGCAGTTCGCATATTGTCTGATTTGACGGTAATTGCTGCCATCATGTCGGCATAAACGCGTAATGAGCCCAATAAAGTATCGATTGTGTCAAAAAGAGGTTCTTTATCTTCTTGATTGTCTTTGTTGTAGGCTAAAGGCTGATTTTTCATTAAGGTCATCAGGTTAAACAAATTGCCATAAACACGACTGGTTTTACCTCGAATCAATTCAGGTACATCCGGGTTTTTCTTTTGCGGCATGATCGATGAGCCGGTGCAGAAAGCATCGCCCAAATCAACAAAATCAAATTGAGCAGAAGACCAGATAATCAGTTCTTCTGAAAAACGCGAAAGATGCATCATCAAGATCGAGGCAAAGCTATTAAATTCAATCGCAAAATCACGATCACTGACCGCATCAAGAGAATTTAAACAAATACGATCAAATCCGAGCAATTTAGCGGTTAATTCGCGATCAATAGGGAAGGTTGTTCCTGCCAAGGCTGCTGCACCTAATGGCAATGAATTAACGCGTTTTGCACAATCTTCTAAACGTTCAGCATCGCGTACCAGCATTTCGTACCAAGCCATCATATGGTGACCAAAGGTGACAGGTTGTGCAGTTTGTAAATGAGTAAACCCGGGCAGAATGGTATCTGCTTCTCGTTCAGCCACCATTAGTAATGATTCTTGCAGCCTGAATAACTCCGACTTTATAGGCTGTATCATATCGCGTAAGTAAAGCCTTACATCAGTCGCAACCTGGTCGTTACGAGAACGGCCAGTGTGTAGTTTTTTACCCACTTCACCGATAAGACTAATAAGGCGTGCTTCGATGTTCATATGCACATCTTCTTGTGCAATTGACCACTGAAATTGATCATTGTCTATTTCAGTTTCGATCGTTTTCAAACCTGAAATAATGTGATCACGTTCATCGTCAGTTAGGACATTAACACTCGCAAGCATCGTGGCATGGGCAATGGAGCCCTTAATGTCTTGCTTATACATACGTTGGTCAAACTGGACTGATGCCGTGAATTCTTCAACAAAGGCATTGGTTGGTTGAGTCAGACGTGCAGAAGACAATTTTTTGTTAGGAGATGTCATGATCGTGATCTTAAATAATCTAATAAAGGGGCAATTATAACGCGGTTATTCGGCAATCATGCTACTAATGCTAGAATTGAACTATGATGGTTCAGTCAGTCATACTGACATTGACCAATAAAGATATACATTATTAAAGACGAATATATGACCAACAGAATAGTAAAAATTGCGACACGTAAAAGTGCATTAGCATTGTGGCAAGCTGAATATGTACGCGATGCACTGATTGCGCATCATCCTGACTTGCAGGTTGAGCTCATTAAGATTAGCACGCAAGGTGACAAGATTTTGGATGTACCTCTGGCGAAAGTGGGTGGTAAAGGCTTGTTTGTAAAAGAGCTGGAACAAGGCATGTTGGTCGGTGATGCCGATATTGCGGTGCACTCGATGAAAGATGTGCCAGTTGAGTTTCCTGAAGGACTGCATTTACCGGTGATTTGTGAACGTGAAGACCCTCGTGATGCGTTTGTATCAAACAACTATGCATCACTTGATGATCTTCCCCACGGTGCTCGCGTAGGAACATCAAGTCTACGTCGTGAGTGTCAATTGCGAGCAACTCGTCCAGATTTAACTGTATTGTCATTGCGAGGTAATGTTAATACGCGTTTAGCTAAGTTGGATGCGGGTGAGTATGACGCGATTATTTTGGCAGCTGCCGGATTAAAACGTCTAGGATTTGAAGATCGTATTCGCAGTGCATTAACACCAGAACAAAGTCTGCCCGCAATTGGACAAGGTGCGGTTGGGATTGAAACCCGTGTTGATGATGATGAAATTAATGCCTTAATCGCACCTTTAAGTTGTGTTAAAACATCGATAGTTGTTAAAGCAGAACGAGCAATGAATAAGCGTTTAGCTGGTGGCTGCCAGGTGCCGATTGGCGGTTTTGCATTATTAAATGGTGATGAACTGTGGTTGCGAGGCTTAGTTGGTCGACCTGATGGCACCGAAATGTTATATGCGCAAGTGAGAGGTAAAGCTGGCGATGCCGAAATGTTAGGTATTCAACTTGCAGAAGATTTATTATCACAAGGTGCGGATAAAATTTTGGCAGATGTGTATGGTGACTAATGTTGCACTTAATGGGCTCAAAATAGTAGTGACACGGCCGGAGCAACAGGCACAGGCATTATGCGAAGCGATTACTATCAATGGTGGTGAAGCAATCGTGTTTCCGGTTATCGATATTGCGACGCTACCGGTTAAGGATTGGATGCCTGGTAGGCTTGATCAATATGACATGCTTATTTTTGTTAGTCGTAATGCCGTGTCTTTATTTGTTGAGGCATTGTCTGAATCCATTTCAGAACAGATTCAATTAGTTGCGGTGGGCGATGGTACGGCTGACACAATTCGGTCTTACGGTTTGAAGGTAGCTATTCAGCCAGATTCAATAGCAGGTAGCGAAGGTTTGTTAGCCATGCCAGCATTAGACGATGTTGCAGGCAAAACCATCGGTATCGTTAAGGGCAAGGGCGGTCGAGAACTATTAGCTGATTCATTGATAGCGAGGGGAGCGAACATTGGTTATATTGAAGTTTATGAGCGTGTGATTTCTTCACCGTCAGCATCACAGCGCCAACAAGCACTGACCAGTGATTGCATAGTGTGTACCAGCGTTGCAGGTGTCGAGAATCTATGTCAGATCCTCGGTGAAGATATAAAATTCTTATTCGATAAACCTTTGGTGGTGGTCAGTGAGCGTATAAAAACAGTTGCCGATAAACTCGGATTTCAACGTATTATGGTGACACATGATGTGAGTGATACAGAGATAATGCGTCAATTGACAGAGATGGAATACTAAAATGGCTGAAAATAACGAGCAAAATAAAACGGCTGATACTATCAATAGCCCAGAACTCAGCGTTAACGATAAAACAGCTAGGTCATCAAATAAGGTTTTAATAGGCTTAATAGTTGTGCTGATAATAGCCAGTGGATTAGTTTGGCTATGTTTACAGCAGATAAAATTAAACGATGCCATTGATGCCAAAGTAAGTAGTTTGGATGTATCGCTGTTAGCGAAAGATGAAAAAGTGCTGGCTTTGGAAAATGCCAATTCACAACTAAATCAGCACCTATCTGAACTTGTCGAACAACAAAAACTGTTGTCGCAAAAAATGGATGTATTAAGCGATAGTCAAACTTTAACAGATGCTGATGTAAAACAATTTTGGACATTGTCTGAAGTCGAGTATTTATTGAATATTGCTAATCAGCGGGTCGCATTAGCTTCAGATATCATTGGTGCCCAAGCTGCATTAACAATGGCAGATGATTTGGTCAAAAACCTTAATGAACACCGTCTGTCGCCATTGAGAGAACGAATTGCTCAAGAACAATTGGCCTTAGCATCGGTGGTCAAACCAGATGTTGAAGGTATTGCTTTTAAATTACGAAGCGCCATCAATGCTGTTGATAGATTACACGTATTAATGGCTGCACCAGTCAGTGAGACAGAACAAGAATTATCAATGCTTGATGTTAATGATTGGAATGGCATTGCCTCGTCAGCATGGCAACAAATTAAATCCCTTGTTGTTATTCGACACCAGCAAGATGGCAGTGCGGCAGTATTAGTGCCCGAGCAACGCTATTTTTTATATCAAAATCTTAAACTTAAGCTTGAAACTGCCCAGTTGGCCTTGCTAAGTGGAAAAAGTAGTGTTTTTGAATCAAGTTTAGCCTCTGCTGCTGATTGGTTAACGATGTATTTTGTCGGTGATAAGCGTGATGCAATGCTGGCGATGATCAGACAGCTTCAATCTGAAAATATCAGCGTTGAATTACCCGATATTTCTGGTTCAGCCACATGGCTCAAAGGGTTTGAATAATGAAATCCTTATTTATTATTGCACTTGCTTTATTACTCGGTGCGGGTCTTATTTGGGCGGCAGACTTTGAGCCTGGTTTTGTTTTATTACAATATGGCAGATGGAGTCTTGAAACCTCATTAATTGTGTTTGTGTTTGCGTTTATATTGCTTGTGGTCTCAGCGTATGTGCTACTCAGAAGTCTTGTTCTATTGAAGCAGGCACCAGGTAGGGTCTCATCATGGCAAAAACTACAACGAAGCAAGCGTGCCAGTGAAATGCTAACAAGAGGCCTTATTGCGCTAGAAGAAGGCCGTTGGTCGGAAGCTGAGCGAATTTTAATTCGTCATGTTGCTCATAGTGATACACCCCTATTGCATTATCTTGCTGCAGCCCGAGCAGCTCAAAAGCAAAATGCGCCTGAACGACGCGATAATTATTTAAGTCTTGCCCACCAAACAACAGCAGGATCGGATATTGCTGTGGGTGTTGTGCAGGCCGAACTACAGCTTGCTGCTGATCAAAAAGAACAAGCCTTGGCAACATTACAACATCTACGTGACGTTGCACCCAAACATCCTTATGTTTTACAGCTGTTACAGCAAGTGTATAGCGATATGTACCAATGGCAGGATGTGCAAGCAGTGTTACCGGATTTACGCAAACGTAATGTGCTTGCCTCTTCTGATGTTGAGGCACTGTCATTGGAAGCTCAGGTAGGGCAGATGAACACGGCGCTGGCGCGTAAAGATTGGTATGCAATTCATGCTGTTTGGCAACACGCTTCAGCCAAAGTAAGACATATGGAACCCTTACTGACAGTTTATATTTCAAGTTTGATTGCACAAAAAGAGTGTGTAACCGCTGCCGAATTAATCGAAGACTTTATGCGAAAACAATGGAGCGATCAGCTTGTGTATCAATATGGTCTGATCAATATGGCGGAACCGTTAGCAGCGCTTGCGAAAGCGGAAAAATGGTTAAAAAATAGAGAAAATAATCCATGGTTATTGTTGACCTTAGGCCGTTTGGCTAAAGCGAATAAGTTATGGGTTAAGGCGGAAGAATATTTAACAGCGAGTGTAGCACATGGTGCCAGAGGTGAGAGTTATCAGATGCTGGCTGAGGTCTTAGCTGCACAAGGAAAGCATCAACAACAAAGTCTTGCCTATCAGAAAGGATTGGCTTTGATGTTGGCAAATAACGGCTAGATTCTGTGATCATGGACAAAGGGTTTTATCAACAATGAGTGGTACAAGTGCGCATTATCTAATTGATATTTTAGCCTTGCTGTTGGCAACGGTTATTGTTATTCCCTTGTTTCATGCCATTCGTTTAGGTGCAATTCTTGGGTATTTAACCGCAGGGATCATTCTAGGTCCTTGGGGTCTGGCAATTATCACTGAAGTTGAGCAAGTACGTCATCTGGCAGAATTTGGCGTTATATTCTTGTTATTTGCACTTGGGATTGAGCTTGAACCAAATAAATTGTGGCAGATGCGCAAGATGGTTATTGGTCTTGGGCTAGGTCAATTGCTGTTAACTGCAGCCATACTCTATGGTGTTGCTGTGCTATTTGGATTGCCAACGAAAACGGCTTTGGTAGTTGGTTTTGGTTTGGCATTGTCATCGACAGCATTTTGTTTACAAATTCTAGCGGAAAAAGGTGGTATATCGACAGTAATGGGCCGCATGTCTTTTTCGGTGCTTTTGCTGCAGGACTTGGCCGTGGTGCCCTTATTAGCCATGGTATCGTTACTGACAGATAATAGCGCGAGCGAGCCTCATAGCCTTATCAATATGCCATATTCGATTCTAGTCATTATTGCTTTATTGATCGCTGGTCGTTATTTATTGAATCCAATCTTAGGAAGAGTGGTTGCCAGTCGAGATCCTGAAGTGTTCATTGCGATGGCGGTACTGCTGGTATTAGGTGTGGCATGGATCATGGAATCGATAGGTTTTTCTATGGCCTTAGGTGCATTTTTAGCGGGGGTGATGTTGGCTGAATCGCAATATCGCCATCAAATCGAAGCTGATATTTTGCCATTTAGAGGGATTTTATTAGGGTTATTTTTCATGACGGTGGGCATGGGTATCGACTTCGCCCTGCTCTGGGAAAAACTGGGGTTGATCATTGGTCTAACACTGGGTTTGATGATAATTAAAGCAGCGGTAGTTTATCTTCTCGCACGTATTGTCGGCACTCGCCATGATATTTCGTTGCGAACAGCAGTATTGTTATCTCAAAGTGGCGAGTTTGGTTTTGTTATGTTTGGTTTTGCCACTGTAGCAGGTCTTTTATCGCTACAACAAAGCCAAATGCTAACCTTAATTATTGCACTTACAATGGTTTTGACACCTTTTGTGGTGATGTTGGCAAATTATGTGTTGGCTCACTTTGCGACACCCGAGACACATGAAGGAGAGCGCTTTAGTGAGTTTATTGATGCCTCAGAGCAACATATTGTCCTAGCTGGATTTGGACGGGTTGGTGCTCGTATTGCAGCGATTCTCAATATTGCCGGCGTGCCATACATTGCTCTGGATATGAAACAAGATCGTGTTAAGGCGGCAAGAGCGCAGGGGTTCCCCGTGTTTTTTGGCGATGCCAGTAATGTTAAAGTGCTACAGGCAGCTGGTACAGATGATGCGAAGATGATCGTGGTTGCTCTGGACAATCCGGAGCAGGTAGATAGATTAGTCTCCATTGTCAGTCAACATTATCCTAATATGCCGATTCATACTCGGGCAAAAGATCGCCAGCATTGTGCTGATTTGATTCGCAATGGTGCGACTACAACGGTGTCTGAAACCTTGGAAACAAGTTTAAGGCTGACAGAAGAAGTCTTGCTTGGAAGTGATGTTGACCCAACTATTGTTGCCAGCGTGCTCAATCAATTTCGTGATGACTACTACTCAAATGTTGTACAGAAAGTCACGGAAGATAAGGTGGTGTTGGGCGAATTAAAACACTAGATGGTGTGTTGTTATAAGCGCATCGGCATCACGACATATTGTCGATCAAGCTTTTCATCCGCCGGGGTAATCAACACACTACTGTTATCATCACTGAATACCATTTTAACTTTGTTATCTGGAATAGCATTAAGTAAATCGAGTAAATAGGCATTGTTGAATGCTATCTCTAGAGGAGCACCTTGATAGTCTACGCTGATTTCTTCTTCAGCAGATTCTTGCTCCTGGTTGATAACGGTTGCCTTAAACAAGCCAGTGTCAAGATTAATTCGCACACTACGATGTTTATCACTCGATAAAATTGCTGCGCGTGATAAGGCTTGTTTTAACAGATCACGCTCAGCAATAACTTCTTTATCACCACCTAAAGGCAATACACGTTGATAGTTTGGAAATTGGCCATCAATCAATTTTGATGTGAAATGTAGATCGGGTAACTCAACTTTGATCTGCTGACTGCTAAATGCAATTGTGACATTTTCTTCGGTATCATTGAGCAGGCGACCGAGTTCCAGGATAGCTTTGCGTGGTACGATGATGCTATTTTTTTCTGCAACTGAGGTTGCGGTAGTGATACTGCCTAATGCCAGGCGATGACCATCGGTTGCAACAGCACGTAATAGATTGTCTTCACGTTCCAGTAATAAACCATTGAGGTAATAACGCACATCCTGGCTTGCCATAGCAAAGCTGGTTTCATCTAATAATGATTTAAGTGCTGATTGTGGTAAGCTGATTTCATCAATGTAATTGGCGCCTTCGCTATCTGGAAAGTCATCGCTCGGTAAGGTCGATAAAGAAAATCGGCTCTTACCGGCACGCACTATAGCTTTATTCTCTTTGGCATTAAAGCTAATGGTTGCGTTGCTTGGCAATGCTCGGCAAATATCGAGAAATTTACGTGCAGATACCGTTGTTTTACCTTCCAGCTCAACAGAAACAGGTAATGTCGCGATCATTTCCAGTTCCATATCGGTACTGGTCATCGTTAACTGATTACCATGAGCCCGCAACAGAATCATAGATAAGATAGGTAAGGTTGCGCGACGTTCTACAATGCTACAAACAAGTTGTAATGGGCGGACAATCGATTCTTGGCTAACAGTAAATTCCATGATTATGTTCTCAGTTTAACTCGACAAGGTTCGAAGTAAATTACGATAATCTTCAGCAATACGGGCATCAGATTCTTTCAACTCAGCGACTTTTCGGCAAGCGTGTAACACCGTAGTGTGATCACGTCCGCCAAAGGCTTCGCCAATTTCTGGCAAGCTATGATTGGTGAGTTCTTTTGCCAAAGCCATTGCAATTTGTCTAGGCCTTGCGATAGAACGAGTTCGTTTTTTAGATAATAAATCGGACACGCGAATTTTAAAATATTCAGCCGCTGTTTTTTGAATGCTTTCCAGAGTAACTAATTTTTGGTGCAAAGCCAGCAGATCTTTCAGTGCTTCTTGTGCCATATCAATCGATAACGGTTGATTGGTAAAGCGAGCAAACGCCATCACCCGTTGTAGTGCGCCTTCCAAGTCACGGACATTGGATTTAATGCGCTTTGCAATGAAAAAGGCAACATCGTCCGGTAACACGATCAAATTCTGCTGTGCTTTTTTAATTAAAATGGCGACGCGTGTTTCTAATTCAGGTGGCTCAACCGCAACGGTTAAACCCCAACCTAGTCGTGATTGCAAACGTTCATCTAAATGCTCCACTTCTTTGGGGAAGCGGTCACAGGTCAGGATAATTTGTTTTTGGCCTTCGAGCAGACTGTTGAACGTGTAAAAAAATTCTTCTTGTGAACGTTCTTTTTTGGCAAAGAATTGGATATCGTCAATCAATAGCGCATCAGCACTGCGATAATGTGATTTAAATTGATCGATGACGTTATTGCGTAATGCGGTAATCATATCTTGTACAAACCGTTCTGAAGACAGGTAAATGACATGCGCACGCGGATTATTTTTCTTAATTTGGTTAGCTACTGCCAGCATCAAATGGGTTTTGCCCAACCCTGTTCCACCATAGAGGAACAAGGGATTATAACCACTGGTACCAGGTGCTTCAGCGACATGTAATGAGGCTGCGCGTGCAATTTGATTTGATTTGCCTTCTACAAAAGCATCAAAAGTGAATAAAGGATTTATCGGACTACTAGCTGCAGGTGCGGTACGACGATCAGCGTTGACTGATGATGAAGATTGCTGCGCACTTCTCTTATTGTTGGTGGGTTTTGGTTCGACATTATTTGAGCCGACTTCAATCTCAACCGTTTGAATTGCACCATCACTTAGCGCACTAATCAGTGTATTTATCTTGGTTTCAAGTTGTTCTTCTACCCATGCTTGAACATAGGCATTAGGGGCTAACAAACGAAGTCGGTTCGTCGTTTGGATGGCTTGTAAGGGGCGTAACCACGTATTCAGCTGTTGCGCTGACAGTTCACCTTCAAGATGGGATAAGCATTTGTCCCATAAGGGTGAAGACACAGGAACTCCTTAGTTATCAGATAAATAGAAAGATATTGGGTCGCCAATAGATGACGTCTCTGCTATAGTATAACCCTGATAGCACAGCGGCTAAAGTTATCTTCAATGCTAAATTTTGGCAAGTAAAATTATTCGCGTTGCAGATAAACTATTGGTTGACTTAGACTGTTGTAAAACACTATAATCTCAGCCCTTTTGCCCCTGCACGATATTGCGTTGATGGGCAAAACGGTATTTAGAATTAAGTGGAGTTGGTGAAATGAAAAGAACTTTTCAGCCTAGTAATTTAAAACGTAAGCGTACACATGGCTTTCGCGCTCGTATGAAAACTGTTGGCGGTCGTCGTGTAATTAACGCTCGTCGTGCAAAAGGTCGTGCAAGCTTAACAGCATAATCTTCTCTAAAATAAATTTTTAAGGGAGGACATGACTTGGCAACATTCAGCCGGGCCATGAGAATGAATAACCCGAGAGACTTTTCTCGGGTATTTCGTCAAGCAAAACGCATAGGTGGCGGTGGATTGACGATATTAACAGTAGAAAACTCGGTAGGGCATCCCCGATTGGGTTTAGCTGTTGCTAAAAAGCATTTAAAGTTGGCGACGCGTCGCAATCGATTGAAGCGAATTGTGCGAGAATCTTTCCGCCAACATCAACTAAACTTTGCCAATATAGATATTGTTGTTCTTTCCCGCGCTGATGTCGGACAAAAAGAAACAGCTCATATCTGGGCAGCATTGGAGCGACATTGGATAACGGTGGCAGCACAATGGAAAAAATCATAATTGGCCTCGTTCGAGGTTATCAGTTACTACTAAGCCCGCTTCTGGGTAATAATTGTCGTTTTCAGCCTACCTGTTCACACTATATGATCGAAGCCATAACTCGTTTTGGCGTTATACGTGGCAGTTGGCTAGGCATACGTAGAATTTCACGATGTCACCCTTGGCATGAGGGTGGTATAGATCCTGTTCCTGACTTAAAGATAAATAAACATAATGGATAATCTCAGAACTTTTTTTATATTTGGCTTGTTGATCGTTTCTTTATTGCTATGGGAAGCGTGGCAAAAAGACTACGTACGTCCGCAACAGGTGGTAGCGCAACAAGCAACAGTTGTACCTGATGCTGATGCTACATTGCCAACCGTTGATCAATTCAATAAACAAGATTTACCGGACATGTCACCAGCAGCAATACCCTCATTTGATAGCTTGCCTGAGTTACAACAACAGGTTGCCGCAAACCCCAAACAAGCTATTCATATTAAAACAGATGTGATTGATGCTTATATCAATACACGTGGTGGTGATATCGATAGATTAGCTTTGGTTCAGTACCCTGTTGAGTCAAGTGAACCAGACAAGCCTGTTCAATTGCTCAATAATCAAATCAATGACCTGTTTGTGGTTCAATCGGGTTTACGCTCTGATGTTGCTGCGCCAACGCACTACGATCAATTTTTTGCAGAAAATGATCTTTATGAGCTTGATCAGGATAGCGATACTATCGTTGTTCCACTTCGTTGGTATTCTGAAACAGGTTTAACCGTAACTAAAACGTTTACGTTCCACAGAAATAGCTATTTAGTTGATATTGATTATCAGGTTACAAATAACAGCGGTGAGTCATTTACAGCTTATCCCTACGCTCAATTTAATCGTACTCGTCCTGAGGAATCTAAAGGCTTTGTTTATACCTATACCGGCGCTGTGTTTTCGAGCCCTACCGAACAATATGAAAAAGTTGATTTTGATGACTTGGACGATGGTGCCTTTAGTCGCACTGCAGAAGATGGTTGGGCTGCAATGATCCAACATTATTTTGTGACTGCGATTATCCCAACATACGATCAAAAACCGAAAGGCTTTTATGGCAAATCAATTGGTGAAACCAACTATACCGCTGGTATCAAGATGCCAACAATCGCTGCTGCAAACGGTGAACAAGCTAAGGCTAAATACAGTCTTTATTTAGGCCCAAAAGAATATAAACGCCTAGAAGTGGCAGCTGAAAACCTGGATTTAACGGTTGATTACGGTAAATTGACGATTATTTCTCAGCCTTTGTTTACCATTATGGAATGGATCCATAAGCTTACTAACAACTGGGGGTGGTCCATTGTATTTTTAACCGTTCTGATTAAATTGGCTTTTTACCGTTTATCAGCAGCAAGTTATCGTTCAATGGCATCAATGCGTAAATTAACGCCAAAACTGGCAAGCTTGAAAGAGCGTTATGGTGATGATAAGCAACAGTTTAACAAAGCGATGATGGACTTGTATCGCACCGAGAAAATTAATCCGCTCGGTGGTTGTTTGCCAATTTTGGTTCAAATGCCAGTGTTCCTGGCTTTTTATTGGGTGTTAGTTGAAAGTATCGAATTACGCCAAGCACCGTTTATTTTCTGGCTACAAGATCTAACCGCAATGGATCCGTATTTCATCTTGCCAGTATTATTTGGTCTGAGTATGTGGTTCCAACAAAAACTGAACCCAGCGCCACAAGATCCTGCTCAAGCAATGGTTATGAAAGCTTTTCCAGTCATCTTTACTGTATTTTTTGCATTTTTTCCTTCAGGCCTAGTGTTGTACTGGGTTGTGAATAATGCGCTTTCAATTGCACAGCAATGGAATATTACCCGTAAGTTAGGCGCACTCTAAGTACAATCTCGATGGAAACAATAGTTGCGATTGCCACAGCACCCGGACGAGGCGGCGTTGGTGTTGTCAGGTTATCTGGTGACACTAGCATTAAGATTGCAACTGCGATATGTGGTAAATTAGCTGAACCACGTTATGCCAAATTCAGTCATTTCAGAGATAAAGATGGTGACATTATTGATAGCGGGGTTGTTATTTATTTTCCCAATCCAGCGTCATTTACCGGTGAAGATGTCGTTGAACTGCAAGGACACGGTAGCCCCTTAGTCTTGGACCGACTCTGCCAACGCGCTATTGCCCTCGGTGCTCGCATGGCACGTCCGGGCGAGTTTTCAGAACGCGCTTTTCTTAATGGCAAAATGGATCTGGCTCAAGCGGAAGCGGTCGCTGATCTTATTGATAGCTCAACCGAACAAGCTGCTCGCAGTGCCATGCGGTCATTACAAGGTGTATTTTCTGAACGTATCAATCACTTATTATTGCAATTGACCGAATTACGCATGTTTGTAGAGGCAGCGATTGATTTTAGTGATGAAGAAATCGATTTTCTTGCTGAAGCTGCCGTCGGCGATCAGTTATCGGCCTTATTAAAAACCGTCGCAGCTATAACCAGTAGTGCCCAACAAGGCCGTTTATTACGTGAAGGTATGAGTGTGGTCTTAGCTGGTCAACCTAATGCTGGCAAATCGAGTTTACATAATCAATTGGCAGGACATGATGCAGCGATTGTGACCGATGTTGCTGGCACCACACGTGATATTTTACGTGAGCAAATACATCTTAATGGATTACCGTTGCGGATATCTGATACGGCGGGTCTACATGACTCAACAGATGTGGTTGAGCAAGAAGGTATACGTCGTACTCAAAACGAATTGGCACAAGCCGATCATATTTTATTGATTATTGATGATGGTCAGGGTATGACCGCTAAAGATCAACAAATCCGTGCTGAACTACCAACACAGATACCACTGACGATCATTCACAATAAAATTGATAAAAGCGGTATGTCACCGAGTTTGTTGTCAGAAGGTGATCATACCGTTATTTACTTGTCAGCTAAAACTGGCGAGGGTATGGATCTATTGGAAAAACATTTATGCGACTCGGTTGGTTACCATCCCCAAGATGAAGGGGTGTTTATTGCCCGTAGACGTCATCTGGATGCCTTAGAGCGGGCTCGAATTGCTATTCAGGTGGGCTATGACTGTTTGAATGGTATGGGAGCGGGAGAATTGCTCGCAGAAGAACTTCGCCAAGCACAAAATGCACTTGGCGAAATTACAGGAACATTTACTAACGAAGACTTGCTAGATAAAATATTTTCCAGTTTCTGTATCGGAAAATAATTAACCTCAGCTCGGGATAAGAAGGGAACTAAAAGCCTGTTAACCGATCAGATCTTTTACCACAAAAGATTTTG
>JARGFJ010000003.1:104427-109229 GCA_029210875.1 Gammaproteobacteria bacterium | reverse complement strand
AACGTCATAAAACCTTTGCTGGAATAGCGCAAAGAGGACGGGGAACAATGGGTTGGTTTTATGGCTTTAAGTTGCACATTATTGTGAATCATGTCGGTGATATTATTGCAGCTAAAATCACACCAGCTAATGTTGATGACCGAAAACCAGTTCCTGAACTTGTCAAAGAGCTGAGTGGAAAATTATATGCTGATAAAGGTTATATCAGTAAAGCATTATCTGGTGACTTAGCCGATAAAGGGGTTTTGCTAGTCACTAATGTAAAGAAAAATATGAAGGCAAAATTACTTTCTGCATGGGATAAGGCGATGCTTTCTAGACGTTTTATCATTGAAACCATCAATGATCAGCTTAAAAACATTACTCAAGTTGAACATTCTAGACACCGCAGTGTGCATGGTTTTATGCTGAATATCATTGCTGGGCTTATCGCTTACTCACTTAAAGAGAACAAGCCATCACTGAAAATTACTAGTGAAGAATTTAAGATGATGGTCGTCTCTTAAACCGATCTCAGGTTAATTAAGTACATCACAAAGCGCATTACCTGCTGCACCAGATTGATTTAATAGTGCAGATTTTAATTCTTCCGATAAAGGCAATTTTTCAACAAGACTTGAGATTGGACGATCCATTAGTGCATCCAAGGTTGAAAACAGACCAGCAGCAAAAAACAACTCAGACTGACCTTTGTAGTATTTTGCAAGTAATTCACACATGCGCGCGCGCGTCATTGCAACAATTCGAAGTTCGACCGGTTTATCATCAACACCAGATAAGCTGAGTAAACTTGCCCAGGTTTTGATTTTGTTGTGGCCGAGCATAACAATAGCTTGTTTAGTGCTGCTGACTTCTCGAGGTAAGCCAAAAAAAGCGGAATTAATTAAACGCAGTAATTTATAACTCAGCGATATATCCTGATTGATGGTTGCAGCGAGATCGTCAGGGCTGATCTCTGGATCCTGCAATTTCACAAGTAATTCCATCAAGGTTTGTAATGAAGGCGAGATTTTTTGCTTATCTTTAGCTGAGGGCAAGGTATAAAATTGCCCTTGAAGTAAATCAAGCACATTGTTTTTAGACAAGGTGTAATCATCTAAACTGTTTACATTGGTTGCACATAAAATCGTATGATTTTGACGCCAATAGGGTAAGTGCTCAGTTAATGATTGAGCAGTTTGTTTTTGAATATCGATTAATAAGGTCTGAGAGGGTGAGTCACTATCACTTGTGTCAGCATGACGAGCGAATGCAAATCGTTCTGCATCAAGTTTGTTTTCTGAAGATTTGCCATTAAGATCAAGGGTAAATTTAAGTGTTGATTCTCTTGTTTGATTGAGTGCTTCACGCCATGATTCTGGCATGGATAAGAGCGCTTGCTGTCTATCACTAATTGCGGGAAGAATATCTGGAAGTTTTTCTAAAAAAGCGGGAACAGGTAAATCATCGTTTAATGGTTCACCGTGTTTATCCAAGAACGTTAAATGGTAACTATCTACATCTAGCCGATTGCTTTCAAATAAAGGCTGGCGGTGAATAAGTCCAGAAAATGTCTTTAATAATTCAAATGGTGCTTGTTCTTCTGCCATAGTGACTGCTCTTTATTGTTATATGTTTATAGTGATGCACGCCCTGCAAATGCACGAGATAGTGTACCACTGTCTAGATATTCAAGCTCTCCACCAAGTGGAATGCCATGTGCAAGCCGAGTCACCCGGATATTTCTGGTTTGTGCAAGTTGGCCTATGTAGTGGGCAGTTGCTTCACCTTCAACGGTTGGGTTAGTCGCTAATATCACTTCTTCAATGATATTTTGATCAAATAAAGCGATCAACTGAGGAATGCCCAAGGCATCAGGTCCAATGCCATCAAGGGGTGATAAATGGCCTGACAATACAAAAAAGTGACCGTTATAGTGTGTGGCCTGTTCAATTGCAAGAACATCGCTAGGCATTTCAACAATACAAAGTTGTTGCCGTTGACGTTGCGGATCGGCACAGCGGCTACAGAATTCAGTTTCACTTAATATCCGGCATTGCTTGCAATGATGGATATGGCCTAATGCATCCGTTAACGCTAGAGCGAGTTGCTCTGCACCATCGCGATTGCGTTCGAGCAAATGAAATGTCATACGCTGAGCAGATTTAGGCCCCACGCCTGGCAAACAGCGCAGTGCTTCCATTAAGTGATCAATTTTGGGTCCTAATCCTGCCATAACACTATCGCACTATTTTTTAACATTAAAAGGGAAGTTTCATGCCTGCTGGCATCATTCCAGCCATACGCTGTTGTGATGTTTGCTCAACCTGGCGTACAGCATCATTAATGGCTGCTGCAATTAAGTCTTCAAGCATCTCTTTATCATCTTCAAATAAAGCATCTTCAATTGCTACACGTTTAACATCATGTTTGCCTGTCATGGTGATTTTAACCATGCCAGCACCAGACTGACCGACTACTTCCATCGTTGCGAGCTCTTTCTGGGCTTTTTCGATATTAGCCTGCATTTGTTGAGCCTGTTTCATTAGGTTGCCCATTCCGCCTTTCATATGTGACCTCGTAAATTAATCTAATGGTTTTATTGTACTTTCAATAACACGTGCGTTAAATGCCTGCTTAATGGCATCAACAGCCGGATCTGAATGTATTGAATTTACAGCGTGTTGCTGACTGCTTTTAGCATGCTCGGCGCGTGCTGTTGCTAATGTTGTCGTAGTAGCTTGCTCTGTTGATTCTTGAAGCGTTACTTTAATCGTTTGATTCAGATGTTTCGACAATACATTTTCTAATCGTTCTCGTGCTTTATCTGTTGCAAGATGAGCCAGTTCTGGCGTTACATGCAAGGTAACGTGATTATCTTCACATTTGACAAAAGCACTGTTGTCGGCAAGTTGACGAGAAAAAGCCGTTAATTTTAACTGGCTTATGGTGTGCAACCAATTATCGGCAGTCAACTGTGATGCACTTTCTGAAACCGTGTTAATGGCGTTGGTTTCATTTATTGTATCGGAAGAGGGTGTTTCCACTGCTGTTTGCTTTGATTCCGTTAAATACTGAGGGCTAGCAGGCTCAGCAGCATTAACAGCATCTATGTTAATGGGCGCTTTGGGTTGAATATCAGTTTTTTTTTGAGCTTCAGGTTTTACTGGTGATGACGTGACAGAGGACGTTGTTGTTGATGTCTCACCGATTTTGGGTTGAAAGCTCAGCATACGCAACAGCGTCATTTCAAATCCACTTTTAGGATCAGCAGCAAAGGCTAAGTCACGCTTGCCATTGAGTGCAATTTGATAAAACAGTTGTATCAATTCCGGTGAGCTACGTTGACCAAATTCAGCTAATTTGTCGTAGTTGAATTCTTCAGGAAACGCTACATTAGGCACAAGTTGGAGGGTATTAATGCGCTGTAGCAAGGTTAGAAGATCATTCAGGGCTTTATTAAAATCACGTCCTTGAACTGATAGCTCATTAGCCTGTTCAAGTAGTGTTTTGCCATTTTGTTCAAGTAAAGCCTCAATCAAGGTATAAAGCTGATCCTGGTTAATACTGCCTAACATCTGATCGATTTGTGCCGTAGTGACATTACCTGCACCAAATGAGATAGCTTGATCTAATAAACTGAGCGCATCTCGCATACTACCATCGGCAGCACGAGCGATATTGATAAGGGCATTTTGTTCAAATGAGATAGCTTCATTTTGTAAAATCAAGGCCAAATGTTCTGAAATCTGCTGTAGATCAAGACGACGCAAATTAAATTGCAAACACCGGGATAAAATAGTGACTGGTAATTTCTGTGGATCAGTGGTTGCAAACAAGAATTTAACATGAGGTGGCGGCTCTTCAAGCGTTTTAAGCAACGCATTAAAACTACTGGTTGATAACATGTGAACTTCATCAATTAAGTAGACTTTATAGCGGCCGCGACTTGGTGCATATTGCACATTATCTAAAAGCTCACGGGTATCATCCACTTTTGTGCGCGAGGCAGCATCAACTTCAATCAAATCGACAAAACGACCTGAATCAACTTCGATACAGCTTTGACATTGACCACAGGGGGTCGAGCTAACACCTTGTTCACAGTTCAACGATTTAGCAAAGATGCGTGCAAGTGTTGTTTTACCAACACCACGCGTACCTGAAAACAAGAACGCATGATGAAGACGGTTTTGATCTAAACCGTTGATAAGTGCACGTAGGACATGTTGTTGTCCAACAACGTCAGAAAAAGCTTTAGGTCGCCATTTTCGGGCCAGAACCAAATAACTCATGTGATTGCGTGATACCTATCAAATGATGTTGGGCGATGACCCACACCAGCCAAATCTCGGCGCACAAGTCCGAAGGTTCCGCTGCTCCCTTCCGGGTCTGACGGGCTGACCAACATATCGTCGCGAGGAGACCAGTGCAGGCCACCATAGAACAGGTAATTCTAAGCGCTTTTGTGATTTATTGCCATTATTAATGACGGTATATTTATTTTTACAGTGCGATCAGAGACTTAATTTATTGCTTTATATCGATATTTAAAATCTAGTTATTTTTAATATGTAATGACCACGTTTTTTTATACGAATTCATATTAAACAATCAGTTATTGTTTTATAACTGTAGCGATTGATTAGAAGCTAAAACCATATAGAAAATAATGGCGGAGAGCGAGGGATTCGAACCCTCGATAGGGATTAACCTATACACACTTTCCAGGCGTGCGCCTTCGGCCGCTCGGCCAGCTCTCCTAATTTGGGTTGTGAAGGTTACATTAGTTGGACGATTCTGACAAACTAGTTGCTTCAACA
>JARGFJ010000003.1:0-104328 GCA_029210875.1 Gammaproteobacteria bacterium | reverse complement strand
AGCTTCAACAGCTTCAACAGCTTCAACAGCTTCAACAGCTTCAACAGCTTCAACAGCTTCAACAGCTTCAACAGCTTCAACAGCTTTTGATTGGCGTTGTGGCTTATCGCCCTGACGTGCGTAATAGGCAAGGCCTTTTAATACGACATCTGGATAGTGAGCAATTGATGTTGGTAGTAGCGGTAATATCAATTCTGCATCGCCACCAGTAATGATAAAGCGAATACGTTTGTTGTATTGTTCAGTCAGATCATCAATCAGTCTTTCCAAGCTGGCTGTAATTGTATAGAGCGTTCCGGATTGAATCGCACTAAATGTATTAGTAGCGAGTGTTATGAAGTCAGATTGTTCATGAACGTCTTTAATTTCACTGGTATTAGTGATGAGGGTGTCACGCATTAAGGATAGTCCTGGCAGTATCATGCCACCTTGATGTTGACCGTATTTGGTTACCACATCGATTGTTATAGCTGTGCCACAATCAATCACACAGGTTGCACTGCGAGCATGTTGTCTGGCTGCAATTAAGGCTAACCAGCGATCTACACCTAGTTTTTCAGGTTCGGCATAGGAACTAGTGACACCAAAGCGTTTTTGCTCACTGCGAATAAACGTTGGCGTGAGTTGCCATTGTTTTTCAGTCCATTGGGTCAGTTGCTGCTCAACTTTGTCTCCAGCAACATTTGATACAAAGATTGCTGTGACATCGCTCAATGCTTTCCAATGTGTGTTTAACGATGATTTAATGCCAGTCTTTTTTCGAATGAAGCTGTGACTGTCACCGAGTTTACCTGATTCTAGACATGCCCATTTAATAGTGGTATTGCCAATATCGACTACTAATTTCATGAGTCAAACCTAATGCTTATGTGACTATTTGAAAGCGTGTGTAATTGATTGTTATGACGGTAACAAAGTTCACCATGTTCATTAATTCCACATGGGGTGACAGTAATGGTGTCGTCGGGACCAACCAGGCTGATGTGCTGATTTGCAAGGGCATCATACTGTGGCCACTGAGGAAGGAATTCGTTTAATCCACAGTCTTGAAAGCGTTCTAATAAGGTGATCATAGTTTGAATAATTTTTCCTGCCAGCCGATTGCGACAAGGTAGCGTCTTACATAATTGTTCAAGGCTGGTGGTGGGTTGTTGTATTTGGTTTTGGGTGTCGGGTGGAAGCTTAAAATTAAGGCCAATGCCGACAACGGTATTTTGCTTTGTACCGAGCCTTGATTCTACTAGAATTCCAGCCAGTTTTTTTCTTTTATGCAAAACATCGTTAGGCCATTTAAGCTGTAAGTCATTGATTCCTTCCGCTTTGAGAACCTGAATTAAACTAATACCTATTGCAATACTAAGACCACTATGTGTCATATCTGCGGGAAATGGCCACAAAATCGATAAATAAAGGTTGCCTGCAGCAGGTGAATGCCATAGATCGCCGCGCCGTCCTCGTCCAGCTGTTTGAGTTTCACTAAGACAAACTAGAGGCCCTTGTCTGCCTTTATCTAATTGTTGCCAAAGCGCATCATTGGTCGAGGAGATCGTGTCTAAAATTAAGATATCGTTTACTTTAGCGCGTATTTTTGCGTCTAAAGTGTGTTGAATCAGGCTTAATGAAAGTGGACTAGGAGTATGTTCTATCAAAATGAATCAGGGATGTCAGAAATCTATGGCTATAGTCTAACAAATTTCAGGCGATAAACTAGACGATGGAATCAAATAAATTGCCAGAAGATGAAGTCGAGTTTGGTATATCTGTGTTAAATGGTTTTGATTTATCTTCATTATTTTGCTGTTGATTAAGCTCTGCGCGTGCTTCAATAACCAGTTGGGCTGCTTTTGATGCAACTGTTCTATCTTGTTGGGAGGGTTGAGCTGGAGCCAGTGCCGCGGTTCGAATTTGCTCTGCTTTTCGTAGGGTGGCTTCCGGATTATTGACTACTTTGGACGTGTCAATACTGACTTCACCACCTATAGCATATTGGACTCCATCTGGGCCGCGTTGATAGGTAAAGCTGGTTCCGCCTCGTATTAATCCTGCGCCGGCAGCTACATGAGCGGCTTCATGAGCGCGAACTTCTCTATCACGCGCTTTGAGTTGTTGTATTTGCTTTAATTCCTGGGTGGTGCTATCAGTTTTTGTACTGTTTATATCATCGCGTGATGAATTCTGCCTTTGGGGCGTTACTGTCGTTAGCGGTGCTGTAACAGTGATGTTCATTTCTAAACTTTGATGTCGAGTATCGTTCCAAGCATTGAATTGCTGGCTTCGATAACGTTTGCTGAAGCTTCAATTTGTTGTTTATCGCTCATCATCCCAATTAAGGGTTCGGTGAGGTTTGAAGTAGACTCAATGCTAGTGGCAGACGCTATTTTGCCAGCATTCTGGTTTAAGCTTTGCAGTCCGGTTTGAATTCCTGTCAGACCTGATTGATAGGCTGATATAGTAGTCATAATCGCTCTCCACAAAAGGATCAATAGTTCTTTTATAACATATTGAAATTATTGGTTTTGTGAACCTTTGCTTAGTTTAGCATTTAATTTGATAAAAATAATAGATGCAGTAAATGTTAAACCACTAAACAGTATTTCTAAGCTTGCATAAATATGAAAATCAGGCGCGCTGTATAATTCTCCGATCCCATGTGAGAAATAGCCCAACATCAGAAAGCTTGTCCAGGCGTAGGTATAGGGTTTGCCATGCAAGATTCCGCGTAATGGGAATAACAGCGGGAATAAAGCAAGAATTAACCACGCTGCTGTTGGAAAATTACTACTATGTTGCCCCAGCGTTATCCAGCAAATTAATGTCAACATTAATCCAAAAAAACTAACTAATGCGAGCTGTTTGAAAAACACACTCATGATTTTAATGCCTTGGCTGTAGTGGCTAAGCGATGGCCCAATGCTTTACATAATGTTGCTTCAGTTTCGCTTAAATTGCGCTCATTATTATGGCCAGCCAAGTGACTTGCTCCATATGGCGTGCCACCATCTTTTGTTGTCATCAATGCGCTTTCACTATAAGGCAAGCCCATCACAATCATGCCGTGATGCATCAGCGGAATCATCATCGATAATAATGTTGATTCCTGACCGCCATGCAGGCTTCCGGTTGAGGTAAATACTGCTGCAGGTTTGCCTATAAGTGAACCTGATAGCCAAAGATCACTGGTACCATCTATAAAGTATTTCAAGGGCGCTGCCATATTGCCAAAGCGGGTAGGACTGCCAATAATTAGACCATCACAGTTGGCTAAATCGTCATGAGTGGCATAAAGATGGCCTTGATCTGGAATAGTATCTTGCGTTTGTTCACACACAGTTGAAACAGTGGGCACCGTTCTTATTTTAGAGATGCAACCTTTAACTGATTCAACACCACGAGCAATGTGTTCTGCCATGTCTGCGACATGACCAGATTGACTGTAGTAAACAATTAGAATTTCAGCCATTACACAATCTCAAGTACTGTTTCAGGTGGACGCCCCAATCTGGCCTGACCATTATTAATCACTATAGGACGTTCGATTAATTTTGGATGTTCACACATTGCTTCAATGAGTTGATCGTCTGTCAGCACCGGGTTGGCTAAATTTAATTCTTTATAAATTGCTTCTCCTGTTCGTAAAAGTTGGCGAGCAGAAATGCCAAGTTGTTCCAAAACTGATTTAAGTGTTTCTTTGGTTGGAGGCGTTTTTAAATATTCAATGATTTCTGGCTCGATGCCTTGTTGTTCCAATAACGCTAATGTTTGGCGAGATTTACTGCAACGCGGATTATGATAAATGCGGATCGTGCTCATTGTGATAACTCCAATAATGATTCTAAAGAAGATAGATGAATTTCTGTAGGTTTGACACTATTCCAGCGTTTGCAACTAGGACATTGCCAGTGCATTGTTTTTCCTGAAAAGCCACAATTCTGGCAACTATAACGATGTCCGCGCCGAACCATTGTATGTGTTATACCTTTGATAAGTGGCACTATAGTTTGGTGCGAGGGTTGAGCCAGTGACATTAATGTGTGCAAACCTTCCACAGAGGGGTGTGACTGTAATTGTTGGTACAGATAGTCATGAGCAGCTTGACTACCATGCAGCATTTGAATGACTTGGGCAAGCATGATTCGGGCGCTTGTTATAGTAGGATGACGATTTAATAGTGAGTGTAACCAGTCATCAAATCCACTTAGATTATGGGTGTTTTGATAACAACTTAATAGTCGCTGCAATGCTTCAGAAATATAATTTACATTTTGTTTTTCTATGTTTTGCAATACTTTTATTGCTTTGCGGAAATTTTCTGCCTTCATCAGACAATCAGCTTCTAACAACGATGCTCGAACACAATTAGCATCATAATAATGCGCTTTTTTGAGCATGGGTAATATACTATTGGGTTCAGATAACTTTTGTTTTTCAGCAAGTTCGCAATAAAACTGGGCAATTGTTGAATTAATATCTTCTTTGCTTTGAGATTGAAATTTTATTGCCATATCAATGGCTTGTTGCCATTTTTTCTCTTGTTGATAGAGTCGTAGTAATGGTTTGTAAGCCTCTATTGGCGGTGATGCTTTGCTGAGTAGTCCTAGGAATAAATGTTCAGCACGATCGAGTACACCTGCATTCATATAGTCCAGACCTAATTCAACCAATACATTGTCACGTTGTAGCGGTGTTAATGTTGGTCGTGCAATTAAATTCTGATGGATCCTGATTGCTCTATCCGTTTCACCTCTGCGTCGAAATAAATTAGCTAAGGCAAGGTGCGTTTCTACAGTCTCGCTGTTGACTTCAAGTAGCCTAATAAAAATGTCGATAGCTTTATCAGATTGCTCATTCAGTAAAAAATTCAAACCTTTGAAATAGTCAGGATTGAATGCCGATAAATTGGACATCTTGGATTTATTGTACTGTTTTCTCGCAACTAACCAACCGGAAAGGGCTGCGATCGGGAGAAGGAGGAACAAAAATTCCATCTTGCTTTGCTCTAGTGCTCGTTTTTAATAGGTAAAATACGCAGACTATTTAGTTCCTGTTCTGCTGTGGCCAGTTGTTTTTGTATACGTCTATTTTCATAACGCAGACTTAGTGTTCCGGCAAAAATGGCTAATGCACCAATTATAATGCCTATTGTTAATGAAACAATGATAATGACTGAAAGGGGTAATGTGATTGTTGAGAAATAAAAATCTATGGTAACAGCGCCTGTATTTTTGGCGGAAAAAGCCGCGCCAATCACAAAAACAGTTACAAAAAAAGCAATAGTTACTATCCGGTGCATAGCGAATATCCTTAAATAATAATGACTACGATCATACCTTAAAAAGTAACATTGCCCAGACTAGTTTGAAATCATGTAAAATTACGGTTTGATTTTTTGCAGCCGGCCTGTAATTTGTGAATTTGGAGAAATTATCATGACCTTTGTTGTCACAGAAAACTGTATCAAATGTAAATATACTGACTGCGTGGACGTCTGCCCAGTAGACTGTTTCCATGAAGGGCCAAACTTTTTGGTTATTGACCCAGATGAATGTATAGATTGCACATTATGTGAACCAGAATGTCCAGCACAAGCTATCTTTTCTGAAGATGATCTACCCGATGAGCAAAGTGAGTTCTTGCAAATAAACGAAGAACTATCGCGTGTATGGCCTGTCATCTCTGAGAAAAAAGACGCCTTGCCTGATGCTGAAGAGTGGGACGGTAAAACAGGTAAAACACCTTTATTAGAACGCTAGAATTAAAATCTGGTAATAAAAAAAGCCCGCGATGATTGTGGGCTTTTTTATATATGCTAATTGAGCAAGGAATTAGTGCTAGTTATAACTAAGCCATAAGATGTTTTAGTTTTTTCATAGCATTATTTTCGATTTGACGAATGCGTTCGGCAGATACGTGATATTGATCCGCTAAAGTATGTAATGTTGCCTTGCTATCATCATTTAACCAACGTTGACTAACGATATCACGGCTACGATCGTCTAATAATGCCAGTGCATTACGTAGTTTTGTATGTTGATAGTCTGTAGCGTCTAACTGCTCCAATTCCATTGATGGGTCGGTATTGTCAGGTCCTGTTAAATAAGCAACAGGTGAAAAACTGGTTTCATCATCATCGGTATCGCTTGGCAAATCAAATGAGGTGTCAGGCTGAGAAAGACGACGCTCCATATCCATAACATTTTCTGCGGTAACACCTAAATCTTCAGCAATTGCTTCTACTTCTTCCTGATTTAGCCAACCGAGACGTTTTTTGGCACTACGTAGATTAAAAAACAGTTTACGTTGGGCCTTGGTGGTGGCAATTTTAACAATGCGCCAATTGCGAATGACATATTCGTGAATTTCTGCACGGATCCAATGCACGGCGAAAGAGACAAGGCGCACGCCTTTTTCAGGGTCAAAGCGTTTTACCGCTTTCATCAAGCCAATATTGCCTTCTTGGATCAGATCTGCGACCGGTAAGCCATATCCACTATAGCCTTTGGCAATACGATTAACAAAACGAAGATGTGATAAAACAAGCCGTTGGGCAGCGTCTAAATCACCGTCACGTTGTAAGCGCATGGCAAGGTCATACTCTTCTTCCGCAGTTAACATTGGAATGTTATGTGCAAGATTCGTATAGGAGTCTAAGTTACCAATCGGTGCTAATGCAAAATTGTATTGGGCTACATCTGTTGTCATATTTGTGGCCTTCTTAAAATTCATTTTCTTATCATAACATTAAGTTATTTAATCAAACACTAAGAACGAAATTTTAGGAGAAAGTTCCCGTTGCTGTCTAGTTGTTGAAGGTTAATTAGGTTCAATCATGTGTATGTGCCGACTGACAGCTAACCACGCACCTGCAGCACCAAGTACGACACCTATCGACGGTAATGACGTCAACATATTCACTGAGAACCACTGTAAGTCAAAATTACTGCCATAATGACCAATAAGTTCGTCGATAGGACCTGAAATGACACCTAATGTGATCATGAGCGTTATCCAGGCCAGGATGCCACCCAGTAAGCCATACCAAAATCCGGTATATAGGAAAGGACGACGTACAAAGCGATCCGTTGCTCCGACTAATTTCATTACTTTAATTTCAGATTGACGACTTAAAATGGCCAGGCGAATCGTATTGCCAATAATAAGTAAAACACTGAGAGACAATAAAATCGCAAGGATACTAATACCACGATGAATAGTTTTATTGATGCTACGCAATCGTTGTAGCCATTCCATATCAAGTTGTGCCTGGTCGACTTGTGGCATGGCTTCCAATCGCGCCAGCAAACTACCAATGGCATCTGGACTGACGATATCTTCCGCAGGATAAATGATAATGACGGCGGGTAAGGGATTGTTAGGTAGCGAGTCTAATAAATCACCTAATCCAGATAATTGACGGAATTCCGACAGTGACTGTTGTGCGGATTGAAACTGGACTTGGGCAATATTAGGCCACTTTTTTAAATCTAGGCTAAATTGCTTGCCTTCTACTTGAGAAACAGTCGTTTTCAAAAACAGGGTAATTTGATTGGAATCGTCCCATTGTTCACTCACCGTCGTCATATTTTGTTGTAATACAAATAATCCGGCAGGTAGCGCCAATGCGATACCAATGACAGTAACGGTCATTAAACTGGCAACAGGTTGACGCCATAGTTGACCAAGGCTGAATAACATGACTTGCACATGACGCAAAAAGTAGTTTGTCATGATCGTTGATAAACTCATTCGACTTCTCGCTGAGCTAAACGGCCTTGATGTAGCTGTATTTGGCGATAAGGTAATGTGCGTATTAAATCATGATCATGAGTTGCAATAAAAACAGTAGTGCCCACCTTGTTGAATTGTTCGAATAACTGCATGATGTCGCGTGACAAATCAGGATCCAAGTTACCGGTTGGTTCATCGGCAAGTAAAATAGCCGGACGATTAACGACTGCTCTGGCAATACCCACGCGTTGTTGTTCACCACCAGATAAGGCTATCGGTAAATTACGCTCTTTTCCTAAAAGACCTACTTTATCGAGCGATGCACGGACACGTCGTCCAATTTCACGATGGTTTTCACCAGCAATAACCAAGGGTAAAGCAACATTATCGAATACAGTCCGGTCATGAAGAAGATTATGATCTTGAAACACAAGGCCAATTTGGCGACGGTAATAAGGTATTTTCCCTTTAGGTAAATGGGTCAGGTTTTGCTTGTTGACTAACACTTGACCATGACTGCTACGCTCAATCAGTGCTATTAGCTTTAATAATGTACTTTTGCCAGCGCCAGAATGACCGGTTAGGAAAGCCATTTCACCTTTATTAAGATGAAAGCTGAGTCCTGAAAGGGCTTCATAGCGATTGGGGTATCGTTTATAGACATCTGTAAATTGAATCATTCCTGAACGTCACGCCCTAACAGTGCATCAACAAATTCTTCAGCTTGGAATGGACGAAGATCATCAATCGTTTCGCCTACACCAATATAGCGAATGGGCAGCCCTGTTTTTTTAGCTATTGCGAAGATGATCCCGCCTTTGGCTGTACCATCTAATTTGGTTAATGTAATTCCGGTTACGCCAACCGCTTGGTTAAATTGGAGTGCCTGTGACAATGCATTCTGACCTGTGCCAGCATCAAGCACTAACATGACTTCATGTGGCGCATCTTGATCAAGTTTTGTCATGACACGTTTCACTTTCTTCAGCTCTTCCATCAAATTTGACTGCGTGTGTAAGCGACCTGCTGTGTCTGCAATCAAAATATCAATATTACGTGCTTTGGCCGATTGCAATGCATCAAATATAACCGAGGCTGAATCAGCACCGCTGTGTTGTGAAATAACAGCAATGTCATTGCGTTCGCCCCATACTTGTAACTGTTCAACTGCCGCAGCGCGAAAAGTATCACCTGCAGCAAGCATGACTGATTTACCCTGGAGTTGAAATTGTTTGGCCAGTTTGCCAATAGTAGTTGTTTTGCCGACACCATTAATGCCTACCATTAGAATGACATAAGGCGTGTTTTGTTCGGGAATAACAAGCGGATGGCAACTTGGTTGTAATAGTTTAACCATATCGTCACGAAGCGCAGTAAACAAGGCTTGAGCATCACCTAATTGCTTACGAGCAGCACGCTGTGTCAAGTCTGTTATGATAGTCTGAGTGGCTTCCACTCCAAGATCAGCACTGAGTAACTGTGTTTCAAGTTGTTCAAGCAAGTCATCATCAATGGCTTTTTTGCCTAAAATTAATGCTGCAAAACCATCGGTTAATCTGGCACTGGTTTTGCTGAGCCGTTTTTTTAACCGGCCAAACAGACTTTCTTTAACAGTAGTTTGTTCTTGCTCTTGTTCGGGTGAATGTACAATGTCAGTTTCTAGCTGCTGTACAGGTGTTTCAGTTTGCTGCTCGAGTGCCTTGTTGTCGACATTTTCGGTTTTTTTTCTTAAGAAACTAAACATAATTATTACTTGTCATTAAACTTCAATAATCAATTTTATCATGTCATGGAAAATATAAATGCAGATGCTTAAAAAAATTAAACAGGGCTTTTGGATTTTTCTAACGATATCCTGTGCTGCACAGGCACAAGTAAGTGAATTTCAGCTCGACAATGGTTTGAAACTGGTTGTCAAGGAAGACAACCGTGCCCCGGTTGTGGTGTCGCAAGTGTGGTACAAGGTTGGGTCAAGTTATGAATACAATGGCATAACGGGGATTTCGCATCAGCTTGAACATATGATGTTTAAAGGTACTGAAAATCTAAAACCAAATGAATTTTCACAGATTATTGCAGCTAATGGTGGTAACGAAAATGCATTTACTGGCCGAGATTACACCGCTTATTTCCAAACATTAGAAAAAGATCGTTTACATGTCAGTTTCCGTCTTGAAGCAGAGCGAATGCGCAAACTGGTTATAGATGATGCTGAGCTTCTGAAAGAGCGTGAAGTGGTCGCTGAAGAACGCCGTATGCGTACCGAAGATAATCCTCAAACCTTACTTCGTGAAGCTTTTAACGCTACAGCTTTTGTGAATAGTCCTTATCATCACCCTGTCATCGGCTGGATGTCAGATATCAATCATTATCAAGCCCAAGATTTACGACAGTGGTATCAAAAATGGTATGCACCGAATAATGCTACTGTTGTCGTAGTGGGTGATGTCGAACCTCAGGCGGTATATGAATTGGCAAAAAAATATTTCGGACCACTTAAAGCTGAACAAACAGCTGAACTCAAACCTCAAATTGAAATTGAACAAAGAGGTGTGCGTCGCGTTGAAATAGAAGCACCAGCCGAATTGCCTTATTTGATGATGGGTTGGAAAGTGCCGGTTGTCAAAACCGTGTCAGCAGATGCTGCATGGGAGCCTTACGCACTAGAAGTGTTGGCTGGTATTTTAGATGGTGGCAATAGTGCCCGTTTTGCACGAGATCTGGTTAGAGGTGATCAAATCGCAGCTAATATTGGCGCTGGATATGGCTTGTTTTCACGACTTAAAGATGTCTTTTTAATTGCAGGCACACCTGTTGAAGATAAGACTGTAGCTGATCTTGAACAGGCTGTTATGACTCAAATTGATAAATTAAAAACGGAACTGGTGACGGAACAGGAACTCAATCGAATCAAAACACAGGTAGTTGCCAATGCTGTGTATGAACGGGATAGTGTGTTTTATCAGGCCATGCAAATAGGCATGCTGGAAACAGTGGGACTTGACTGGCAATTAAGTGATGCCTATGTCGACAATGTGCAAGCGGTGACGGCGCAGCAAATACGGCAAGTCGCTAACAACTATTTCATCAATCAAGGGCTCACAACAGCAGAGTTAATTCCATTACCTCTTGAACATAAAAAACCAAACGTGACTGCTGGAGGTCGCCATGATTTCTAAACTTTGGGTAGTGATTATGGGGCTGTTGTTGTCATTTACTGTTAACGCAAGTCCGACTATAGATCACTGGCAAACGGTTAATGGCGGTCAGGTTTATTATGTTTATACGCCTGAATTACCGATGGTTGATGTGCAGGTGATATTTGATGCAGCAGCGGCACGTGATGGTAAATTAGCAGGTGTGTCGCTATTAACCAATGCCATGCTGAATGAAGGTGCTGCAGGCATGACTGCTGATCAAGTTGCAGCAGCATTTGATGATGTTGGCGCTCAATTTGGCAATACATCGCAACGTGATATGGCGGTGTTAAGTATGCGAAGTTTAATTGCTGATAACGCGCTCAAACCGGCTTTAGACGTGTTTGGCAAAGTGCTCGCCCAACCTGATTTTCCACAGGCATCATTTCAACGTATTCAAAAACAGCTATTGCTTAGCTTGCAGGCTGAAAATCAGTCGCCTGGAGCCATTGCTTCACGCCGTTTTTATCATGCGCTTTATGTCAATCATCCTTATGGCACTATACCCTCAGGTCAAGTAGAAACCGTGTCAGCAATCACCGTTGATGATTTAAAACAATTTTACAAGCGTTATTATGTAGCGAAAAATGCGGTAGTGGTTATTGTCGGAGCTTTGGATAAATCGCAGGCAAATGATGTAGCCAACGAGTTGTTAAGTCAGTTGCCCGAAGGACATAAAGCAGAACAGCTAGCGAAAGTTGAGCCGTTACATTCTGCTCAAACCATACACATTGACTTTCCTTCGACACAAACGCATATCGTTATGGGGCAGCCAGGAATGAGCAGAGATGATGACGATTATTTTGCTTTGTATATTGGTAATCATATTCTGGGTGGGAGCGGTCTTGTTTCTCAACTTAGCAATGAAATCAGAGAAAAACGCGGTTTATCATACAGCGTATATAGTTACTTCAGACCAATGCGAGAGCTGGGACCATTTCAATTAGCACTGCAAACACGTAATGATCAAGCTCAACAAGCATTGGATATTATGAAAAATACACTTAGCTCATTTATTAAAAATGGTCCCACCGATGACGAATTGCTGGCTGCAAAACAAAATATTAGCGGTGGTTTTGCTCTGCGCGTGGATAGTAATAAAAAAATTGCCGATTATTTAGCAATGATTGGCTTTTATGGCTTGCCGCTGGATTATCTTGATAACTTTATAGATAAGGTCAATGCCGTAACAAAACAGCAAATCAAAGATGCATTTAGTCGACGGGTGAATCCAGATAAAATGGTCACAATATTGGTAGGTGGCGAAGCTGAAACAAAGTAAGCTGGTAAGTTCGAATAAGGGACAGTTGCGCATCATTGCAGGTAAATGGCGTGGTCGAAAATTACAGTTTCCTGATATTGAACAGTTAAGACCGACACCAGACCGGGTTCGTGAAACCATTTTTAATTGGTTACAAGCCTATGTTGGTGATGCGCATTGTTTGGATTTGTTTGCGGGCAGTGGTGTTTTGAGTTTTGAGGCACTGTCTCGCGGTGCAGAACATGTCACGATGGTTGAAGTACAAGGCGAAGCCGTGAAACAGCTAGTAGTGAATCGTAAAACATTGTTAGCAGAGCAAGAAGCCGATATTAAACAGATGACGGCACAGCAATATCTAAAGCAATGTCAGCAGCAATTTGACGTTGTGTTTATTGATCCGCCTTATCAAGCCGATTTATGGACAGAAATTGCACAATTGTTAGTTAACTATAAGATATTAGCCGACAATGCACTGATTTATTTGGAATGTCCAACTAATAAGCCTTTGCCGACTTTGCCTAATAACTGGCAATTAATTAAAGATAAAAAAGCAGGTGATGTACGCTATTGCTTGTTGACTAATGTTGTAGGAGACAGCAAGTGAAAACAACCGTTATTTATCCGGGCACCTTTGATCCAATAACTAATGGTCATATCGATCTTGTTGATCGTGCCAGTAAATTATTTGATCGTGTCATTGTCGCTGTCGCAGTTAATCCGAGTAAACAACCGGTGTTCAATTTAGATGAACGCGTAGCCTTGGTTCGAGAAGCATTAACTGATATAGCTAATGTTGAAGCCTGTGGTTTTGAAGGCTTATTGATTAATTTTGCCAAACAAAAACAAGCCACGGTTATTGTCCGTGGTTTACGTGCGGTGTCAGATTTTGAGCATGAGTTTCAATTAGCGGGAATGAATCGCAAGATGGAGCCTGATGTAGAAACCTTGTTTTTAACACCAGCGGAGCAGTTCAGTTATATTTCATCCAGTTTGGTCAGAGAAATTGCCAGATTAGGTGGCGATGTGTCGGAATTTGTTGCACCTTGTGTGATGGCTGCGCTTACACGTAAATTGCTCTAATCCCACGATAGACGCTAAGATCGCAGTATAAAATTAAGTTTGGAGTTTTTAATGTCGTTATTTATCACTGATGAATGTATCAACTGTGATGTGTGTGAACCAGAATGTCCTAATGGTGCTATATCTCAGGGACCTGAAATTTATGTGATCGATCCGGCACTTTGTACGGAGTGTGTTGGACACTTTGATACACCACAATGTGTTGAGGTGTGTCCTGTAGACTGTATTCCCGAAGATCCGGATAACGTTGAAACAAAACAACAGCTTCAAGCAAAATATGACGTCTTGATGGCTGTTAAATAAACAGACCTTAGATGTAGGATTTATCACTAGCTCAGATTTATGACAATAAAACACGTTTTCTAAAATAAACAGTAATAATGACAAAACTCAATCAATCACAGTTTGAACAATCGGGCTTAGTTCCTGTGGCTGTGCTTGAAAAAGTTGTCAGTAAACTGTTAGCTCATAATGAACGTGATGCCCTCAGAATGGGACTGGTTGAACTGATTCAGGATTGGCATAAACCACTGAAAATAAAATTATTTTTTAGTGGTCAACGTGGTTTTATGACACATCGTGGTCAATCACTTGCCGATATCACTATCTATGATGTGTTGGATCAACCGTCAATGCCTGTCAATGTTATAAAGCTATCAGACATGACCGATGTTTATAATGCAGTACAATCACACCAAATCCAGACTTATTTTCAAGCAAATTCAGATTTAGTTGACCTGTACGTTCCTTTGCTCCAAGGCGATATCGTAGGTGCGGTATTAGTTATTGATGGCATTTCATTCGCACCAACAAATAAGGTGATCTGGGAGCAAATGCTTGCTGCCTACAATTATCTCAATCAAATGCTCTATGCAGCGGAAATTGATCCCTTAACGGGCTTAATGAATCGCCTGGCGTTTGAGCGATTACTAAATCAAGCAGCGAATGGTACTGAAAAATTATCGACGAGTGATGAAGCAACCTATTTTGTGTTGGCTGACATTGATTTTTTCAAAAAAATTAATGACACGTTTGGACATTTATATGGCGATGAAGTACTGATATTACTTGCTCGAATGATGTCTGATTCATTCCGAAGTATTGATTGGTTATTTCGTTACGGCGGTGAAGAGTTTGCATTTGTTTTGCACGATGTCAGTTATGCTGATGCATTTCAAGCCTTAGAACGTTTCCGCTTGAAAATTGAATCAAGCTCGTTTCCACAAGTTGAACAGGTAACCGTCAGCATTGGGTTTAGTCAAATGGTTAACTATGAACCTGTCAGTAGTTTGATTGATCGTGCTGATAATGCATTATATTTTGCTAAAAATAATGGTCGTAACCAGGTTCAGAATTATGAGAATTTAATTGAACAAGGTTTATTAGTTAAAACGGAACAAGAATCGGGCAATATCGAATTGTTTTAGCTTTTATCTTTATGCAAACTTCAGCCTGCGGTATCCTACGCGCTTTAGATTTCTAGCCTTAAAGAGTTGTCATGCAACAAGAATATCAACCTGCTGTCGTTGAAAAAGCTGCCCAAGACTGGTGGCATAACCAAAAAACCTTTCGTGCAGTCGAAGATTCGACCAAACAAAAATTCTATTGTCTTGCTATGTTCCCATACCCAAGTGGCCAATTACATATGGGACATGTGCGCAATTACACCATTGGCGATGTTATTTCTCGCTACCAACGCATGCAAGGTAAAAATGTATTGCAACCTATGGGCTGGGATGCATTTGGTTTGCCGGCTGAAAACGCAGCGATTAAAAATAAAGTACCGCCAGCGGCATGGACCTATGACAACATTGATTATATGCGTGGTCAGCTCCAACGCTTAGGTCTGGGCTATGATTGGGAGCGCGAATTCGCAACATGTTCGCCAGAATATTACCGCTGGGAACAATGGTTATTTACACGCCTGTTTAATAAAGGACTGGTGTATAAAAAGACAGCGGCAGTCAATTGGTGCCCCAATGATAAAACGGTACTTGCCAATGAACAGGTCATTGATGGCTGTTGCTGGCGGTGTGATACTCCGGTTGAAAAGCGTGAAATTCCACAGTGGTTTATGAAAATCACTGATTATGCTGAACAGTTATTAAACGATTTGAATCAGCTTGATGGCTGGCCCGAACAAGTTAAAACAATGCAGGCAAACTGGATTGGTCGTTCCGAAGGACTTCAAATCAAGTTTGGTATAGCAGATAGTTCAGCCACATTGTCGGTTTATACAACACGTCCAGATACCTTGATGGGTGTCAGTTATGTTGCCGTTGCTGCTGAGCATCCATTGTCATTAAAAGCAGCTGAAACTAATCCTGAGTTAGCCTCATTTATTGAACAATGTCGCAAAATGGAAACCTCGGAAGCCGCATTAGAAATGGCTGAGAAAAAAGGTGTTGCGACAGGTTTAATGGCCATTCATCCGGTAACGGGCGAGCATGTTCCAGTATGGGCTGCAAACTTCGTATTGATGGGCTATGGTACTGGTGCAGTTATGTCTGTACCGGCTCATGATCAGCGTGATTATGAATTTGCTCAAAAATATGATTTAGCCGTAAAACAGGTTGTCGAACCCGCTGATGATCAAGTCTATGATTTAACGAAAGCCGCATTTACTGAAAAAGGCCGTTTAGTTAATGCGGGTCAATTTGATGGTTTAACTTCGGAGCAAGCCTTTGATGCTATGGCTGATCTTTTAGAACAGCAAGACAAAGGTGAACGACAAGTTAATTATCGTTTACGTGATTGGGGTGTGTCTCGCCAGCGTTATTGGGGAACACCGATTCCAATTATCAATTGTCCTGATTGTGGTTCAGTGGCAGTGCCTGAGCAAGACTTGCCTGTTCGGTTACCAGAAGATGTCATTGTTGATGGTAGTGGTTCACCGATTAAGTCGATGCCCGAGTTTTATCAATGTGCCTGTCCGCAATGTGGCAAGGATGCAGAACGTGAAACTGATACCTTTGATACATTCTTTGAATCATCGTGGTACTACGCTCGTTTTACCTGCCCAGATAATGATCAAGCCATGTTAGATCAACGTGCCAATCATTGGTTACCCGTTGACCAATATATTGGTGGTATTGAACATGCTGTTTTACATTTATTGTATGCGCGTTTCTTCCATAAATTAATGCGTGATGAAGACTTGGTGATGGGTGATGAACCATTCCAAAACTTATTGACGCAAGGCATGGTGCTCAAAGATGGTGCCAAAATGTCTAAATCAAAAGGTAATACTGTTGATCCGCAAGCATTGATTGATCAATATGGTGCCGATACTGCACGATTATTTATGATGTTTGCAGCGCCGCCAGAACAATCGTTAGAGTGGTCAGATAAAGCGGTAGAGGGTTCGAATCGATTCCTAAATCGCTTATGGCGTGTAGTACAAAGTCATGTCGAACAAGGTGATGTAGTTGAGCTTAATGTTGATGCTTTAAGTGATGATTTAAAAGCACTTCGTCGTCAAATCTATCAAACCTTAACAAAGGTCGGTGATGATATTGGACGTCGTCATACCTTTAATACTGCTATTGCCGCGATCATGGAATTAATGAATGCCTTAGCAAAAGTGTCTGATGATAGCCAACAGGCAAGAGCGGTTATTCAAGAGCTATTGGAAAAAGTGGTATTGATGTTATCGCCTATTGCGCCTCATATTTGCCATCATTTATGGGCACAGTTAGGACATGAGCAAGCTGTAGTTGAAGAATTATGGCCTGATATAGATCAGTCCGCACTGGTTCAGGATAAAATTGAGCTTATGGTGCAAGTCAATGGTAAGCTACGTTCTAAAATAGTAGTCGCGGCTGATGCTGATAAGGCAACAGTAGAATCAATAGCACTCGCAGATGAAGCTGTGGTGCGTTATATTGATGGCAAAGCGATCCGTAAGATTATTATTGTGCCTGGTAGACTGATAAATATTGTTGTTGCCCAGTAAATTTAAGGATTATGTTGATGACACGTTCCCTATCAAATACGTTTGTTACACTGTTATTGCTAGCTGTTGCTGGTTGTGGCTTTCACTTGAGAGGGGCTGCTGATCTGCCTGCAAATCTAAAAACAATGTATATCCAAGGTACTGATATTCAACAGGACTTTGGCTTGGCATTAAAACGTGCGCTTAGTGCAAATGGCGTTACTGTTTTAACTGATTATCAACAGGGTAGTGCAGTGTTAACGGTCTTGGAAAACAAAACAGAACGACGTGTGTTATCAGTCGGTACCGATGCAAAAGTCAGTGAATATGGTTTACATGGCAGCGTTCGTTTTAAGGTAAGCGACGATCAAGGGCAAGTGATATTGGATCAACAATCAGTAGAAGCACAACGTGATTATCAATTTAACCAAGATCAAGTGTTAGCAAGTGGCAATGAAGAGAGTGCTTTGCGTGAGCAGCTCAATCAACAACTTGCTCAAAGTGTGTTACGCCGCTTGTCGGTGCTGAAATAATCACAGATGCGCCTACGCGCTGATCAAGTCCCGCAGCATTTACAGCAAGGTTTATCACCGGTCTATCTGATTTATGGTGATGAACAAATGCTGGTTGAAGAAACCAGTGATCTGCTCAGGCAACATGTTCGCAAGCTGGGTGCTGATGAACGTCAGATCTGGCATGTCGATGGTCGATTTGATTGGTCTCAATTGCAATGGCAAGAGCAGACGATGTCATTGTTTTCGAGTCAACGTTTGCTCGAGATACGGTTGCCTTCTGGCAGCCCTGGCAGTGAAGGTGGCGAAGCCTTAAGACAGTATGCAAGCCAACCACCCGAAGATACAACCTTATTGATTATCAGCGGTAAAATTGACGCAAAATCAACTAAAAGTAAATGGTTCACTGAACTTGATAAAATAGGGGTAACCATTCCTGTTTGGCCTGTTGATATTGGTCAATTGCCTGGCTGGATCCTTCAGCGAATGAGGCAACGGGGTTTAACTGTATCACAGGTGGTTGCTGAGTTCATTGCAGAACGTGTTGAAGGTAATTTATTTGCCGCCGCCCAGGAAATTGATAAATTAAGTCTATTATGTCCTTCAGGTGTGGTTGATGAACAGATAGTGTTTGAGTCAGTGTCTGATAACGCTCGTTTTGAGTCCTTTGGTTTGATGGATAGCGTGATGCTGGGTCAAACAGACAAAATTCCGCGTATGATTGCACGATTACGATCTGAAGGACTGGATATATTAACCATTTTTTCAGCAGTGACCTGGACCGTACAGCGACTAGTAGACATGGCAATTCAGCTTGATCACGGCATCACTATTGAACGTGTTTTCCAAGCACAAAAACCACCGGTTTGGAATACAAAACAAGCCATGACCCGGATGACGTTACAACGACATAATACGCAACAATGGCTTGGTTTTATTGAGATGATGGCAAAAGTTGATCAGGCAGCAAAAGGTAGCCTAGCGCACTGTCCATGGTCACTTTTAGAAATAGTATGTATGCGTATTGCTGGTGCAAAATTATAATGTTGTGGATAAATAATTAAGGGGAAATGCAGTGGATGTAAGACAGTACATGCAAACCTTAGGCAAGCAAGCAAGGGCAGCAAGTCGAGCCTTGGCGCGTGCCGATACTAATACTAAAAATCATGCCTTAATCAGTATCGCGTCTGAAATTCGAGCCGCTGCCGATATCCTGAAACAGCAAAATGCAATTGATCTTACTGCCGGCATTGCCAAAGGACTGGATGCGGCACTGTTGGACAGATTGGAATTAACCGATGCCCGTATTGAAGGTATGGCCGAAGGCTTGGAGCAAATAGCTGCTTTAGCTGATCCAGTTGGTGAAATTAGCAATATGACATTTCGTCCATCAGGCATTCAACTAGGTCAAATGCGTGTGCCTTTAGGTGTGATTGGTATTATTTATGAATCACGTCCAAATGTGACAGCAGATGCTGCTGGCTTATGTTTAAAGTCAGGCAATGCGACAATTTTAAGGGGTGGCAGTGAAGCCATTCATTCAAACAAAGCTATTGCAGCCTGTATTCAGCGTGGGCTTGAACAAGCACAACTGCCTTCATCGGCAGTGCAAGTTATTGAAACAACCGATCGTGATGCTGTCGGTGAGTTGATTACCATGTCAGAGTATATCGATGTCATTGTGCCACGCGGTGGTAAAAGTTTAATCGAACGTATTAGTCATGATGCGCGTGTACCTGTGATCAAACATCTTGATGGTATTTGCCATGTTTATATTGCAGCGGATGCCGATCTTGATATGGCTGAAGAAATTGCTTTTAATGCCAAATGTCATCGTTATGGCGTGTGTAATGCCATGGAAACATTATTGGTCGATAGTGCGGTTGCAGCTCAGATTTTGCCTAGATTAGCGAAACGTTATGCACGCGAGTCGGTTGAGCTGCGAGGGTGTGAGCGTACACGACGTATTTTGCCTGATATTCATATCGCCAGTCATGAAGATTGGGATACAGAATACTTAGCACCAATTCTATCGATTCGGGTTGTGGATGGACTTGATGCCGCTATGGATCATATACATCAGCATAGTTCTGGTCACACTGAAACAATTGTGACTCAAAGTTATGAACAGTCACGTCGCTTTTTGGCTGAAGTTGATTCCAGTTCGGTTATGGTCAATGCGTCAACCCGATTTGCAGATGGTTTTGAGTATGGACTGGGTGCTGAGATTGGCATTTCTACCGATAAAATTCATGCGCGTGGGCCAGTTGGATTAAATGGCCTAACCTCACAAAAATGGATTGTGTTAGGTAGTGGACAAATAAGACGCTAATGACTGCACCTGCTATTGGTATTCTGGGCGGCACATTTGATCCTGTGCATTTTGGCCATCTAAGACCAGCAATAGAGGTGTTACAGCAATTAAAGCTGGATCATATTCGTCTTATTCCAAATAACACGCCACCGCATCGACCTGCACCGGTGGCGTCGGCTCAACAGCGGATGTTGATGTTGCATCTTGCTGTTAAAAACAGCGAATACTTTGTTGTTGATGATCGTGAGTTACAGCGTGATGGTGCATCATATTCGTTTGATACCTTGAACTCATTACGTGAAGAGTTTCAAGCGAACCCACTTTATTTGTTATTGGGAACAGATGCTTTTCTAGGGATAGAATCATGGTATCACTGGCAGCAACTATTAGACTTTGCTCACATCGTTATTATGCAACGACCTCACGAAGTTCTGACTTTGGATTCAAATTTAGCCGATTGGTATCAGGCTCATTTAGCAAAAGACAATGATTCGACATTACAAGCAGGAAAAATTTGGCCAGTTGATGTTACCCAATTAGCTATTTCAGCCACTGAAATACGCACACAATATGGTGCAGGTAAGTCGATACAATTTTTATTACCAGATAGCGTGATTCAGGTGATTGAACAATTAGGTTTATACAAAGACAATCATAGAGATGGATAATATATTTTTTATTCTATCCAAGATTGCTTGGGGCTTATTAAGCCCTGCCAGCCTGATTATTTGGTTGATGATCCTTGCGACAGTAGTATTAGTGTTTAATAAAAAGCGACTAGCCCTAGCGATCCTGGTGCCAACCAGCGTAGTTAGTTTTGCACTGTTAGCCTACCCTATTGGCGATATTTTAATTTATCCGTTAGAGTCACGCTTTAGCAAACCTGACCCTATGCCAGAACAGATTGATGGCATACTTATTCTCGGTGGCGGTGAAGAATTAAAACCATCAATCAGTTGGCATAGTTCAGAGTTGGGCAAAGGTGGAGATCGTTATGTTGGCGCAACACTTTTGTCAAAATACTATCCAGATGTTCCAGTTATTTTTGCTGGTGGTAGTGGATTATTAGCATTTCAAGACTCGGGTCGGGAAGGCGATATTGCTACGCAATTATTAGTAACAATGGGCATTGAGAAAACAAGATTGATAATAGAATCGCAATCTCGCAATACCTATGAAAATTTGTTATTGATTAAACCTAAACTTCCTAAGCTGAATGGTCACTACATGTTGGTCACATCTGCATTTCATATGCCAAGAGCGGTTGGTGTTGCGCGCAGACTGGCTATTAATGTGATTCCATACCCGGTTGATTATCGAAGTAATGTGACTGAATTACGCCAGTGGGATTTTAATCTGTCTGAGCATTTAGAAGTATTAGAACCGGCGTGGCGAGAATGGATTGGTTTGACTGTTTACTATCTAACAGGCAAAACATCTGATTGGTTAAGCAAGTAAAAACAGGTCAAATTTCACCCAATTGTTGACCATAATGTAAACTATTTTGATTATTTAACAGCGGAGAGCCCAATGCAGGCTAACGAATTAAAACTTCTGGTAATGGATGCACTGGAAGATATTAAAGCTGAGGACATTCAAGTATTGGATGTGACAGCAATGACAGATGTAACTGATTTTATGATTATCGCAACAGGTAAATCGACCCGCCAGGTCAAAGCACTTGCTAATGAAGTTGTTGTGCAAGCTAAAGCTGCTGGTGTTCAACCATTAGGATCAGAAGGTGAAGATATTGGCGAGTGGGCCTTAGTCGACTTAGGTGATGTTATTGCTCATATTATGACACCACAGACACGCGCTACCTATAATCTGGAAAAATTGTGGAGCGTGCCTGATACAACAGAACAATCTAAGGCTGCGGCTGACGACTAATGAAACTCAATTTGCTGGCAGTTGGCAACAAAATGCCAGCTTGGGTCACTGATGGCTATCTTGAATACGCAAAACGTTTACCCCGTGAATGTAATCTGAATTTACACGAAATAACACCAGCGAAACGGGGCAAGAGTGGCAGTGCTTCACACTGGATGCGAGAAGAAGGTGATCGCTTATTAAGTCATATTCCTGATAATCATCATGTGGTTGCACTTGATGTAAAAGGTAAGTCATGGACGACAGAGCAATTAGCGGATCAACTTAAAAACTGGATGGCAGATGGTCGCGATCTGTCACTGTTAGTCGGTGGTCCTGATGGAATGGATCAGCGTTGTCTTCAACGCGCCGATCAAACGTGGTCGTTATCTCCTCTGACCTTGCCGCATCCCTTGGTTCGAATTGTCATGGCTGAGCAGTTATATCGAGCCTGGACTGTTTTACAAAATCATCCTTATCATCGCGCATGAATTTTCCAGACATTGCTTTAGCATCAGCATCACCGCGTCGACATGAACTTTTAAGTCAAATTGGAGTCAGTTTCTCGGTGATTTCTGTTGATGTTGATGAATCTTTAATAGAAGGTGAAGCACCAAATGACTATGTGCAACGACTGGCTGTTGCCAAGGCACAGGCTGGTTGGCGTATAGTGTTGTCACAACAATCGTGTCCGGTGTTAGGGGCTGATACTGCAGTTATCGTTGATGATCAAATTTTAGGCAAACCGCGTGATGCAGATGATGCCAGAGCCATGCTGCAAAGACTTTCAGGACGATGCCACCAAGTAATGACTGCTGTTGCTCTTGTTCATCAACAGCAGGTGTTATCTAAACTGAATATCAGTAAAGTCTGTTTTAGTGAACTATCTTGTGAGCAGATAGACTGGTATATAACAACGGGAGAAGGTATTGATAAAGCAGGTAGTTATGCAGTTCAGGGCTTAGCCGCCATGTTTATCGATCGCATTGAAGGCAGTTATTCAGGCATTATGGGCTTACCGTTAAGAGAAACGAGCATGATGTTGCAACAATTAACTGGACAGCATTCATGAGTAGTGAAATTTTAATTAATGTGACACCAAGTGAAACTCGCGCTGTTGTTGTTGATAATGGTGTTTTGCAAGAAGTTTTTATTGAACGAACTGAAGCTCGTGGCCTGGTAGGTAGTATCTTTAAAGGCAAAGTCTGTCGTGTCTTACCCGGTATGCAAGCAGCGTTTGTTGAAATTGGATTGGCCCGCGCTGCTTTTTTACATGCATCTGATATTTCGATTCCTCAAGGTCAAACCGGTGACTTGCAAGAAATGAAAGTGCCGGCAATTACATCGTTGTTACGTGAAGGGCAAGAGCTTTTAGTGCAAGTGATCAAAGATCCCATGGGCACGAAGGGCGCACGCTTAACAACTCAATTATCGGTATCGTCACGTTATTTGGTTTATATGCCGGAAACGCAAGGTATAGGTGTATCGTTAAAAATTGAAAGTGAACAAGAACGCCAACGTTTAAAAGCCTGTTTGGCAGAACATCTTGGTTCAACATCAGGGGGTTATATTCTTAGAACAGCGGCTGAGGGTGTATCTGAACCGGAATTGATTACGGACTTAGAATTTTTGCACCGGCTTTGGCAAAGATTAGGCGAAAATAGATCGTCAGTAAAATGTGGTGAACCACTTTATCAAGACTTACCGCTTGCACTTCGGTCTCTTCGTGATTTAGTCACGCCCTACATTGAGCGTATTCGTATTGATTCTGGTGAAACCTATAGAAAAGCAATTAAATTTGCTGAAAGTTTTATTCCAGATAGCTTGCCTCAAATACAGCATTATAAGGGTGACCGCCCTTTATTTGATTTATTTAATGTTGAAGATGAAATTCAAAAAGCGCTTGAACGTAAAGTGCCATTAAAATCGGGTGGCTATCTTATCTTCGATCAAACGGAAGCAATGACGACAGTTGATGTCAACACTGGTGGCTTTGTGGGCCATAAAAATTTGGAAGAAACTATTTTTAAGACCAATCTTGAAGCTGCGCATGCTATTGCCCGACAATTAAGAGTTCGCAATTTGGGCGGCATAATCATTATTGATTTTATTGATATGGATGAGCAGGAACATCGAGATCAAGTACTACGATCATTAGAAAAAGCCATGGAAACAGATCGGGCACGTCACAATATCTGTGCTGTTTCAGAATTAGGTTTGGTTGAGATGACACGCAAACGTACTCGTGAAAGCTTAGGTCATATTTTATGTGAGCCTTGTCCATGCTGTAATGGCAAGGGCTATGCAAAAAGTGCCGAGTCTGTCTGTTATGAAATTTTTCGAGAAATTATGCGTGAAGCGAAACAATATGAGACTACCCAGTTCTTAGTGTTGGCTTCACAAGACATTATTGACAGATTGAATGATCAAGATTCAACTAATGTTGCTGAGTTGGAACAATTTATTGGAAAACCCATTTTATTTCAGTGTGAATCTGAATATAACCGCGAACAGTTCAATGTGGTGTTAATGTAATTCAATGTCTATAGTTCATCACTGTTTTCACATTATTAGTCGGCAGCTTGCTCATGTTGTAGTCATTGTTGCATCGTTACTAACACTTGTTATTGCCAGCGTTTACTGGTTATCAAATGCGGTTGAACAAAGACAAGATGAGATCGCCAGTTGGGTCAGTAGTTATATTGGTTATCCTGTAACTATGTCTGGCGCGGGGCTTCATTGGATAGGTCTAGAGCCTAAACTTCAAGTGGATAACATCACAATCCTCCGTCAAAATGGTCAAGAGCGATTACTAAGTTTAGAACAACTTTATCTTGGTTTAGATATCATCAGTAGTCTTCGGCAATCAGAGCCAGTGATCAATGATGTCTCACTGTCGGGACTTGTGATATCACTTATCCGTAGTGAACAAGGCAACTTTATTCTTCAGGGATTATCTGCGGATTCCGATGTTTCGCCTGATAAAGACTGGTTACGTTGGGCAAACCTGATAAATAAAGTTAATTTGGATAATATAACGTTAGCATTAAGCGATCTTAAACAGCCTCTATTATCGGGGCATTATCTGCTCAATCAAGCACAAATTGAGCACGAAGCTAGTCAATGGCGTTCAACGCTGAATCTAACATTACCTGAGCAGTTGGGTAACAGCATTCAGATAACTGCCGAAACCGAAATCAATGCCAGTTTTGAACTGGGATATTGGCACGCACAGGCCAAACTTGATCGTGTTGAATTAGCTGCGTTTTCAGACATAGTGGTATGGAAGGATATCAGTCTCACCAAGGGACGTATTAATTCGACCTTATCTCTAAGCGGCAATGAAACTAAGATTGATGTTATCGCTAGTTCAATCAATGCCGATGAATTAGAACTAACATCACTAAATGCGTCAGCCACAAGTGCTAGGATTGACCATTTGTCTGGCTACATTGACTGGTCCAGCTCTTCACAGCAATGGCAAATTTCTGGACGTGAACTGCAATTACGTATGAATGGTGAGGATTGGGGGCCAACAGACTTTAAACTTACCAACTATTCTGATAACACCTTAGCATTTGTTAGCAGTTATCTGAGACTAAGTGACTTAACTACGATTGTCTCATTGACTGAGTTGTCACCTGAGTTTATACGAAAACAAAAACCTGCAGGTGATGTCGAGTCACTTTCTCTTAGTTATTCTCCTGAGCAGGGGCTTACTGCTTTAGCATTTGAATTACGTGATGGTGGCTTATTGCCTTGGCAGCAGTTGCCAGGCGTGACAGGTTTAACTGCCTCAGTCAATTGGAATAACGATATTGCTAATGTTTCATTTGATAGTCATAAGTTGATTCTTTATCCCGAAGGCTGGTTAGATAAGTCGGTTTTTTTTGATTCGGTTACGGGTGTCATTAGAGTTAATCGTCAACAAGATAAATGGATCATTCAATCACAGGCCTTTCGACTATGGAATGACGATTTGACAATGCAAGTAGATGGTACGATTGAACGTAACAATAATGGCCGGATCGTCAATGATCTTGCAATGAGTTTACAAGATGTTGAGATCAGCGCATGGAAATCATATGTCCCCCAACGTATTTTAGAACAAGGCTTTAAAAAGTGGTCGAATAATGCTTTTGTTTCAGGAAAAGTGATTGATGGCAAAATTGAATTGCTTGGTGATCTAGCCGATTTTCCCTATGACAATGCACCTGATAAGGGGCGTTTTATAATGGATTTAGACGTTGAAGGGGCGCAACTACATTACGCGCCTGAATGGCCTGATATTGTCGGTGTGAAGGCCAAAATTGCCGGTCAAGGCAGTAAACTGGTTATTAGCAGTAAGCAAGGAAAAATCGCTGGTTTTGATTTTCTTGATGTTACTACAACTATCGAACGATTTATTTTATCCAATCCTGTTTTATCCATTAATGGTGATATGACAGGGAGTAGTCAGCAAGCATTGACGTTTTTACAAAACAGTCCTTTAAAACAACGATTTGGTCGTGTCTCGGAAACAGTGACAGCACAAGGTCAAAGTGACATCCATCTTGATTTATTGTTGCCACTAACACATGTCGATGATACCAAGGCATCAGGGCGAGTTAATTTTAAAGGTGGTTCACTGCAAAGTGTCGATGTTGCTGAGATGTCTGTCACTGATGTGATTGGTGAGCTTAAGTTTAATAACGAAGGCGTGTTTGCAAATGCAATAAAAGCCCGTTTTCTTGATAATGATATTGTGATTAATGTGAGTCCAGATCAGGATAGAACCACAGTAGATGTAATAGGCTATGCTTCAATTGATAAACTTAATACAGTGTTCAATAACACGATTCCCACATTTGTGTCTGGTCAATTTAACTATCAACTGGAGGTGTCAATTGCTGAAAAAACGTTAGGTGAGTTTTATGTAGATGCTGTTTTACATTCTGATTTACAAGGCATTGCCCTAAATTTGCCTGCACCGTTTACCAAACAAAGTGATGAAACTAAAACCTTTAGAGCTGGCTTTGAGCATGTTAAGGATGATCTTGCTTACACGATCAATTATGAGGATGTCGTTAACGCAATTGTTATGCCTCAGGGTAAAAAGTGGCGTGGTGAGTTTCGATTAGGTGCTGGCCAGCCCAGCTTGCCTGAACATGGCATAAAAATACGAGGTCAGCTTGCAAACATATCAATCGATGATTGGTTAGTAGCGTGGCAAGCTAATCAAAAAATCGATAGCGAGAGTATGTTGGCAGATAGTTTTGATGATATTTCAGTAACGATTAATGAGTTAAACGGCTTTGAACAAAAACTAACGCAGCTTAATCTGTCAATGCAGCGTGATGCACAGGGCTGGCGTACTCAATTCCATAGCCAGCAAAGTAAAGGTACTTTATACCTGCCATTGCGTTTTGATAATAACGCTATGTTGAGAGTTGATATAGATAAGCTCACTATTCATTTACCCAAAGAAACTAAATCCGATCTATCGGTAGCTGAAAAAGACAAAAAATCATCAGTATTATGGCCAGCAATGGCTATCAATATAGATTCATTAACAGTCGATGATATGAGCCTGGGCCAGTTATCACTTCGTTCGAAAAGAACACAAGACGCATGGATTATTGAACAGGGGACACTGGCATCAGAGTATTTTAGTGCCAACGTAACCGAAGGTGTTTGGCAAAAACTAGCAACGGGAGATAGTTCGCATTTGTCGTTACAATCACAAAGTGATGATTTAGCAGGATTATTAAAAAGCCTGGGTTATATTCAGGCTGTTGATGCGACCGGTATTGAAATTGGTGTTGATTTCACTTGGCCAGACCAACCACTATCAGTATCAATAGCGCGTATTCAAGGTCAGATCAAGATTAAAGTGGGTAAAGGTAAATTAACAGACATAGAACCAGGTGCGGCTGGTAGAATCTTTGGGTTGCTCAGTGTTGCTGCTATTCCACGCCGTTTATCTCTAGATTTTAGTGATCTGTTTGGCAAAGGCTTTAATTTTGATTCAATAGCGGGAGACTTCAATCTAGCAAATGGCTTAGCCACTACTGATAATATGACAATGAAAGCTGAATCTGCATTAATTGAAATGACAGGACCAATTGATATTGTTAATAAATCATATAATCAACACGTTAAAGTGACTCCCAATGTGTCATCGACATTACCACTTGCTGGCGCAATGGCTGGTGGCCCGATTGGCTTAGGTGTGGGGGCCGCTATTTTATTGTTTGATAAACTTGCAGATAACTTATTTGATAAAAATATTGTTAATTTAATCAGCTATAAATATAACTTAACCGGGCCATGGAATGATCCCCAATTAAACGTAGTAAAACCTGTCGTTCAATAAAAAAACAGCAAATTCTGGTATGATCTACCGATTAACTCACTCGTAACGCCATCATGACTTCCTCACTATTTGAACAAGTTAAGCAACAATTACTTATACCAGCAGGTTTGGTTGAAGCCGATCTGGAACAGACACTTGCTTTGACTATGGGGCGAGGCATTGATTATGCTGATTTATATTTTCAACAATCGCGACAGGAAAACTGGCAGTTAGAAGATGGCATTATCAAAGATGGTGGTTATCATATTGAACAAGGCGTTGGTGTGCGTGCATGTAGTGGTGAAAAAACCGGCTTTGCCTATTCAGATGATTTGATTCTGCCAGCATTGCACGATGCAGCCAAAGCAGCACGTGCCATTTCGAGACAAGGTGCTGATGGTAAGGTGCAGGCGTGGCAACGTACTGTTTCGCCGGAATTTTATGTTCAAACTGATCCATTAGCTGTTTTAACGGTAGAACAAAAATTAGCCTTATTACATCAAGCTGATACGGTTGCTCGTGCAGTTGATCCTCGTGTTACCCAGGTTAATGTCAGTCTGGCTGGTGGACTTGATACCATTTTAGTTGCAGCCAGTGATGGTACGTTTGCTGCTGATATTCGGCCTTTAGTCAGAATGAATGTATCTGTGATTGTCGAGTCAAATGGCCGACGAGAACGGGGTAGTGCCGGTGGCGGACGACGTTTAGATTATCGCTATTTTCAGGATAATGATCTTGCTAGCAGCTACGCTAAAGAAGCTGTTCGACAAGCTTTGGTCAATTTAGAAGCTGTTGCAGCTCCGGCTGGCAATATGCCAGTGGTATTAGCATCAGGTTGGCCTGGCGTACTCTTACATGAAGCAGTTGGTCATGGCTTAGAAGGTGATTTCAATCGGCGAGGCAGTTCGGCCTTTTCAGGTCGAATTGGTCAAATGGTGGCATCACCTTTATGTACGGTTGTTGATGATGGCACATTACAAGATCGTCGAGGCTCGTTGACTGTTGATGATGAAGGTGTGCCTACAGAAAAAACCATATTAATTGAAAATGGCAAGCTCACCAATTACATGCAAGATAAACATAATGCGCGATTGATGGGAACACGCAGTACAGGTAATGGCCGTCGCGAATCCTATGCCCATTTGCCGATGCCCAGAATGACCAATACCTATATGCTACCCGGTCAACATGAGCCAGAAGAAGTCATTGCCTCGGTTAAGAAAGGTCTCTATGCCGTTAATTTTTGTGGCGGACAGGTTGATATTACCTCTGGTAAGTTTGTATTTTCGACCAGTGAAGTATATTTAATTGAGAATGGCAAAATAACCCACCCTGTCAAGGGTGCAACCTTAATAGGTAATGGTCCTGAAGTGATGGGGCGTATCAGCATGGTTGCAAATGATTTAGAGCTGGATACTGGTGTTGGTAATTGTGGTAAAGAGGGACAAAGTGTCCCGGTTGGTGTTGGTCAACCAACATTGAAAGTAGATAGTTTAACAGTTGGTGGTACAGCATAATGGCAAAACAACATAAAGCAGTCGCGCTTATTTCGGGTGGCTTGGATTCAATGCTGGCTGTACGAGTCTTGCAGGAACAGGGTATTGAGGTTGAAGGCATCAATTTCTATACGGGTTTTTGTGTAGAAGGTCATACCCATGCCATTCGTAACCACGATAAAGATAAGCAAAAACGTAATAATGCGTTATGGGCTGCGGAACAATTAGGTATCAAATTACATATTGTTGATGTCATTGAAGAATACAAAGATGTCCTGCTGAATCCCAAACATGGCTATGGCGCTAATATGAACCCATGTTTAGATTGTAAGATCTTTATGGTCAGTAAAGCGGTGCAATGGGTGAAGGAAAATCATACAAATGGCTTTGATTTTATTATCACTGGCGAAGTTATCGGACAAAGACCAATGTCACAACGAAAACAAACTATGCCGATTGTTGCTCATGAGTCGGGTGCCGATGATATTCTATTAAGACCCTTATGCGCCAAGAATTTACCAGCAACGAAACCTGAGATTGAAGGCTGGGTTGATCGTGAAAAACTGTATAATTTCAGTGGTAGAAATCGGAAACCTCAAATGGCATTAGCCAAAGAATTTGGTTTTACGGATTATGCTTCACCTGCTGGCGGCTGTTGCTTTTTAACCGATAAGAACTATTCTGATAAGTTAGTCGATCTTTGGAAAGGTCGTGGTAGTCGTGACTATGAAATGGATGACATTATGCTGCTTAAAGTAGGACGTCATTTAAGACCTAAACCAGACTACAAACTTATTGTTGCGCGTGATGCCGGTGAAAGTAAGTTCTTGCAAGGTTATCGTAAACAACTGCCGTCAATTCAAGTGATTAGTCATAACGGTCCGCTAACGTTGGTTGACGGTACATTTGGTAGAGATGATTATCAAACTGCTGCAGGCATTGTTGCGCGTTATGGTCAGGGACGCGATTCCGATGAAGTTGAAGCAACCGTAACGATTCCAGGGCAAGATGTAGTAACGATCAAAGTTAAACCTTTAACATCAGAACAAGTACGTGAGGAGTGGCATGTATGAGTGAGTATGAATTAGACGCACGACGTATGCTGTGCCCGATGCCTGTCATCAAAACACAAAACAAAGTAAAAGAATTACAAACAGGCGATATCTTAAACGTAATTTGTACTGATCCTGGTGCATTAAGTGATATTCCTGCCTGGGCACGTATTAATGGTCATGAGTTTGTAGGTCATGATCAACAGGATGACGAGCTTATCATAACCATCAAAATCGGATAGCTTGCACAATAATTGTGCGGTTTGACTGTTTTCGCACAAATATGGTGCGTTTTTGGTGGGCTGAAATAGTGTTAAATAGTTGATTTTAATTGTATTTCAAAATGGCTTGATTCATGCTTTAATGCAGAATGTTTTTGTACTTAAATTAAATACGCATTATTAATTGCAATGGGAGAAAATCAATGTCAGTCGAAAAAGTGCTTCAAATGATTAAAGATGAAGATGTTCAATTTGTGGACTTCCGATTCACCGATACACGCGGTAAACAGCAGCATGTTTCTTTTCCTGCTCATAGTATCGATGAAGACACCTTTACTGATGGCAATATGTTTGATGGTTCATCTGTTGCTGGTTGGAAAGGTATCAATGAATCTGACATGATTTTAATGCCTGATCCTTCAACAGCGGTAATGGATCCTTTTATGGATGATAATACACTTATCATCAGCTGCGATATCATTGAACCTGCTACCATGCAAGGCTATGAACGTGATCCACGTTCAGTTGCCAAACGTGCCCAAGCTCACTTAATTTCAACAGGAATTGCTGATACTGTCTATTTTGGTCCTGAACCAGAATTTTTCATTTTGGATGATGTGCGTTGGGGCAGTGATATGTCTGGCACATTCTACAAAGTAGATTCTGATGAGTCTTCGTGGAACACAGAAAAAGTATTTCCTGATGGTAATAAAGGTCATCGTCCTAAAGTGAAAGGTGGTTATTTCCCTGTGCCGCCAGTTGATTCATTGCAAGATATTCGTTCTGCGATGTGCTTAACGCTTGAAGAAATGGGCCAAACTACTGAAGTGCACCATCATGAGGTGGCAACTGCTGGGCAATGTGAAATTGGTGTCAAGTTCAACACCTTGGTTAAAAAAGCCGATGAAGTACAAGAGTTAAAATATGTTGTTCACAACGTGGCTCATGCTTATGGCAAAACAGCTACTTTCATGCCTAAACCACTTGTTGGTGATAACGGTAGTGGTATGCATGTTCACCAATCATTATCTAAAGATGGTGAAAACTTATTTTCGGGTAATAAATATGGTGGTTTATCTGAAACTGCGCTTTACTACATTGGCGGTATCATTAAACATGCCCGGGCATTAAATGCCTTTACTAACGCAAGTACAAACAGCTACAAACGTTTGGTACCAGGCTTTGAAGCACCCGTTATGTTGGCTTATTCAGCACGTAACCGTAGTGCCTCAATTCGTATTCCTTATGTGACTAATCCTAAAGGTCGCCGTATTGAAGTTCGATTCCCTGATCCAACAGCAAATCCTTATTTAGCATTTAGTGCGATGTTGATGGCTGGTCTTGATGGTATTAAAAACAAGCTCCACCCTGGCGATGCTATGGATAAAGATTTATATGACCTACCCGCTGAAGAATCTGCATTGATTCCAACAGTATGCCATTCATTAGATCAAGCGTTAGATGTACTTGATGCTGACCGTGCTTTCTTGACTGATGGCGGTGTGTTTACTGATGATATGATTGATGCCTATATTGCATTGAAAATGGAAGAAGTGACTCGTATACGGATGGAAACTCACCCAGCTGAGTACGATATGTACTACAGCTTATAATCTATCATTAGATTTTATGTTAGAACGCCTCCATTGTGAACGCAATGGAGGCGCTTTTTTATATACTATCTTGCAGACATGTTTTAGCTAGCCTATGATTGCATTATGAAATACATCCCGCTAGTTTTATTGTTTGTTGCAATGACGGTTCATGCAGCGTTTTATCGCTCTATCGATGAATATGGTAATGTTGTGTATTCGGATCAACCGAGTGCTAATTCCGAACAAATTGAATTAAAAGAACTTTCTACTTATACCCCTACACCGATAGTTGAAGTTGAAGCGGTCACAGACGCTAACGACGCTGAATCAACAGACATAGACGTGCCTGACTATCAAATATCAATTTCTACCCCTAAACAAAATGAAGCATTTTGGAGTAATGGTGGAACGGTGGACGTGACTGCTACGGTTCAACCGGAATTAAGTGCCGAAAGAAATGATCAATTATTATTCTTGCTTGATGGTAAACCTGTAGGCCAAGCCCAATCAGATTTAACTATAAGACTTGATAATGTAGAGCGCGGTAGTCATATCCTTGTTGTAACTGTTGTAGATAGTCAGGGGAAAATATTACAGAGGAGTAAATCGGTATTATTCCATCTGCATAAACGTTCAATTGCACAATAATAATTCTGTCCAAGTCGGATTGCACTATTGTGGTGCATTTATCCTGACTATATAATTATCCTGCATAATGAAATAATAATTTCAAAAGATAAATATAGCCTTATGTGACTGATTTTAAATTAAAATAAATTTTATTTTGTTTTGAATTGATTTGTTGGAGCGGTTATTGCTGATGCAAGGCATAGTGATATATTTGATGAACTGTTGAGATGACCACTCTAATTCCCTGTCAGAACATAATTGATAATTTAACCACTTCCGTTGTTATTTTAGATGACAACCTAAAAGTTAAATTTATCAGTGCTTCTGCTGAAATCTTGTTTGATATCAGTCAACGCCAAGCTGAATTAATACCGTTTCGAGTTCTTTTACCAGGTGAGCATGGATTATTTGAAAGCTTAACCCGGGTGCAACAAACAGGCCAGGCATTAATTGAGCGTGAAGTAAAATTGTATATCCCATCTAATGGTGATGCCTTGGTTGATTGTGCAATCAAACCATTAGAAGTCGGTGGCAAACTACCCTATATCTTATTAGAGTTCTCGCAACTTGATTTCAAAGACAGAATTAGTCGTGATGAAAGCTTACACGCTCAGCAACAAGTGGTTAGAGGCTTGGCACATGAGATTAAAAATCCATTAGGTGGACTTCGTGGTGCAGCCCAGTTATTAGAACGCCAGCTCGAATCAGTAGAGCTCAAAGAATACACCAGTATTATCATCAGTGAAGCCGACCGATTACAAAACCTGATGAGTAATATGTTAGGACCTCATCAACAGTCTAAACAAAGTTTGGTCAACATACATGAAGTATTACAACGTGTACGCCAACTTGTGTTTGCTGAGATTGATGAAAAACTGGTTTTTATCGGTGATTACGATCCGAGTATTCCAGAGTTTTATGCGGATTTTGATCAATTAGTTCAAGTCTTTTTAAATATTGTGCGTAATGCTGTACAAGCAATGAAGGGTATGGGCAATATTATTCTCAGAACACGAATACAACGTCATGTCACCATTGAAAATCAACATCATAAATTGGCCTTAGGTGTTGAAATTGAAGACAATGGCCCTGGAATATCGCCATCATTACAAGAAAGTATGTTCTATCCATTAGTCACGGGTAGAGCCGAAGGCACGGGATTAGGACTGTATCTATCACAAAATTTAATTCATCGTAATCATGGTGCAATCAGTTGTATCAGCAGGCCAGGTCAGACAGTGTTTACAATCGTTTTTCCTTTGGAGCGAGTTTGTGAAAAATAAAGCAAATGTGTGGGTCGTCGATGACGACCGTTCAATCCGCTGGGTGCTGGAAAAAGCAATGCAGGCAGAAAGCATCAATGTAACCGTATTTGATAATGGCAACTCGGTATTGGAACAACTTGAGAAGGACCAACCTGATGTACTAGTCAGTGATATTCGTATGCCAGGCATTGATGGATTGCAATTGATGGCTGACATTAAACAGCGGGCACCTAAATTGCCAGTCATTATTATGACTGCTTATTCTGATTTAGATAGTGCGATATCCGTTTATGAAGGTGGCGCCTTTGAATATCTGCCAAAACCGTTTGATGTGGATGAAGCGGTTGATCTAATCAAACGTGCCATTGAGCATCGCCAAGAAAAACAACAAGCAGGGGATGGAACTGTAAATATTGGTGCCGAAATTATCGGTGAAGCCCCTGCTATGCAAGAGGTGTTTAGATCGATTGGTCGTTTGGCTCGCTCAAATATAACAGTATTAATTAATGGTGAGTCAGGAACAGGTAAAGAACTTGTAGCGAATGCCTTGCATAAACACAGCCCCAGAAGCCGTGCTCCTTTTATCGCACTTAACATGGCCGCAATTCCTAAAGAATTAATGGAGTCCGAACTGTTTGGACATGAAAAAGGTGCATTCACAGGGGCTCATGCTGCACGCAAAGGCCGATTTGAACAAGCTGATGGCGGCACATTATTCCTAGATGAAATTGGTGATATGCCCTTGGATCTTCAAACTCGTTTATTACGTGTACTATCAGATGGTGAATTTTTCAGAGTGGGGGGGCATACTGCTGTTAAATCTGATGTCAGGATTGTAGCTGCAACCCATCAAAATTTAGAGCAGCGTGTCGAACGCGGTGAATTCAGGGAAGATCTGTTCCATCGGTTAAATGTAATTCGGATTCAAATACCGTCATTACGCGAGAGAAGAGAAGACGTTCCGACATTGGCGGCTTATTTTTTAACTAAAGCATCTACTGAGCTTGCGGTACCTACCAAAATACTGTCACCTGATGTTGAACGCTATTTGAGTCAATTAAGCTGGCCTGGCAATGTTAGACAATTAGAAAACACCTGTCGGTGGCTGACGGTAATGTCCCCGGCAAAAGTAGTGCAGATTGATGATTTACCGAATGAGTTATTGCATGTAACACCATCAGAGACCCAAGGTTCGGACAGTTGGCAAGTTTTGTTTAAACAATGGGCGACTAAAAAAGCACTAAGTGGTCAAGATGGCGCATTAGCCGACGTTGTGCCTGAAGTTGAAAGGTTATTAATGGACGTAGCATTAGAGAAAACAGTGGGTAAACGACAAGAAGCAGCAAAAATACTAGGATGGGGGCGAAACACATTAACGCGCAAGTTAAAAGAAACTGATAATTAGGCTTGCATGTTGGTGGTTAGATAAGTATACTTCATTGCTTATTCCGGTGCGGGGTGGAGCAGTCTGGTAGCTCGTCGGGCTCATAACCCGAAGGTCGTTGGTTCAAATCCAGCCCCCGCTACCAAAAAACACAACCCCTATATGGGGTTTTTGTTTTTCTGGAGATTTTAATTGGGCCGTAGGCCCTTTTTTTTTATGTGATTTTATGGCTGTCAGTGACCAAATTGAACAATTAATTGAAGCACCAATCGAGTCGCTTGGTTATGAAGTGGTGGGTGTTGAATATATAAAGACTGGCCGTGAGGCAACGTTACGCATTTATATTGATTCAGAACAAGGTATTTCAATTGAAGATTGTGAGCGTGTCAGCCATCAAGTCAGTGGAATATTAGAAGTAGAAGATCCTATTAGTACCACCTATAACCTTGAGGTGTCATCTCCTGGCTTTGACAGACCTTTGTTCAAAGCAAGAGATTTTGAACGATTTGCAGGTAGTGAAGTAAAATTGTCGATGAAATTGCCGGTGCAAGGCCGTAGAAACTTTACGGGGGTGCTTCAAGGCTTCAGTGATGGTGATATTTTAATTGAAGTTGATGGTGAGGTTTATGCTTTAGCTCTCACTAAATTGGCAAAAGCGAGACTTGTTGCCTAAATAAAGCGTAAAATTAACGGTTAATATTTGAATTGAGTTGCTTGGCTGAGATGACTCACTGGGGTTGTGATGAACAATAAAGAAATTTTACTGGTTGCAGATGCTGTTTCTAACGAAAAAGGTGTCAGTAAAGAAGTTATATTTAAAGCGATTGAAGCTGCTTTAGCTATGGCGACATGCAAGCGATATGAGATGGAAATCGATGCTAGTGTCAAAATTGACCGTCAAACCGGTGATTATGAAACGTTTCGTCAGTGGTTAATCGTTGAAGATGAAGATAGTCTTGTTTCTCCAGAAACACAGATAACACTTGCTGATGCACTTAAAAAGCAAGCTGATGCAGAAGTTGGCGGTTATATTCGTGAGCAGATGGAATCAGTTGAGTTTGGTCGTATCGCTGCCCAAACAGCTAAACAAGTCATTGTTCAAAAAGTACGTGAGGCAGAACGTGCCCAGGTTGTTGAGATGTATCAGGATAAAGTTGGTCAAATGGTCAATGGTACGGTTAAACGCGTCGAACGTGGTAACATTACATTGGATCTGGGTGGCAATGCGGAAGCGTATCTTCCACGTGAAGAAATGATTCCACGTGAAAGTTTCCGTTCTGGTGATCGTGTTCGTGGCCTATTACGAGAAATTCGTCCTGAAGGACGCGGTCCTCAACTATTAGTGAGTCGGATTGCGCCAGAATTTCTGGTTGAGTTATTTAAGCTTGAAGTGCCAGAAATTAATGATGGCATGATTGAGATTAAAGGCGCAGCGCGTGATCCAGGCTTACGTGCAAAAATTGCTGTTTTGGCAAAAGAGTCTCGTATTGATCCGGTTGGGGCATGTGTGGGTATGCGCGGTTCACGTGTGCAAGCTGTTACCAATGAATTAGCTGGTGAACGTGTTGATATTATCTTGTGGGATGAAGATCCTGCTCGTTTTGCAATCAATGCAATGGCACCAGCAGAAGCAATTTCAATTGTTGTTGATGAAGATGCCCATAGTATGGATATTGCGGTTGAAGATGCTCAACTGTCACAAGCGATTGGTCGTGGTGGTCAAAATGTACGTTTAGCAAGCCAGCTATCAGGTTGGACGTTAAATATCATGTCTGCAACCGATGCAGATCAAAAAGCTGAAACCGAATTATCAGGCATTGTTGAGCTATTCATGAATGAACTTGATGTCGATGAAGATGTAGCTTTAATTCTGGCTCAAGAAGGCTTTTCAAATCTGGAAGAAGTTGCTTATGTGCCTGAGCAAGAGATGTTAGATATTGAAGAATTTGATGCTGATATCGTCGCAGAGCTTCGCTCGCGTGCACGTGATGTGTTGTTAACAAAAGCAATTGCAAATGAAGAACAACTGGAGTCTGCTGAACCAGCGCAAGATTTACTGGAAATGGAAGGCATGAATCAAAATCTTGCCTTAACGTTGGCAAGCAAGGGAATTGTTACTTTAGACGACCTTGCTGAACAGTCTGTTGATGAATTAATGGAAATTGATAGCATCGACGAAGGGCAAGCCGCCGCGTTAATTATGAAAGCAAGAGAGTCATGGTTTGCAGATGAACAAACAGATGCAGGAGAGTAGTCAATGAGTGATATGAAGGTTAAAGACCTCGCAAATACTGTTGGCGTGACTGCCGAACATTTGGTTGAGCAGCTTAATGAGGCAGGAATCAACGTATCAACTGTTGATGACTTGATCACTGAAGATCAAAAGCAGGCGTTGTTAAGTTTTTTGCAACAACGCCATGGTAAAACTGGTGAAAGTACAGCTTCAAGCCCTAAAAAAATTACACTTAAGCGTAAATCGGTTAGTGAAATTAAATTGGGTGGTGTATCACGCAGTGGTGGTAAAAGCGTTAGTGTAGAAGTGCGTAAAAAACGTACTTTTGTTAAACGTACACCCGCAGAAGAAGCTGAAATTGCTGCAGAATTAGACAGACAAAAACAAGCAGAAGAAGCTGCCGCTGCCGCTGCTGAAGCTGATAGACTTGAACAAATACGAATTCAAGAAGAAGAAAAACGTAAAGAAGCTGAGGCACAAGCGTTACTTCATGCTCAACAAGAAGCGGAAGAAGCACAACAGACAGAACGTGAGTCAGCTGCCGTTGCTGCCGCAATCGAAGCTGAGAACCAAGCTGCAGAAGAAGCACGTCTTGCTGCTGAAGAAGAGCAAAAAGCACTAGCAGAGGAAGCTAAAGCTGCTGCTCAAGAAACCAAGAAGCAAGCAACGAAATTAGAAAAAGCATTGTCAGCATCAGAAATCGCTCACAAAAAACTCGAAGAAGCCGATGCCAAACGTCGCGCGGCTAACCTTGCTCGTCTTGATGCAGAACGTGCTTTACAAGATCGTAAAAAAGCGCGCGAAGAAGAGGCTGAACTTGAAAAAGAGCGTGCTAAAGCAAGAGTAGAAGCAGAGAAACTGGAAAAAGAACAAAAAGCAGCTCGTAAGGCTAAAGAAAAGCAGAAAGAGTCTGAAGTAACTACAACAGTAGTCGCTACTGAAACTAAAGAAAAAGACAAAGAAAAATCAGGACGTCGTGGAAATCGTGGCCCTGATCGCGATGATAAGTTTGAACGTAAAGAATTACACGTATCGGAAGGCAAAGGTCGTCGTAAGAAGAAAAAAGGTGCTGCAGCTAAGCAAACGGCAGTGCTTGAAGGTTCATCTGAGCACGGTTTTACAATGCCAACTGCACCTGTAGTCAGAGAAGTCAATGTTCCTGACACTATCAGCGTTTCAGATTTAGCTCAACGTATGTCAGTAAAAGCCGGTGAGGTCATCAAAGCGTTGATGGGACTGGGCACAATGGCGACTATTAATCAATTACTTGATCAAGATACAGCGGTTATCGTTATTGAAGAAATGGGTCATATTGCTAAACCCGTTCAAGAAAACGAAATCGAATTGGCATTGAATGTTTCTGACGACGCAGCTGGTGATGCGAAGGTTCGCGCACCTGTTGTTACTGTCATGGGGCATGTTGATCATGGTAAAACATCATTACTTGATTATATTCGTAGCACCAAAGTGACATCAGGCGAAGCTGGTGGTATTACCCAACACATTGGTGCTTATAAAGTTGAAACCAGTCGTGGCCAAATTACTTTCTTGGATACACCAGGCCATGCTGCTTTCACCGAAATGCGCTTACGTGGTGCAAAAGTGACCGATATTGTTGTGCTTGTTGTTGCGGCCGATGATGGCGTTATGCCGCAAACAATTGAAGCTGTGCAAGCTGCTAAATCGTCAGATTCACTATTGATTGTTGCTATCAATAAAATGGACAAGGCGGCTGCGAATCCAGACCGTGTCAAACAAGAATTATCAAATCACGATGTTATTCCAGAAGACTGGGGTGGTGATGTGCAATTTGTGCCTGTTTCGGCTCATACAGGTGAAGGTATTGATGACTTACTTGATGCTATTTCGCTACAAGCTGAAGTTATGGAACTGAAAGCGCCTGATACCGGCCCAGCTAAAGGTGTCGTTATCGAATCTCGTCTGGATAAAGGCCGCGGTACAGTCATCACGGTATTAGTTCAAAGCGGAACACTTAACAAAGGTGACATCGTTGTTGTAGGTCAAGAATATGGCCGTGTACGTGCATTATTTAACGAAAATGGTGAGCCACAAACTGATGCGGGTCCATCAACACCTGTTGAAGTGTTAGGTCTTTCTGGTACACCAGCAGCGGGAGATGAGCTACAAGTTGCACCTGATGAACGTAAAGCACGTGAAATTGCAAATTTCCGCATGACTAAAGCACGTGAAGCAAAAATGGCGCAACAACAGGCTGCCAAGTTGGACGAAATGTTCAATAAAATGGAATCTGGCGATGTTAAAACACTTAATGTCGTTGTTAAAGCTGACGTTCATGGTTCGGCTGAAGCGGTTAGTCAGGGCTTACTTAAACTGTCAACTGATTTAGTTAAAGTACGTATAGTCGCTTCTGGTGTTGGTGGAATTAACGAAACTGACGCCCAGTTAGCAGGTGCATCTGATGCCATTCTGATTGGTTTTAATGTGCGTGCAGATAATGCAGCACGTAAAGTCATTGCTGAAAAAGGCTTAGATGTACAGTACTTCAGCATCATCTATGATTTGATTGATGTGGTAACCCAAGCGATGACAGGTATGTTAGAGCCGGTTTATCGTGATGAAATTATTGGTCTTGCTCGTGTTGATGATGTGTTTAGATCACCTAAGTTCGGTGATATTGCCGGTTGTTTGGTTATCGAAGGTACGGTTAAACGTTCAAGCCCTATTCGTGTATTACGTAATAACGTGGTCATCTATGAAGGTGAATTAGAATCATTACGTCGATTTAAAGATGATGTCAACGAAGTCCAATCTGGCGTGGAATGTGGTATCGGTGTCAAAAATTACACTGACGTACAAGCAGGTGATCAAATTGAAGTCTTCGACCGTGTGTTGGTAAAAGCAAAACTATAATGGCAAGAGAATTTAGTCGTACCACTCGAATCGGTGAAATGCTGATGCGCGAACTCGCGCAGATGATTCAACATGAGGTTTCTGACCCACGCGTGGGCATGGTAACGGTATCTCATGTTGATGTTACATCAGACCTGAAATATGCCAAGGTATTTGTTACACGATTAAAAACGGATAATTCAGAACAAGAAATTAAACAATGTTTGCAAGGTTTGTCGCGTGCAGCAGGTTTTTTACGTCGAGGACTAGCTGGTCGTGTAGAGCTTCGTAATATTCCCGAATTACGTTTTATTTATGACAAATCACTCGAACATGGCTTCCATATGGATGAATTGATCGCAAAGGCAAACGCTAAATTAAGTGATGACGACTTAGTTTAAAAGATGGGGCGACGCAATAAAAAAGGCCGTGATATCACGGGTATTATCGTTATTGATAAACCAACTGGTCGAAGCTCAAATCATGTTTTACAGCACGTTAAACGCTTGTTTGATGCTAAAAAAGCCGGACATACTGGCAGTTTAGACCCTCTTGCTACAGGTGTTCTTCCAATCTGTTTAGGCGAAGCGACTAAAGTATCCAGTTATCTATTGGATGCAGATAAAAATTATCAGGTTACCTGTCAACTTGGCACGGTAACAGATAGCAGTGATTCTGATGGCAACATCATCGACACAAAACCCATTCCTAAATTTACTGAACAAACATTACTGGGTTTAATTCCCCAATTTATTGGTGAGCAAGACCAGGTGCCTCCGATGTTCTCTGCATTAAAACATCAGGGGCAACCTTTATATAAATTAGCACGTCAGGGTATAGAAATAGAACGTAAGGCACGCCGCATTACCATCTATGATATTCGTTTGTTAGGAGTGACGGAGAGTACATTTAGCTTAGAGGTCTCATGCAGCAAAGGTACCTATATTCGTACCCTGGTTGAAGATATTAGTTTTGCGCTAGGCTGTGGTGGTCATGTATCGATGTTGCGTCGTATCAAAGCCGCGGGTTATGACATAACACGGGCACTTACTTTAGAACAATTAGAACGTCATGCTCAGCAAGGACTTTTATCGTTAGATGCTCTTCTATTGCCTACAGAAGATGCGTTACCTGAGTGGCCACCAATTATCGCTTCTGAATCTCAAGTCACAGCGTTACGGCAAGGTCAGAAAATTTCAACAACTAGCACATTTGACAGCGCGAACGTTCGGCTGTTTGATCTGAATCAAACTTTCATTGGATTAGGTGAAATGTCACCAGATGGCAGTGTCGCGCCAAAACGCGTTTTTGTTTTATCAGAACAAGCGTAAAAGCCTTGTTTATACAAGAAAAATTGGTTACAATCTCGTCCTTTTCGTTGGCTATATTCGGTGATGTTTGAGCTGAGATAGACCAGAATTTAACTAGTAGCAAAACGCTACGCATAAAGTTGGAGCATTAAAAATGTCATTGACAGTAGAACAAACACAAGAAATTATCAGCAAATACCAGCGATCAGAAGGTGACACTGGTTCTGCTGAAGTACAAGTTGCTTTGTTAACGGCACGTATTTTAAATCTTTCAGAACACTTTAAAACAAATATTCATGATCATCACTCACGCCAAGGTCTTTTAAAAATGGTGAGTGGTCGTCGTAAAATGTTGGATTATTTGAAAAAGAAAGATGTTGTACGTTACCGCGAATTGATTGCTAGCTTAGGCTTGCGTCGTTAATCGTTGTTAGTGATAACAGTCGATGTATCAAACCATGTCAACGTCATTCATTGACAACAGGTTGATACCATAAATTATGCCCCTGAATCCTTCTGGTTTCAGGGGCATATTTGTTTTGAAATTAATAATTTAGCTACGGAATAAGCCGTTAGCTTGTCAGTCCAGATAAAGGAAAAGAAATAGTGAATTTAGTAAAAAAGACAGTTCAATATGGCGACCATATTTTAAGTCTTGAAACGGGTAAAATTGCTCGTCAAGCAGGTGGTGCCGTCATAGCAAGCCTAGGTGAAACCTCTGTAATGGTGACAGTTGTTGGTAAGAAAAATGTTCAACCAGGTCAAGACTTTTTTCCTTTAACAGTAAACTACCAAGAGCGTACATACGCTGCTGGTAAAATTCCAGGTGGTTTTTTCAAACGTGAAGGCCGTCCTAGTGAAAAAGAAACATTAACATCACGTTTAATCGACCGTCCATTACGTCCTTTATTTCCAAAAGGCTTCTTAAACGAAGTACAAGTTATCGCAACTGTGGTGGCGTTAGATCCTGCAATTGATCCAGATATCCCTGCAATGATTGGTGCTTCTGCTGCATTAGCTATTTCAGGTATCCCATTCAATGGTCCAATTGCTGGTGCGCGAGTTGGTTATATTGATGGTAATTACGTTTTAAATCCAAGCAAAGCCCAATTAGAATTTAGTCAATTGGATTTAGTCGTTGCCGGTACTGAAAGTGCTGTATTGATGGTTGAATCAGAAGCATCTGAATTGCCAGAAGAAGTCATGCTTGGTTCAGTCATGTTTGGTCATGAGCAATTACAAACTGCAATTAAATTAATCAATGACTTAAAAGCAGAAGCAGGTAAAGAAGCATGGGATTGGACTGCTGAAGTAAATGATCCATCAATCTATGAAGCTGTTAAAGCACAGGCATTATCTGCAATCGAAAACGCCTACACAATCACTGATAAATTAGCTCGCCAAGATGCACTAGCTGCTATTCGTGATGGGGCTGTAGCGGCATTAGTGAGTGAAGGATCAGAATTATCTGCTGAAGATGTAAAAGGCGCATTCTATAAATTAGAAAAAGAATTAGTACGTGGTCGTATTATTGCTGGTCAACCTCGTATTGATGGTCGTGATACAAAAACAGTCCGCCCAGTTACGGTTGAAACAACTGTACTACCTCGTGTTCATGGTTCGGCTTTGTTCACTCGTGGAGAAACACAAGCAGTTGTCGTAGCAACATTAGGTGCAGAACGAGATGCACAAATGATCGATGCAGTTGAAGGTGAATACCGTGATCGCTTTATGCTGCATTACAATTTCCCTCCATTCTGTGTTGGTGAAACGGGTTTTGTTGGTACGCCAAAACGTCGTGAAATCGGCCATGGTAAATTAGCAAAACGTGGTATTCAGGCTGTTATGCCTTCTGCTGAAGAATTCCCATACGTGGTGCGTGTTGTGTCTGAAATCACAGAATCAAATGGTTCAAGCTCTATGGCATCTGTCTGTGGTACAAGTTTGGCGTTGATGGATGCGGGTGTACCGATTAAAGCCCCTGTTGCTGGTATCGCAATGGGCTTAATCAAAGAAGAAAATGGCTATGCGGTATTAACTGATATCTTAGGTGATGAAGATCATCTTGGCGATATGGACTTTAAAGTTGCAGGTACAGAAAAAGGTGTTACTGCACTTCAAATGGATATCAAAATCCAAGGTATCAACGAAGAAATCATGCGTACGGCATTAGCTCAAGCACGTGATGGTCGTTTAACGATTCTTGAAACAATGAATGCAAGCATTTCATCACACCGTGAAGAAATGTCTGAATTTGCCCCACGCATTATGACCATCAAGATCAATGCAGATAAGATCCGTGACGTTATCGGTAAAGGTGGTGCAACAATTCGTGCACTTACTGAAGAAACAGGCGCAACTATCGATATTCAAGACGATGGCACAGTCATGATCTTCTCATCTGATTACAATGCGGGCCAAGATGCCTTGCATCGTATTGAGCAAATCACAGCTGAAGTTGAAGTAGGTAGAATCTACGAAGGTCGTGTGGCTAAATTGATGGACTTCGGTGCATTTGTTACGATTCTTCCAGGTAAAGATGGTCTAGTACACATCTCTCAAATCTCTGAAGAACGTGTTGAAAATGTCAGCGATAAATTGTCTGAAGGTGACACAATTCAAGTTAAAGTACTTGAGGTTGATCGCCAGGGCCGCATTCGTTTAAGTATGAAAGCGGTTACAGAAGAAGCAAGTGCTGAATAATCACTAGCAAAATAATGTAAACCTAAAATCTAGGGTAGTCGGCAATGCTGATTAGTTTTGATTGAATTGGTTAATAGATCATACTCCAGTGATAGTACTATCACTGGAGTTTTTTTATTATAAAAAGTGTCTACTGTGGCCTTACCCGTTTCTGACATGTTTATTAGATTGCTTGAATTGGAATAGGCTTTCCTTGCTTGTCAATATGGACATAAACAAATTCGGCTTCGGCAACTTTGTCGATAAAGTCGTAGTCATGTGCTTTGCGTTCGATATAGACGTCAAGGCTTATCGTGATCGATGTTGTTCCAACATGTTTCACTTTGCCATATAAGCTAACGATATCGCTGACTAATACTGGCTTAATGAAACGAAAGTTAGTCGCGGCAACGGTAACAACATGGCCTTTGACATATCGGGTTGCGACAATGCTGCCAGCAATATCGCCTTGTGACATTAACCAGCCGCCAAAAATATCTCCATCAGCATTAACATCGGTTGGGCGAGCCACAATTCTTAAAATAGCGTGTTCTGATGGTAGCTGTTGTGACATAGTTAGTGTCCTTCATAAAGTGTGTCGATTTCATCGGTGTAATGAGCCAGAATGTGTTGTCTTTTCGCTTTTAGCGTCGGTGTTGATAAACCGTTTTCAACAGTCCATGGATGCAACGAAATAATAAGCCGTATTATATGTGCGTAACTTGGAAAGTTGTGTAATTGTGTTTGAATTCTGGCCAGTAGCAGTTGCTCTATATATGGATGTACTTTGAGTATTTCTGGATCATTGGTAGGTAGCCTTGCTTGTTTAGACAATATTGACCAGGCCTCATCGGTCAAAACAATGAGTGCACTTAAGAACGGACGACCTTCACCAATAACCAATACATGTTCTATCAATGGATCGCTTGCTATTACCATTTCCATGTCGGTGGGTGGTATTTTTTCACCATTAGCCAATACGATAATGTCTTTTAAACGACCGGTAATATGGATAAATCCTTCAGGATCTTGCATACCTAAATCACCTGTATGTAGCCAACCATCATGATCGATAGTGTTAGCAGTGGCTTGCGGATTATTCCAATAACCGAGCATGACACCAGGGCTTTTTACCTGTAATTCTCCCGTTGAGCTGAATCGAACTGATACATCTTGCAAAGGCAAGCCAATGCTACGCGGTAAATTTTTCTCTAGTTTGTTCACACCGATGACTGGGCTGGTTTCGGTTAGGCCATAGCCTTGTAACAGCGGTAGGCCAAGTGCAATAAAGGTTTTAGCCACCTGTTCAGCCAGTGGCGCACCACCACAGATAGCAACGCGTAATTTTCCGCCCACTTTATTTTGGATTTTTTTGCCGACGAGATGATTGAGTAGTGGCTGTAACAGCAAAGTAGCTTGCCATTTAGTTCGATGTTGTTGATATTCAAAATTGAGCCAACCCACATCAATTGCTTTTTGAAACAGTTTGCGTGCAAAGGGTGATTTTTGTTTTAACTGATCTTGAACACGGTTATAGATACGTTCATAAATACGCGGCACACTGATCAGTACGCTAGGACGTTGTTCTAATAAATCTTCTGCTAGTTGAGGAATCGAGCGTGCGTAGGTAATGGTCGCACCAGCGATGATAGGCAGATAATAACCGATGGTTCTTTCCAGTGTGTGTGACAGCGGTAAAAAAGAGAGAAAATTATCATCAGGATAAATGGCTATACTTTGCATGCCACTCCATGCATTCCATAACATATTATGATGGCTCAACATCACACCTTTAGGATGCCCCGTTGTACCCGAAGTGTAGACAATAGAGGCGAGTGAGTGTGGATCTATCTCAGGTAAGGTTACTACCGTATCCTCGGCACCACTTAACCAGGTCTCAAGTGATACCCAATTATCGAGTAAAATAGAAGGCGGTGTTTTGCAAATAGTAACGATTCTAAGCAACCCTGTTAACACCTGATGCTGAGCTAATTGTTCTTGTTCAAATAAATTATCTGCAAACACTAGTTTTGCACCAGAATCATGCAAGATGTAAGCTGCACTATCGGCCCTGTCATTTGGATATAAGGGTACGCTTACTAAGCCAAGACTGAGCGCTGCCAAGTCAAAAAAAGCCCATTCCATGCAATTACGTAACATGATGGCAACACGATCACCCGGTTTCAAATCTTCACGAGCAAAGGCTGCACGCCAATTTGAAACAGCGTATTCCATTTCCTGCCAGCTTCGTTGTTGCCATTGTTGTGATAGTTCATTAAATTGTCGGCAGGCAATCGCTTGCGGGCTACGTCTAACACGTTCGGCAAACAAGCCGGGAAGATGTCGAGCGACGTCAAGCGGGATAATGTCTGTATAAGTTGTCATGATAAACGCTCCCAGCCACGATGTGGCTTAAATTGTGTACCAATAGTCGTTGTCAATTGTTCCAACTGTTTTTGTAGAACATCACTGCCATGTTGGTGCAAATAGTGCATCGGTCCGCCACGAAATGGCGCGAAGCCAGTACCAAATACCATACCTGCATCCAGCAGGTCACTATCTTCAACGATGCCTTCATCCAGGCAGGCAACACATTCATTAATCAGTCTCAGGATCAGCCGTTGGCGAACCGTTTCAGTATCGGCATAATCAGTCAATAATGATGTTGTAATGCGTTTGTTATCACTGTCATAGCGATAAAATCCTTGTCCAGTTTTGCGACCAAGATGATTTTGTGAGATATATCGAGCCAAACTTTCAGGAATATCGATGCCGAGCGATGGTGCCAGCATCGTTGCAACAGAGTGACAGATATCTAAACCGACCGTATCGGCAAGCTCTATCGGCCCCATTGGCATACCAAAATCAGTGGCGGCTTTATCGATGACCAGAATTGGAATGCCTTCACTTTCCATTTGCACGGCTTCGAGTAAATAAGGCATTAAAATACGATTAACCAAAAAGCCGGGTGAACTTTTAACGGGCAACGGCAAACGACCAATTTGATGCGCAAATGCAGCCGCTTGTTTTTGCCATTTTTTAAGTGTTGTTTTACTGCTCACGATTTCTACTAATTGCATTTTGGCAACCGGATTAAAAAAGTGTAAACCTACCAAGCGTTTTGGCTGAGTGAGACATGCAGCCAATTGTTCTAATGGAATGCTTGATGTATTAGTTGCGAGCAAGGCATTTTCTTGTAATTGCGGTTCAATTATTTTGAATAAATCATGCTTAGCGTCTAAATTTTCGAAGATAGCTTCAATCACAACATCTGCTTTTGCAACACCTGAACCTGTTATGTCTGGAACCAGTCGATCCATGGCAGCTTGTATCAGATGAGGAATTTTGAGACGTTGTTTAAAAAGAACGTGGGCACGTTTTATAGCTGGGGCAATGCGATCATAAGAATAATCTTGCAATGTCACGTTTAATCCACGTAACGCGCACCAGGTAGCAATGTCACCGCCCATCACGCCTGCACCAACAACATGCACATGTTGCGCTTTAAAATCAGATTGTTTTCCAAAGGTTTTAAGACGATCTTGTAGAAAGAATAAGCGAATCAGATTTTGAGCGGTATCAGTATGAATAAGATTGGCTACTGACAAAGCTTCAGATGTAAAGTAATCCTGACGGTTACTCGGCTGATGTTGCCAGCATTCAATTAAGGCAAAAGGCGCTGGATAGTATGTTGGATTGGCTTGTTTTCGAGTTTGTTTACGGATGAGTGCTGCAATTAGTGGTCGTAAAGGTTTAAAAGATAGCACTTGTTGTAATGTTGGAGCCTGTTTTGTTGCAGGCGATGTGATGATTAAATCACGAGCGATAATCTCAAGTTGTCTTGCCGGCGCAATGCGGTCAATAATAGCCATTTTTTGTGCAGCACGTGCTGACAATGTGCGCCCGGTCAACATCGTGTTCATCGCAGGTATGACACCGATTAATTCAATTAATCTTACACTGCCACCATAACCTGGATGAATGCCAAGTTTGACTTCAGGTAAACCAATGCGTGTTTTAGGATCATCTTCTGCCAAGCGATAATCACAGGCAAGCGATAGTTCAAGACCACCACCTAAACAAAACCCGTGGATCAGTGCCACGGTGGGGCAAGCCAGATTTTCCAGACGGGTGAATAAATTTTGTACCTGTGTGATAGCATAAAAAGTATCATCAACTGAATGTTGATCGGCAAAGGTATTGATATCTGCACCCGCAATAAAGCCGTTTTTCTTGGCAGAGCGAATAACCAGTCCTGTTGGTGGCGTTTCGGCCAACACATCTAACTCTTTAGAAAAAGCCAAAAGCACATCAGATGTTAAGGTATTGGTTTTACTGCCACGCACATCAAGTGCCAACCAGACAATGCCATCACTATCGATAGTTTTATGCCAAATAGTTGTGTTGCTCATGATGTTTCTCCTTCTCTGGATATCAGCATCGCACCGCCTTGTCCTCCACCAATGCAGAGTGTGGCAATGCCTGTTTGAGCATTGTGTCTTTTTAATACTTGAATGAGATGTAACACTAATCTGGCACCGGTCGCACCGACAGGGTGGCCAAGTGCAATCGCACCGCCATCAACATTTAAACGTGCACTGTCGATGGTACCCAACGCAGCATTGAGATTAAGATCATTGCGACAATAATCGTCATCTTGCCATGCTGCCAGACACGCTTGAACCTGTACTGCAAATGCTTCGTTAATTTCCCAATAATCAATATCAGCAAGGCTTAGATTATGACGTTGTAAAAGTGGTGGAACGGCATGTGCGGGGCCGAGTCCCATTTGTGATGGATCCAAGCCCGACCATTGGCAATCAACAATTTGACCTAAAACCGGTAAATGATAGTGTTTGACAGCCTCATCAGAGGCAAGAATTAACCATGCTGCACCATCTGTTACCTGAGCGCTATTACCAGCGCTAACTAAGCCATGTCGATCAAAAACAGGTCTGAGTTTAGCCAGGTCTGCCATTGTGCTATCAGCTCTAACACCATTATCCTGTTCAAATATAAAACCGTTATTGGTAATAATAGGTTCGATTTCAGTTAAATAGTTGTTAGCGATAGCAGAGGTTAATTTCTGATGGCTGGCTAAGGCAAAGGCGTCCATTTGCTCGCGACTTATATTAAAACGATGAGCGAGAATTTCAGCTGTTTGTCCCATGGATAAACCAACACTATGATCGGTGAGTCCTTTTAATAATCCAATAACCGGCGAGAACAGTGCTGGACGTAAAGTTGATATGGCTTTTAGTTTTGCTTTGACAGTGCGTGCTTTTTGCCATTGTGCCAACCATGCAACCATGTCAGGTTTAAATAAAACAGGGGCATGGCTCATGGCTTCACTGCCCCCTGCTAAAATCAGATCACTGCGGCCGGAACTGATATTGTTAGCAGCACAATCCAATGCCTGCATACCCGATGCACAATTTCGTTGCACGGTCCAGGCAGGTACATCATGACCACAGCCAAGACGTAACGATACTACCCGGGCAATATTCGTTTCTTCTGGTCCAGGCATGACACAACCTAAAATAACTTCATCAAGATCTTGTGGTGAGAAAGTTTGTCGATTAAGTAAGGGGCGACCAGCATTAACAGCAAGATCACTGCTAGTCAGTAAACCTGGCTTACCGGTCGCTTTGAGAAAGGGGGTACGGCTACCATCCACGATGTAAACCTTACGTTTAGGATAGGCTGAATGTGTATTATTCCTTTTCATGACGCATCCTCCTCAAGTTGGGATGTAAAATGATCAACGTCGATGATCTGACGTCGTGCTGTTCTGGCATGAGTCACTAATTGATATTCATCGTTTGTTATCACTTTATTTTCCAGTGCATGTTCTACGGAATCATAAGCGGATTTTTTCAGTTTTTTCTCAATCGGTTCGGCTGCGACGCACAGCGTAAAGGCCTGCTCTAATTGCCCCAGTACGTGTTGTGTATCATCAGGTTTATAAATCCCCGATGTTAGACGATCTCGACCAGGGTTGGGCTGTAGCACCAACTCAGCGAGTGCATGAGTTAGCTTGTCGTCCGGTTTTTTATAACGCGGGCCTAATGGGAAAATAAATTGTTTTAATAACCATGAAACCAAGCGATTAGGCAGATTATCCATCAGATCAAGCAGAGCTTGTTGAGCTTGATAAATTGCGTGCTCACAAGCCCATTGTGCAAGGATGAGATCGTCTTGCTGATCATTGAACTCATACTGTCTTAAGGTGCTGGAAGCAAGATAAAGCTGGCTCAACACATCGCCCAAGCGTGCCGATAGTGATTCGCGTCGTTTTAAACTACCACCTAATAAAGCAAGACTGATATCGGTTGCGACAGCTAATGCAGCACTAAGATGATTTAATTGCTGATAATAACGGCGTAATGATGAATCGGGGGCTGTGCTCAAACGACCTTTGCTAAAGCCTAATATCAAGCTTCTACTTGCGGTGGCAACAGTATGTTTAATATGGTCTGTTAAGAGTGAATCAAATTGGGCAATGGCTTGCGAAGGATCTGTTATTTCCAATGTAGCCATTTCTTGCAAGATATAAGGATGTGCTCGAATAGAACCTTGACCAAATATAATCAAATTGCGGGTTAAAATATTGGCACCCTCGACCGTAATACTGATTGGAATAGCCTGATAAGCATGCGCTAAAACATTACGAGGACCTAAACAGATACCTTTGCCACCATGAATATCCATCGCATCATTGATAATGTGGCGCATCGTTTCGGTGAGATGGTATTTAGCAATGGCAGATAATACCGCAGGGCGTTCGCCATCAGTCACCGCTTGTGCAGTTGTAATGCGCACAGCATCGATCATATAGGTTAAGCCGACCATTCTACCAAGGACATCGGCTATGCCTTCAAAACGACCAATAGGCAAATGAAATTGTTGGCGAATTCGAGCATACGCACTGCTTGTTTGAACAGCTAATTTGGCCGCACCAGCACTTAAAGCCGGTAATGAAATAGAGCGACCTGCTGCCAATGATTCCATTAACATCCGCCAGCCTTGACCGATGCGTTGTTCACCACCGATAACCCAGTCCATTGGTATGAATACGTCTTTACCCCAGTTTGGACCATTCTGAAAAGCCATACCCATCGGCCAGTGGCGACGACCGATATTGATGCCTTTGGTATCAGTTGGAATAAGCGCCAGCGTAATGCCTATATCTTCTTTATCCCCAAGTAAATGATCGGGATCATAAAGATGAAATGCCAGACCTAGCAGGGTAGCAACCGGCCCGAGCGTGATATAACGTTTTTCCCAGTTGATAACAATGCCGGTTATCTCTTTGCCTTCAAACAGTTGACGGCATACGATGCCTTTATCAGGTAAATTACTCGCATCACTGCCAGCTTCTGGTCCTGTTAAAGCAAAACAAGGAATCTCTTCACCACTGGCCAAGCGTGGTAAATAGTAGTCTTTTTGTTGTTCGGTACCATAATGTAACAACAGTTCGGCAGGGCCAAGCGAGTTGGGAACCATGACGGTGACAGCAGTAGTCAAACTACGGCTGGCGACTTTCATCACCATTTGGGAATGCGCAAGAGGTGAAAAACCTAAACCGCCATATTTTTTAGGAATAATCAGCCCAAAGAACCGCTGTTGTTTAATAAATGCCCAAATATGTTCAGGTAAGTCTCTTTTTTTATGAGTAATTTGCCAATCATTTAGCTGCTCGCATAAACGCTCTGTTGGCCCATCGAGAAAAGCCTGTTCTTCTGCGGTTAAATTATGGCGAGCACTGCTTAACAATAGCTCCCAGTCAGGTTTGCCGCTAAAAAGCTGACCATCCCACCACACGGTGCCTGATTCAAGTGCTTCTCGTTCAGTGGCGGATAATGTCGGCATCGCACGGGAAAAAGCTGAAAATAAAGGCTTGATAAGCAATGATTTGCGTACATCTGTGGCTAATAAAATCGCTAGGCAGCTTATTATAAATACGAGTGCCGTTAACCAAGAGCCAGTAGCAGCAGAGAGTATTGCCGCAAGAAACAAAGTGGGTAAAATCCATAAACGAGCCATGTTATTCTCCTTGAGTGGGTACAGACTTAGTGTCTGAATTAGCAATGGGGATATAACAATCTCCATGTGTATTACACACATAACCGTCTTCATCCCAAGGCAAAGTGCGATAAGCTGCGACTTCATCCAGACCTATAAATGGGTATTTTATAATGTCGAAATAAGGTGAATAGTCAAAATCCTTGGGTGTGAATAATTTGGTATTGCGTCGGTAAAACCGTAAACCTTCATCTGTATGCGCTACTACTGGCAAGACTGGATAACGTATAGACATAAATGCTTCTGCCAGCATTGACGAGCAAATAGTTTTAGTCGATTCGCCAGTGCGATAAAGAAATAAGCTTGAGCGCCAACGGCGAGGAATAAGACTGTATGGAAATAAAAATCGGGCAAGATCCAGTAACTGCCTGATATTGTATTGATTACCTAGTCTATTGAGTAAATGTTGAATAACCTTATTACGATCATTAATGGTCAGTGTTCGAGGTCGACAAATCCGTATGTGTTCTTTTCTGTACTTGCTTAAGGGAGCAACAATTGTTCCTTCACCCAATAATGCTTCAATGATTAAATTCGTATGTGGTGTTGAAGCAAAGTGCGCCAATGATTTAGATGCAATACCCGCGACATTCAGTTGATGATAATTTCCTAAATACAGCGCTGAGTGAGTCCAGGGACTTTGGGTAATTTGCCTGATAATGTTGCTGACACGACTTCGACCTTCAATCAGAATGACATCACCAGGACGAATTTCATCAGATAGACGTTCAAAATTAGTCAGTGATGGGGCATTAGGTGGGATATCTGGCTCGTAAATTAACCAGGATGTGACTATTTTTATGAACCATTTCCCAGCAGAAAACATATTACTCTCCTAGATTGTCTAATCCTTAATCAAACTGACCATCAAACATGTCTATTGTTACGGTTTAACTACAACAAAGAGCTTTATTAATTTTTGAGTTATCTTGTTTCAAGACAAAGATTAGTAGACTATGGCTAAAAGCCGTGACTTGAATAAAAGCCAGTTAAAAAAATACTAAGTTCGACTTCTAATTGACACACTTTCTGTGTAATATCGGGGCTAATAGATAGCCTTTAGATAGTCTTGGATTTAAACATTGATGCAATGTCCGATCACGATTTTCAATCGTGTAACTGCATTATCAATAACAAAGAGAACAGATTTATATGTTGGAGAATTATCTCCCTATTTTATTGTTTGTGATTATCGGTATCAGCTTTGGTGTGATGCCTTTGGTAGCAGGCTTTGTTTTAGGGCCCCGTCGTCCTGATGATGAAAAGCGTTCGGCTTATGAGTGTGGCTTTGAACCCTTTGAAGACGCTCATATGAAATTTGATGTGCGCTACTACTTAGTTGCCATCCTCTTCATTATTTTTGATTTAGAAATTGCTTTTTTATTCCCATGGGCCGTAGTGCTAGATGACATCGGTGTTTTTGGCCTATTGGCGATGTTTATATTCTTAGCTATTTTGGTTGTCGGCTTTATCTATGAGTGGAAGAAGGGAGCGCTTGAATGGGAATAGAAGGTATTCTTGAGCAAGGTGTTGTCACGACCTCTGCGGATAAACTCATCAATTGGGCTAGAACAGGCTCATTATGGCCGATGACTTTCGGACTGGCATGTTGTGCTGTTGAAATGATGCAAGCTGGTGCCTCACGTTACGATTTAGATCGCTTTGGTGTTGTTTTTCGCCCGAGTCCTCGCCAATCAGATGTCATGATTGTTGCTGGCACATTAGTGAATAAAATGGCACCAGCACTTCGCAAGGTCTATGACCAAATGTCTGAACCGCGTTGGGTTATTTCTATGGGTTCTTGCGCTAATGGTGGGGGTTATTACCATTATTCCTATTCTGTCGTACGTGGTTGTGATCGCATCGTGCCAGTCGATATATATGTACCCGGCTGCCCTCCAACGGCCGAAGCGTTATTGTACGGCATCATTCAGTTACAAAAGAAAATTCGTCGAACTAATACAATAGCAAGAACAGAGAACGTTTAATCACTATGATGTTGAATGAGTTAAAACAAAACTTAGAACATCACTTGTCTGATGTGTTGCTTGATTGTGACTTTGAACATGATGAAATAACGATTCATATTCCTGCCGATGCTATCTTGGCTGTATGTAGGAAGTTACATGACACGCTTGGTTTTGAGCAGTTAATTGATTTGTGTGGTGTTGATTATTCGCAATATGGTGGCAGTGCTTGGGAGACTAAAGCTGCATCAGAAAATGGTTTCAGCCGGGCTGTTGATGGCGCTGGTAATATCGAGCCTGTGTCAGAAGGCTACCGTTTTGCAGTAGTCTACCACTTGCTTTCAATACAACATAATCTTCGTCTTCGTATTAAAGTTAGATTGGATGCAGACCAACCCATCATTGATAGTGTGACCTCAATTTGGAACTGTGCTGATTGGTTTGAGCGTGAAGCCTTTGATCTTTTCGGAATATTATTTGATGGTCACGATGACTTGCGGCGCATTTTGACGGATTATGGCTTTATCGGATATCCATTCCGTAAAGATTTCCCATTGATTGGTAATGTTGAGATGCGTTACGACGCTGATAAAAAACGTGTTATTTACGAACCAGTAAGTATTGTAGAGCGCACATTAGTACCGCGTGTTATTCGAGATGATAATCGTTATAAGGGTAGTAAACGTTAATGGCTGAAATTAAAAACTACACCTTAAATTTTGGACCACAACACCCTGCTGCGCATGGTGTGTTACGCCTGATCTTGGAAATGGATGGTGAGGTAGTGCAACGTGCCGATCCACATATTGGCTTATTACATCGTGGTACTGAGAAATTAGCTGAAACTAAGCCATATAACCAAAGTATAGGTTATATGGATCGACTCGATTACGTTTCGATGATGTGTAATGAACATGCTTATGTCATGGCGATTGAGAAGCTGTTGGGAGTTCAAGTTCCAGAACGTGCCCAATATATTCGAGTGATGTTTGATGAAATTACACGAATTTTGAATCATTTGATGTGGTTAGGTGCGCATGGACTTGATATCGGCGCGATGACGGTATTTTTATATTGTTTTCGTGAGCGAGAAGATCTGATGGACTGTTATGAGGCAGTTTCAGGTGCGCGTATGCATGCAACGTATTATCGTCCTGGCGGTGTCTACCGTGATCTTCCTAATACGATGGCCAAGTATAAAGCGTCAAAATGGCATAGTGAAAAAGAAGTTAAATTAAAAAATACCAATCGTGAAGGCAGTCTCTTAGATTTTATTGAAGACTTCAGCCAACGTTTTCCAAATTGTGTCGATGAATATGAAACTTTGCTGACAGATAATCGGATCTGGAAACAACGTACTGTTGGTATTGGTGTGGTGTCGCCAGAGCGCGCCTTGCAATTAGGTTTTACAGGTCCAATGTTGCGTGGTTCAGGTATTGAATGGGATTTACGCAAGAAACAGCCATACGAAGTCTATGATCGCCTGGATTTTGATATTCCTGTTGGTGTTGAGGGTGATTGTTACGATCGTTATTTGGTACGTGTTGAAGAAATGCGTCAATCAAATCGTATTATTAAACAATGTGTTGATTGGTTGCGGGCAAATCCTGGCCCAGTAATAACAACTGATACCAAGATTGCTCCGCCTAAACGTGCTGAAATGAAAGAAAATATGGAATCATTAATCCATCATTTCAAATTATTCACTGAGGGTTATTGTGTACCTGAAGGTGAGGCTTATGCTGCTGTTGAACATCCAAAAGGTGAGTTTGGGATTTATATGATTTCTGATGGTGCCAATAAACCGTATCGTGTGAAAATTCGTGCACCTGGTTTTGTGCATCTTTCAGCAATGGATGAAATGATTAAAGGACATATGTTAGCTGACGTTGTGGCTGTGATTGGTACGATGGACATCGTGTTTGGTGAGGTAGATCGATGACTGATATGCAACTCACAGGTCCAAAACAACACCTATTTAATGCCGATGTTAGACAGCGTTTAGATTCATGGCTGGCAAAATATCCTGCATGGCAAAGTCAATCAGCAGTGATTCCCGCCTTACATATTTTGCAAGCTGAAAATGATGGCTGGTTATCAGAACCCATTATGGATGCGTTAGCAGTATATCTTGATATGCCTGCAATCAGTGTTTATGAAGTGGCGACGTTTTATACCATGTTTGACTTGAACCCCGTGGGCAAACATAAACTCAATGTCTGCACTAATATCTCATGCCTGTTAAATGGTTCTGAGGAGATTGTTGCCCACCTTGAACAGCGTTTAAATATTGGTTTAGGTGAAACAACACAAGATGGAAAATATACATTACGTCAGGTTGAATGTTTAGGTGCATGTTGTGGTGCACCGATGATGCAAATTGGTCGTGATTATCATGAAAATTTAACGACGGAGAAACTCGATAAGATTTTGGATGGGCTCGAGCAATGAAATTGAATCAAGTTTGTTTTCGCACTCGCCATCTTGATCAACCATGGACACTTCAGTCCTATCGAAGTGTCGGCGGTTATAAAGTGCTAGAAGATATTCTGCAAAACGAAACCCGTCCAGAACATATTATTGAAGAAATTAAAAACTCAGCTTTGCGGGGTCGTGGTGGTGCTGGTTTCCCTACAGGGCTAAAGTGGAGTTTTATGCCACGGCGGATGCCGGGTGAAAAATATATTGTATGTAATTCTGATGAAGGTGAACCAGGCACATGCAAAGATAGGGACATACTTCGATATAACCCACACCAAGTAATTGAAGGTATGATCATTGCCGGTTATACCATCGGTGCACAAACTGGCTATAACTACATTCGTGGTGAATTTGTTGAACCGTTTGAGCGGTTTGAGAATGCGATTGCTGAAGCCAGAGAAGCGGGCTATTTAGGTAAAAATATTTTGGGTTCAAACTTTAATTTTGAACTATATACCCAACCCGGTGCTGGAGCCTATATTTGTGGTGAAGAAACGGCATTATTAGAGTCAATTGAAGGTAAAAAGGGTCAGCCGCGTTACAAGCCCCCATTTCCAGCGGGTTATGGTTTATACGGTCGCCCAACAACCATCAATAACACTGAAACATTAGCTTCTGTACCGGTTATTTTGCAAAATGGTGGCGATTGGTTCCATGAAATAGGCACGCCAAATAATGGCGGCAGCAAGATATTTAGTGTGTCAGGTCATGTTAATAAACCGGGTAATTATGAAGTGCCGATGGGCACGCCATTTTCAGAATTATTAGAACTGGCAGGCGGTATTAAAAACGGCAATAAAATTAAAGCAGTTATTCCTGGTGGAAGCTCGACGCCTGTTATTCCTGGCGACATAATGATGGATGTTGCTATGAGCTATGATGGGCTTAGTCGTGCAGGTTCAATGTTAGGTGCTGGTTCTGTTATTGTCATGGATGAAACGACGTGCATGGTCAAAGCATTGGAACGCATTGCCGAATTTTATTACGAAGAATCATGTGGACAATGTACGCCGTGTCGCGAAGGGACAGGCTGGTTGTATCGTGTGCTTAAGCGGATCGAACACGGTGAAGGCAAACAGGAAGATCTTGATCGTTTAGTCGATGTTGCCCATAACATCAATGGCAATACGATTTGTGCATTGGGTGATGCCGCAGCCGCACCGGTAATCAGTTTTATCAAACATTTTCGAGATGAATTTCAATACCATATCGATCATGGCTGCTGTCAGGTGAAAAAATAGATGGTTAATATAGAAATTGACGGCATTCCACTATCTGTGGATTCATCAAAAATGATTATTCAGGCTGCTGATGAAGCGGGCATTGATATTCCACGCTTTTGTTACCATAAAAAACTATCAATAGCGGCAAACTGCCGGATGTGTCTGGTTGAAGTTGATAAAGCGCGTAAAGCATTACCTGCATGTGCAACGCCTGTTACCGAAGGTATGAAGGTGTTTACACATTCAGAAACAGCCGTGTTAGCACAGCGTGGCGTTATGGAGTTTCTGTTAATCAACCATCCACTTGATTGCCCGATCTGCGATCAAGGTGGTGAATGTGAACTGCAAGATTTATCTGTTGGCTATGGTGATGGCGTAGGTCGTTTCAGCGAAAGAAAACGTGTTGTAAAAGATAAAAATATCGGTCCATTAATTCAAACCGACATGACACGATGTATTCATTGCACACGCTGTGTACGATTTGGACAAGAGATTGCTGGAATTAAAGAATTAGGTGCCACCGGCCGTGGTGAGCATATGGAAATTGGTACCTATATTGAGCATAGTTTAGCGTCAGAATTATCGGGCAATATTATCGATTTATGTCCAGTAGGCGCTTTAACCTCAAAACCATTTCGATATAAAGCGCGAGCTTGGGAGCTAAGCGCTCATCCATCCGTTGCCCGTCATGATGCTGTTGGTTCGAATATTGAGTTTCACACCAGCAGGGGCAAGGTTTTACGGGTTGTTCCTAGAGATAATGAACAGATCAATGAAACATGGTTGTCTGATCGCGACCGTTTTAGTTATCTAGGCTTTAATCATGAGCAACGTGCAACTCAACCGATGATTAAACGTAATGGTGAGTGGCAAAACACGGATTGGCAAACAGCGTTACAAGCGGCAATTGATGGCTTGAAAGCAATTAAAACAAAACACGGCGCTGAACAAGTTGCGAGTTTAATTGCGCCAACAGCGACACTGGAAGAAGCCTATTTATTTCAGAAACTGGTGCGTGGTTTAGGCTCAAATAACATTGACCATAGGCTAAGACAACAAGATTTTTCTGACGATGGTGTGCTTTATTCAAGCAGTGACTGGTCATTAACCGACATCGAAAATAACGATGCAATTTTATTGGTAGGGTGTAATATTCGCTCTGAACAACCGATTATTGCCCATCGCATTCGTCAGGCAGCAATTGATGGTACCTCTGTAACCAGTATCAATTTCTTTGAATCAGACTTTTTGATGCCGGTAGAGAAGCAAGTGACAGTTGATGTCAATATGTTGATGAAAACACTATCAGGTGTAGCAAAAGCATTACTTGGTCTTAAAAAACATGCAAAAGAATGGGATGAACTACTGGATTTAGTCAGGCCAACGGCTGAAGATCAAACCATTGCCATGCATTTATCAAATGCGATGACATCTACAGTGATGTTGGGGGCTTTAGTTAATAACCACCCTCAAGCATCAAAAATTAGAGCATTATGTCATCTGATCGCTGATCTCAGTTCAGCGAAACTTATCGTGTTGCCAGAATCTAATTCACAGGCAATGACAGTAGCACAAGCACTGCCGTATCAGGCTAATAGTGATGAATGTGGTTTAAATGCACAGCAAATGTGGCAAAACTCATGTCGTTCATATCTGCTGTTTGGTATTGAGCCAGAATATGATTGTGCTGATCCTGTATCAGCTCAATCAGCCTTGCAACAAGCCAGTTTTGTGGTTTCAATTAACAGTTATGTTACCGACACAATGCTTAGTTACAGTGATGTGATCTTACCTTTAGCCGGTTTTGCAGAAACATCAGGCACCTTTGTCAATATTGATAATCAATGGCAAAGTTTTACCGGCGCTGTTCCTGGGCTTGCAGAAAGTCGTCCTGGCTGGAAAATACTGCGTGTATTAGGCAATATTGCCAAACTCGATAGTTTTGATTATGTCTCTTCATCCGATATTTGTGATGAGGTACGTGATGAGATTAAGTTGCGTTCAAAAGCGACTATAAAAACACCCACTGCTCCAGCAAGTATTGATGCAAAATTCGATAATGTCATGCTGATTTCAGAAATACCCATGTATCAGACCGACGCAATAGTCAGACGAAGTGTTGCCTTGCAAAATACGCCTGAAAGTCAGGATTTATCAATAGCACGAATGTGTTCAGCTACGGCTGAGAAAGTGGGTGTTAGTGATGTAGCATTTATCACGCTTCATCAGGGTGATAAATCATTAACGGTTGCATATAAACGTGATGATAAGATTGCCGAGAATTGCGTTTATTGGGCGGGTGGAACGAGTGCGACGGCAGAATTAGGCGCAGCATTTGCTCCGGTCACGGTAGAAATAGCACAAGGAGCAAACCATGATTGATTGGATTGTTTCTACTCCGGTGGTTTTTACTATTTTAAAAATTGTCGCGATTATTGTGCCATTAATGCTGGCTGTTGCTTATTTAACCTATGCAGAACGTAAAATTATTGGCTATATTCAAGTTAGGATTGGTCCAAATCGCGTTGGACCTTGGGGTTTATTACAACCGATTGCAGATGGTTTGAAGCTGGCACTGAAAGAAGTTATTTTTCCTGCCAAATCAAATTTATATTTATTTTTAGTGGCACCTGTTTTGGCGATTGGTCCTGCACTTGCTGCATGGGCAGTTATGCCGTTTGATGCAACGATGACCTTGGCCAATATCGATGCCGGTTTACTGTATATTTTGGCGATAACCTCAATGGGTGTTTACGGTATTGTTATTGCCGGCTGGGCATCAAATTCGCGTTATGCGTTTTTAGGGGCATTGCGTTCAGCAGCGCAAGTTGTTTCTTATGAAATTGCAATGGGCTTTGCTTTGGTTGGTGTATTGGTTGCTGCCGGCAGTTTAAATCTTGGTCAAATCGTTCTTGGACAACAAGGTGGTTTCTGGCACTGGTATTGGCTGCCCTTACTGCCTTTGTTTGTGGTGTATTTTATTTCTGGTGTTGCTGAAACTAACCGAGCGCCTTTTGATGTATCTGAAGGTGAATCTGAAATTGTGGCCGGTTTCCACGTTGAATATTCGGGGATGGCCTTTGCTGTCTTTTTCCTTGCTGAATATGCTGACATGATTTTAATTTCGATGCTGGCATCTGTCATGTTTATGGGCGGCTGGTTGTCGCCATTCCAAGGCATTCCTGGACTGGAAAGCCTATTCTCATGGGTGCCGGGCATCGTCTGGCTATTATTAAAAACATCATTCTTTTTATTTTTATATCTATGGTTTCGTGCAACCTTCCCACGCTATCGTTATGATCAAATCATGCGTTTAGGCTGGAAAGTATTTATTCCCGTTACGCTAGTTTGGCTGATCGTTGTTGCAACAGCACAAGTCATGGATATTGGTCCTTGGTTTAGTGAGCCAGCTTCACACAACAGTGTGGCTTTGATGGAGGGCACTGACTAATGGATGCACTTCGTCATTTTTTCAAAAGCTTTTTTCTGTGGGAATTGTTGTTAGGGTTGAAACTGACGGGACGGTATTTATTTGCTAAAAAAATTACTGTCCAATATCCAGAAGAACAAACACCACAATCGCCACGATTTAGAGGCCTACATGCCTTGCGACGTTATCCCAATGGCGAAGAACGTTGCATTGGCTGTAAGTTATGTGAAGCAGTGTGTCCGGCATTAGCCATAACCATTGATACGGAGCCGCGAGATGATGGCTCGCGTCGTACCACACGCTATGAAATAGATTTATTTAAATGTATTTATTGCGGATTTTGTGAAGAATCATGTCCGGTTGATTCTATTGTTGAAACACGTGTATTTGATTATCACTTTGAAAATCGGGGTGAAAATATCATGTCAAAAGACAAGTTACTAGCAATCGGTGATAAATACGAAAATCAAATAGCAGCTGATCGTGCTGTTGATGCGGAGTATCGCTAGGTTATGGAACACATTATTTTTTACTGTTTAGCTGCGATATTGTTGTTTGCTGCAACGATGGTAGTGACCGTTCGTAATCCTGTGCGGGCAGCGCTATTTTTAATTTTAGCCTTTTTTACCAGTGCGGGCGTGTGGTTACTTTTGGAAGCTGAATTTTTGGCATTAACCTTAGTGTTGGTTTATGTCGGTGCTGTAATGGTGTTATTCCTGTTTGTGGTGATGATGTTGGATATTGATCTTGCACCGTTACAAGAAGGCTTCACAAAATATTTACCCTTAGGTATGTTTGTGGCTGCACTGATCACCATTGAAATGATTGCGGTATTGGGGGCGAATCACTTTGGTTTGGATATCGTACCATCACCTAGCCCACACCCGGCAGACTACAGCAATACCAAGGAAATTGGCTTGTTGCTGTATACGGTGTATGTCTATCCATTTGAAATTGCTTCTGTAATCCTAACTGTGGCCATTGTGGCGGCTATTACCCTGACATTGCGTCAGAAGAACAGTAAATCACAGGATATTTCACAGCAAGTTAAGGTGCGTCGTGAAGATCGTGTTCGAATCGTTAAAATGCAATCATCTCCAAGAAAAACTAAAGAACAAGGGGAGCAACTATGATTGCTTTATCTGATTGTTTAATACTGGGGGCATTATTATTTAGTTTGTCAGTTGCCGGTATTTTTATTAACCGAAAAAACATTATTATTTTATTGATGTGTATCGAGTTGATGTTACTTGCAGTCAATCTTAACTTTATTGCGTTTTCGCATTTCTCTGGTGATATTGCCGGACAAGTATTTGTCTTTTTTATCCTGACAGTGGCTGCGGCTGAAGCAGCGATTGGTTTGGCTATTCTAGTGGTGTTATTCCGTAACTTGAGTACCATCAACGTCAGCGAACTTGACAGATTGAAGGGGTAAAGATGAGTCAAACATTACTTATCAGCATTGTACTTGCCCCTTTAATCGGCAGTATCATTGCTGGGCTTTTTGGCAAAAAAGTAGGGCGAGTCTGGTCTCATCGTGCTGCGATTGCTGGTGTTGCTATTGCTTTTGCATTATCTGCCTGGGTGTTGAAGCTGGTTGTAGTTGATGGTCAAACCTACAATGCTCAGGTTTATCAATGGTTACAAGCGGGTTCTTTGAGTCTTGAAGTTGGATTCTTAATCGATGCACTGACTGCAATGATGATGGTTGTTGTGACCTTTGTATCGTTAATGGTGCATATCTATACCATTGGTTATATGCACGATGACGACGGTTATTCACGCTTCTTTAGTTATATTTCTCTGTTCACTTTTTCGATGTTGATGTTGGTTATGGCCAACAATTTCATGCAGCTATTTTTTGGCTGGGAAGCCGTCGGTTTAGTGTCATATTTGCTGATCGGTTTTTGGTATAAAAAACCAACAGCGATTTATGCTAATTTAAAAGCCTTTTTAGTCAACCGTGTTGGTGACTTTGGTTTTATACTTGGGATTGCTGGTGTGTTGATGTATGCCGGAAGTTTGGATTACCAACAAGTGTTTGATTTTGCACCAGCGATATCAGAAAAAACAATGACACTGTTTGCGGGCCATGATTGGTCGGTCATGTCTGTAATTTGTATTTTATTATTTATTGGCGCCATGGGTAAATCAGCACAAGTGCCATTACATGTCTGGCTGCCTGATTCGATGGAAGGTCCAACACCTATTTCAGCCTTGATTCATGCTGCAACCATGGTCACAGCTGGTATTTTTATGGTGACACGAATGTCACCGTTATTTGAGTTTTCAGAAACGGCATTGACATTTGTATTGGTTATTGGTGCGATAACAGCCTTATTTATGGGGTTCCTGGGCTTAATTCAGAATGATATAAAACGCGTTATTGCATATTCAACCTTGTCACAATTAGGTTATATGACGGTGGCATTGGGTGTTTCTGCCTATTCTGCAGGTGTTTTTCACTTGATGACACATGCGTTTTTCAAAGCGTTATTATTCTTGGGTGCAGGCTCTGTAATCATCGCTATGCACCATGAACAAGATATTCGTAAAATGGGTGGCTTAAAAAAATATATGCCGATAACCTATTGGACTGCTTTAATTGGCTCATTGGCATTAATTGGTTTTCCTGGCTTGTCGGGCTTTTTTTCAAAAGACTCCATTATTGAAGCGGTACATGCTTCACACGTAGCCGGCAGTGGCTTTGCCTATTTTGCTGTTGTAACAGGTGTATTTGTAACCGCATTATATAGTTTTAGACTGTTTTTCCTTGTATTCCATGGCAAGGAACGATTTGATGCACATGGTCATCCGCCACATGAACCTGCAAACGTTGTTACGATGCCGTTGATTCTATTAGCAATTCCATCGATTGTTGCAGGGTATTTTATTGGCCCGATGGTATTTGGCGACTTTTTTGGTAATGCGATTATGGTGCATGCTGAGCATGATGTCTTGGCAGAACATGCTGAAAGTTTTGATGGCGCTTTTAGTTTCATTATTCATGGCATGATGGCTTTGCCATTCTGGTTAGCGATGGCTGGTGTAGGCACCGCCTATTATCTTTATTTGAAGCGTCCGGATATACCAGCAACACTACAGCAACGATTTAATTGGATATACCGTTTATTAGATAACAAATATGGCTTTGATAATTTTAATCAAACTGTGTTTGCTGGTGGTGCCAGAGCTGTGGGTACTTTTTTATGGAAAGTGGGTGATATTAAAATCATCGATGGTGCCTTAGTCAATGGTACTGCCAAAACCGTAGGCGTGATATCGAGTCTGGTACGCCAAGTTCAGTCTGGTTATTTGTATCATTATGCCTTTGCCATGATTGTGGGTTTATGGCTGCTTCTTACTTATTTTGTTGCGTGATAGAGGATAAATATAACGTTTATGTTTAGTGACTTTCCTTTATTAAGCTTAATTATTTGGCTACCTATTTTGGGTGGTATCGCGGTATTAATTAACGGTGATAACAACCCATGGGCAAGACCATTATCATTATTGGTTTCAGCTGCCACCTTTGTTGCTTCTTTAGGTTTATATGTCGGCTTCGATAATGCCACTTATCATATGCAATTTGTTGAGCAGGTACCGTGGATTGCAAGCTTTGATATCAACTATTTTGTTGGAATAGACGGCTTTTCAATGCCGTTAATTATCCTCACATCATTTTCAACGTTGTTAGTTGTGATAGCTGGTTGGGAAGTGATCAAAGATCGTGTCAGTCACTATATGGCGGCATTTCTGATCATGGAAGGCTTGATGATTGCCGTTTTCTCTGCACTTGATGCCATCTTGTTTTATGTGTTTTTTGAGGCAATGCTGATTCCGCTATTTTTGGTGATCGGTATCTGGGGCGGCCCCAATCGAGTTTACGCAACGATTAAATTCTTTTTATATACCTTGTTTGGATCGGTGTTTTTACTGGTTGCGTTGTTATATTTACGGCATGTATCAGGCAGTTTTTCAATACTTGCTTTTCATGATGTTAGCTTATCGATGGCGCAACAAACGCTATTATTTTTAGCCTTTTTGATTGCTTTTGCCGTTAAGATCCCAATGTGGCCTGTGCATACATGGTTGCCTGATGCCCACGTAGAAGCGCCGACAGGCGGTTCGGTTATTTTGGCTGCCATTACATTAAAAATTGGTGGCTATGGTCTGTTACGATTTGCATTACCGATCACACCGGATGCCAGCATGGCATTGGATTGGTTTGTTATTACTTTATCGTTGATTGCGGTTGTTTATATTGGTTTAGTTGCCTTGGTGCAATCTGATCTTAAAAAGCTAATTGCTTATTCAAGTATTGCTCATATGGGTTTTGTAACCTTGGGTTTATTTATTGTATTCAGGATTTTTGCTAATTCAGCTACTGGCAGTGGAGCAGAATTAGCCATTGAGGGTGCAATGGTACAAATGATTTCTCATGGTTTTATTGCAGCAGCCATGTTCTTATCGGTTGGCGTGTTATATGACCGGATGCATACCCGTGAAATTAGTGCCTATGGTGGTGTCATAAATACCATGCCTGTATTTGGTGGTTTTGCCGTGTTTTTTGCGATGGCGAATGCTGGCTTGCCAGGTACATCAGGTTTTGTGGGAGAGTTTATGGTGATTTTAGCCGCATTTCAGGCTGATTTCTGGTTTGCATTTTTGGCTGCAACAACCCTGATTTTAGGTGCGGCCTATACTTTGTGGATGATTAAACGCGTGATGTTTGGTGACGTTACTAATGATCAAGTGGCTCAGTTAACAGATATAAATCAGCGTGAATTTATCATGTTGGCATCATTAGCCGTTATTGTACTGGCAATCGGTTTATGGCCGGCACCGCTGACTGACGTCATGCATAGTTCAGTTGAACATTTATTAACTCAAATTTCACAGTCAAAACTATAAGGGCGAAGACAACACTATGATGTTTGAAGTATCGAATATGTCTTTTGCATTACCAGAAATGTTTATGTTGGTAATGGCCTGTGTGATGTTATTAGTCTTGGCGATTCGTGGCGAGAAAGGGACAAATAGCATCTATGTTCTAAGCCAATTAAGCTTGATTGCAACAGCACTCATTATCTACCAAAGTATTAGCAGTGGTGGTGGGCTTAGTTTTGATGGCACATATATTAAAGATACCTTGAGTAACGTATTGAAATTAGCTATATGCCTGATCAATGTATTTGTATTGTTGTATGCAAGCAGTTATCTCAAAGCACGTTCTTTGTTCAAGGGTGAGTTTTATGTATTAGCGCTATTCTCAACACTGGGCATGATGATTATGGCTTCTGCTTATCATTTCTTAATCTTGTATTTAGGTTTGGAGCTGATGTCTTTGTGTTTATACGCAATGGTCGCAATGCAGCGTGATTCAGCTGTGGCAACTGAAGCGGCGATGAAGTATTTCATATTAGGCGCATTGGCATCGGGTATGTTGCTATACGGCATGTCGATTATTTATGGTGTGACTGGCAGTTTAGCCATTGCCGATATTGCACAGGTGCTACAGACTCAACAGATTGATAAAACAGTATTAAGTTTTGGTTTGGTTTTTCTACTGATTGGTATTGGTTTCAAACTGGGGGCGGTTCCTTTCCATATGTGGTTGCCCGATGTTTATCATGGTGCTCCGACAGCAATGACCTTGTTTATTGCAACTGCGCCCAAAATTGCTGCATTTGCGATGGCAATCAGGTTATTAGTCGATGGTTTCGGTGATAGCCAAGCCTATTGGCAAGATATGGCTATTATGCTGTCAGTATTATCAATGATAATTGGTAATGTGGTGGCCATTGCACAAACTAATTTAAAACGTATGTTGGCTTATTCAACGATTTCACATGTTGGCTTTATTCTATTAGGCGTGTTGTCGGGTACTGCCCAAGGTTATAGTGCGGCAATGTTTTATGTATTGGTCTATTCACTAATGAGTTTGGGCGGCTTTGGCATGATTATTCTAATGAGTCGCCAAGGCTTTGAGGCTGACAATATTGATGATTTCAAGGGGCTTAGTCAACGTAGTCCATGGTTTGCGTTAATGATGTTGATCTTAATGTTCTCAATGGCGGGTATTCCACCTTTAGCTGGTTTTTATGCCAAGTTTGCGGTCATCAATTCAGTCGTTGAAGTTGGGCTTGTTCCTATTGCCATCATTGCCGTAGTGATGTCTGTTATCGGTGCGTTTTATTATTTACGTTTAATTAAAGTCATGTATTTTGATAAACCAAGTGATCAAAATGCCTTACAAGCACCGAAAGATATGCAAATCGCCATTAGTGTGAATGCATTACTGGTCTTGGCTTTGGGTATTTCCCCTGGTGCTTTAATGGCGATTTGTACCATCACTTTTTCATAAGTTGTTATTATGTCTCCTGCTACTCTAATTGTTGTATTTTTTGTTATAGCTAACCTTCCCTGGTTAACAGAACGTGTATTTCTGATCTATAAATTAGCCGCTGTAAAATCAGTATTGATACGATTGATTGAATTAATCGTGTATTACTTTGTGTGTTTATTGGTGGCAATCGCATTTGAAACTCAATTCTCAGGTGAGGTCTATCAGCAAGGTTGGGAATTTTTTGTTACAACATTTAGTCTGTTCTTGGTATTGGCTGTACCAGGTATTGTGTATCGATATCAATGGCTTCCGGTCAATAACAAAGATAAAAAAACATAAACCTGAGCTTTAAATAAAGTGACACAAAATTAAAAAATACAGCCGGCAAAGAAACTTAATAATTACGTTGATACTAAAGGTGCATAGATCGGCAAATTAGTTTAAAATGCATCGGTTTATTTCCATGTTTATATAACACCCTACTAATTTTAGAGACAAAACAATGGCTGCAGACTTATCCAAGTACAGAAATATTGGTATTTTCGCGCACGTAGATGCGGGTAAAACCACCACAACTGAACGTATTTTGAAACTGACCGGTAAAATCCACAAAACGGGTGAAGTTCACGATGGTGAATCAACAATGGATTTCATGGAGCAAGAAGCTGAGCGTGGTATTACTATCCAGTCAGCGGCTACTACTTGTGAGTGGGATGGTCACCGTTTAAACGTTATCGATACTCCTGGACACGTTGACTTCACAATCGAAGTATATCGTTCATTAAAAGTATTAGATGGTGGTGTTGGTGTGTTCTGTGGCAGCGGTGGTGTTGAACCTCAATCAGAAACTAACTGGCGTTATGCAAATGATTCTGAAGTTTCACGAATTATTTTCGTGAACAAATTAGACCGTATGGGTGCTGATTTCTTCCGTGTTGTTAAGCAAGTAAAAGATGTGTTAGGTGCTGTTCCATTAGTCATGGTTTTACCAATCGGTATTGAAGAAGACTTCAAAGGCTGTGTTGACTTGTTAACACGTAAAGCATGGATATGGGATAACGAAACAGATACAACAGCTTTCCGTATTGAAGAGCCACCTGCAGATATGGCTGATCAAATCGAAGAATATCGTGAGATGTTAATCGAAACTGCGGTTGAACAAGATGATAATTTGATGGAAAAATACCTTGAAGGTGAAGAACCATCGATTGAAGATTTACAAAGATGTATTCGTTTAGGTACATTGAAAATGGATTTCTTCCCTACATACTGTGGTTCTGCCTTTAAAGATAAAGGTATTCAACTGGTATTGGATGCAGTTGTTGCTTACTTACCTAACCCAACTGAAGTTGACCCACAACCTGAAGTTGATTTGGAAGGTAACGAAACAGGAAAATTTGCGATTGTTGATACAGACAGACCATTACGTGCACTTGCATTCAAAATTATGGACGACCGTTTCGGTGCATTAACCTTTATCCGTATCTACTCAGGTGTCATAAACAAAGGTGATACAGTTCTTAATACTTTTACTGGTAAAACTGAACGTGTTGGTCGAATGGTAGAAATGCATGCGGACGATCGTAACGAATTAAACAGTGCGCAAGCTGGTGATATCATCGCTATCGTTGGTATGAAAGATGTTCAAACTGGACATACATTATGTGATCCTAAAAACCCAGCAACATTAGAACCTATGGTTTTCCCAGATCCAGTTATCTCAATTGCGATTGCGCCTAAAGATAAAGCGGCATCAGAAAAATTGGGTATCGCTCTAGGTAAAATGATTAAAGAAGATCCTTCTTTCCGCGTTGAAACTGACCTTGATAGTGGTGAAACCATCATTAAAGGTATGGGTGAATTACATCTTGATATCAAAGTAGATATCTTGAAACGTACTCACGGTGTTGATGTATCTGTTGGTGCACCGCAAGTTGCCTACCGTGAAACAATCACACAACGCATTGAAGACAGTTACACTCATAAGAAACAATCTGGTGGTTCTGGTCAATTCGGTAAAATTGATTACATTATCGAACCGGGTGAGCCAGGTAGTGGTTTTGAATTCGAATCAACGGTTACTGGTGGTACAGTTCCTCGTGAATTCTGGCCAGCGGTTGAATCCGGCTTCAAGAAAATGATGGATCGTGGCGTATTAGCTGGTTACCCATGTTTAGACTTTAAAGTCACATTATATGATGGTAGTTTCCATGCGGTTGACTCATCAGCAATTGCGTTTGAATTAGCTGCGATGGCTGCGTACCGTCAATCTATGCCTAAAGCAGGTCCTCAATTGATGGAACCAATCATGAAGGTTGACGTGTTCACGCCTGAAGATCATGTGGGTGACGTTATCGGTGACCTTAACCGTCGTCGCGGCATGATTAAATCTCAAGATGCAGGTGTAACAGGTGTTCGTATTAAAGCTGATGTCCCATTAAGTGAAATGTTTGGTTACATCGGTACTTTACGTACTATGACATCTGGTCGTGGTCAGTTCTCAATGGAGTTCTTACACTACAGTCCATGTCCTCGTAACGTGTCTGAAGACGTTATTAAAGCCGCTAAAGAACGCGCAGAGGAAGCCAAGAAATAAGTTCTTAGTTATAAAATTAAAAAGGCCGGTTTTACCGGCCTTTTTTTATCTGATGTTTTATGTTTGGCGAGTAAGGCTTAATCCTGACTAGTATTGTTGATTAATATAGTTTTGTTTCAGTATTTTCTTTTTGGTCTTGCGCTAACACCTCAAGGATATATTGCATATCTTCAGGCATATCTACCTGCCATGATACTTCTTCACCCGTTTCAGGATGAATAAAGCCCAATAAACCTGCATGCAATGCTTGTCGTCTAAAACCTTGTAATGCAGCTTGTATTTGTTCGCTGGCACCTTTTGGTAGGCGTAAACGTCCACCATAAACAGGATCACCTAATAATGGATAACGAATATGTGCCATATGTACCCTAATTTGATGGGTACGCCCTGTTTCTAGCTGACAGCGTATATGGGTATGCGCACGATAACGGTGTTGTACACGATAATGGGTTACAGCATGTTTGCCTGAACCTATGACGGCTTGGCGTTTACGATCGATAGGGTGACGACCAATGGGTTCATCAACCGTACCGCCGGCTGTCATAACTCCCATTGCAATTGCTTGATATTCACGAAGCACAGTATGTTCTTGTAGCTGTATGACTAAAGAATTATGAGCCTGTAGGGTTTTGGCTATCATCAATAATCCGGTCGTACCTTTATCAATACGATGAACGATACCAGCACGAGGAATGCCTTCTAATTGAGGGCAATGATGAAGTAGGGCGTTAACCAATGTACCTTCATGATTCCCCGCCCCTGGATGAACAACCATACCTGCAGGCTTATTGAGAATAATGACGGAATCATCCTCATAAATAATATCTAGTTCAATTGCTTCAGCAGACCAGCTATCATCGACAACTTCTATTTCTGCTGAAATAACAACGCTTTCACCACCTGAAATGGCATCGCGTGGGCGAAGTTGTATACCATCGATTAATACGTCACCCGATTTAATCCACTTGGTGAGTCGACCTCGCGAGAAATCCGGGAATAATTGGGCAAGTGCTTGGTCTAAGCGCATACCTGCGAGTTCATCTGGTATGATGCCTTCAAGTTGTAATTGTTCTGCCATAAATCACTATCTAAGTTGTATGTAGCGAACTATTATAGCCTAGGCTATAAGTAATAACTTGGTTTGAGGTCAATGGGGGATTTATATGATACGCAAAGCACTATTATGGTCAGTTCTAGTCGTGACACCGTTACCTTATGCGCATGCACAAGATAGTGTGCGGAATGTTGAATTACTCGCATCTTCATGTGCTGCATGTCATGGCACCAATGGTCACAGTGTCGGTGGTACACCAAGCTTAGCTGGATTGGCTTCAGCCCATATCATAGAACAAATGCGACAATTTACTGGTGGAGAACGGCCTTCAACAGTGATGTTGCATCATGCAAGTGCCTATACAACAGAAGAAATTGAACTTATAGCAGATTATTTTTCAAAACAAAAATAACGATAAGTCATTAGCATAAACAGATGACATTCTGATGACATTTCTATGGCGTATGTCATTGACTAATAATAAATTTAGCGAATAAAAGTTATTGTTTGCTATCTGATAATTATCCTGTTAGTGTACCGTTTCCGACCGGTTTGTTGGAGGTTATGAATTATGTTTATAGCCGTTTTAGGTGAGTCGAACTCACCGAGTTAAAATTTTTAAATTAAGAGTATTTGTATGTCTGAAAAAGTAACAGGAAGTGTAAAGTGGTTTGACGCAACAAAAGGCTTCGGCTTTTTAGAGCGTGAAGGTGGCGATGATGTATTTGTTCACTTCCGTGCGATCCAAGGTGATGGTTTTAAAACGTTAGATGAAGGTCAACGTGTTGAATTTAGTGTGACTAAAGGCGACAAAGGTTGGCAAGCGGAAGAAGTAACCGTTATAAACTAAGCTTTAGTTGAATCGCTGAGCTGACACAGAGGGCAATAAAATGTTGCTCTCTGTGTTTCTTTAAAATGTTTTATCTCGCTTCCGCAATGGAAGCAAGCCCGACCTTCCCGACCATACACATTAAGTTCTTGTGCAAAATAGCCCGGTTTTCCATCGGCTTTCCTAAAATCCTTTAACGTTGTTCCACCCGCTTGAATCGCTCTATCCAAGACAAGTTTGATCTGTGCCACTAATTGCTGACAGTGTTGTATTGTAAGCTGGTTTGCTACTGTTTTTGGATGAATGCCCGCTAAGAATAGCGCTTCATTTGCATAGATATTACCAACGCCTACCACAATCTTGCTATTCATGATCACTGTTTTAATGCTGCTCGACCGTGATTGAATTTGTTGCCATAGATAGGCTTTATCAAATTCATCAGTAAGGGGTTCTGGTCCTAAATACTTCAATAATTGATGCTGCTCAGGATCATTATCTATCCACAAAACTGCACCAAAACGTCTAGGATCGTTATATCGCAAGACATAGCCATCTTTAAATTCGATATCAACATGATCATGTTTTAGAACAGTCTTGGCTTGTTGTTTTTGTAATATGCGTAATTTTCCAGACATACCAAGATGTATGATTAAGCAACCACTATCGGTCTGAAATAGCAGGTATTTACCTCTTCGAGACAGCCCAGTGATTGTTCTGCCATCAAGGATTGAAGCAAGATCAGGATCAATAGGCCAACGTAGTGAAAAATGTCTAATAATGACCTTGGTTATTTTATTGTCTACAACATAGGCTTCTATGCCGCGTTTAGTCGTTTCTACTTCAGGTAATTCGGGCATTATTGAGGACGGTCTGTAACAGCGAATAATTGATTCAACATTGAAATCGGAAATTGATATTTTAGCTGAGATTGATCATCGATAATCGAAAGACTATTTTCGTTGACTAGTATCGACAAGCTGATTTTCACAGGTTGATTTTTGAATGTTATTTCTACTGTATGTTGAATAGCAGCTGCTTGTTCCTTGTCAGTGAGTGGTAATACTTGAGTAGCATAAGCATGTTGCCAGGTTTGGATTAGGCTTGTTAAGGCATCAGCACTAAGCGTTACATCATTTGTTTGCCAGTGGCCATTGTGTTGAGTCACAGTGATAGTATCTTTGGATAGTCGATTATCGGCATCTAAAGTTGGTAGTGACAAGGTTTTAATCGTTTTATTCAACGCGAATAAACGATTTTCAATGAAGCTGCTTGCACTGGCATTAAGTAACGGACTGATGTGATCATCAATAAGATGAATCGTGTCTTTATAGAAAATATAACGATGCTTGCTCAATGTTTCTGTTGCTCCAAATTGAAATAACTGATCGTTAAGTCTGACGCTAGGAGACGAGTCATTAAGTTCAAAACGTGATAATTCAGTGTCATCTTTTGGCGTAAGTTGGGCAAAACTGGCTGTTGATAATAACGATAAAATCAGTTGTATTCGAGTGTCGTTCGCTTTAGCCGTAAGGGGTTGGATAAGCTGCCAGCCATTATCTTGTTTTGTAAGCAAGATAGTATCGTTATTTGAACGGGTAATTGTAATGCTAGTGATAGATTCTCTAGCAATAGATGTTAGGGGAGAATAGCTGTTATCACTACTTGGTACTGTTTGGCTGTTAAACCAGTAGAGCACCAATACAATAATGACAAGTAACAAGTTGATTAGATAGCGCGATTTCATCGTTTTCTTCTAATCCACCATAGTCCAAAGCCGATACTGGCTAATAAAAGAGGTAGAGCTATCAAAAAGCCTAAACCGATAATTAAGGATTGGGTGGGACTTAAATCCAGCGTATTATCTATCGTTGTTTTTACCGGTATTTCAACCAGTCTGTCATCACCCACAACCCAATTGACCAAGGCGATACCTAATTCAAGGTTTGAACCATTACCAATGTATGTGTTTGATAGAAAGTCGCCGTCACCTATAACGGCAATACGTTGTTGTTTGGCTGACGTTATTGTATTGTCAATTTTTGGCGTGATTAAATAGCCAAGCGTTAGCGGACCAGCGGTATCTAAGCCCTCATCAAAACTAAGAATATCGTTGTCTTGAGTTGCTACGGCCTCACCCCATGCATTGTCTTGCGTCATCAATAACGGTGTGTACTGCCAGGATGATAAATCATCATTAACTACATCGATAGCCGTTGCGTGAGGAAATAAGGTTACGCCCTTGGTTGCAAGGCCGACAGGATGATTGGCATAGTCAATAATAAGTGTAAATTCAGGGTTAGTAATTCCCAACATTTCAGCATTAGGATCAATCACGGTGCCATTGATAAATTCAAGCCCGAGTTGTTCAGCTATCGCATCTAATTGAGCGTTATTATTGGGTTCTGCTAACCAGATAACATTGCCACCATTGGAAATGTAGTCTCGAATAAGTGCAATTTCACCGTCCAGCCATGCTTGTTCTGGGCTGGCTATAACGATTGCTGCTGTATTACTTGGAATTTGGCTATTCTCAACTAAATTTAACCCTAAAAGTTTAAAGCCTTTTTGTTTTAAATTTTCTCCCCACACCGACAGGTTAAAGTTAGCTTGATTGAGTGGTGTTCTTTCACCATGGCCTTCAATGAAGATTAACCATTGTTCATGTTGTCGAGAAACAGTAATCAATGCATTCGTCAGCGATTGTTCAGATAAATCGAAGACATGTTGCTGTTTATCTCCGAGGGAGACAACCATTTCACCTTGCTGCTGGATATTAAGTTGGCGTGTTTTTTCAGGTTCAAAATCAGGATTAATGATGTTGATTTTGAGCTTGTCACTATTACGTTGATAGCGATCCAACAAGGCATCAAGAGCCTGATAATAGTCACTATTATCAGGGCTGATAAATGCTTCGATGCTGATCGTCTGATCTAATTGCCCTAATAACGTTAATGTTGTTTCGGACAGGCTATAGCGGTTATTTGCTGTCCAGTCTGAACTGACATTTGTGTTCAAACTCAGTTGAGCGAACAACGTTGTTACGGCAATCAGCAAAATATAAAAGATGCTATTTTGCAGGCTTAATTTACGCTTTGTGTTCGAGTTAAGCTTCATCTTAGTTCAAGCGCTCAGAATCTAAATGTCGAATTGTTAAAGTAAGAAACAGGCTGATAATGATCAGGTAATAGGCAATATCACTGCTATTTACTTCACCTTGTAACAAGGTTTCAAAATGACGTAGCAGTGATAACCAGTTAAATAGGCCTGAACTTTCACCAGCCATCTGATTTGTTCCTGCCCAGTCTATTATCCATAATAAGAATAAACCACTAAATGTGGTCATGGCTGCGATGGCTGGTTGTTTAGTCAGTGAAGATAGATAGAGTCCAATCGCTGAAAAGCTGGCGACTAATAATACCAAACCCAGTAAAGCCGCACTGATAACACCATAGTCGATAGCGCTACCAATGGATAAAGATAATGGCATCAAACAAATCAGCGCTAACAGTATGATGAAAAAGCCTAGGGTTCCAAAGAATTTACCAAATGCGATCTGGTAGATAGATAATGGTGCAGACAGTAACAATGGCAAACTGTCATTACGCCGTTCTTCAGCAATGAGGCGCATGGTGATGAGTGGTGTAATTAATAACAAAATGGTAGCGGTATTACTAAATAAGGGCACTATAATCAGTTCCGTAACACCGGGAGCACCAGCAATGGCGGAAATTTTTGCTTGTATCTGAACAAAATTATCAATGTGAGTTAAAAATAAATAGGCCAGGATTAGCGTGCTCAATGCCAATATAAGCCACGCGAGAGGCGATAAAAATAGACGGTAAAGTTCGTTACGAGCAAGGTTAAACATTACATACTCTCTGGTTTGGCAGATGATTCATGTTGAATTATATTCATAAAGACATCTTCTAATGAATGATGTTCTGGACTCAATTCAGTTAATTTCCACTGCAATGAAACGGCTTTATTAAGCAAGGTTTCGGTTGGATTGTGTTCGGGATGATAATGTAGTCTAAAACGATTTGAACTTACTTGTTCGGCAGTAATCACACCTTCCAATTCTTGTAATGTAGTAATGCTGGGTGGATTAACCAGTGTGACTAATAGATTTGAAGCCTGCATATATTGACTGAGTGTTGCAATAGTATCAGTGAAAATAAGTTGTCCCTGATTAATGATTTGGACACGATCACACAACATTTGAACTTCAGGCAAGATATGTGTGGATAAAATCACACTGTGCTCAGTTGCTATATCTCTGATTAGCTGTCGAATTTCCCTAATTTGAATTGGATCCAGGCCAGAAGTAGGTTCATCAAGGATGACAACAGCAGGTGTATGAATAATAGCTTGGGCAATGCCTACACGTTGCTGATAACCTTTCGACAGATTAGCTATTAAGCGATTACTGACATCTGTTAAACCACAACGCTCAATCACTGTGTTTACAGCTTGAGATCTTTTTGATGGACTAATGTTATTGATTTGGGCACAAAATCGTAAGAATTCTATTACCGTTAACTCTTTATAAAGAGGAGGTTGCTCTGGCAAGTAGCCAATATGCGCTTTTGCTTGTTTGGGTTGAGACAGTAAATCATAGCCATTAATAGTAATTTCACCGGTATTAGGTGAAAGGTTGCCACTAAGTATTTTCATAGTGGTACTCTTGCCAGCGCCATTAGGCCCTAGAAAGCCGAGTACTTCGCCTTTATTTATTTCAAAACTGACATTATCGACAGCACGATGTGAACCATAGTAGCGAGATATGCCATCCGCTTTAAGCAAGGTTGTCGTTGTCATATTATCCCACGAAATGTTGGTTGTTTCAGATTGTGCTCTGCTATATATCCACCGAAAATAAGGTGCAGAGAAATTAAAAATAGGTTGGGTGGCGAAATGATCATTAGTTCCGTTTGAATAAATTGTTTGTTGTAATTAAAAAAGCGAATATAACATAAAGTGGCGTGGTATTTAGGCAAAAAAAAACCCGCAATAGCGGGTTTTTTTACTATATTTAAAACCAGATTATTTAATCTTAGCTTCTTTATACATAACGTGTTGACGAACAACTGGATCGAATTTTTTCATTTCCAATTTTTCAGGCATAGTACGTTTGTTTTTATCTGTAGTGTAGTAGTGACCTGTACCTGCAGATGATACTAATTTAATTTTATCGCGCATGATCTATTCTCCTAAACTTTTTCGCCGCGGGCACGGATGTCAGTTAATACAGCATCAATCCCACGTTTATCGATAATACGAAGACCGTGATTACTCACACGCAATTTTACCCAACGATTTTCAGATTCAACCCAAAAACGATGTGGGTGAAGGTTAGGAAGAAAGCGACGTTTTGTTTTGTTATGGGCGTGAGAAACATTGTTACCGCTCATAGGGCGTTTACCCGTTACCTGACATACTCTGGCCATTTTAGAACCTGCTCCTGATGAACATTTTATTACACAGGGTGCGAATGCGCGCCCCAATTAAAGCTACAAAGCCGAACTTTATACCATAGAGGTGGCTTAATGTGTAGTTGATTTACAAATAATCTGACTAGATCCCCATTGACTGTAGATCTTGTGTCAGACGTTCCATATTAAGTGCGCCTATTTTGCGCATGATAATTTCACCATCTGGCGCAATTAGAAAATGGGTTGGAGTAACTCGAACATTGTTAAACGCTGTTGCGATTTCGCCTTTATTATCCCAAGTAATAGTGTAGGGCAGATTACGTGCTGTGCGCATGGCCTGAATTTGCTCAGGCGTATCATGTGCCATTGCAACGCCAATCATGATCAAACCTTTATCTGCATAAGCCTGGTGTAATTGTATTAACGCTGGCATTTCCTGAATGCAACCAGGGCAATCTGTTGCCCAAAATATAACTAATACCGGTTGGCCTCGATAGTCGGATAAAATGTGAGTTTGATTATCAATATCTGTAAATGATAGTTCAGCTGACACAGACTGCTTATTGGCTGTAAGCCAAAAGACGGCAAACAAAGCTGTCAATACAATGGCAACTAAAATAAGGCGCTGTTGATATGTTTTCATTAGTTTCTCTAAATTAGTTGGGCAAGGTGAGTTGCCCTAGGGCTTCGGTTAATTTTAAATTTTCGCGATAATCAACTGGACAATCTATAATGGTAACAGTTTCACTCTGTAATGCTTTTTTCAGGGTTGGCATCAATTGTTCGGTTGATTCTATCCTTATACCCTCTGCCCCAAACGACTGTGCATATTGAACAAAATCTGGATTGGTAAATTTTACATTACTGGTACGACCAAATTGATTTTGTTGTTTCCATTCAATCAGCCCATAACTGGCATCATTCCAAATCAAAATCACGATCGCAATATTAAGTCGCATCGCGGTTTCGATTTCTTGTGAATTCATCAAGAAACCCGCATCACCCGTGACAGCGACCACTTTACGTTCAGGGTAGGCTAATTTTGCTGCAATTGCTCCCGGTACAGCAATACCCATGCTGGCAAAACCGTTTGAAATAATGCAGGTATTGGGATATTCACAGCGAAACATACGGGACATCCACATTTTATGAGCACCAACATCACAAATGACAATATCCTTTAAGTCCATTGCAGTACGCAAATCCCATATGATCTTTTGGGGTTTGACCGGAAATTCAAGATCATTACGGTGTTGGTTCATATCTTGAACCAGGCTGTCACGTAATGTGCGCATAGTTTTATCTTTATGCGGTGTTGTTAAGGCTGCAATACGATTTAAACTATGGTTGATATTGCCAACGACGCCGACTAAGACACTATAAAATGCATCAACCTCGGCATGGCTGGTATCAATATGAATCAGTTTACGATCACGAGATCGATGCCATAAATAAGGATGATATTCAACCATGTCATAACCAATGCAGATAATCACATCGGCATTAGCAAAACCACAATTGACATAATCACCCGATTGCAGACCAACACTGCCTAAGGCCATGGGATGGTTAAATGGGATTACTCCTTTTGCCATAAATGTGTTGGCCACGGGAATGCCTAATTTCAATGCAAAATCAGCTAAGGCAGCACAAGCGTGAGCCCTAATAACGCCATTACCGGCAAGGATAATAGGATTTTCAGCTTCTGAAATCAGTTGTGCAGCTCGTTCAATCTGTTCAATGGCTGGTTCTGGTGGTGATGCGTGTTTAACACGAAGTGGCAGATCATCACAGTCCATCTCAGCGATATTTTCAGGAAATTCGATAAAGCAGGCACCGGTTTTTTCAGTTTGCGCTACTTTAAAAGCTTTACGCACAATTTCAGGAATAACAGCCGGTTCTAATATACGAGTAGCGTATTTAGTGATTGGCAAAAACATCGCTTCAAGATCAAGTACTTGATGTGATTCTTTATGTAAACGATTTGTTGCTGCCTGACCTGCAATTGCAACTAAAGGTGCATGATCCATATTGGCATCGGCAACACCTGTAATCAGGTTAGTTGCACCCGGACCTAATGTCGCCAAACAAACGCCTGCACGACCGGTGACACGTCCATAAACATCCGCCATAAAGGCAGCACCTTGTTCATGACGGGTCGTGATAAATTGGATTTTGGAATCAAGCAAGGCATCCATAACATCCAGATTTTCTTCGCCGGGAATACCAAAAATATACTCTACGCCTTCATTTTCGAGACTGCGGATAAAGAGTTCTGATGCCTTCATTTCAATTCCTCAATTTAAACTGGCAGAATTGAGCGATAGCCCAAACATAGGCTATCGCAGTGTCTATGCTCAATTATTTAAAATCGGCAGGTGTTTGTTGATGCCAGTCGGTTGCTTGTTGGTAACGGTGTGCCACATTTAATAAACGCGCTTCATCGAAATAGTTACCAATAATTTGTAAACCTACGGGTAAGCCATTCACAAAACCAGCAGGAATAGACATGCCTGGTAATCCTGCCAAGTTAGTGCTGATGGTATAAATGTCGGCTAAATACATCGCGACCGGATCATCATTTTTTTCGCCCAAGTTGAAGGCAGTTGTTGGTGCTGTTGGTCCCATGATGACATCAACATCGTTAAATGCTTGTTTAAAATCATCACTAATCAGGCGACGACATTGTTGTGCTTTCAAATAATACGCATCGTAATAACCGGCAGATAGGGCATAGGTACCTATCATGATGCGGCGTTTAACTTCTTCACCAAAACCTTCACCACGAGAACGTTGGTAAAGATCAAGCAAATCTTTTGGATCATCACAACGATGACCGAAGCGAACACCGTCCATCCGAGATAGATTTGATGAACATTCAGCCGGAGCAACGACATAATATGTTGGCACTGATAGATGTGAATTGGGCAGGCTGATTTCTTTGACCGTTGCACCCAATGACTCATAAGTCTTAATGGCAGCTTCAATAGTCGTGGCAACATCAGGATCAAGACCTTCACCAAAAAATTCTTTAGGTAAACCTATTCTCAAGCCTTGAAGAGAAGCAGTTAACGATGCCGTGTAATCAGGCACATCACGTTCAACACTGGTTGAATCGCGCGGATCAAAACCGGCCATTTCATTTAATAATAAAGCGGCATCTTCAGCACTATTTGCCATAGGTCCTGCTTGATCAAGGCTGGATGCAAACGCAATCATGCCATAACGAGAGATACGACCATAAGTAGGCTTTAAACCGGTTAAGTTACATAAAGAAGCTGGCTGACGTATTGAACCACCCGTATCTGTACCTGTTGCAATCGGTGCTAAACGTGCTGCCATTGCCGCTGCTGAACCACCCGATGAACCACCAGGAACGCGATCCGTATCCCATGGGTTTTTAACAACGCCATAAAAACTGGTTTCATTAGATGAGCCCATGGCAAATTCATCCATATTGGTTTTGCCCAATGTCACCATGCCTGCAGCATTTAATTTTTCAACAACAGTCGCATTGTAAGGTGCAATAAAATTATCCAACATTTTGGATGCACAACTGGTACGAATGCCTTGCGTACAAAAGATATCTTTGTGGGCGAGCGCAATACCTGTAAGTGTTCCTGCTGTTTTTTGTTGTAAACGTACGTCAGCAAGGCGTGCCTGTTCAAGTGCGCTGTCAGCAGTGACAGTAATAAAAGCATTAAGTGAGCTATTATGCGCAGCAATACGATCCAGATAGTGTTGGGTTAACTCAACACTGCTAAATTCACCATTGTGTAATGAGGTTGAAAGTTCAGAAAGAGATTTATTATGCATGAGTGTGCCTGTTATTCAATGACTTGAGGGACGAGGTAAACGCCGGCTTCAGTTTTAGGTGCAATAGACTGGAACAAATCACGTTGATTTGTTTCTGTTACTTCGTCTGCACGTAGACGCTGGTTAGCATCAAGTGGATGTGCCATTGGTAAAATATCTGATGTATCAGCTGTACTAAGCTGTTCAACTAGTTCAAAGATATTAGTCAAATCCCGCACATAGTCAGGAATATCATTTTCATTAATCGCTAAACGGGCTAAATGCGCTATTTTTTCTACATCGCTTTTATCTAAACTCATTACGCTTCCAAGGGTGGTTATTATCAATAAAGTATGCAGTTTAAATCATTCGTCGCTTGCTCAACAGCCCACAGCATTGATAAAGTAACTGTTTTACCCCTTTGAGTTATGGTTTCTTCTAATGTTTGAACGTCTACGCGGAATTTTTTCTAACGATCTGTCGATCGACCTTGGTACAGCAAATACGCTGATTTATGTACGCGGTAAAGGTATTGTTCTTGATGAGCCGTCTGTTGTTGCAATTCGCCAGGATAAGGGCCCTGGCGGTCCTCGTTCAATCGCTGCAGTCGGTGTTGAAGCCAAAAGAATGTTGGGACGTACCCCCGGAAATATTACCGCGATCAGACCGCTTAAAGATGGTGTTATTGCCGACTTCACCGTTACTGAAAAAATGTTGCAACATTTTATTCGAAAAGTACATGAAGGTCGTTTTTTGAAACCTAGTCCGCGGGTATTAGTCTGTGTACCGTGTGGTTCAACACAAGTAGAACGGCGCGCGATTCGTGAATCTGCTGCCGGTGCTGGTGCACGTGATGTTTTTTTAATTGAAGAACCAATGGCGGCAGCAATTGGTGCTGGTATGCCGGTTGAAGAAGCAAGTGGTTCAATGGTACTTGATATCGGTGGTGGCACCACTGAAGTCGCTGTTATCTCATTAAACGGTATTGTTTATTCTGCTTCTGTTCGTATTGGTGGCGATTTATTTGACGAAGCAATTGTTAATTATGTACGTCGTAATTACGGCACATTAATTGGTGAATCAACAGCTGAGAAAATCAAAAAAGAAATAGGCTCAGCCTATCCAGGCAATGAAGTCAGAGAAATGGAAGTACGTGGACGTAACTTGGCTGAAGGTATTCCTCGTAGTTTCACATTAAATAGCAATGAAATATTGGAAGCGCTACAAGATCCATTGTCCGGTATTGTTGCTGCTGTAAAAACAGCATTAGAACAGACACCGCCAGAATTAGGTGCTGATGTGGCTGAACGCGGTATCGTTTTGACTGGCGGCGGTGCTTTACTGCGTGATTTAGACCGATTATTGATGGAAGAAACTGGTTTACCTGCAATCGTTGCAGAAGATCCACTGACTTGTGTTGCTCGTGGTGGTGGTCGTGCATTGGAAATGATTGATGAAAGAGGCACTGACGTTTTTACATTTGAATAATGTTTTGCTAATGACATTTCGACCTTTGTCGGTATTGGTATCGACAAAGGTTTTTTAGTTTTTGGAACGTAAACTATTAAACCACTATTTACCCATATCCCATCACTTAATGCCCGGTTACTGCTGGCGTTAGTAGCGTCGTTGTTATTGTATTTTGCTGATACACGACTTAATTATTTTGTGCCGGTGAGAGCTGTTTTAAGCACACTTGTTTATCCCTTTCAAACGATTGCTACGGTGCCAACCAGCATCAAAGAGTGGGCTCAGACTTTGTTTCAAGATCGTAACGACTTAAAACAAAAAATTGCTGTGTTAGAAGCGACCAATTTGCTCAATAGTGCCCGTCTTCAAAAACTGCAAGCGTTAGAGCGTGAAAATATGCGTCTTAGAGAGCTATTAGGATCATCATTTCGCTTAAATGAACGTGTTTTGGTTGCCGAATTGCTGACGATTGACATGGACCCTTTTTCACAACAAGTCGTTATTGATAAAGGCAAACAATACGGTGTTTTTTCTGGGCAAGCGATCCTGGATGCAACAGGCGTAATGGGGCAAGTAATTGAAGTGGGTCCGTTTTCCAGTCGTGCTATCTTACTGACAGATCCCAACCATGCTATACCTGTGCAAATAAATCGAAACGGTCTACGTGCTATTGCAACAGGCAGGGGACTTGGCAAGCCTTTGCAACTTGAACATTTACCCTATAGTGCAGATGTTCGTGTTGGTGATTTAATTGTAACATCTGGTTTTGGTGGGCGTTTCCCCAATGGCTACCCAGTGGGAACGGTAAGAGCAATTAATTATCCGGAAGGGCAAGCATTTGCAGATATTCAGGTAACACCAGCAGCAAAAGTAGAAACAAGTCGTGAAGTATTATTGGTATTACCCACTCAAAATTTAACTGTTTCAACAAATGGTGAGCCGTTGGAGGGTGAAACAGCAAAGGATCTACCATCTGGTGATGTGGCGAAACAGGAGCCAATTGAAGATGGTCAATAACAAACAACAACACGGCTACATATTTATTGTTATTTCGATCATTATCGCGATGATTTTGATGCTAGTTCCTCTGCCTGAAAATATCCGTTTTATTAGACCAGAATGGGTGGTCATGACCCTGATTTATTGGGCGATGGCCTTACCCAAGCGCGTAGGTGTCGGTTTTGCCTGGTGCACAGGGTTGATTATGGATGTAACCTTGGGAGGTCAATTAGGGATTTTGGCTTTTTCCTATGCGCTGGTTGTCTATTTTGTCTTACGCTTTCATTTGCAATTACGGCAATACCCGCTATGGCAACAGGCATTAAGTATCATGGCATTGGTATTTTTGGTTAACGTTATTTCAATGTTGGTTTCATCACGTACCTTTGATTTCACATTATGGTTGCCAGCTGTAATGAGTACAGTGCTTTGGCCTGTAATGTATGCGCTGCTTCGTAGTGTTAGACGAAACTTCCATGTTAACTGATTAAGCTATGTCAAATCGCTTTGCCCTGAAAGACCACTTTCGTGAAGGCCGATTAGTCAATGATCGGCTTATTTTTTCTGTAATTTTTACAGGTCTGTTATTCATTATAATAATGATTCGATTGGTTTTTCTTCAGGTTTTTGAACATGAATATTTTGATTCATTATCAAATAGAAATCGTGTAGACATTGAGCCTTTACCACCGCAACGTGGGCTGATTTATGATCGTAATGGCATCGTGTTAGCAGAAAATATTCCGACCTTCAGTTTAGAACTTGTTCCTGAAAACGTGCCAGATATTGACCTAACATTGAACGAGCTGGCTGATATGTTTGCGATGTCGGATGAGGAAATTGACGATCTTAAGTTGCGCATTAAACACCAGCGTCGTTTTAGACAAGTGATTGTTCGTGAGCGCTTAACACAACAAGAAGTGGCGATGTTTTCAGTCAATCGCCATCGCTTTACTGGTGTTGATGTCGTTGGTCGACTAATTCGACACTATCCACAAGGCGCGTTATTTGCTCATACCGTAGGTTATGTTGGTCGTATTAACGAGCGCGAACAACAATACATTGATGAACAGGATTATAAAGGTACCTTACAAATTGGTAAGACTGGTATTGAGAAATATTATGAAGAACTGCTCCATGGGGCTGTTGGTTATCAACGTGTAGAAACCAATGTGCAAGGTAGGGTGGTCAGAGAACTATTTCGATCTGCGCCTGTTTCAGGTAGTGATTTATTCTTGCACTTAGATACTAATTTACAACGTGTCGCTTTTGATGCTTTAGGTGAGTTTAACGGTTCTGTGATTGCACTTGACCCGAAAACAGGCGCGATATTAGCGATGGTCAGCAAACCCGAATTTGATCCCAATTTATTTGTATCTGGTATCAGTTCAAAACAATATGCGGCGTTACGTGATTCGCCAGACAGACCTTTATTTGATCGCGCATTACGCGGTCATTATCCACCTGGCTCAACCTTAAAACCATTTATTGCCTTGGCTGGTCTGGAAATGGGCGTTATTTCAGAACAATCAAAATCATTTTGTCCAGGTTGGTATACCTTGCCGGGACAGGATCATCGTTATCGTTGCTGGAAATCACATGGTCATGGCCATGTTGATTTGAACGATGCAATTTCACAGTCCTGTGATGTGTATTTTTATGATCTTGCTCATACCTTAGGCATTGATCGCATTCATAGCTTTTTAGATTTATTTAACTTTGGACATCGATCGGGTATTGATATTCCTAGTGAAAGCGCAGGTTTGTCACCATCAAAAGAGTGGAAACAGCAAAATCGCAGACAGGTCTGGTATCCGGGAGAAACATTGATTTCTGGCATTGGTCAGGGCTTTAATCAAACCACACCGATCCAGTTAGCGCATGCCACTGCAATATTGGCTATGCGAGGGATTAATATCACGCCCAGGGTTGCCAGAGCGACACGCAGTAGTGTGGAAAGTGAGCTAGAGTTAATACCTGCAATCATTGCAGAACCACTGCCGATAGAACGTAGTCGAAACTGGGAAGCGGTCATAGACTCAATGGTAGAAGTAGTTCATGGTAAGAGAGGAACGGCGCGACCTGTAGCGAAAGATATGCCATTCAAAATTGCAGGTAAAACCGGAACAGCTCAAGTATTTGGCATTAAACAAGATGAAAAATATGATGCTGACACCTTAGCCAAAAAATTACATGATCATGCATTATTTATCGCTTTTGCACCTGCTGATGATCCTGAATTTGTCGTCGTCGTCGTTGCAGAACATGGTGGCGGCGGCAGTAAAACAGCGGCACCCATTGCGCGCAAAATGATCAAGCACTATTTCGGGGTTGTTAGTGATGACTAGTTTGATTAGTGATTCTAGTGCAAAACACAAAATAAGCTTTACACGGCTTCTATCTCACATACACATTGATGCATTGTTGTTACTGTTATTGTTGTCTCTAATGTCAGCAGGTCTAATGATTTTGTATAGCGCAGGCAATCAAAATCCGGATTTAATTGTCAGACAACTTATCCGCATGGCTATGGCTTTATCAGCGTTAATCGTTATCGCTCAAATTCATCCAGATAGAATGCGTGATTACTCTTATTGGCTTTATGGTGCAGGCTTAATATTATTGATTGCTGTATTACTGTTTGGCCATGAGGGTAAAGGTGCGCAACGATGGTTGGACTTGGGTTTTTTTCGTTTCCAACCTTCTGAATTAATGAAGCTTGCTGTACCTTTACTTGTCGCTACTTATCTGGCAGAACGTCCCTTACCACCAACATTTGTCAGAATATTTATTGGTTTAGTTATGATCATCGTGCCATCGGTACTCATTGCCAAACAGCCTGATTTGGGCACAGCCTTACTTATTGCAAGTTCAGGTTTAATTGTTATCTTTTTATCGGGCATTAGTTGGCGCCTTATTATCAGTTTTATAAGTCTTTGTGCAGCTGCATTACCGGTATTGTGGTATGTCATGCATGATTACCAACGTCAGCGAGTATTAACGTTTTTAAATCCGGAATCTGATCCATTAGGTACCGGGTATCACATTATTCAATCTAAGATTGCGATAGGTTCTGGTGGTATTTTTGGACGTGGATGGATGGAAGGAACCCAGTCCCAACTGGCCTTTTTACCAGAACGTTCGACAGATTTTATTTTTGCGGTTATTGCTGAAGAATTAGGTCTGGTTGGTGTTGGGCTGCTGATTTTATGTTATTTATTAGTGGCCGCAAGGGGTGTTTATATTGCCAGCCAGGCACAAACTAGTTTTGCGCGATTATTAGCAGGGAGTATTTCTTTAACTTTTCTGGTCTATGTTTTTGTTAATATCGGGATGGTAACCGGGTTGTTACCTGTCGTAGGGGTACCACTACCATTAATCAGTTATGGTGGCACATCAATGGTGACCTTATTAGCCGGCTTCGGTATCCTGATGTCTATTCATACCCACCGAAGGATGATGTCACCGTGAAAAAACTCACACTACTATTAAGTATTTTGTTAATGACTTCTGTTTCATACGCAGATAACAAACTTCCGGGTGTGGAAGAATTTATTGAGGAAATGCATCAAAAGCATGATTTTGAGCGCGACAAGTTGCAGCATTTATTTGAGCGGGTTGAGGTAAAACAACCGATTTTAGATGCGATTTCTCGCCCGGCAGAAAAAAGCAAGCCATGGTACGACTATCGTAAAATTTTCATTACGGACCAGCGTATTCAAGGTGGTGTTGATTTTTGGAAGCAGCATCAGCAAACGCTGGCAAACGCAGAGAAAATCTATGGTGTTCCCGCTGAAATTATTTTAGCAATTTTAGGTGTTGAAACACGTTATGGCGGTAATGTCGGAAAATATCGTGTGGTTGACGCCTTATCAACATTAGCGTTTCGTTATCCACCACGTAGTGCCTTTTTTCGTAGTGAATTAGAGCACTTTTTGCTACTGACAAGAGAAGAGGACAAATCGTTATTAGCTCCGATAGGTTCCTATGCAGGCGCTATGGGCTTGGGTCAATTTATGCCAAGTAGCTATCGACGTTATGCGGTAGATTTTGATCATGATGGCCATAGGGATATTTGGGAAAATCCGGTTGATGCTATCGGCAGTATTGCCAATTATCTAAAACTACATGGTTGGATCGCGAATGAATCAATTGTTCATAGAACTAAATTTCATGGTGACGTGCCAGCAGACCTGATTGCATTGGGTTATAAACCATCACTTAACCGTGAACAACTTAGTGCTGCCGGTGTTAGTTTAGATGAGGTGCCAGCCGGTGACGATGTATTGGCTCTAATCAGTCTAACTCAGGAAGATGGTGAAGAATATTGGTTAGCCAGACAAAATTTTTATAGCATTACCCGCTATAACCATAGTCGAATGTATGCTATGGCGGTCACCCAATTGGCACAGTTAATTCGTACACAGTATGAGCAAGCAAAATGAAAATAATCAGGTTAAATCGACTAGCATTATTTGTTTTTTATGCGTTATTAGTAGCGTGTAGTAGTGTGGGTGATAAACAGGATAGTGCGCCCAAGTCAGCACCAGATGTAGCTCATATTCCAAATGCAGTTCCTCGAGATGAGCCTCGCAGTAAATATGGCAATCCAGCTCACTATGAGGTGTTTGGAAAACGTTATTACACTATGAGTGATAGTACGGGCTATGTTGAACGTGGTGTTGCCTCTTGGTACGGCACTAAATTTCATGGCAAACGTACATCAAGTGGCGAACCCTATGATATGTATGCCATGACAGCTGCACATAAAACTCTGCCATTACCGACCTATGTTGAAGTGACAAATTTGGAAAATGGTAAAAAGGTTATCGTTAGGGTGAATGATCGAGGTCCCTTTCATAGCAATCGCATTATAGATTTATCTTATAGTGCTGCATCAAAGCTTGGCATCTTGGCAAAAGGTACGGGCATGGTTGAAGTGCGTGCTATTAGCGCTGGCCAAGCGCCAACATCAGTAGTGAGCGAAGTTAGCTATCCTGAAACAAATGCGCTAGTTGGCTTATATCTGCAAGTTGGTGCTTTTAGTACATCGTCGCGAGCTGAACAAATAAAAAAGCAATTACAACAGGCTATTGGTGATGCGGTATTAATTGCACCGCTCAATAAACCTGACGGTAATTTGTATCGAGTGCGTGTCGGTCCATTAGCCAATGTAGAATATGGTGATACCTTAGCCAATCGTTTAGTCGATCTTGGCTATAATGATGTGCACATTGTTGTTGAATAAATAATTTATTGAGAGTTGCAATGTTAAAAAAATTAAAGAGGATCGTTTTAATTGGTTTTGTGATGGCTGTATCAGTGTCGCAAGCGGCTATAACACCTAACCCTTCAGCACCATCAATTGCTGCTAAAGCTTATATTTTGCAGGATTTTGCCAGTGGTCGAGTCCTTGCCGAATCAAATTCAACAGAGCGATTGCCGCCAGCAAGTATTACTAAACTTATGACAGCTTATGTGGTTTCTCATGAACTTGCTGCCGGCAATATTGCTTTAGATGATGACGTGCTGATCAGTGAAAAAGCATGGCGTATGGTGGGATCACGTAGCTTTATTGAAGTCAATACCAAAGTACCAGTAGAAATTTTGTTACGTGGCATGATCATTCAATCAGGCAATGATGCTGCAGTTGCATTGGCTGAGCATATCGCTGGTAGCGAGGAAACCTTTGCTCAAATGATGAACCAATATGCTCAAAAATTGGGCATGTTTGATACAAATTATCGCAATACAACCGGCTTACCTGATCCTGATCACTATACAACGGCAAAAGACATTGCAATTTTATCAGCAGCGGTTATTCGCGATTTTCCTGACCACTATAAGTGGTATGCAGAAAAAGAATTCACTTATAACGGTATCACCCAACACAACCGCAATAAATTGCTATGGCGTGATACGACTGTTGATGGTTTGAAAACGGGTCATACTGAAGAAGCCGGCTATTGTTTAGCTGCTTCTGCTGTACGCAGTGATATGCGCCTGATTTCAGTGGTATTAGGCACACGCAGTGAAAATGCACGAGCGCAGGAAACACAAAAATTATTTAATTATGGTTTCCGTTTTTTCGAAACACATGATCTGTATCAGGCTCAAACTAAAGTGGTTGACACTAAAGTATGGAAAGGTGCTACCAGGCAAATTGAATTAGGATTGGCCAAGCCCTTAGCTGTAACTGTGCCGAGAGGTCGATATAAAGACCTGGTTGCATCAACCAATATACAGCAGCCTTTAGTCGCACCGATCGAAGCAGGTAGTCAGTTAGGCCAGGTTGAACTACGTCTGGATGATGACGTTATTGCGCAGGAGTCTTTAATTGCATTACACACCGTCGAACAGGGCAGCTGGTGGCACCGTCTTATTGATAGTATTTTGTTACTGATTTGGGGCTAAATCTTTGAAAGATGTTTATTTAAACGGTCAATTTTTACCAGCAGACCAGGCACAGGTTTCAGTGTTTGATCGTGGGTTTTTATTAGGTGATGGCGTTTATGAAGTGATCCCTGTTTATGATGGCCATTGTTTTGAATTAGAAGCCCATTTGAATCGATTGCAGTACAGCTTAGATGGCGTCAGGATGAAAAATCCTATGACACCGCGCCAGTGGCAAATAATGATAGAGGAATTGGTCGTCCGTAATGGTGGTGGCGATCAATCACTTTATTTGCAGGTAACGCGTGGTGTAGCACCACGAGATCACTTATTTCCAACAGGTGTGGAACCGACTGCATTTGCAATGAGTAATCCATTACAAGCTGTTCCAGAAAAGTACAAACAAAACGGTATTAAAGCGATTACTTTGGCTGATATTCGTTGGGCAAACTGCAATATTAAAGCGATTACGTTATTGCCAAACAGTTTATTGAAACAGCAAGCACAAGAAGCCGGTGCTCAGGAAGCACTGTTAATCCGTGATGGGTATTTAACCGAAGGTGCAGCTAGCAATGCCTATGTTGTATTAGATGGTACGATCTACACCTCTCCCAAGGACGAAAAAGTCTTGCCAGGCATCACGCGTGAGATAGTCATAAAACTGGCTTTGGAAAATGACATACCGCTGCTGGAACAAGCGGTGACAGAGCAGCAACTAAGACAGGCTGATGAGATTTGGATGAGCAGTTCAACCAAAGAAGTAGTGCCAATTACTGAATTAGATAATGACGCTGTTGGTGATGGCAAGCCTGGTCCTGTTTGGAAACAGATAGACAGTCTTTACCAGCAGTATAAAAAATCAAAAGGTTAATCATGGCGGAACAAGAAACAGACACATTACTTGAGTTTCCGTGTGACTTTGCAATTAAAGCCATGGGCGAATCCAGTGTTGAGTTTGATAGTCTTGTAGTGTCTATTGTTCGTCGTCATATTGATGATTTAGATGAGGGAGCGGTTACGACCAAACAAAGTTCAGGTGGTAAATTCACCTCAGTAACCGTGACGATTAACGCAACGAGCAAAGCCCAGTTAGATGCGATTTATCGTGATCTGAGTGGACATGAACTCGTCAAATATGTGCTGTAATCGCAGATAAAATGATCGTCAAAGAGTTAGGTCTGGTTGAATATCAACCAATATGGTCTGCGATGCAGTCCTATACGACACAGCGTGATCAAAATAGCCCTGATCAACTATGGTTAGTTGAGCATCCTTCTGTTTTTACACAAGGTTTAAACGGTAGAGCAGAACATATTCTTAATCCAAATACTATCCCTGTAGTCCAAACAGATAGAGGGGGACAAGTAACCTATCATGGCCCCGGACAACTTATTGCTTATACCTTATTTGATTTGCGACGATTAAATCTTGGTGTACGAGATATGGTGACAAGTCTTGAAAATAGCGTCATTGATCTACTTAAACAAAGTAATATTGACAGTTATGCACGTAAAGATGCACCTGGTGTTTATGTTGACAATAAAAAAATCGCATCTCTTGGTTTACGGGTTAAGCGGGGGTGTTGTTATCATGGCATCAGTTTAAATGTGGCTATGGATCTCACACCATTTGGTTATATTAACCCCTGCGGTTATGCCAATATGAAGGTGATTGACCTGGCCGGGTTAGGGGTAGATTTAACTATGGCACAGATAAAACAACGGTTTGTATCTGCGTTACAAACACAGATACAAAACAAGGGTAAACATGACTGAAACGATACACATCAAACGAGATGTAACCGCACTGAAAGGTGCGTCCAAAGTATCTCGTATTCCAATTAAAATCGAACCTACTGATCCTAAACGTAAACCAGAATGGATTCGGATGAAAGCACCCAGTCATCCTGAAGTAGGGCGCATTAAGAAATTACTACGTGATCATAATCTTCATACTGTGTGTGAAGAAGCGGCATGCCCTAATTTAGGTGAATGTTTTACACACGGAACAGCGACGTTTTTGATTATGGGCAATATTTGTACACGTCGCTGTCCTTTCTGTGATGTCGCACATGGTCGACCTGATCCGCTTGATGCCAATGAACCGGCACATTTAGCCAAAACCATCGCGGCAATGAACTTAAAACATGTAGTGGTAACATCAGTTGATCGAGATGATTTACGGGATGGTGGTGCAAGCCATTTTGGACTTTGTATTGCTGAAATTCGCAAGCAATCACCGCAAACCCGGATCGAAATCTTAGTGCCCGATTTTCGTGGGCGTATGGAAGTGGCATTAGAACAACTGTCTAATAATCCACCGGATATTTTTAACCACAATCTTGAAAGTATTCCAAGGCTTTATAAAGCGGTGAGACCTGGCTCTGATTATCAATGGTCACTTGATTTGATTAAAAACTTTCAGGCTTTACACCCTGATGTTCCGACTAAATCTGGTTTGATGCTCGGTTTGGGTGAAACCATAGATGAAGTTAAACAAGTCATGCAAGACTTGCGTGATCATGGCTGTCGTATGCTAACCCTAGGTCAATATTTACAACCAAGTCGCCATCATCTTGCAGTAGAACGATTTGTGACACCGGCAGAGTTTGATCAATTAGCTATAACAGCTAAGGAGATGGGCTTTGAGCATGTTGCAAGTGGCCCAATGGTAAGATCGTCATATCATGCCGACTTACAAGCACAAGGCGAGCATGTTTCGTAATTAAGTGATTCATGCGCTAAAACCAGAGCAAAGTTGAGGAAGAGGCACTTTATGGCACTAAAACGACGTAGCTTTATAAAATCAGCGCTTGTAGCAGGTTCTATCGCAACCATGCCTCAACTAGTCATGGCTAATCAGTCAAAAGCAAGACAACGCGTCGTTGTGGTCGGTGGTGGTTTTGCCGGAGCTACGGCAGCCAAATACATCAAAATGTGGTCACGTAATATTGATGTAATTTTAGTTGAACGCAACGCTCAATTTGTTTCTTGCCCGCAAAGTAATCTGGTGCTAGGTGGTAATCGAACATTACAGCAATTAACTTATGGTTATAATCAATTATCATCTAAATACGGTGTGGATACAGTCCAAGCTGAAGTTATAGCGATTGATGCTGAAAATAAACAAGTAACATTACATGATGGTGTTGTCTTGGATTATGACCGTTTGGTTATAGCACCAGGTGTTGATTTTATCTATGACCAGTTACCGATGCTGGCAACAGAACAAGCCCAACAAAAGGTACCTCATGCATGGAAGGCTGGATCTCAAACAGTCAATTTATATCAACAAATAATGACGATGAAACAAGGTGGTCGAGTAGTGATGACCGTACCCGCAACACCATTTCGTTGTCCTCCCGGACCGTATGAACGTGCCTGCCAAATTGCCTATTATTTAAAGCACCACAATCCTACAGCTAAATTATTGATTTTAGATGCAAATGGAGATGTTGCTTCTAAAAAAGCCTTGTTTAAATCATCATGGCAACAGTATTACCCGGGTTTAATTGAGTATCTGCCTAGTAGTATCATAGAAAACGTTGACCTTAAAACATTACAGGTTGAATCTGAATTTGATACATTTAATGCTGATGTTTTAAATGTTATTCCACCTCAAAAAGCCGGCAAAGTGGCCGAACTGGCAGGTGTCATCAACATTGATAAACGATGGTGTGAGGTTGATTTTCTGACTTATGAGTCTAAAGTGACTGACTATATTCACGTTATTGGCGATGCGATACATGCCAAATTACCAAAATCAGGACATATAGCAAATGCACAGGCGAAAATATGTGCAGCTGCAATAGTGGCATTATTAAACGACCAACAGCCAGAACAGGAACCTTTATTGAACAATACCTGTTATAGTTTTATCGACAATAATAAAGCTGGCCATGTTGCCGCTGTCTATCGTTACAGTAAAGAACATGCCACCATGTTAGCCATGCCGGGTGGTGGCGTCTCAGCCCAAGCAAGTGAATTAGAAGGCGTCTATGCTAATGCATGGGCTAAAAATATATGGAGCGATGTTTTGAATTAATCGCTTAAGCGAAGACTAAATGTGATAGACCTTGTTGTTATTGGTCATCATAACAATATAAATATTTGAAAAAAATGGGGTTTTTAATGAGTGATTTCTTACCAGGTTTGGAAGGTGTTGCTGCGACAAAGTCAGCAATTTCATATATAGATGGTGAAAAAGGTATCTTATCGTATCGTGGTTACCCTATTGAAACACTAGCTGCAAATAGCAGTTTTGAAGAAACAACCTTATTGCTATTGGATGGTGAATTACCTTCAGCAAAAGAACTTGACGGGTTTACAAGCGATTTACGTAGTCATTATCGAATTAAATATCATATTCGTGAAATGATGCGACACTTTCCATCAACCGGTCATCCCATGGATATGTTGCAAACAGCCGTGTCCAGTTTGGGCATGTTTTACCCTGGTACAGAATGTTTAACCAATGCCGCGGTGTGTGAGGATCTCAATTACGTTCGTAATATGACTGTCAATATTATTGCTCAAATGGCTCCATTGGTCGCGATGTGGGAACATATGCGCCAAGGTTATGACCCAATTGAACCGCGTCAAGATCTATCGGTAGCCGAAAACCTGCTTTATATGTTCACAGGCAAAGAGCCTGATCCATTGATGGCAAAAATCATGGATGTCTGTTTGATTCTTCATGCGGAACATACTTTAAACGCCTCAACCTTTTCAGCATTAGTGTCTGGTTCAACCTTGGCAACACCATACAGCGTTATTTCGGGTGCAATTGGAACCTTATCAGGTCCATTACATGGTGGGGCTAATTCGTATGTTGTTGATATGCTAAAAGAAATCGGTAGCCCGAAAAAAGCAGAAAAATGGATTGATAAGCGATTAGCTAATAAAGAAGTTATCTGGGGTATGGGGCATCGTGAATATAAAGTTAAAGATCCACGCGCAACTATTTTGCATAAACTGGTAGCCGAGTTGATGGAAGATCGTGGTGGAAGTCTTGACCAAGCCTTTGAAACCGCAATGAAAGTTGAAGAAATCTGTGCAGAGCGACTTGGTCACAAAGGTGTTTATCCTAATGTCGATTTCTATTCTGGAATTTTATATGCAGAAATGGGGATTCCAGCAGATCAATTTACCGCTATTTTTGCTGTTGCGCGTTCAGCGGGCTGGTTAGCACATTGGCGTGAACAAATTTCTAATAACCGTATTTATCGTCCTACTCAAATCTATACGGGTAGCGGTGTTAGAGAGTATGTTGCTTTAGCAGAGCGGGGTTAAGTAACCTTGATTTGGGATTAGATATATCTTTACAATGAATTTAAGTGTTTGTTTTTAATATTTTTTATCCCATAAGTTCTATGCTCGCCGCTGTTCGTTCATTTTATTGATTCGTGGCATCCAGCCACTCACCCTTCGGGCGCCTCCGGCATCCAAATTGGTTCCAGACGAATTTGTACGTGCCCAAAAAAACGAACCAAAGACAAATATGCTGGAGCATATTTGAAATGCAGAGCAACCCCGATAGGGGTGAAATACATGGATGTATTTTATTCAAAGGACACCCAAAATTGCCTTATCTCCAAAAAAAACAAACTGCTTTTGTGGCGTAGTCGACAACTCGCTACGCTCAAACACTCGACTACTTCATCCACAAAAACAGTTTAGTTTTTGGCGGCAATAAACGGGAAAATGAGGCTCTGAAACTGGCATGGTCAAGATCTACATTAAGCAATCACCGTTTTACTAACTTCACCTTGCTGTTCTCGAACTAAACGCGGTACAAGATAACCGGGAAGAATCGCTCTGATTTGGGCAGTCAGTTCAATAGCATCATGCTCTGACACATCAAAATGACTGGCACCAGCAACACGATCGAGCAGATGTAAGTAATAGGGCATGACTTTAACATCACTTAAGCGTTCACTGAGTTTAACTAAGGTTTCAGCACTGTCATTAACGCCTTTAAGTAATACCGCTTGATTTAATAGCTGACAACCAGCAGTCTCGAGTTTGGCTAATGCGATTGCAACATCATCACCAATTTCGTTGGCATGGTTGCTATGAATAACCATTACTACATGTAATCTGGAGCTACTAATCCATTTTAATAATGCATGATCAACCCGACTTGGAATGACAATCGGTAAACGCGTATGAATGCGTAGTCGTTTTAGATGTGGAATAGCATCAAGTTGTTCAACCAATGCTGCTAATTTAGCATCGCTTAATGTGAGTGGATCACCACCACTGAATATGACTTCATTAATTGAGAGATCAGATTTTAACGCATCCAGAGTTGTTTGCCATTGGCTGGCGAGCGGATTGCTATCGCTATAAGAGAAATGACGCCGAAAACAATAGCGGCAATGAATCGCACAGGCACCAGTGGTGAGCAATAAGGCTCGGCCATTATATTTTTGCAAGATACCAGGTGAGGTGATGGCATTGTGATCACCGACAGGATCGTGGACAAAGCCTTGTTGTTCAATAGATTCGTCAATAAGTGGGAATACTTGGCGCAACAAGGGATCATTCTTGTCACCGTAGCGCATTTTCTCAAAATAACTTTGCGGTACCCGTAAGGGAAAGCCCATGATTAAATCGGGGGAAATAGCATCTAATTCGCCTGATAATCCTAGTTTGGCAAGTAGATCTATCGGGTCTTTAATCGTGTTTGCCAATTCAATTTGCCAAGCTTGTTTTGTCACCAAGGGGTGTGATTGCGGTATCATATCGGACTTTGTAATTTTCACAGACGATGATCGTCCCCCAAAAGAGGTTGCTATGGCAAATTTTAGTACAAATGAATTTAAAGGCGGACTTAAATTTATGTTGGATGGTGACCCATGCAGCATTCTTGAAAACGAACTTGTTAAACCAGGTAAAGGCCAAGCATTTAATCGCGTTAAATACCGTAACTTAAAAACAGGTCGTGTTAACGAACGTACATTCAAATCAAATGAAAGTGTTGAAGGTGCGGATGTAACGGATATCGATTTAGAATATTCATACACAGATGGCGAATTTTGGTATTTCATGGATCCCGTTACATTTGAGCAACATGCTGCTGATGCCAATGCGATTGCTGATTGCAAAAAATGGTTAAAAGAACAATACGTTTACACGGTGACATTATGGAATGGCACCCCGTTATTAGTGTCTCCACCTAACTTTGTTAACCTGGCCGTTACTGAAACTGATCCTGGTCTAAAAGGCGACACAGCAGGAACAGGCGGAAAACCAGCAACGTTAGAAACAGGTGCCGTCGTGCGTGTACCTTTATTTATGAATGTTGGTGATGTATTACGTATCGATACCCGTAGTGGTGAATATGTAGAGCGTGCGAAGGATATTTAATCCCAGTAAATATCACGCTATGGAAAACAATTGGCGGCCAACTGCCGACATAGATACATTAAAAAAGCGGGCACAGTTTTTAGCTGATGTCCGTGTTTTTTTTGCCCAACATAATGTGTTGGAAGTTGAAACGCCCATCCTGTCTGCTGCTGCGCCAACAGCACCGTATTTGACCAGTTTTGTAACAGACTATCAGCCTTTATCTGGTTCATCGAAACAGCATTATTATCTACAAACATCGCCTGAGTTCGCTATGAAACGACTGTTGGCTGCCGGCTCAGGCTCTATCTATCAAATTGCTCATGTTTTTAGAAATGGCGAACAAGGCAGACTACATTCACCTGAATTCACGATGCTGGAATGGTATCGTCCTGAACTGAGTTTGCATCAGTTGATGGATGAAATTAATGCCCTGTTGCAACAGGTGTTTGGGTTTGCACCTATTATTCGCTTGAGCTATCGTGGTGTGTTTGAGTTTTTGTTCAAATTTAATGTGTTGACATGTAGTGATGACGATATTATTGCCTGTGCCAAGGAGCGTATTGGTGGATTACCGCCAGAGTTGGATTTAGATCGAGATGGTTGGCTAGCATTATTGATGAGTCACGTCATTGAGCCTAAATTGGCTGATTTGAACATGCCGTTATTTATCTATGATTTTCCAGCATCACAAGCCCAATTAGCCAAAGTGATTCAAGATAATGCAGGTAATGATGTGGCTGCACGTTTTGAACTCTATATTGACGGTATCGAATTAGCCAATGGTTACGATGAAGTGCTTGATGCCAATGAATTACAGCGTCGATTCGAATCTGATAACCAGCAACGCAAAACATTGGGTTTAGACCAAATGCCAATGGATGGACACCTTTTAGCAGCAATGTCATCTGGACTGCCAAGCTGTACAGGTGTAGCGTTAGGCATTGATCGCTTGATGATGCTTGCCATGAATAAAATACAGATCGCTGACGTTCAAAGTTTTAGTTTTGAACGTGTCTAACTTAGCCCATAAGGGTCGGTAACCACAAGCTGATGGCAGGGAAGCTAATGATCAGTCCCAATACGATTATTTGAATCAAAATAAACGGCACAATACCACGATAAATATCGTTTAGTTTTAATGTTGGCGCACTGGCTTTTAAATAGAATAGTGAAAAGCCAAATGGCGGTGTTAAGAATGATGTTTGTAAGTTCAGTGCTATCAGTAGTGCAAACCATAAGGGATCAAGTCCCATATGAATGGCAACAGGTGCAATGATTGGGACAACGATAAAACTAATTTCAATAAAGTCTAAGAACAAGCCCAAAATAAATATCAGCACCATACTCAGGATTAGGAAGGTCCATTTTCCACCCGGAAGGGTATTAAAAATATCAAAGATTACCTGGCTACCGCCCATACCTACAAAGACAAGGCCAAATGCGGTCGCACCAATTAAAATTAAGAATACCATGCTGGTTAAACGTGTAGTTTGACTTAATGCATCTTGTAAATTAGTACGATCTAATTTGCGATGTAATGCCGCTAGTACAATAGCACCCAATGCGCCAACAGCAGCAGATTCGGTAGGAGAGGCGATACCGAAGAAGATAGAACCTAACACGGCCAACATCAATAACAACGGTGGCAACATGCTTTTAATTACAGTTAAGCCTAGGTGTTCATCATTATCTGGATCAGCAACAATCGCTGGAGCAATGGTTGGATTTTTCCACGCAATCAAGGCGATATATAAGATATAGGCAATAACAAGTATGGTGCCCGGTACTATTGCACCAATAAATAATTGACCAACAGGAACACCGATTACATCACCTAATAAAATCAAAATAATGCTGGGAGGAATGATTTGCCCGAGTGTGCCAGAAGCGGCAATGGTGCCGCCTGCCAAGGCAGGATCATAGTTACGTTTGAGCATAGAGGGTAAGGCGATTACCGCCATAGTGACAACCGATGCACCAACTACGCCGGTGGTTGCTGCTAATAATGCACCGACGACCACAACAGATATCGCAAGACCCCCTCTAACTCGTCCAAATAAGCGTCCCATCGTATCAAGCAAGGCTTCAGCAATGCCTGATTTTTCTAAGATAACACCCATAAATACAAATAATGGCACGGCCAACAAGGTAAAATTGGTCATGATGCCCCATATACGCAAGGGCAATAAATCGAAGAAATCCAAGCCCAGGAAAACACTACCAAATCCAAATGCTACGGCACCCAGTGTAAATGCAACGGGATAGCCTGCCAGTAACAATACAAACAAGACCGCAAACATGACTAATGCCCACATTTCCATTAGTTAGACTCCGTAGGCAAAAAAAGGATCAACATGTTTCGGATAAGTTCAGCAATGCCTTGCAAAATAAGCAGGCTAAACGCAACGAGAATACTTCCTTTTAAAATAAAACGATAAGGCAGACCGCCAGGATCGGGTGAACCTTCATTGTAATAAAAAGCATTTTCAACAAAGGGCCAAGCTGTGACTAAAATTAATATACAAAAAGGCACGAGTAGAAATAGGGTACCAATCAGGTTGATCCATGCCCGTTGTCTTGCCGATACAAATCGACTTTTAAACAAGATATCAACCCGAACATGTTCGTCATGCTTTAAGGTGTAAGCCGAACCAAGCAAAAATATTAAAGCAAATAAATGCCATTCCAATTCTTGTAAGGCTATTGATCCTTGTTGAAAAACATAGCGCATCATAACGTCATAACAAATTAGAAAAACCAGAGCTAATACAAACCATGAAGCAAGCATACCTGTCCGTTCATTGAACTTGTCGATATGTTTGATTATGAGTTTGCAGTGCTTAATCATGTGATTTCTAAATTTATTAAGATGTTAAATAGACGTGAAGTTTCCCATAAAAGCAGATTCAGCTCCACTACTAACACCTAAAATAGTTAGCCCAAACCAAAGTGAAATGCTAAAGTAGCCATGATTCTTTTCTAAGGGCACAGCTATGGAAACACACGAAATAAAAAGTAATTTAAGCAATGTAAATCAATGGCTGCGCATAGCGTATATGTTGCTATTTGGCTTTATTCTGTATTTTGTCATGATGGTAATGTGGGTTGTGGTTGTTGTTCAAGCCATTTTTGCCTTGGTCACTGGAAAAACAAACGAAAATCTTGCTCCATTTTCGAACGATCTATCACACTATATTAGTCACATTGTGATGTTTCTTACTTATAATCTGGAGGCAAAACCATTTCCGTTTAGTCGATGGGGGCAAGCATCAGCTGATGAAGAATCAGAAAGCAATGATGCAGACAGTGTTGAAGAAGACATACACGTAATTGTTATCGATCCTAAAGACACTGATACTAAATAAAGCTTATCGCCAGGAAAATCAATACATGCTGCTAGTAATATCACCGGCTAAAACTCTAGACTTTGAAACGCCAGCTGTGGTTGAAACAGCAAGCCAAGCTGCTTATTTAGAGCAATCAGCCATCTTAATTGAACGATTAAGACAATTTTCCGTAAATGACATTGCGTCATTGATGACATTAAGTGATAAATTAGCAGGGTTAAATCTGGCTAGATTTGAATCATGGTCTACGCCATTTAACTCCGATAATGCTAAACAAGCCATATTGGCGTTTAAAGGCGATGTCTACACCGGATTAGACGCTGATACGCTTGATCAGCAAGGTTTTGATTATGCCCAGCAGCATTTAAGAATTTTGTCTGGTTTATATGGGGTGCTTAAACCATTGGACTTAATACAACCTTATCGCCTGGAAATGGGGACAAAATTAACAAATCCTCGAGGCAAGGATCTGTACGCGTTTTGGGGTGAACGGTTAAAAGACGCAATTGAAGCCGAGCCGGCATTAGCTGATGGCATCCTTATTAACCTTGCGTCAAATGAATATTTCAAAGCCTTACACGCTAAAAAATTGCATGCACGCATTATTACCCCCATTTTTAAAGATTGGAAAAATGGTCAGTATAAAATGATTAGTTTTTATGCCAAGAAAGCCCGTGGTCTGATGAGTCGTTTTATTATCGATAATCAAATTACAGATGTTGACAAGATTAAAACATTTGATCGGGAAGGTTATCGTTTTAGTGCAGAACAATCAAAAGGTGATGATTGGGTATTCATTCGGGATCATGACTAATATATCTATGATAGTTCAATTTGCAGAAAATCATCTTTTGTCATCTTCGCAAATGCAGCGATCCATAGGCAGTGAACCTGGTCGCTATCGTTGGATTCCCGCTTTTTCGGGAATGACTGAAATTAGTAATTTAACATTAAATACAATGACTTACATGTATCAGTATGACTGATGATGAGCCATTAAAAGCAATTGCACTGCAATATGATGGTGAAAATGCTCCGATAGTAACGGCAGCCGGCGAGGGTGCCATCGCCGAAGAAATTATACGAATTGCCAGGGAACATGGTGTTCCGTTACGTGAAGATGCCTCTTTAGCCGCATTATTAAGTGATTTGGAGTTGGGTGATGAAATTCCCGAACATCTCTATCGAATTATTGCGGAAGTGATAGCTTATGCTTACCTGATTTCAGGTAAAGTCCCTGTTATTCAACAAAAAAATAAATCCTAATTATTCAATTATCTAGGCTAGCTTTGCAGTGGAGAGTAGTGTCAAAAATACAATACTTTATAAATTGCATTATAAAAATAACATTAAGTATTGATTTTAATGAATAAAACGGATATTGTTTTTTATAACTAAACGTAACGTTAGTAATAATAGTGAACGAGATCCGTGACGATAATTGACGCAAAACAGTTTGAGCACCCATTTGGTGTTCCACATATACAACAAGGCGATCCCCTGGTCGGTTCGACGGTTGATGTGTTGCTACATTCGAAAATTATTATTGCCGGTGCCAAAGAATCTGATGTTGCATTTATGAAAACAATGCTTCAAATCAGTGGCTTTACCACTATTTTATCGGCACATTCCGGTGAGGGTGTCATGGATCATCTTCGACATGGTATCCAGGATGAGTTGTGCGATGTCGATCTGGTTATTCTTGATAGCAATTTGACTGATATTAATGCCCAATCATTAAGATCGATTATGGATAGATTCGATGAATGGCGATTGATCCCTATTATTTCTCTTACTCAGGAATCACGATGGGATCATGCTCAAGCGTTAACCGATCTAGGTCACGGTGTGACAACCTTACTTTATAACCCACTCACTGCGGAATCCTTTCCGCCATCCGTCATGACTGCACTTGCAGTTAAAAAAGAACGCGATAAAACATATCAGGAACAGCAACAGCTAAAAGACGAGGTTGCCAGTTTAAAAATGATGGAAGCGCGTCTACAGTTTTCGGTTGAGCATGATGATTTAACAGGCTTATCTAATCGTCGAAAACTTGAACAAGCACTGGATATTAGTCTAATTCAAGCCCGTAACTTTGGTGTAAATGGGGTCTTGCTTTATGTCGATCTTGATCGTTTTAAAGTGCTCAATGATGCCGAAGGTCATGTTGTTGGTGACTCGTTATTAGTCCAGATTTCGAATACATTTCGCGGTTTCTTTTCGCCACAAGATACCTTGGTTCGAATTGGTTCAGATGAATTTGCAATCTTGATCGATAATATTGATGGTAGCCAGGCAATTAAAAAAGCGGAAGAGTTACGTTTTATGCTTGACGGCTATAGCTTTGAGCATATGGGTAATCAGTATCATTTATCAGCGAGTATCGGGGTCAAATTGATTTCGTCAGATAGTAATAAGCTCATGGCTGGTGACATTTTAGCGCATGCTAACCAAGCCTGTTATACAGCTAAAAAACGTGGTTGTCACCAACACTGCAAAACTGACCCCCTAGCACCGTAGTAAAATTGACCCCCTTGGGCAATTATGACGACCTTTTA
>JARGFJ010000039.1 GCA_029210875.1 Gammaproteobacteria bacterium | reverse complement strand
AGTGAAGTCGTTAGCATCTGGGTATCATGATCTCATTATGGAAATAATCAAGCATTTTCATTGATCACGGGTATAGAGTGCTGTATCTGCTTTTTTAACAAGCCCATCAAAGTTTTTACTGTCGTTAGGAAACATACTGATGCCGATACTAAATGACACATTCAGGACATATTCGTCCATTTGAATCGGCTCACGAAATATTTCGAGTATTTCCTGGGTAATTATTTCTGCAGTTTCTATATCATGAAGATTGGTTAGCAGAATGATAAATTCATCCCCACCATGACGGCTTATTGTATCTGTCTCACGAAGACATAATTGCATCCGTTCTACACTATGGATTAATAGCTTATCACCCAGGGTGTGTCCTAAACTGTCGTTAATATGTTTAAAGTTATCCAAATCAAGGAAGAGTATGGCTACAAGCGTATTCTGGCGCTGCGCCAATGCGACTGCCTGTTCAAATCTATCACGTAATAATAGGCGATTAGGCAAGCGAGTCAAGGTATCATGGTGGACTAGAAACGCATTTGTTTTTTCCATTTCCTGTCGTTCTAAACGCGTACGTAAAGTGATGATGCCATAAGCCAGATCATTGGCTAACTCTTCAAGTAATCGTACTTCTTCCTCAACAAAAGCATGCGGTTCATCTGAGTAAATAGAAAGGGCACCGATGACGATGTTATTACTGACTAAAGGCAGGGCAATGCTTGACTGATAACCCAGTTGGAGAGCTTGGTTCCGCCACGGCTTGATTCGAGGATTAGATAAGTAATCTTGATTGATTATTGGCTGCTGAGTGCGTATTGCTGTACCTGTGGGGCCTTGTCCTAATTCGGTATCATCCCATGTAATATGCAGGTTTTCGAAATAATCACCAAAATCACCATACTTAACAATCGGTTTAACGGTTTTGGCTTTGTCATTTTTCTTCAGTCCAACCCATGCCATTTTATAGCCACCGATTTCTACTGTGAGTCGGCAAATGTCATTAAGAATAGACTGTTCATCGCTTGCATGTATTAATGTGGAATTACATTGACTTAACAACTGAAGTGATCGGCCCAGTTTTCTCTGGGTTTCTTCTGCCTGTTTTTGTTGGGTAATGTCTTCATAAATCCCCAACATGCCAATAACGTCGTTGGCAGTATTAAATAAAGGAACTTTAGAAGTCCGTAGCCAGATACGTTCACCCGATTCTTTCGTTTGAGGTTGTTCATAAGCTAATTTGGATGTCATTGTGTTCATAACGTACTGATCATCAGCACGATACAATTCTGCATCGTTCTTCCATGCTAATTGTGAGTCATTTTTATTAATGATGTTAATAGGTTCAGATTCACCTGCATCATGGGCAAATAACGCATTACAACCGAGATAACGAGAGTCACGATCTTTCCAAAATACGCGTAAAGGGATCGATTCAATTACTGACTGCAACAGGTTTTTTGATTCATACATCTGTTGGTACGGAGCCTTGATGCTACTGATAAAAACACCGTGATAGATAAACGCATAGGCAATAAGTTTGTAGATATGCCCAAGCAAGTTATAGATGTCAGTAACATCAGAATAAAAGGTGAAGAATAGTTCACTCATTGCCAAGATGGTTGTAGCAGTAAACAAACTCACTATGTTGTAGGTGTGTTGCTGGGAGTGGATTTGGTAGAAAAATCGTAATGCAGCAGTTAAATAGAGTGCTATCACCACATATTCGCTCACGATTTTAACGGAGGTCAAGCCTTGTCCATCTATATAGGTTTTAGGGGTGAGTTCTGGAAAAAATAGTACGATATAAGCGAATAACGTGATCAAGAGCAGTGTTGCCAGCAACAGGATCCAACGTAATTTACCTATGTATGTCGCTTGCCAAGGCGAGAACGCGATAATAAGTAAGCCAATTGCAGAGAATGTTCGACCTGCCAACCAGAAATCAATAGTCTTTTCTGGATCGTTTGGAGTAAAAAAATCGGGCATGCCTGGAAACGACATAGTGTGCATAAAATCAAGGAGCGCAACACTTAGCGATGTACACGCCAGGATAATGAGATTAAGGGAACATTTCCGGTCAGTTTTAGCGAAAATAATTGAAAAAATCATCACCGATATAATGATAGAAATAAATTCAAGTGATGAATGCACAGGCGCATAATTGGCTACGCGCTCAAACAGAAACAGTGATGGAGTAATCCAGCTGATAAATTGGATTAATGCTAATGCTATAAATATCAAGATGATTGGTTGGTATGTGCTTTGTTTGTTTTCCATATAAGCCTAAATCCATTTTGGTTTTAGTGAGGTTGGCAATAGCATCAAGTACAATCGTTTAATTTAAATCAGTTTGATTATAAGGTTACTGGAAAAATAAAGCACGGTTCGAAACATGTTTACATCATCAGCTTTCAGCCAAGATTAGACGCAAGACATTGGTGTAATGGACGAGGTTTGATCGCATTGTGTTGGGTTATGGAATTGACAATTCTCCCCTTTGGTAAAAGTGATTTAAGATAGAGTCTCAATGGGACAGATTTATTTTTAACCATTATTTTCATTATGTCTTCTCTGATCTTCCTGAATGAACTACTGATTTACAAAACAGGTAATTAAACTATCAAAGTGTAGCTGGATACTGTTTGGCGAAATCGGTAACAACTCGTACTGGCTTGTTACAAAAAATATTGATTTATGTAGCCTAAATAGCTACAGTCGTAGTGTTTTTAGCTACATGTGTATTTGCCATGACCACAGCATTAGTCGATATTTTATTTAAAGAACAGCGTCGCAAGGTGTTGGGATTATTATTGCTCAACCCATTACAGGCTTATCATGTGCGTGAGATTGCACGTTTGACAGGCACGGTTGCAGGTACGATTAATAAGGAACTGAAAAAACTGGCTGAGGCGGGTGTGCTCACGGCACAAAAAACGGGTAATCAATTGTATTATCAGGCAAATCAGCGTTGTCCAGTGTTTGATGAGTTAGTTGGGCTGATTCGTAAAACATCAGGTTTGGCTGATGTGTTACGACTGGCTCTCTCAGCATTTGCTGATCGGATACACGTTGCGTTTGTATTTGGCTCAGTGGCATCGGGTGTGGCAAACAATCAGAGCGATATCGACTTGTGCGTGGTTGGGGATGTTGATTTTGTTGAGGTAGTTGAGGCCGTTTATGATTGCCAGCAGATTTTGGGGCGAGAAATTAATCCAAAATGTTTTTCGTTAACTGAGTGGCAACAGGCACAATTGGACAAAACCGTGTTTATAGATGAGTTAATGAATAAACCGGTGATTAATGTGATTGGTAACAGGGATGATGTGATATGACGTTAGATAATTTGCTTGGACGTTCGCTGGATGCAGTGGCAGCAGATAAACAGATGATTCAACGATTACTCGCTGCGGCAGTACGAAATATCGCCGACGCACAAACAGTATCATTAAGTAATGAAAATCGTTTTGACATGGCTTACAAAGCTATCATGCAAATAGCCAATGCCGCTTTACAGGCGAATGGCTATCGTACAAAAACGTCGGTGCCCGGACATCATCAGACGATGATTCAAAGTTTAAGCAAAACCATCGGCTTGGAACGCAATATCGTGGTGCAATTGGATGCGTTAAGAAAACAACGCAATATTGCTGATTATAGTGGTGATTTGGTAACGGATAGTGCGATGAATGCTTGTCTTGTACATGCAGCAAGTCTGCTTGAGCAGGTTGAGGCCTTTTTAGCAGAACATTACCCTGAGTTAGTTCAAGCTTAAACAAAATGATAGATTCAAGTTTAAATGAAATCCCAAACTACAAAGCCTATGTGATGGCTGGCAATGATATGTCTCCCACCATTAATGAAGGTGATCATGTTGTGGTTGATTTGGCTCAGCGTTTTATTCGCAGTGGCGACATTTATGTGGTTGAGTATAAAAACTCAATTATCGTATGCCGATTGTTGTTAGATAGGGATAAAGTCAAGCTCATTTTCGATGGTGCATCATACGCATTAGATGAATTGGTTGATGCTATAACGGTAATCGGTCGGGTTATAGAGACCAAAACCTTACACGACTAATTGTTAGCCAGATTATCAAAGCTATTTATAATGACTCTTAAATGAATAAGAAGGGATTGTCATGACAAAAATAATCAAAATTATTGCGGGTTTAGTGGGTGTGAGTGTGATTGCTCTGGTAGCGATTATCAGTACAAGCGATATCAGCCAGTATAAAGGACAGGTTATTCAGCTTGTTGAAGATGCAACTGGACGACAGTTAGAAATCAATGGTGATATGCGATTTGCTTTGTCATTGGTGCCAACGGTTGTGGTTGAAGACGTTACCTTCAGCAATGCCAGTTGGGGTTCTAGACCTGAGATGGTGAGCCTGAAAAAGTTTGAGATTGAAGTCGCGTTATTGCCATTGATTACAGGCGATATTCAGCTTAATAGAATTATTTTGATTGACCCTGACATTGTGCTCGAAACCAATAAAAAAGGCACAGGCAACTGGGTTTTTGCGAGCAAGTCTGAAGATAAACAAGAAAAAACAACAACAGCAGAAATACACCCACCTAAGATTGTTGTCAATGAGGTACATATCAAAAATGCCAGCGTTATCTATATCGATGGCATAACGGGTCAACACACCAAGCTTGTTATAGATCAAATAACAGCCGAGTCAGACAGTGTGAATGATCCACTTTCTTTAATGATGAAAGTGGCATACAACGCTATACCGATTTCTGTTAGTGGACATTTAGGTTCGTTTAAGCAATTGACGGCTAATGAGGATTATCCTTTAGATTTAACGATTGAAGTAAGTGATGCCCGCTTGGCATTAAACGGCAAAATCACTAAACCGATGGATGCCAAAGGTATCAATGTAGCTGTTAAATTTGACGTTAATAACCTGAATGACTTGTCAAAACTGGCGGGTAGTAATTTACCTGATTTTGGCCCAGTTGCATTATCGGGCACCTTAATTGATGGCGTAGGAAGTTATGCTATTAAATCGTTGGCGCTCACTGCGGGCAATACTGATTTATCAGGTGAGTTAACGGCAAATATTGCGTCTAAACGTCCTTCAATTAGTGCTAAGTTCAATTCAAATTTAATTGATTTAGTTGAATTTGCAGGTGATGAGGCATCACAACCAGCTGAGAAAAAAGATCGTGTTTTTTCATCTGAACCCTTGCCTTTAGAGGCATTGAAATCAGTGAATGCAAATGTATCGATTAATGCCAAACACATTAAAACAGCTAGTATGGATTTGTCGGATACCAATGTTACTGTGTTGTTAAAAGAGGGTAATTTAACGATTAAACCATTAAGTAGCGTCGTCGCTGGTGGCAAGTTAGCAGGCAGTGTTACGTTAACAACCAGTGGTCAATCTGGCACATTAATGACAAACATCACTATCGCTGGACTTGAACCCAATCAACTTAAAGATTTGAATGGTAAGCTCACTGGTGCTAAGACTGACGTAACCATTAACATTGCAGGTAGTGGTGACCGTGTCAGTCAGATCATGGCAGGCTCAAATGGTACGTTATTGGTCAAAGTTGGTAATGGGGTGATTACTGATTCTATTGCAGGTGCATTAGGTGCCGATGTGTTAACTAAACTAGTCAGCATGTTAAACCCGTTTGCGAAAAGTAATGATGCCACTCAGTTACAGTGTGCAGTTGTTAATTTTGATATTAAAAACGGCATAGCGACTACGGATAAAGGCATTGCCATTTCAACCAATCAAATGAATATTATTGGTAGTGGTACGGTTAACCTCAAAACAGAAGTCTTAGATATTGGAATAAAACCAGAAGCAAAAGAGGGCGTAGGTATCAATGCGGGTAAATTGGCATCTGTTGTACGTGTTGGTGGAACATTGGCACAACCTAAACCAACAGCAGATATGGTCGGAGCGGTTTCAACAGGTTTATCTGTCGGCACAGCAGTTGCAACGGGTGGTTTATCGTTATTAGCTGAAGGTTTATTTGATCGTGTTACCGCTGATGCTGATCCTTGTGCCACAGCATTAGGTCAAAAGCCAACAACATCACAAACAGCAGAAGAACCTGAGAAATCGACATCAACCAAAGCAGTTGACTCAGTTAAAGATGCGGGTGGTGCGATATCTAACACACTAAAAGGCTTGTTTAATTAATAATTTGTGGCGAGTATCTGTTTTGTATCAGCGATGTCCAGTGTGCCTTAGTTATGCACCAGATCTGGTGCATTCTTTTAATGAGATCAAAGTGATGAATAGTCCTGTGAATCATTGCTCCAACAATGCTCAGTCGGGTATGGTTGCCCATTGTCGTGATAGCTGATCGGAATAAAATACTGGCAGGTATTCTGAAACTGTAATGTATAGGGCTTGGTTATTTTGCTAGAATGGCGCTCAATTTTTTCAATGCTTTGATCAGAGATTTTGCTGGCTGTTAGCTTTCGCAAACTGCTTGTAGAACAGGGCTTAGAGTTAACTTTATTTTTTTGTACAAATACTTGTACAAATTGGGAATTTAGATACATGGCAAACGCCGATTTTCTTAATGAAATCAATAAACGAAGAACCTTCGCTATCATCTTCACATCCAAATAAAGTTACCTAAGACACCCTCAGACAAGAAAAGACATAAACATCAATTAAAACAAAAAAGCTATAGCTTGTCTTAGCTTGTCCTGTCACACTTCCAAGTCACTCTGTGACACCCTAAGTCAGAATAAATTTGTACAAATTCTCTTGTGTAAATGTAGTACGTTCTTTTCGGGTCATAGTGATTCCTAGTAATTTTCTAAAATTATAGGCTATAAATTACTTCACTTTTATTAGACCACTACATGCTTCGCTGGCATTGTCTCCGCTGTCGTCAGGCTTAAGCCCCAAAAGTTTGAATAAGGCTGGTTTTCGGTACTTTCAGTACTTAAATACGCTTTATTATTAAACCTATTCGGTTTATTTTTAGTCATTTATACGGCGATTAACGCCGGATAAAATAACATTGGTAAACTTAATTGAATTATGTTAGTTTATTCTCATTGATATTTACGGCGATTGACGCCGCAAATAGATTGAATAATAAACTATCTGGATGTTTTAGTGGGCTTGATAGCCAAAAATCATAGAAAGGTCAGTGCGCTTAGTGAATAGCACAACTTTACAGGACGATGGCGCAAAAGGCGCATATAAGCAGTCGCTTAAAGCGCTTTTGTCTTATGGCATGTTAGCCACTAAAAAGTGGCTGGCAGAGCAGGGCTTAAGCGCTCATGCCATAGATAATGCCGTAAAAACAGAAACCTTGTTGCTATTAGCAACAGGTGTATATAGCCAGTATTCCCGCTCTGTGAGCTGGGAAGGTGTAGTTGCTTCTATGCAGCGTATGGAGAAAGACGAGGGGGCTAGTGTGCCACCCGTAGTAGTCGGTGGTTTATCGGCGCTTTCTTTATCTGGCCTATCGCAATATCTGTCATTAGGCAATAAGACGCATATTCATCTCTATGCGGCAGGTAAATTACCGACATGGATGGTGCGCTTGTCGTTACCTTTTGAGTTTGAAGGGCACAGTACAAGTAGGTTATGGCCTGAAAGTTTGTTATCAGACAAAGCTTTTATCAAAGAGCATGAGTGGGAGGCAGAACTACCGCCTGTATATTTCTCATGCCCTGAGAAAGCGATATTAGAGTTATTAATGAATTTACCAGAGAGCGTGACATTTGAGCATGCAGACGAGCTTATGCAAGGGCTCGTGAACTTATCGCCCAGAAAGCTTGATACGCTTTTGAAAGCATGTAAAAGCGTAAAGGCTAAACGCTTGTTTTTCTGGTTGGCTAAACGTCAATCCTATCCTTGGTTTAGCAAGCTAAACGTCAAGGACTATGACTTAGGCTCAGGTAAGCGTGTAGTCGCCAAAAGCGGAAAACTGGATACAGATTATTTAATCACTGTGCCGTCACATATGGCGATGGAAAGTGAAAGCTAGCGATGGATAGAAACAGTATTTATTACAAGCAAGTGCAGTTATTGATGCAGGTCTTGCCCTTTGTCGCCAAGCAAAAATGCTTTGCGCTTAAAGGCGGTACGGCAATCAATCTCTTTGTCAGAGAGTTTCCGCGCTTGTCAGTTGATATTGATTTGGTCTATCTGCCGATGAAAGGGCGTGATGAAGCATTACAGAATATTAGTGAAGCGCTAGATGCGATTAGCGCAGATTTACGAGCCGCGTTTAAAGATATAGAGCTTACAGAAGCCTATAAGTCAAAGCGCGATGCGCTGAGACTAATCGTAGGCCGTAATGGTGTGCAGATAAAGGTAGAACTCTCACCCGTGCTACGTGGCACGGTTTACGAGCCGAAAATGATGGAAGTATGCGCCGCTGTAGAAGATGAATTTGGTTATGCTGAAGTGCCTGTAGTGGCCTTAGCTGATCTCTATGCTGGCAAAATTTGCGCGGCATTAGACAGGCAGCACCCAAGAGATTTATTTGATGTGAAGTGGCTCTTGGAAAATGAAGGTCTAAATGACGAGATACGAAAAGCACTAATTATCTATCTCGCTAGTCACAATCGGCCAATGGCCGAGTTGTTCAGGCCGCAATTTAAAGATATATCAGCCATCTATGCAGGTGAATTTGCAAATATGGCCGAGACGGACGTACCGTTTGAAGAGCTGGTAGCCGTTCGAGAGCGTTTGGTAGAGCTTATTCACCAAGGGCTAACAGATAGTGAAAAAGAGTTTTTACTATCGTTTAAAAACCGTGAGCCGGATTGGGGATTACTTAATCTAGGCGATGTAAGTGATCTTCCGGCCATTAAATGGAAACAGATTAATCTGGCCAAAATGCCAGATGATAAACATAAGCTAGCGATAGAAAAGCTAAAAGAAGTTCTGGGTGTTTGATTTATAACGCTTAGTCATTTTGCTAGAATAGCGCTCAAATTTTTCAATGCTTTGATGGGAGGTTTTGCTGGCTTTAGGCCGTGGCAGACGACTTGGAAATCAGGGCTTAGAGTTAACTTTATTTATTTGTACAAATACTTGTACAAAACGGGAATTTAGATACATGGCTGAAGCCAATTTTATCAATGAAATCAACAGGCGAAGGACGTTCGCTATCATCTCGCACCCTGATGCAGGTAAGACAACAGTGACTGAAAAACTGTTGTATTTCAGTGGCATGATTCAAACTGCAGGTAGTGTTAAGTCACGTAAAACCGATAAACATGCGACGTCTGACTGGATGGAGATGGAAAAAGAACGCGGTATTTCGGTGACATCATCAGTGATGCAGTTTCCATGGAAAGATCGAATAGTGAATCTGTTGGATACACCGGGACATGCTGATTTCTCTGAAGATACGTATAGAACCTTAACCGCTGTCGATTCGGCATTGATGGTTATTGATAGCGCCAAAGGTGTTGAAGAACGGACTATTAAATTAATGGAAGTATGTCGTTTGCGCGATACGCCAATTCTGACATTTATCAATAAACTGGATCGGGAAGGGCGCGAGCCAATTGAACTTTTAGATGAAATTGAAACAATCTTAAATATAGCATGTGCTCCAATTACATGGCCGATTGGTATGGGTAAATCATTTAAAGGTATTTATCACTTACTCGAGGACAGTGTGCATTTATTTGAAGCTCACTCAAAAGAAGCTGGTGAAGTGATCGTTGGTTTGGATAATCCGCGCTTAGATGAGCTGTTTGGTGGTTTAGCTGAAGACTTACGAGTAGAAATTGATTTAGTTCGTGGCGCAAGTAATGAATTTGATTTGGATTTATTCCTCGCAGGTGAGTTATCGCCGGTCTTTTTTGGTTCAGCCATGAATAACTTCGGTATCACTGAAATGTTGGATGCATTTGTTGAATATGCGCCTGCACCCCAATCCCGCGAGACGAAAACACGTGTAGTTGAATCAAGTGAACAACCTTTCACTGGCTTTGTATTTAAAATTCAGGCCAATATGGATCCGAAACATCGTGACCGCATTGCATTCATGCGAGTATGTTCAGGTCAATATACTAAAAGCATGAAACTGCGCCATGTTAGAACTGGCAAAGATGTTGTTATTGCCAATGCAGTTACGTTTATGGCGGCGGAACGTGAACAAGCTGAAGAATCTTGGCCGGGCGATATTTTAGGTTTACACAACCACGGCACCATTCAGATTGGTGATACTTTCACCCAAGGTGAAGATATACAATTCACAGGCATTCCCTATTTCGCGCCAGAATTATTCCGCCGAGTGAGGTTAAAAGACCCCCTCAAAATGAAAGCCTTAATGAAAGGTTTGCAACAATTGAGTGAAGAGGGTGCTACCCAATTATTTAGACCCTTAGAAAATAATGATTTAATTCTTGGCGCGGTCGGTGTTTTACAGTTTGACGTGGTAGTACATCGCTTAAAAGGTGAATATAACGTTGATTGTAGTTATGAGCCTGTTCAGGTTTATACTGCTCGCTGGGTGCACTGTGATAATGTTAAAAAGTTAGAAGAGTTTAAGAAAAAAGCAGCATTGAATTTAGCGCTTGATGGAGCTGGTGGACTGACTTATATCGCGCCGACACGGGTTAATCTTGATCTAACAATGGAACGCTGGCCTGATATTGAATTTAGATCAACACGTGAACATAGTTAAACAAACTTGCCTTTGTTGTGGTTTCTCAAGCAGAATAGCTGAAGGACGATAACTCACGTAGAAGGTGGTCGAAATGAAAGTTAGAGCAATTACCAAAAATAAAGGTAAACCAGTCATCGGGCTATCACCAAATGATTCGCTCGATAAAGTTGTTTCATTGATGATGGATCATCGTATTGGATCGCTGGTTATCACCGATGCAGGTATGATTGTCGGCATTTTATCTGAACGTGATTTATTACGTGTATTACATCAAAAACATGCGATGTGGTCGCCTGTTACGGTAGCGGATGCGATGACACCAGATCCAATTGTATGTCACCCAGATAATACCTTGGAAGAAGTGATGACCATTATGGTTGAAAATAATATTCGCCATTTACCGGTTGTATATGATGGTAAGCTGGAAGGTATGTTATCAATAACCGATATCGTTGAAGAATTACTGAAAAAAGCTAAATTTGAAAACAAATTATTGAAAAACTATATTCAGAATTGGCCCGATGCTGAAGAAGGTGAAATGCCTCAATAAAAGATATAAAAATGGCGGTTAAAAAACCGCCTTTTTTTGTTTGGAGACACTAGATCTTAATCGTCTTCAGGAAGTGGAAAAGTGTCTGTTTTCAAGATCTGAAGTTTATTTTCCTCAGCAAAATCAATTAAAAACTCAAATAACATTTCATCATCTTCTTCCAACGACGCATCAATAACGACGCATTTCACCCCTTTAATTGAAGCCAATTTAACATTGGGATGGAAAATAATTCTACGGCCTGGACCATAGGTTGCAACGGCACCACATAGCCGTTCAGCCCAATCACTGGGACGAAATTTGCCCCCATTTTCGGTAAGGCCTTGAATAATGACTTTTCCACTTGTTGACATGTTAGCGACTCGCTGTCATTTCAGTTGATACACAAAGATGCACCTATTCTACTGCAAAGCGAACATTTAGCGTAATCCATAAAATAAATAAAAACGCCATCAATGATTTAGGTCGTCAAAAAAAACCCGTATAATTAGCCGTTTCCGTCGATTTACAACCTACGAGTACCCTGTGGCTGATTATAAACATACCTTAAACTTGCCTGAAACACAGTTTCCTATGAAGGCAGGCTTGCCTAACCGTGAACCCTTGATATTAAAGCGTTGGCAACAAAATAATCTCTATCAGAAAATGCGTGAAAACGCCCAAGGCCGTCCCTTATTTGTGCTTCATGATGGCCCTCCCTATGCTAATGGCGATATTCATATTGGTCATGCGGTCAACAAAATTCTTAAAGATATTATTTTAAAATCAAAAACATTAAGTGGTTTTGATACGCCCTATGTGCCGGGTTGGGATTGTCACGGCTTACCGATTGAACTCAATGTTGAGAAAAAAGTAGGTAAACCTGGCGTTAAAGTCAGTGCAGCTGAATTTAGAAAAGCGTGCCGTGACTATGCTCAAAAACAAGTTGATGGTCAGCGTGAAGACTTTAAACGTTTAGGTGTATTGGCTGAATGGGATAATCCGTATCTGACGATGGATTTTAATTTCGAAGCCGATATCATTCGTACATTGGCTGAAATTGTGAAACAAGGCCATCTTCATAAAGGTGTTAAACCGGTTCACTGGTGTGTTGATTGTGGTTCCGCCTTAGCTGAAGCGGAAGTTGAATATGAAGATAAAACATCGCCGGCAATTGATGTCAGATTCACTGTTGTTGATACTGCGGCATTTGAAGCAGCAACAAAATCAACAGGTACTGGCAAAATCAGCGTGCCTATCTGGACAACAACACCGTGGACATTGCCAGCTAACCAGGCTGTGTCATTAAATCCTGCTTATGATTATGTTGTAATACAAACAGACGATGAACGTTTGTTATTAGCTGAAGCGTTGTATGAGTCTGCATTAGAACGTTACAGTTTAACTGGTGAAGTTATTGCTCGTTGCAAGGGCGAAGATGTAGAAGGTTTATTATTACACCATCCATTTTATGACAAACAGGTACCGATTATCCTAGGTGATCATGTAACGGCTGATGCCGGTACGGGTGCGGTTCATACTGCACCGGGCCATGGTCAAGACGATTTCACGGTAGGCTTAAAATACAATCTGGACGTTTATAATCCAGTTGCATCGAATGGTACATTTTTACCTGATACAGCTATATTTGCTGGTGAGTCTGTATTTAAAGCTAATCCATTAGTGATCGAATTACTTAAAGAAAAAGGTGCATTGTTGAATCATGTTGATATTCAACATAGTTACCCTCATTGCTGGCGTCATAAATCACCTATTATTTTCCGAGCGACACCACAGTGGTTTGTCAGTATGGATCAAAATGGTTTGCGTCAGGCCGCAATGCAGGCGATTGCTGAAACACAATGGATGCCGGAATGGGGCCAAAAACGTATTGAAGGTATGGTTGAAGGTCGCCCGGATTGGTGTGTATCACGTCAACGTACCTGGGGGGTGCCGATCCCTTTATTTGTTCATCAACAAACAGGTAAATTGCATCCTGATAGTGAACAAATCATGGAGCAAGTTGCTCAGAAAGTTGAGTTGGAAGGTATTGATGCATGGTTTGAGTCAGAGAGTTCTGACTGGTTATCAACAGATGCTGAACTTTATGAAAAAGTCAGTGATACCTTAGATGTTTGGTTTGACTCCGGTGTGTCTCATGCCTGTGTATTAGCACGACGAGCGTATTTAAGTCGTCCAGCTGATTTATATTTAGAGGGTAGTGATCAACACCGAGGCTGGTTCCAATCATCATTGTTAACGTCGGTAGCATCAACCGGTAAAGGACCCTATAAAAGTGTATTAACACATGGTTTTGTGGTGGATGCAGCGGGTAAGAAGATGTCTAAATCATTGGGCAACGTGGTTGCACCACAAAAAGTGGTCAATAACCTTGGTGCCGATATTATTCGATTATGGGTTGCGTCATCAGATTACAGTGCTGAAATGAGTGTATCGGATGAAATCTTAAAACGTACCGCTGACTCATACCGTCGTATTCGTAATACTGCGCGTTATTTATTATCAAATTTATCTGACTTTAATCCAGAGACTGATAGTGTGGTTGTTGGTGATATGTTGGCCTTAGATCAATGGGCTGTCGATCGTGCTTATCATGTCCAAAAAGATATTCTAGCAGCGTATGAAAGCTATAATTTCCATGTGATTTATCAAAAGATCCATAATTTCTGTGCTCAGGAAATGGGCAGTTTATATCTGGATATCACCAAAGATCGCCAATATACAATGCAGAAAAATAGTTTGGGCCGTCGTTCAGCACAAACTGCGATGTTTCATATTCTAGAAGCATTAACCCGTTGGATGGCGCCTATTTTGAGCTTTACAGCAGATGAATTATGGGAATACCTACCGGGTGAGAGAAATGAGTCGGTATTGCTAAATACGTGGTACGAAGCACTTGCACCATTAACGACGGAATCGGCAGATGAGATTTCTTTAGATGATTGGAACATCATTTTTAATATTCGTGATGAAGTGTCAATAGAGCTGGAAGAACAACGTAGCGCAGGAAAGATCAAAGGTGGTCTTACAGCAGAAGTTGAACTGTTCTCGAAACAAGATAGTCCCTCCTATAAAGCTTTGAACAAGCTAGGAGATGAAGTGAAGTTTGTGTTCATTGTGTCAGCTGTGACAATGAATAGTGTCGATAGAGAGGATGATGGTCTTGCTATTCAAGTTAAGCCTTCAGAACATGCACGTTGTGATCGCTGCTGGCATCAAACACCTGAAGTTGGTCACAATACAACGCATCCAGAATTGTGTGACCGTTGTATTGAAAATGTCGATGGTGATGGCGAATCACGTTTGTTTGTATAGGCCATGATCAAATGTTGAAATGGGTATCTGTTACAGCTGTTGTCATTATTATTGATCAACTCACAAAATGGGTGATGACGTCATGGTTATCACTATATGAAACGGTCAATATTATGCCATTTTTTAATTTAACAATGGCACATAATACCGGCGCAGCATTTAGTTTTTTAGCTCAAGCTGGTGGCTGGCAACGCTGGTTTTTTGTTGGTTTGGCAACGGTTATCAGTTTAGTGCTTATTGTGTGGTTGCGAAAAGTAACTGACAAAACCATTGAAGCGCTTTCAATAAGCCTTATCCTGGGCGGTGCAATAGGTAATGTGATTGACCGTATTAATTTGGGTTACGTTATCGATTTTCTCGATGTTTATTATGGTAGCTATCATTGGCCGGCATTTAATATTGCAGATTCGGCTATTGTGGTTGGTGCGTGTTTATTGATTATTGATAGCGTTAGAACAAAGCCGGAGTCGCTATGAATTTTTGTGATATTGCATTACAGAGTGTGACGCAGCTTCAGCCTTATGTGCCGGGTAAACCTATCGAGGAATTAGAGCGTCAATATGGTGTGACAAACATCGTAAAATTGGCTTCTAATGAAAATCCATTAGGACCTTCACCACGAGTATTAGCAGCTGTTCAGCAAGCAAGTAAATCATTGTCTTTGTACCCTGATGGTAATGGCTTTAGCTTGAAATCTGCTTTAGCAGAAAAATATCAGCTTGAATTGAATCAGATCACCTTAGGTAATGGCTCGAATGATGTTTTAGAAATCATCGCACGTACCTTTGTCTCTGCTGAGGACGAAGTGTTGTATTCACAATATACCTTTGCGGTGTATCCGATCGTAACTCAAGCCATTGGTGCCAAAGGTGTGGTTGCCCCAGCTGTTGATTTTGGTCATGATTTGGATGCAATGGCAAACTTAATCACGGATCGTACTAAAGTCATTTTTATTGCCAATCCGAATAATCCAACGGGTACCTATCTTGCTGCGGATAAATTGGAAGCCTTTGTTGCCAATGTACCTCAACAGACTTTAGTTGTGTTAGATGAAGCCTATGTTGAATATGGCGATCAAGATGTTGATACGATGAGTTGGTTAGCAATATATCCTAACTTGATTATTACGCGTACCTTTTCAAAAGCCTATGGTTTGGCTGGCTTACGTGTTGGTTTTGCCTTGTCGAATCCCGATGTCGCTGATTTGATCAATCGTGTCCGTCAGCCTTTTAATGTAAATAGTCTGGCGTTGGCTGCTGCTACAGTGGCATTGACGGATGATGATTATCTAGTTGAAACTAAAAACACTAATGATGCAGGCATGAAACAGTTAACTGCGGCATGTGATGCAATGGGGTTGGCGTATATTCCATCAAAAGCGAATTTCATTACGGTTGATGTCGAAACCAATGCTAATGAAGTGTTCGAAGCCTTGTTGCAACAAGGCGTTATTGTCAGACCAATCGGTGGCTACGGTTTACCGCAACATTTACGGGTCAGCATTGGACTTGAATCAGAGAATCAACGGTTTATTGATACGTTGGCAACAATTTTAGGACGAACTTAAATGATCAATAAGCTCGCTATTATTGGTGTTGGTCTGATTGGTGGATCGTTATCACTTGCATTAAAAAAAGCAAGGCAAGTTAACCATGTGATTGGTTTTTCACGCACGGAATCTGTGCGAGCACAAGCGTTAGCATTAGGTGTTGTTGATTCTGTTGCTGATACACTGGCAGAAGCGGTTGCTGATGCTGATGTGATTTTTCTGTCAGTGCCTATGGGTGCGATGTCAGCTGTCTTAGTTGAACTTGCTCCACATATAAAACCTAGTGCAATTGTAACTGATGGTGGTAGTGCAAAGGCACATGTTGTGGCAGCAGCAAGAACGGCACTTGCCGATAATTTCAGTCAATTTGTGCCAGGGCACCCAATTGCAGGTACTGAACGCAGTGGTCCTGGTGCTGCCTTTGATAGTTTGTATCAAAAACATCGCGTTGTTTTAACACCGGTTGCTGAAACCAATCCTGATGCATTAGCAACGGTAAAAGCCATGTGGGATGCTACTGGCGCTGAAGTGTTGCAAATGGATGTTGAACATCATGATGTTGTGTTAGCTGCAACCAGTCATTTGCCTCATGTGTTGGCGTTTAATCTGGTTGGAATGTTAGCGCAACGTGATGATTGTGAAGATGTATTACGCTATGCCGCCGGTGGCTTTCGTGATTTTTCACGGATTGCATCAAGTGATCCTGTGATGTGGCGAGATATTTGTCTGACCAATAGCGATGCAATCTTAAATTTATTAGAACAGTATCATCGCGATCTCAATAAAATCGAGCAAGCAATAAAACAACAAGATGGTGATTATTTAATCGGCATGTTTGAGCAAGCCAAACGTGCTCGAGATACCCGTTTTAATGAACCAAATTTGGTTGATAATAGTGAAGTATAGAGTGGAGTTTCAATAGCGTGACCAGTGAAGATAACAGTAAGTATATCGTTCAACCCGGCGGAAGTTTACAAGGTGAACTTCGTGTACCCGGTGACAAATCTATTTCACATCGTTCAATTATGTTGGGTTCATTGGCTGAAGGCGTAACGGAAGTTACGGGCTTTTTAGAAGGTGAAGATGCCTTGGCAACTTTGGCAGCATTTCGCGCTATGGGCGTGAAAATAGATGGCCCTGAAGCTGGTCGTGTAAGCATTCATGGTGTTGGCATGAACGGATTGCAACAACCTGAAAAGGATCTGTATGTCGGTAACTCAGGTACCTCAATTAGATTATTAAGTGGTTTGTTAGCAGGCCAAAGCTTTAACGTGACGTTAACGGGTGATAAATCGTTATCTGGGCGTCCAATGAAACGGGTGACTGATCCATTAACTGCAATGGGTGCCACTATCGAAAGTAATGAAGGCAAACCACCGTTGACCATAATGGGTGGTAAATCACTTCAAGGTATTCATTATGAGTTGCCGATGGCGAGTGCACAGGTCAAATCATCTGTATTGTTAGCGGGCATGTATGCTGAAGGGAAAACCTCAGTTACCGAACCGGCTCCTACCCGAGATCATACCGAGCGCATGTTAACGGGGATGGGCTATTCGGTTGAGGTTGATGGTAATACCGTTACCATTGAAGGTGGTGGCAAATTAACAGCAACCACTATTGATGTACCAGCAGATATTTCATCAGCAACATTCTTTATGGTTGGTGCAGCGATTTCACCGGGTTCAGATATTACCTTGACCCATGTCGGTATTAACCCAACACGGATTGGTGTAATTAACATTCTTAAATTAATGGGTGCCGATATCAGTTTGTCGAATGAGGGAATAACCGGCGGTGAACCAGTGGCTGATATTCGCGTTCGCTATGCGCCTTTAACAGGAATTACTATCCCCGAAGATCAGGTTCCGTTAGCGATTGATGAATTTCCTGCATTATTTGTAGCTGCAGCATGTGCTGAAGGTACGACAGTATTAACTGGTGCTGAAGAATTACGTGTTAAAGAAAGCGATCGTATTCAAGCTATGGCAGATGGTTTGCAACTATTAGGTATTGATGCACAACCAACAGCTGATGGCATTGTGATTACTGGTGGTACTATCGGTTCAGGTGATGTTGAAAGTCATGATGATCACCGTATCGCGATGTCGTTTGCTATTGCTGGCTTACAGGCTGGTGGCACTATTCAGATTAATAATTGTGCCAATGTTGCAACCTCATTTCCTGATTTTGTTGGCCTAGCCAATAAAGCAGGTTTAATGATAGAGCAAATTGATGAATAATATCCCTGTCTTAACCATTGATGGCCCCAGCGGTTCAGGCAAAGGTACCATCGCACAATTAATTGCTAAAAAATTAGGTTGGCACTATCTGGATAGTGGCGCTATCTATCGTGTTCTAGCCCAGGCTGCAATTAAGCATCATGTCGAATTGGATAATGAGCCTGAATTGGCACAAATGGCAACTCAGTTGGATTTAGTATTTTCGTTAGACAATGACCAACTTGTAGTAAAACTTGAAGGGGATGATGTCAGTCATCAGATCCGTTCCGAGCAAGCTGGAAATGCAGCATCAAAAGTCGCGGCATTACCGTTAGTGCGTAGTGCTTTACTGGAAAGGCAAAGACAATTCAGACAAGCTCCCGGTCTTGTGACAGATGGCAGAGATATGGGAACAGTTGTGTTTCCAGATGCAAATACAAAGGTTTTTTTGACAGCTAGTGCAAAAGTGCGGGCTGAAAGACGGTATAAGCAGTTGAAACAAAAAGGAATTGAGAGTAACCTTTCCGATCTTATTTCTGAAATTTCCGAGCGGGATAAACGAGATAGCCAACGAAGCGTTGCACCGTTAATACCTGCTGAGGACGCATTGGTACTTGATTCCAGCGAGATGGGAATAGAAACAGTATATAAACATATCATCACATTGTGTGGTGATGTGTAATTTTGGTACTTACCGCAAATTGGTTTTCGGTAAGTTTTTTTAACAACCTGCATTAGCAGGTATTTTTGGGCGATTCTGTATTTTTAACAGGATCAAGGATATTAATAATGAGCGAAAGCTTTGCTGAACTTTTTGAACAGAGTCTAGATTCAACACCAATGCAAACAGGCAAAATCGTGTCTGGCATGGTGGTAAGTGTAGGTTCTGATGTTGTTATGGTTAATGCTGGTTTGAAATCAGAAGGTGCCATTCCAGTTGAAGAATTTTATAACGACAAAGGTGAATTAACCGTTGCTGTTGGTGATATTGTCGATGTTTCCTTAGAAACATTAGAAGATGGTTTTGGTGCAACCCAACTATCTCGTGAAAAAGCCAAAGCAGCAGAAGCATGGATTAAGTTGGAACATGTGTTTGAAGCCAATGAAACTGTTACTGGTGTGATCACTGGTAAAGTTAAAGGTGGTTTCACTGTCGAATTGGAAAATATTCGTGCATTCCTGCCTGGGTCATTGGTTGATGTACGTCCACTACGTGATACATCCCACCTTGAAGGTAAAGATCTTGAGTTCAAATTAATCAAATTAGATCGCCCTCGTAATAACATTGTAGTGTCACGCCGTGCAATCATGGAAGCTGAAAACAGTGTTGAACGTGATGCGTTATTAGAAACATTAGAAGAAGGCAAAAACGTTAAAGGTGTGGTTAAAAACCTTACTGATTACGGTGCGTTTGTTGACCTTGGCGGTATTGACGGTTTACTACATATCACTGATATGGCTTGGAAACGTGTTAAACACCCATCTGAAGTTGTCACAATTGGTGATGAAATCGAAGTTCAAGTATTGAAATTTGATAAAGAGCGTGAGCGTGTATCTTTAGGCTTGAAACAAATGGGTGATGATCCTTGGAAAGCGATTGCTGATCGTTATCCAAACAGCAGCCGCATTCAAGGTAAAGTGACTAATATTGCTGACTACGGTTGTTTCGTTGAAATCGAAGATGGTGTTGAAGGTTTGGTTCACATGTCTGAAATGGACTGGACTAACAAAAACGTACACCCATCTAAATTGGTTCAATTAGGCGATGAAGTTCAAGTTATGGTACTTGAAATTGATCCAGAACGTCGTCGTATCTCTTTAGGTATGAAACAATGCAAACCAAATCCTTGGGAAGAGTTTGCAATGACACATAGCAAAGGCGACAAAGTCTCTGGTTCAATTAAATCAATCACTGACTTCGGTATCTTTATCGGTCTGGATGGTGGTATTGATGGCTTGATTCACTTGTCTGATATCACTTGGGAAGAAGAAAACGAAGAAGTAGTTCGTGACTTCAAAAAAGGTGATGAAATCGAAGCTGTTGTATTGGCAATCGATCCAGAACGTGAGCGTATCTCGTTAGGTATTAAACAACTACAAGATGATCCTTTCTCAGCATACATGGCTGAACATCCACGTGGCACAATTGTAACGGGTAAAGTTACTGAAGTTGATGCTCGTGGTGCAACAGTTGAACTAGCTGAAGGCGTTGAAGGTTACATCCGTGCTGCTGACGTTTCTCGCGAACGTACAGAAGATGTAAGTAAAGTGTTCTCAGTTGGTGATGAAGTAGAAGCCAAATTTACCGGCATGTCTCGTAAAGATCGTACCTTAACATTGTCTATCAAAGCCAAAGATGATCAAGAAGAATCTGAAGCATTGAAAGAATACTCAAATGTGTCTGGTAACGCGACTACATTGGGTGACTTGTTAAAAGAGCAAATGGATCAAAAAGATAACTAAGTTATCGAATTAGAATTTAAGCACCCAGACCTTGTTTGGGTGCTTATTTTTTGACCCAAAAATTTAAGTTGGACAGCGAATTAACAGTGGATGTTAATCCTAAGGAATTGAGAAATATGACAAAATCAGATTTGATTGAAATATTATCTGAAAGACAATCGTTGTTAAATTATCGCGATGTAGAACTTGCTGTGAAATTAATTTTAGAGCAAATGAGTGAGAGTTTATCGAGCGGTGATCGAATTGAAATTCGTGGTTTTGGCAGTTTTACCTTACACCATCGTCCAGCACGTGTTGGTCGTAATCCAAAAAGTGGTGAATCTGTAACATTAGATGAGAAATACGTGCCTCATTTTAAGCCTGGCAAAGAATTACGTGACCGGGTGAATGATGCTGCAGGGTTTTAATAGCCAGATTAATGAAGTTTAGTCTGGAAGCGCCGAACAACGCTAACCAAATACATTCCTATGACAACAACGGTGTTGTTATAAAATATAATCAAAGTACGCAGCAGTATGCTAGCAATTCAACTTTGATTATTACTCCAAATCAAATCATAACTGATTGTTCAATAAACGATATCACTGAGATAACAAGCGGTGATATCGCTTATTTGAAAAAACTCAATCCAGAAGTGATTCTATTCTCAACACAAACTAATAAAAGACTTTCACCACAGGTACTGGTTGAATTTTCTCATCATGCCATCGGTGTTGAAATAATGACATTAGGTGCCGCATGTCGAACCTATAACCTGTTGGTGTCAGAAGGCCGTCAAACAGTGCTTATTCTGTTGCCATAGAAAGTAACTAAACATTCAACGCAAATAAAGTTAACACTTGCACTTGTGTGGGATTTAAACTTATTTCTTTAGTGAAGATAAATCAATGGTAACAGTCTGATTACAATGATTTTTTATGAGCCTTAATTAGCTACATCACCACTTCATGTATTGACCACAAACTCTCAAATAAGCACAATCATCATTTGCGTTGATAAATAAGCCAAATAACTAACTTTTAGGGCTTTTGCCATATTGCTTGATCTAGATCAAGCAATCAATAAAAGACTAATAACAAAATTGCTGTAAAATTCAGCAATGCTTATCTAAATAGGCGTGATGGAATGGGTCAAAGCATCTAGCATAAAGGTGTTGTGATAGTGTTTTTCATTGAGAGAAGGTGTGATCGCTATGCAAGCGGAACAACAGCAATATAGTTTTGAGATAGTCAAATGGTTCGCCTATATGGCGGTCGTGTACTTAGTAGTTGGTACGGGAATAGGGGTGTACATTGCATCGGAATTGGCCTGGCCAGTTTTGAACTTTGATAATCCGTATATTTCTTTTGGACGATTACGTCCACTGCACACAAATGCAGTTATTTTTGCTTTTGGTGGTTCGACATTGATGGCAACTGCTTATTACATCGTACAACGTACATCAGGTGTACGTTTATGGAGTGATAAATTAGCCTGGTTCACCTTCTGGGGATGGAACCTGGTTATTGTTGGTGCTGTCATCACATTACCGCTAGGTATTACACAATCAAAAGAATATGCAGAATTAGAATGGCCGTTTGATATCCTGATTGCCGTGGTATGGTTGGCGTATAGCTTTAACTTCATCATGACCTTATCGATTCGTAAAGTGTCACATATCTATGTCGCTAACTGGTTCTTCCTGGCGATGATGATCATGGTGACCTACCTTCACGTTGTAAACAGTTTGGCGATTCCTGTTGAATTGTTTAAATCATACTCAATCTTTGCTGGTGTACAAGATGCGATGATTCAATGGTGGTGGGGGCATAATGCGGTAGGTTTCTTCCTAACAGCAGGTTTCTTGGGCATTATGTACTACTTCGTGCCTAAACAAGCTAATCGTCCTGTCTATTCATACCGTTTATCAGTTATTCACTTCTGGGCATTAACATTTGGTTATGTATGGTTAGGTGCGCATCACCTTCAATACACAGCACTGCCAGA
>JARGFJ010000038.1 GCA_029210875.1 Gammaproteobacteria bacterium | reverse complement strand
GCAGACTATAATGCTGGTGATTTAGCTGGCAAAGTAGACACTGAGAAATTCTGGGTTTATGGTCAAGTTAAGTTCTAATAGTTAATTTGCATGACTAAAACATAAAAGCCGGATAGGTGTTTCGTTACCATCCGGCTTTTTTATTAACAGAACGCTGATGAGTTAATAGATATTTTTATGCACTAAAACAATGCGAATTAGAAATATTTTTTCCCAAAAAGAGGCAGTATATAAATTGCTTGCTTTGACTAGTGTATTGATAAATATAGAAATTATTTGTGGCATGCCTTATGCAATATTGGCGTTAACTATTTAATTTCTACTTTATCAGGAGGATGGTATGGGTTATTTCATTGATCTGCTCTATTTAGTACGAGAAATGTTAAAGCTTGCGTTCATGGTAATGATTTCTCCCCTTGGGTTGGCTGCCGGCTACTTCATCAGCTGGGAATAGAAACTACATATCGTAGTAATTGAGGATTTTATGGAATTTACATTACTGTTTTTTATTGGTGTTTCACTGTTACCGGTTATGGGACTAGTACGCTACATTCATAATAAAAAGCATCAATCAGATGGGCTGAAAGCGGGGTTGGCGCTTTTGGATCAGATCCAAAAACTCGTCTTATCTTGTCAGCAACATAGAGGATTAAGTAATGCTGTTTTACAAGGTGATTCAAATTTAAAACAACAATTGCTGAGTGTGCAGCAAACGATTGATGCACTCATTTATGATGGTAATAAAATGGGGCTTAAACAATTTGCTCAGTGGCTGTCATTTGCAGATCATTGGCCCCGGTTAAAAATGCATACCTTAAGTCGTGATTTGCCATCACAAAATTTAGTCAGACAGCATAATGTAATGATTGAGGGCCATTTATCGTTGATGGATGAAATAGTTCGATTTTATAGTCTTCATACCATTATGCTGGATCAGGTCACCCGTATGTCTGGTTTATGTCTAGATACCTTACGTGTTGCTGAAACAGTGGGGCAAACACGAGCGATTGGTTCTGGTGTGTGTGCTCGCGGCGAATGTTCAGGTGTAGATAAAATTTCACTTAACTTTTTACGTATCTCTTTAATGACAACGACAGAAAGTTTGTTTAAAGAACTAAGTAGCGTTGAAAATAAAGAATTGCATGTTCAGTTTAATACTGCTTCTCACACTGTTAAAAGAAGTGTTGAACACCTATTGCGTGCACTTGATGATTTTGTTTTGGTCGAAGGTAATACAAAAATCGATTCGAATGAATATTTTAAAATTGCGACTAAGCCGATTGAAGAGTTGTTTTCAGTTTATACCATGTTATTAAATTACGGTCAGAAAGTTGCATAAACCATAACGAAGTGGATAAAAATGCCAATATCGATAAACACAATCGTCATAAGTGATACACCTCAAGCAACAAAGCTGTTGAAATCTGTACTAGCACCAACTGATTATAAAGTTATCTTTGAAAGTAATGATTTGACGCAACAATTAAAGGCATCGTGGATGATTGAACCCGATCTGATTATCGTTGCGATGGAAAAAACGGACTTTACACTCTTGGGTCAGCTCAAAACGATCTACGAGCAATTTCCATTACCTATGGTTGTCTTTACTCAAGATGATATCGATGAAGGAATAGAGTTTGCCGTAGAAGCAGGGGTTAATGCTTATATCGTCGATGGATTAAGAAAGAACCGTGTTATTCCCATTTTGAAAACAGCATGTGCTCGTTTTGCTAAACAACAAGAAGTTCAAAAACAGATTGAACAACTACGAACCAGCTTGGCTGATCGTAAAATTATTGATCGTGCTAAAGGACTGATTATGGAGCAGCGTAACTGCAGCGAAGATGAGGCATATAAATTATTGCGAACATCAGCGATGAAGCAAAATCTCCGAATGGCCGTGTTATCAAAAAATATTATTGATGCTGCAACATTGCTACAGTCTTCTTAACAATACCATTCAATCTCTATTCTTCAAAAGGTACTCAATAGTGCCTTTTTTATAGCGTTGCTCAGTTTTGGTGCGATAACGCTGTATTTATCCACGCTATTTGACCTGAACAGTGATATGAATATCTACCATAAAAATATAAGTTACTGTATGTAAAAGATATTTGTTGTATTCCTTATCTATTGGCACACTTTATGCTCTAATACTGTTAACTCACTACCCAACGATGGGCTGTGAACACAAATTAGAAATCTAATTACTGCGGATAAAGATGTCCTTCAAGACGATACTCTTGAGAGACGTCTTTTTTTTTGGAATTTTTTTGGAGAACTATTCAATGACAAAAACGAATATACCAACATTTTCACGTAGAACACTTGTGAAAACATTAGCAGCCGCGAGTATCGCTGTTACGGCAGGGTTGCTACCTTTCGGTTCTACATTTGCAGCGCCAGGTCCACTTGAAAAAGAAGATCTTAAGTTTGGTTTTATCAAATTAACCGATATGGCGCCACTTGCTATCGCTTATGAAAAAGGCTTTTTTGAGGATGAAGGTCTGTATGTCACTTTAGAAGCTCAAGCTAACTGGAAAGTGTTGTTAGATGGCGTCATTGACGGCCAACTAGATGGTGCTCACATGCTGGCGGGGCAACCTTTAGGTGCAACAATTGGTTTTGGTACTAAAGCAGATATTATCACGGCATTTAGTATGGACTTAAATGGTAATGCGATTACTGTGTCTAACGATATTTGGAGTCAAATGAAACCAAATGTTGCAACAGGTGAAGATGGTAAACCTGTGCATCCAATCAGTGCATCAGCATTAAAACCTGTTGTAGATAAATACAAAAATGAAGGTAAGCCATTCAATATGGGTATGGTTTTCCCTGTATCAACGCATAACTATGAATTACGCTACTGGTTAGCCGCAGGTGGTATTCATCCTGGTTTTTATGCACCTCATAAAGGTGATGTCAGCGGTAAAATTAAAGCAGAAGCATTATTATCGGTAACACCTCCACCTCAAATGCCGTCGACTATGGAAGCGGGCACTATCTATGGTTATTGCGTAGGTGAGCCTTGGAACCAACAAGCTGTATTTAAAGGTATTGGTGTTCCGGTTATTACCGATTATGAAATTTGGAAAGATAACCCTGAAAAAGTATTTGGTGTAAGCCAGGCATGGGCTGATGCCAATCCAAATACACACATTGCGGTTGTCAAAGCCTTAATTCGTGCTGCGCAGTGGTTAGATACAAATGATCTTGCTAACCGACCAGAAGCAGTAAAAATCTTATCTCAAAGTAACTATGTAGGTGCTGACTATGATGTTATCGCCAACAGTATGACGGGTACATTTGAGTATGAAAAAGGTGACAAACGCGCAGTGCCTGATTTCAATGTTTTCTATAAGAAAAATGCGACATACCCATACTACAGTGATGCGATTTGGTACTTGACCCAAATGCGTCGTTGGGGCCAAATTTCTGAGCCTAAATCAGATAGCTGGTTTATGGATATGGCGAAAAAAGTGTATCGCCCTGATATCTACGCAATCGCAGCTAAAGAGTTGATTGAAGAAGGTAAGGTGGATACTAACGATTTCCCTGATTTTGCAACAGAAACAGGCTTCAAAGCACCTCAAACTGAATTCATTGATGGGATTACTTTCGATGGTACAAAACCAAATGCGTACTTGGAACAGTTCCCAATTGGTTTAAAAGGTCAGGATGTTGTTGAGTAATAAAGGCATTTAAATGATTTTCACCTTGCCTTGACAAAATTAGGCAAGGTGAAAAATTAACAGGATTAACAGCAGATAAAATTATGAAAGATAAAATAGTCAATGTATTTGAAGTAATTGGTTTTACCTGGTTTATTCCGGTTGTGAAATTAGTAGCAGGTGACGCACCTAAACAACAATTACAAGATTTAGCCAAAATGGTTGGTATTCCATTATTTGCATTCATTGTATTCCTGGGCTTGTGGCACATAGGTTCCGCCAAAGTTGTAACCAGTCTTGGACAAGTACCAGGGCCAGTTCAGGTGTGGGAACAAGCCAATGTGCTTTTGGATGAGCACAAGGTTGAACGTGAAAAAGAACACAAATTTTATGAGCGTCAGGACATTCGTAATGCCAGGACATTGGAAAAAGATCCCGATGCCGAAGTTAAGATTAGACCCTATACCGGTAAAGAAACCTATTTCGATCAGATCCACACAAGTTTATGGACAGTATTTGTTGGTTTTGTGATTGCGAGTTTAATTGCGATTCCTATCGGAATTGTCAGTGGTTTAAGTGATACGCTGTATTCGGCGATTAATCCTTTAATTCAAATTTTTAAACCTATCTCGCCATTGGCATGGTTGCCGATTGTTACTATGGTGGTCAGTGCGGTTTACGTGTCAGCCGATCCGATGTTTTCCAAAGCATTTGTAACATCAGCGATCACGGTGACATTGTGTTCATTATGGCCAACGCTAATCAATACAGCGGTAGGGGTATCATCGATTGATCGTGATTTAATCAATGTCGGTCGGGTTTTGCGTCTGAATTACATTACAACAGTATTCAAAATTGTTATCCCATCATCAATACCAATAATCTTTACCGGTTTACGTATTTCTCTAGGTGTTGGCTGGATGGTATTGATTGCGGCTGAAATGTTGGCACAGAACCCTGGTTTAGGTAAGTTCGTTTGGGATGAATTCCAAAATGGGAGTTCAAACTCACTAAGCAGAATCATGGTTGCGGTATTAACCATCGGGGTTATCGGTTTCTTATTAGACCGAATCATGCTGACGATGCAAAAATTCTTCTCTTACGATAAAAATGCAGTTATTCGCTAGGACATAATCATGGAAAAATATTTAAATATCGATCATGTAAGCATCGAATTCTCAACACCAAATGGCCCTTTTAAAGCCTTGGACAATGTTACTCTTAAAATTGATAAAGGCGAATTTGTCAGTATTATCGGGCATTCAGGTTGTGGTAAATCTACCGTGATGAACATTGTCGGTGGCTTATATCAAGCGACAGCAGGCGGTGTTATTCTCGAAGGTAAAGAAGTCAATGAGCCCGGTCCTGACCGTGCCATTGTGTTCCAGAATCATTCCTTATTTCCTTGGCTAACGGCTTATGAAAATGTAGAACTGGCAGTTAAGTCTGTTTTTAAAGGTCAAAAGTCTAAACAAGAAATGAAAGAATGGATTGATCATAATATTGAATTAGTCCATATGACCCATGCCAAAGACAAACTACCGGCAGAAATTTCAGGTGGTATGAAACAACGCATTGGTATTGCACGTGCTTTGGCAATGGAGCCAAAAGTATTATTAATGGATGAACCTTTTGGTGCCTTGGATGCGTTAACGCGTGCACATTTACAAGATTCACTGATGGAAATTCAATCAGAGTTAAATAATACCGTCATTATGATTACTCATGATGTTGATGAGGCGGTATTACTTTCTGACAAAATTGTCATGATGACAAACGGTCCTGCTGCAACAATTGGCGATGTGCTTGATGTTAAATTGGCACGACCAAGAAAACGTCTTGATTTAGCCGGTGATGCTGAATATAACCATTATCGTTCTGAGGTTATTCACTTCTTACATGAACGACATGCTCGCAAGGTTGCTTGATAAAATTGTTTTATTGTGAAACGCATAAGGACAACATTGTGAGTCATGAATTTAAACTCGATATTGGTCATGAAATTATAGAGGCTGAATATACCGGCATCGTCACATTCGAAGAACGAATGAAGGCAATTGAAGAAGGAGTCACTATCTTAAATGATAGGGAATACCCACGAATTATCGTTAATTTGATTGCTGCTGAAATGCAATTAACACCTGATGAAAAAATTACTTTAGCGCAGTATGTGTCTGAACAACATGCACTTATTAATGCGAAAACAGCCTTTTTGATCCGGTGTGAACAAACAGAAAGGGAAAAAGTTGATCAGGCAGTACTTCGTGCTGATGAGTTTGACTCAAAAGTATTTTATAGTCGCTTCAATGCAATTGAATGGTTAACAGGAAATGTTGGATAAACTACAACCGCACAAAACTAGTGCGAGTGCCTTGCGTGTGGGTTGTATGATGGTGCAATTACAAACGTGAATTGATAATAATTACTTTAAATCAGTTAGTTATAAAATGGCACGATATCTGCTCTTTCTCTCGGACTTGGCTTGCTGACGGTGGCTAGCCATAATACGAGAACCTATTTCATGTCTACACAAAAACTTAAGTTATTATCCTTTAGTGGGAATACCCGGATTCTCCATCTTACCTGGATGGCTTTTTTCATAAGCTTTGTTGTCTGGTTTAACCATGCGCCTTTATTAATTTCAATTAAAGAAAGTTTGGGATTAACAAGTCAACAAATCAAAACGATTTTAATCTTGAACGTAGCATTGACTATTCCTGCCCGTATCATTGTGGGCATGTTAGTTGATAAATACGGCCCTAAAATTATGTATTCATTATTATTAGGGATCTCGAGTTTTATCTGTTTCTTTTTTGCGATGGCAGATACATTCGAGCAACTGGCGGTAGCACGATTTATGCTGGGTTTTGTTGGTGCTGGTTTTGTTATCGGTATCAGAATGATTTCTGAATGGTATCCAGCCAAACAGGTTGGTTTAGCCGAAGGTATTTATGGTGGTTGGGGCAACTTTGGTTCTGCCGCTGCCGCGATGACATTACCCACCATTGCGTTGTTGTTTGGTGGTGACGATGGCTGGCGTTATGCCATTGCATTGACTGGTGCAATAGCCTTAGTTTATTCCTTTATTTATTACAATAGTGTGCACGACACGCCTAAAGGTTCGACTTATTTTAAACCTAAAAAATCAGGCGGAATGGAAGTCACGACTAAAGGTGACTTTGTTCTTTACCTTGTCATGAATATTCCTATGTATGCAGCACTTGCTTTGCTTGCATGGAAATTATCACCAAGTGGTGTTAGCTTGTTATCAGCGCAAGTCGTAGACTTCATCTATATTGGTTTGGTCGCGCTGTATTTCTATCAGGTTTATCACATTTATCAGGTCAATAAAGAGATTTTTATTAAACCTGTTCCTGAAATTCATCGGTATAAATTCAAACAAGTAGCGGTATTGGATTTAGCCTATTTAGCAACATTTGGTTCTGAGCTGGCGGTTGTTTCAATGTTGCCGTTGTTCTTTAGCGAAACATTCGAAATTACAGCTGTTCAAGCAGGATTATTAGCGTCAGGTTTTGCATTTATGAATTTGGTATCACGTCCAATTGGTGGTCTTTTTAGTGATAAATTTGGACGTAAAAAAACCTTAACTATCTGTATTGGTGGTTTAGCCGTCGGCTATTTTGTTATGGGGTTGATTACACCAGAATGGTTTATCGTGCTTGCTGTACTTGCCACCATGGCATGTTCATTTTTCGTACAAGCAGGTGAAGGTGCTGTATTTGCTGTTGTACCATTAGTTCAACGTCGTTTGACAGGTCAAATTGCTGGTATGGCTGGTGCCTATGGTAACGTAGGTGCTGTGGCATTCTTAACTGTACTGTCTTTAGTGTCTGCTCAAACCTTCTTTTTTGTCATTGCCGCAACAGCAGTTGTGACGTTGATTGCAGTGCAGTTTATGGATGAACCAAAAGGCCAAATGGCTGAGATTCTTCCTGATGGCACGGTTCAAATGATTGATGTCCATTAAGCATTAATCACGCTATTACGCTATAGTTAAGCGACTTATTCTTGGTTGGGATAGGTCGCTTTTTATATCTGACTTTTTCTGGCAGGAAAACACTATGACCGCAAAGCTGCAAGTTAAAATGGGGCAGTATTCTGATAAAGGTGTAAAGGAAGAAAATCAGGACTCTTTAGGGTTTCACATTCCTGAAAACAAAGCCTTGTTAGAAACAAAAGGTGTCGCCTGTGCACTCGCTGATGGTATCAGTAGCAGTGCGGAAGCCAAACAAGCCAGCCAATGTTGTGTCACTGGCTTTTTGAGTGATTACTTTAGTACGCCTGACTCATGGTCAGTTAAAAAGTCTGGTGGCAAAGTCTTAACAGCAATTAATACCTGGTTATATGGTCAAAGTAATCAATATCATGACAGTAACCGTGGTCTTGCCAGCACGTTCTGTGGCTTGGTAATTAAATCGACAACAGCGCATTTATTTCATGTAGGTGATAGTCGTATCTATCTGTATCGGAATCATGATCTTGAGCAGTTGACGACGGATCATCGTATTTTAATGCCGGGTGAAAAAGAGTATCTAGGTCGTGCAATGGGCGTCGATTATCGCCTTGATATAGATTATAAATCACTGTCAGTAGAGGTAGGTGACTTGTTCTTTATTGCGACTGATGGCATCCATGATTACCTTTCTAATAAACAGATTGCAGAGACACTTTCTGCACATACGGGTGATTTAGAGTCACTTGCACAGCACTTTGTCACGATGGCATCTGAGGCAGGTAGTCAGGATAACCTAAGTTGCCAATTACTTAAGATTGAAAACTTACCAACACAAGATCCTGATGAGGTATTTGCTCAATTAACGGCATTACCATTTCCACCTGAATTGTATGAAGGCGTGATTCTGGATGGGTATCGGATTACACGTGAGATTCATGCAAGTTCAACTAGCCAACTTTACCTTGCTGTTGATACCGATACCGGCGAAAAAGTTGTCATTAAAACACCTTCAGTCAATTTTGAGGACGATCCGGCTTATCTGGAACGCTTTCAATTAGAAGAATGGGGCGGACGTCGAATCGATAATCCTCATGTTATTCGGACGATTGAGCAAACTCGGCCACGTCGCTTTCTCTATTACATAATGGAATACATCGAAGGCCAGACCTTAGAACAATTATTGGATGATCATGGCCCCTTTGATTTAACTAAAGTACGTTCAATTGCCAGCCAAGTGATTATTGGATTAAGAGCCTTCCATAGACTCGATATGCTTCATCAGGATCTCAAGCCTGGCAATATCATGATCACAACAGAGGGTTTAGTTAAAATTGTTGATTTTGGTTCAACCAAAATTGCAGGAATAGCAGATATCTCCACACCAGTTGAGCGAAAAGAGTTACTTGGAACAAAGAACTATACTGCACCGGAATATTTGCTCGAACAATCAGGCTCGCCTCAATCTGATATGTTCTCGCTTGCTTGTATTATTTACGAGTTACTTACAGGAAAACTACCATACGATGCTGCTTTGTCACGAGCATCAGACAAGGTCTCATTGCGGCGGCTACAATATCGACCGATTACCGATAACAACAGACTCATTCCCCATTGGGTTGATAAAGCAATTAGGCGTGCGGTTCAGATCGATCCTGAAAAACGCTATGAAAAACTGTCAGAATTGGAGTGCGATCTGAATAAACCTAATCCAATTTATCTTAAAGAAGAAAACGTGCCATTGATTGAACGCAATCCGCTGAGATTCTGGAAAGCATCTTCTGGTTTATTGTTATTAATGAACCTATTTTTACTTTACCTACTTTTTGGATAAATAGTGGATTTGGTATTAGACAGCAATGCCATTTTCTCGTTATTAATCAATGTCATTTTTTATAAAAAAAGGGTAAACCAATTCGGTTTACCCTTAGCCCAACAATAAGAGCAAGAGAGAAGACCAAAAAAATAGAAGCTGAAAACAAATATTTAATTGGTAATCACATAAAAGCATAGAATATGCCAAGATTTAATATATATAAAAAACAATAGGATAGAGTGTTTTGTATGGTGTGGTGGTGTGTAGGAAAGCACACTTTTAGTGCAGATTGTTCCATATTAGTACATTAATCCAAGTGTCATCACTTTGTAATATTCGCCAGATATCATGCCGCCGTATGGCTGATTATATGAAGTGAGTAAAAATTGAAGCTTTCTGATGTCTCTAAAATGCTTATAGCAGTAATTGTTGTTTTTATTATTTCATCAATATCGATTGGTATATGGGGCTGGAACGAATTAGATAAGCCATATAAAATTTCACAAAAATTTCAACGTTATAAAGCTGATTTTGATACAAAAACACGTATTCTGTTAGAGCGCTATCTCAACTCGGGTAATGCTGATTATCTTCAACAGGCAGAAACCATCTTGCAACAACTTCATGATACCAAATTGGCTTGGTTAGATGAGCAAGATAACGAGCTTATTACAACGACAATAGAAAAAGTACAAAAAGCTGTGCTTGATGTGAGAGCCGCCGGCAAATTAGCTGCAAACCCCCAAACATTGCTTATCAATAATGAAAGGGAACGAATTGGCGACCTTACTCTATTAGATGAATATGTTAATAAGGTAGATGCGTTTCATCATGTTGATCAAACGGATTATTTTAATAGTCTTATTACGCTTGATCATTCACTGCAAAAGCTATCAATAGCTCGCCAACAATTTTTTACTACATTAAGTGATACTGCTAAAGCAGCACTTATTAACGAAAATAAACGCTTTAACGAAGAACTTGAGGTGTTAAACAGTTTGCCAAGACTGGGTATATTCACCGAAGTTGATGAGGATGCACTCATTGTAGAAGAACCGGAAGAAATAGGCCAACGTTCGATAAATTCGTTATTGTCTCTGACACATCGTTATTCAAAAGAGCTAGATAATAGCATTGAAATAGTGACGCATTCACAAGCGAGTAGAGACAAACTCAATAACACTATTGATGAACTTGGCGAATTGTTATCAGGTTTTATGGTGAAAATTGAAGCGATTAAGACCGATATAACATCTCGGGTAAAATGGATAATACTAGTAAGCATAGCAATTGTTGCGATTGCTATTGGTTTCTTGTTTGTTTTGCAGAACAAAATGATCGCACATTTCACGCAATTTGAGTTCTTTCTCAGGAACATGCTGAAAGGTAATTATAGCCAGCACATTAAGCCCAATATGCAGTATCAGGAAGTCAGTTCTGTCATTAATTCAGGTATGCAATTACAGCACTATTTAGCTAATTTAATTGATAAATTAAATACAGAATCACAACAGATCTTATCTGCAAGTAGTGCGATGAAAGCAGTCTCTGATAACGCTGTAACAATGACAAATGAACAAAAATCATCAACCGATTATGTTGCGACAGCAGTAACAGAGCTTTCTTATTCATTTAAAGAGGTATCTTCTAGCGCTGCAAAAGCATCAGAATCAACGCATTTAGCTAATCTGGCGGCCTCACAAGCAAATGAGCAATTAATTGATACTTCACACTCCATCCAGACCTTGGCGATTAACCTGGTCAGTGTTCAAAATGTAATGGATCGCCTGGAAGAAAACGGTAAGAATATTGGTGCAGTGTTAGAAGTTATTCAAAGTGTTGCCGAGCAGACTAATTTATTAGCACTTAATGCAGCAATTGAAGCTGCGCGAGCAGGTGAACATGGCAGAGGTTTTGCCGTTGTAGCCGATGAAGTAAGACAGCTTGCCTTTCGAACATCAGCATCAACCGAAGAAATAAGGCAAATCATTCAACAACTTGTTGCATCCAGTATGGAAGCATCGGAAACCGTTAAAATACAATGTAAAGCGGCTGATAATTGTGTAGCCCAAATGAAAGAAGCTCAGGCATCAATTAAACCAGCCATTGACGCTGTAGAAAATATCACAGAACTCAATGCGAGCATTGCTAAATCAACCCAAGAACAAACCGTCACCGTTGATGAAATCGCTCAATCTACAGAAATGATTAAACTTAACTCTGAAAAAGTCAGTGAAGGTTTAAATGAACTCATTATATCGAGTGACGATTTGACCAACGTCAGTGCAACGTTAAATCAACTTGTATCTCAATTAAAAGCAAGCTAGTTATCGTCGATGTCAGATTGATCGATAAACAACGTTATCCGACAGGCCATCAAGAAACGCAAGCTGCTTCCTACTGATGATTCAGCACGTAAAGTGGTTTACCTGGCTATCCTTGAGGCTTCGAACAAATGGACCATGCCGGCCCATAACGACGGCTGCATTAAATTGTTTTATGATTCAATTTGACGATCGCTTGGTCGACTTCCAGCGGATTCCGGCTTAAAACCACCAGCCGGAATAATATTCACTAGATTTTGGGGTGATTAATGTGATTTTGAGTTTTGTCTGTTCACCAATCGTTCCATCATTCTTAAATCTTTTTCAGTGATATTTAACGCCGCGTCAGCCCAGACATTTGCAATATCAGTCAGTTCTTGAAATGAGACGTTATTGCTAATATCTTTAACTTTTGCCATAGCGCGATATGAATTAGGCGAGCGTCTAGCTGCTTTGATGTATTTATATAATTCAAGTTCACCGCTACCGGGTTCAGCTAAAATATCAATAACACCCATTTCGTACATTTCCTCAGCGCTATAGAGCTTGCCTGATAAGATCATTCGTTCAGCGGCAGTGGCACCAATCTTACGAGAAAGCAGGGTATATGCTCCCATGCCAGGAAATAAATTAAACAATACTTCCGGTAAGCCGAGTTTTACTCCTCGTTCTGCAATAATTAGATTACTCGATAAAGCCGCTTCGAACCCACCGCCTAATGCATCGCCCTGAATCATTGAGACAGTTGTTAGATCCAGGTTGAAGTGATACATATTCTGGTAAAGAATAGTAATACACTGCATTGCATAGGCCAGTAAGCCATCGCGATTACGCTGCTCAATTAAATGTCGAAATAAATTAAGATCACCACCCAGGTTAAATACACCGGGTACATTTGAACCTACAACCAGATAATCATATTTTTGACCGGATGAGTAAGCCATCTCTGCTTTAATATTTGTTAAATAGGCTGATAAATCATTTAATAAGGTTGGTGTGAAACACGGTCTTGGTGCTCCATCCATAAGGAACCAGCCTATCTTATATTCATTGTCATAATAGGTTTTTAGTTGTGAATAAACACCTTCATTACCTACACCTTTATGCTGTGCGTGGCTGTCTGTTAACTGAACAACATTGCTCATAATTTTCTCCTGATAAAAAGGAACTGCGTCCGTAGCGTTAGGTTGTGAGCGACATATCTTTGACTAAGTTCATGTTGCTTGAGACAGGTAAAGCACAAACTGTGCCTATATTTGACTTAAATCAATAACATGGTAAATATATGCACCACATTGACATTGATTTATTCAATCGCGTATGTGCGAAAGGTGAGGTATATTGCTAGATTAACGCTATTTTAGAGCGTTACTTTCTTGTTGCTTAATTAGATTCCAAATCGAATCTAATTGCTCTAATGAATAGTCATCAAAAGAGGCTTTTTCGGATTGGATATGATTTTCAATAGCAGAAAACCGGCGATAGAATTTCTGATTACCATGTTGTAATGCTTGTTCAGGATCTACATTTAGATGGCGTGCAAGATTAGTGCATGCAAATAATAAATCGCCAATTTCATCTACTAATCGAGCATGGTTGTTTTCAACGCCGAGTTCAGAAGTGACTTCATCAAGCTCTTCGTGAATTTTGACAATTACATTTTTAACATTATTCCAGTCAAATCCCTGGCTTGCTGCTATTTTTTGCAGCGCAACAGCATAATTTAACGTGGGTAGATTTTTATCTGCATTATCTAGGGTCTGTTTATCTTTCATAGCCGCCTCTGTTGTGAGTTGAAAAACCGTCAACCAAGGCGCGAGGAGTGAAGCCTGGTTGTTCCAAGTAAATGACGAGCAACACCGGGTGACGGTTTTTCAATCACAACCCGGAGGGCTGAGGCTGTTTTTCCGCCCCACAGCGTTGGAAATGACTTATGTAGAATAACTACATCGCATCATTTCCGCCTTGTTGGACGCAAAAACAGCATCCAGCAGTGGTGGCGATGAAAGATAAACAGACCCTAATAGTTGCTTGGACACAGATCAATCCTTACGTGTGAATTTAATAATATGACGACGATCGCGCTTGTTAGGACGACCTTTATCATGTCTAAAGCCAAGAGGTTGATCGTGTAATTGCAGTTTTAATTGCTCACGTTTAGCGATACTGTCTTCGGTTTCCTGATAAAGCCATTGTGCTTCAGATGCGGGTCTACGCTGCTTTGCCAGCCCAAGCACTATGACTATGTGTTCATAGGGTGGTTTTGACACTGTCAGTACATCATTAGGTTTAACAGTGCGACTGGGTTTGACTCGATGGTGGTTGAGATGAACTTTACCCCCATTGATTGCTTCAACGGCAAGACTGCGCGTTTTATAGAAACGTGCAGCCCAGAGCCATTTATCGAGTCGTTGTGATGATTCTTCAGGAAGATCCTGTTGTGCCACTAAGCCTTACCTTGTAATTGAGGAATGATAGATTCATTTTCTAATGTCGAGGTATCTTGCGTTATTTCCTGGTCTTGTGCAATGGTTCTTAGTAAACGACGCATGATTTTGCCAGAACGTGTTTTAGGTAAATTATCGGCATAGCGAATTTCATCTGGTTTAGCGATAGCACCAATTTTTTCACCGACCCAGGCTCGTAATTCCTGAGTTAAGTCATTATCGATACCACCTTGTGGACGATCACCTTTTAATACAACAAAACTAAAAACTGATTCGCCTTTAACGTCATGCGGTTTTCCAACAACAGCCGCTTCTGCAACGCGTGGATGTGCCACCAGCGCTGATTCAATTTCCATTGTACCTAAACGATGACCTGATACATTTAATACATCATCAATACGACCCATGATCCAGAAATAACCATCAGCATCCCGACGAGCACTATCACCAGCTAAATAATATTTACCGTTAAACATTGGCCAATACGTTGATATATAGCGATCATCATCACCCCATACGGTTTGGATCATCGATGGCCAAGGTTTACGCATAACCAGATAACCACCTTGATCAGGATTAGTGATTTCAACACCGTCATCATTGACAACGGCTGCATCAATTCCTGGTAATGCCCTAGTGCATGAGCCCGGTTTTGTCATAGTTGCAGCAGGGACAGGTGCAATCATATGAGCGCCTGTTTCTGTTTGCCACCATGTATCAACTATTGGACACCGTTGTTTGCCGATAACGTTGTAATACCACATCCATGCTTCAGGATTGATAGGCTCGCCCACAGTGCCCAAGATCCGTAATTTAGATAAATCATATCTATTAGGAATATCATCGCCTGCTTTCATTAATGCACGGATTGCAGTAGGCGCGGTATAAAAAATCGTGACATTTTGACGTTGACACACATCCCAAAAACGCCCTGCATCAGGCACTGTTGGCACGCCTTCATAGATGACCATAGTGGCACCTGTTGCAAGTGGTCCATAAGCAACATAGGTATGACCGGTAATCCAGCCGACATCGGCAGTGCACCAAAACACATCTGAGTCTTGAATATCAAATACCCAACGCATAGTAGTAATTGCATTTAATAAATAGCCACCAGTTGAATGTTGGATACCTTTAGGTTTGCCAGTTGAACCTGATGTATAAAGTAAAAATAATGGATGGGTTGCGTTTACCCATTCTGGTTCGCACTGTTCCGGCAGATCTTTTTCAGCTTCTGACCACCAGATATCACGTCCTGATTTCATGTTGATAGTATGACCAGTACGCTTATAAACGATCACGGTTTCAACAGTATCACACCCCATTTCCAAGGCAGCATCAGTGGTTGCTTTTAGCTCAATAATTTTACCGCCACGATGTCCACCATCAGCAGTAATAACGATTTTGGCTGCGGTATCTTCAATCCGATCTTTGAGTGATTCAGAAGAAAAGCCACCAAAGACGACAGAATGTATCGCCCCGATACGAGCACAAGCCTGCATGGCAATTACGGCTTGTGCAATCATTGGCATATATATAATGACGCGATCGCCTTTGGTGACATTATGAGATTTCAATGCATTGGCAAACTGACAGACACGTTTGTGTAATTCCTGATAAGAGATATGTTCGATATCGCCTGGCTCGCCTTCAAAGATAATGGCGGTTTTATCTGCATTGTTTTTAAGTTGTCGATCCAGACAATTGTATGACGCATTTAATGTTCCATCAGGAAACCAACGGAAAAATGGGGCGTTAGAATCATCTAACGTTGTTGTAAAAGGTACGTTCCAATCAATTTCATCACGTGCTTGTTGCGCCCAGAATTCAACATTATCCACTTCTGCCTGCTCATATAATTGGGCTAATCTTTGTGGCGTCATTGAAGCTGATTCAATGAATTGCGCACTAGGCGTAAATTGACGCATTTCATGCAAGCTGGATTGGATGTTTTGTTGTGACATGACACAGCACCTTTAATATAATTTTTTTATAGTGAGAGTATAGCGATCAAATTGCTGGATATGTAGTTCTAATAAACATAAAGACTCCTCCCGACACCATGGGCATAGGAGGAGTACTTCAAGCTTATTTACGGTTTAGAAGAAACCGAGGGGGCTGGTGCTGTAACTCACTAATAAGTTTTTAGTTTGTTGGTAATGATCCATCATCATTTTATGGGTTTCACGACCAACACCTGATTTTTTGTAGCCACCAAATGCAGCATGAGCAGGGTAGAGGTGGTAGCAGTTAGTCCAAACACGACCAGCTTCTATGCCTCGGCCCATACGATACGCAAGATTCATATCACGTGTCCATAGACCAGCGCCCAGACCAAATTCAGTGTCGTTGGCGATGGCTAAGGCTTCAGCTTCATCTTTGAATGTTGTCACTGACACAACAGGTCCAAAAATTTCTTCCTGGAAGATACGCATGTTATTAGTGCCTTTCAATAAAGTAGGCTCAATGTAATAACCACTATCAAATTCAGCGCCCACTTGAGCAATGTTACCGCCCATTAGTAATTCGGCACCTTCGTTTTTACCAATTTCGATGTATTCAAGAATTTTTTCATACTGTTGTTGTGATGCCTGAGCACCCACTTGAACTTCAGTATCGAGTGGATTGCCACGTTTAATTTTTTGGGCGCGCTCAATAACAATCGCCATAAACGCGTCATAAATGCTTTCTTGAATAACGGCGCGGGAAGGACATGTACATACTTCACCTTGATTGAAAAAGGCCAGAACTAAACCTTCTGCACATTTGTTTATGTAATCCTGTTCTTGCTGCATGATGTCTTCAAAGAAGATGTTTGGTGATTTGCCACCTAGTTCAACAGTAGAAGGAATAATATTTTCAGCAGCACATTTCAAAATATGTGAACCAACTGGTGTAGATCCTGTAAACGCAATTTTGGCAATGCGTTTGCTTGTTGCTAACGCTTCACCAGCTTCACGACCAAAGCCATTAACAATGTTTAATACGCCTGGTGGCAATAAATCGCCAATTACCTCTAGTAATTTTAGAATTGAGAAAGGCGTTTGTTCCGCTGGTTTCATGACGATACAGTTACCCGTTGCGAGCGCAGGAGCAATTTTCCAAGCTGCCATCAAAAGAGGGAAGTTCCACGGAATAATTTGACCTACCACACCTAATGGTTCATGAAATTGATAAGAGACTGTTGTTTCATCAAGCTCGCCCATAGTGCCTTCTTGGGCACGAATACAGCCTGCATAGTAACGGAAGTGGTCAACACATAAAGGTACGTCAGCATTTAAGGTTTCACGCACAGCTTTACCGTTATCCCAGGTTTCTGCAACCGCGATCATTTCAAGATTTTGTTCGATACGATCAGCAATCTTTAACAAAAGATTAGAGCGTTCGGTGATAGACGTTTTTCCCCAACTTGATTTTGCCGCATGGGCAGCATCAAGCGCTAAATCAATATCTTCTGCTGATGAACGTGGAATTTCACAAAATTTTTCGCCAGTAACAGGGGAAACATTTGTAAAGTACTCACCTTTAACGGGTGCAACCCAATCACCATTGATATAGTTACCATAACGTGGTTTTACTGTAACAATCGAACCTTCAGAACCTGGTTTTGCATAAATCATAGTCATTCTCTCTCTTGCGGTTGTTATATTTGTGACTTGCAATCATAAAGCTATAATCAGCTTTAATGCTTGACTTAAAATCTCAATGACTTGACTTAAAATCCATAACAGCCAAAAATTGGGTATATGACTTTATATCGATTTCTAAAATTCTATGCGTGGCGATAACACACTATTGCATCATCGGCGCAGTAATCGTCAGCTATTGATTGAAAATAAGGTTGCGTTTGCTGGTCCAGACTCAGAGTTAAGTATCTATGATACCTATCGTGAGGCATCTCGCGTTGGCTTGGATGCGCCACAGCTAATGTATTGTGGCATGGTCAAGGGCAAAAAGATTATGCACAGGAATATTGCCTCAGACGACGAAGGTCAATTATTTCTGCCGCATGAATCATACGTTATGCCGCCAGGAGGCCATGTCGATATTGATTTCCCAGAGGCAAATGAGCGACAACCTACGACCTGTCTCACTATTGAAATTGATACCAATAAAATTCAAGCAATCTCTGAACGCATGAATGATTTGACCACTCATGAAGATCCTGACCATGATTGGCAATATCAGCCTGAAGTTATTCATGCGCAACATACGCGTGATACACAAATACTGTTAGAGAAAATGGTTTCTTTGTATACACTTAATCATCCGGACAAAGAAATTTTGATGGAGCTAAGTGTCTCAGAGCTGATTATCAGGCTATTACGGCAACAAGGTCGAGACGTATTATTACGTTATTGTAAAAAAGCGCGCGACACATCGGGTATTACCGCCGCACTGTTTTTTCTGGAAAAAAATCTTAACTTACCTTTAGATATTGATGTGCTTTGCCGACAAGCATGTATGAGTCGCAGCAAACTTTATAGTGCATTTAAACAACAATTAGGTTGCTCTCCCGGTGAATTTCATCAACAACTACGTTTAAAAAATGCGGCTCAGGCCTTGAAGTCAGGTCAAACGGTATCGATGGCTTGCTATAACGCCGGGTTTAACGATTTAAGTCATTTCAGCAGACGATTTACCTTATTTTATGGTTGTTCACCAACACAATTTAGAGCGAAATATAATGAGCAGTCAGCAAATTAGATGTTGTCATTTGTATTACAAGCGAGTGTGCCTAAATTCGAGCGTTGTCTTGATCCTGACTTGCGAGCAATAAAACGAACTGTTCGCTAGGAATAGGTTTACTGAAGTAGTAACCTTGCATTTGATCGCAGTCTTTATTTTTGAGTGAATCAAATTGTGCTTTTGTTTCAACACCTTCAGCAATCGTTTCTAAACGTAATGATTTCGCCAGGGTGATCACCGCATCAACAATCGCTTCATTATCACTATCCTCTAACATGGTGAAGATAAAACTTTGATCAATTTTAAGTTTATGTATAGGAAATTTCTTTAGGTAACTAAGCGAAGAATAACCCGTGCCAAAATCATCTAAAGATAACTTGATGCCTAAATTAGCAAGATTTTGTAATTGAGTAATGGTGAGTTCAATATCTTGCATGGCGATAGATTCGGTAATTTCCAACTCTAGGTTATATGCCGATACCTGATTTTTTTGTAATAAAGTCTGGACTCGATCAACTAAGCCAACATCGTTAAATTGAATGCCGGATAAGTTAACGGCAACCAGCAGATCACTATATCCGAGCTCATTCCACTGTTTAATTTGTTGAATAGCCGTGTTAAGAACCCAATCACCAATCGCGTTTATTAGGCCTGATTCTTCAGCAATGGGTATAAATATCGTTGGTGAAATATAGCCTTTTTGAGGGTGATTCCAACGAATTAATGCTTCGCATCCGACTATCTTTGCTGTCTCTAAATCTAATTGTGGTTGATAAACCAATTCAAGTTGTCCACGCTCTTGTGCAAAACGCAGTTCTTTTTCAAACTCAATTTTTTCCAGCATTTGTATATGCATTTCTTCAGTGAAGAATTGATACTGATTGCGACCATTTTGTTTGGCACGATACATTGCCGTATCTGCCTTTTGACTTAATATTTGTTCTGTTTCACCGTTCTCAGGATATAAACTGATCCCAATCGAAAGGGTAACAAAAAGTTGATGATTATCTATAGTGAAGGGATGCGAGATCGCATCAATTAAATTTTGGGCAACATGTGCCGCGCCCTCAATATTGGTGTCCACCAACAAAATAGTAAATTCATCACCGCCGGTGCGAGATACAGTGTCTTCTTTACGTACATTATTGACCAGTAAAGTGGCAACCTGTACCAATAATTTATCACCGATAGTATGGCCTAAACTATCGTTAACAAACTTAAAGCGATCTAAATGGAGGAATAACACTGCAAGTGGTTTATGTTGTCTTTCTGCCGTGACTATAGCTTGATGAATACGGTCATTGAGTAGGGCTCGGTTAGGTAATTTTGTTAACACATCATGTTGAGCTAAAAATTCAATATGTTGTTGCGCTTGTTTGACATCACTGATATCAGACATAATCGCAATATACTTTTGTATTGCGCCGGTTTCATCTGTAATGGTGCTGATCGATGACCATTGTGGGTAGATTTCACCATTTTTACGGCGATTATACAGCTCACCTGACCAGGCACCTTTAGTATGCAATGTATTCCATAAGTCAGCATAAAATTCAGCATCTTGTATGCCTGAACTCAATATATTGGGGTTTTTGCCTATCACTTCATCGGCTGAGAAGCCGGTAATTGTTGCAAAAGCCGGGTTGACCTGAATGATGGTATTTGAACTATCAGTGACACAAATGCCTTCTTTGGTTGCTTCAAATACTTGTCCAGAAATTTGTAATGCCTGCTCAGCATGGCGTTGTTGTGAGATATTTCGACTGATACCCAGCACACCGACATTTGTGTTTGATTCAGTTTTAAGAGGGGTTTTTAACGTTTCCAATAAAACTGTATGGCCATCAGGATAAGTAACCTGTTCTTCATTTATTTGAGTCATATTTTTTTCCATCATGGCTTTGTCTTTATCTCTAAAGAATAGGGCTGTTTCTTTATCGACAAAATCAAAATCAGTCTTGCCTAAAATATCACTTTCATTGGCACCAAAAAATTTCTCAAATGCTTTGTTGCAACGAATAAAAACACCATCTTTATCTTTACAGAAAATTAAATCGGGGGTGGAATCAATGATTCCCTGTAATAACGAGCGTTCGTCTATAAGTGCTTGTTCGATACGTTTACGTTCAGTGATATTTTGGAAAACAAGTATTACCCCATGGATATCTTCCGATTCGTTATTTGAATAGCGGATTGGGGCTGCACTATCTGAGATCTGAAAAAGTTCACCGGTTTTTGATCGTAGAACAGTGTGATTGCCAAGTTCGACAATTTGTTTGGTCGCAAATACTTGTTCAACAGGATTAGCTACTTTTTCATTGGTGCTGGCATCATAAATATCAAATACTGTGTGTAGTGCTTGACCGAGAGCTTGTTGTTGGCTCCAGCCAGTCAGTGTTGATGCTATGTTGTTTAAACGAGTAATATAACCGTTCTGATCAGTCACAATAACGGCATCACCAATTGAATCAAGTGTAATGCTAAGCCGTTGCTCTTTATCTTGTAAATCGATTAACTGTTGTCTGATCCTATTGCCTGCATCAACCAGAGTTTGAGCGACATCAGTTTGTACTGTATTGCCAGACAAGGGGTTGGCTAACACTTTGTTTTCAGCGAAGTGTTGCGCTAATATACCAAGTGATTGTAAGGGGGTTAATACAAATCGTCTTATAAACGCGATTAGCACTAAAATGAAAACAGATAGTATCACTAAAGTAGGAATTGACTGGTAGGCAGCCACTGATAATGAACGATTGAGTGCGGCTGTAACATCACTCTGCAAGATTAAAAAATAGTGCTTTGTAGGGCGAAGTTCTGAAGCGGTGGGCGCTGTGACCACAGGCACTATAGCGGTTAATTTGTTATTAGAAAAGTGATTAACTGTTTGATGTTTATTGGTGACATGATCAACGAGATCGTGATAAACATCAGGTAATACATCCTTAATGTTTTTTCCTTGCCAGGCAAAGGATGAAGCGAGTTCAATCGTGTAGTCAGATGAGACAAGTACAGCAAAAACTGCCTGATCATCCAAATTAAACAGCGAGATTTCTCTCTTGGCTTGATCAATAGCGTTATTGGCTAAATTATATTCAAGTGTGCGAGACATGCGCCAGGCGGTTTCTTTGAGATAGGTGCTGTTAAGCGTGTACACCTGGTTAATCGTTTCGCGATAATTCAAAACAGATTGAAATAAAAATAAACCGACAGCAAGACAACTGACAATCATTGGTAGCCATAAACTAAGGTTGTAAGTTTTTATTTTAGTCATAACTAGCGAACAAATTCGTCTGTGAGTAAGTGATTGATCAGAGGCTTGGCTGGTATCAATTTAACTTCAAATAAAACACGCGAAAGTTCGTTAAGTGTTGGCGTTAAACTTGACGTATTATCTTGTGATAATAACTGTTGGTTTTGTGTTTTATCGGGAAGCGTGAGCATGGTATAACTTTTAGCCAATTGATCCGTAGTCATGTTCAATCGGGGTACAATTTTTTGGTAAGCACTATCAGGGTTTGCCTGCATATAGGCTAATGATTGCCATTGAGCTGACACTAATGCTGAAATATTATGTGGTTGTTGTTCTATTACTGATTGTTTTGTGACCAAAACATCAACAATTTTGTTTGGTATCTGGCTGCTATCAAATAGAGTGCTATAACCTAAATCAAGCAACGATGACGCAACAGGATCGAAGGTAATAACGGCATCACTGATGCCGCGAGTCATTCGGTCGAAATGTTGATCAACCGTTGCTGAATCAATAATGACATCATTTAACGTGAGCTGTGCAGCTTCGAGTAAGTTATGCATCATATAGGCACCTAAAGCAGTGCTTTCAACAGAAATCGTTTTACCTTTTAGATCGGCTAATTGCTGAATATCATTTTTGACAATAAGCTTATCGGCACCATTTGAAATATTCATGACCAAAAAAATACGTAGATCAGGTTCGGTCTGTGCCAGTAACAGTGCTTCGTCCAATGTTACGGCCGCAACATCGATCTGGTTTTGTTTAAAGGCTCGTAATGTTTCTGTGGAAGAGGTTAATTCTTTAAGCCTAATGCCATTTGAGTCAATAAATCCAAGCGCTCGTGCCAGATATAATGTTTCATAGCCGGGCCATTGATTTGTGCCAACGCGTAATACGGCGTGTTGCTGAGGGTTACAAGCACTGACAACTAATAGTGATAACATCATGAAAAAAAAGAATGTTTTTTGTGATACGTTTTTTTGTGGCATTCAAAAAATCCTGGGTCAAAATTCTTTTATCATCTATGTAATACATGCGATTGCATACTATACCCAAACATCTTCAAAATGCAGGTTTGAATTGCTGAAAATTATCGTTGATTGTACTTCCAAGTGAATCAGCG
>JARGFJ010000037.1 GCA_029210875.1 Gammaproteobacteria bacterium | reverse complement strand
AAAAGGTCGTCATAATTGCCCAAGGGGGTCAATTTTACTACGGTGCTAGGGGGTCAGTTTTGCAGTGTTGGTGACAGCTCGCGCAGTTCGTTTGAAAACGAGCCCCGCTCAAAGGGGATTAAGACTTAATAGCCGAAAAGATACGGTTCCATTTGCGTGTTTGAAAACGAGCCCCGCTCAAAGGGGATTAAGACCGCAGTACGTGCAATTCCAGCACCCGCTGTTGTTTGAAAACGAGCCCCGCTCAAAGGGGATTAAGACAAATGCATTGTGTTTTCTAACATAGAAAGAGTAGGTTTGAAAACGAGCCCCGCTCAAAGGGGATTAAGACCATCTTATGTTTGTGCTCTTCCCACCGATCCTTTTGTTTGAAAACGAGCCCCGCTCAAAGGGGATTAAGACCCATAGCACTTTTGCCTATGCCCGGTTCACCCTCAGTTTGAAAACGAGCCCCGCTCAAAGGGGATTAAGACCAGGTGGCAGAGCGGCATCAAAGTACCTATCGTCGTTTGAAAACGAGCCCCGCTCAAAGGGGATTAAGACGATCTAGCACCGTCATAGGCGTCGGCCCATACAAAAAAAATAGGGTCAGGTCTTGCAGTACAACAAGGCTAATTCATTTTAACTCAAGACATATTTAAATAATTGATTTTGCAAAATTCAAGACCTGACCCTCTTCATGTGACCCTCTTCATGTGCTCTTCATGCTTGCCGCTGAACTGCAGGAAGCATAAAGCTTACTCAGTGGTCGAAGCGCTTGAGGTCACGGTAGAAATTCTCGTGCGGCCCGACCATCAGCAGCTTGATGGTGTGTGGGTCCAGCACGCGATAGGCGAGCAGACACAGCTGGTTGATCATCTTGAACTTGTAGACCTGCACGCCCAGCAGATCGCCAACCTTGGCCTGACCAATATCAGGGTCACTGGCGATGGCGCGCACCGCATCATCAAGCGCCGCCTTTTGCGGGCGATGCAGCTTTTTGACGGTGCGCTCGAAAGTCGCGGTAACGAGTAGACGCATCAGCCGAACTTGTACTCGCCTACAGGCTCTTCTTGATCGGCAATCAGAATATCGCGGATCACGCTGAATGGCAGATCAGGGTTCTCGGCGGCAATCTTGCCGATTTGAGACCAGTACTCTATTTGTTTGGGCACTGAGCGGTGCTCTATGTTGCCGTAGCGTTTGGCGTTTTCGACCAAGGCTTCGGGCAGTTTGACGTTGACGGCCATAGGAACCTCCTTTGAGTGGCTCCATTGTAGATCGCTATGGACCAAAATGGAACCCTTTGTGATGACGGTCAGGCAACGCGGTAAACGCGCTGGCCATGTTCATCCTTGCTGGACTACAGAAAAAATAGGGTCAAGTCATGCATTGCAACAAGGCTAATTCATTTTAACTCAAGACATATTTAAAGAATTGGTTTTGCAAAATTCAAGACCTGACCCTCTTCACGCTGACCCTCTTCACGCTCTTCACGTGCAAGACCTGACCCTCTTCACCGTGTGACCCTCTTCACCGTGTTGCCTGTCATTTATGCAACATTAACGCCTGTCTAGCATGGCAATATTCTTCACTTGGTGTTGAACATAACCAAGATTGACAGTCGGATAGGACGCTGTATAACGCTAAAGGCACAGGCCGTAATAAGGTCTGTGTTAACAAATGGTTCGTTTACGATAATAGGCGTTTGGTGTCATGAGCTATCTGTAATTCTTCATTGGTTGGTATGACCAGAATCTTAATTGCACTATCAGTGTCATTAATAATCGTTGCTTGAGATAGGATTTGTTGATTACGTTCAGTAGCCAGCTTGATTCCAAACTGCTCAAGGTCCTGACAACAACGGCTGCGAATTTCAGAAGAATTTTCTCCGATTCCTGCTGTAAAAATAATGGCATCAACCTGACCCAGAGTGATCAGGTAGGCACCAATATATTTACGTATCCGATAGATATAAATAGCTAATGCCAGCCTGGCATTGTGATCACCAGCTTGCTCCTGTTCGAGCAGCACTTGAACATCGTTTGTTCCAGCTAAGGCAACTAATCCAGAGTCGTAGTTCAAACTATGCTCAATTTGTTCGTTAGTGAGTCCATATTTTTGTTGAATATAGAGTGGAATGGAAGGGTCTATATCACCACTGCGACTGCCCATAACCAAGCCTTCTAATGGGGTAAAGCCCATCGATGTATCACTGCTTTTACCTTGCTTTATCGCACAAATGCTCGCGCCATTACCCAAATGCAAACTAATTACGTTCAGTGATTCAAGAGGCCGTCCCATTAAATCGGCAGCCTGTTGTACTACATAGCTGTGTGACAAGCCATGAAAGCCGTATCGACGTATTTTATGGTCTAGATACCATTGTTCTGGAATCGCATAACGGTAAGCATAGTCCGGTAAGGTTTGATGAAATGCGGTATCAAACACCACAACTTGTGGAATATCCGGTAAAAGAGTTTGGCACAATGTAATCCCTAATAAATTACTCGGATTATGTAAGGGCGCAAGATGTGTTAGTTGTTCTAATTGCTGGACGACATATTTATCAACCAATACTGGTGTGATAAACGCCTCTCCTCCATGAACAAATCGATGACTAATTGCCGATAATGATAGTGGTCTCACTGATTGATTAAATCGTGACAACACATCAATAACGGCACGAATTCCTTGCTCATGCGTGTCAAATTCTACATTGTCATCCTCAACCACCATCGTCGGCCGATCTGAATCATACAAATGAATGCAATGTTTTTTCTGGCTCAATCCTAAACCGCTTATTTCACCATGGATGACTAAGGATTCATCGGGCAAATGGAATAAGCTATATTTGATCGATGAGCTACCTGTATTAACCACTAAAATGAGTTGTTCCGACTTAGCGTCATCATCCATTGCTGTTTGTACTCATGTGATTACTTAATATTATCTTGCCAAGGCCAGGTCCAATTGGCAATCTCAGGTTTATCAACACCATGCTGATAGGCGTATTGGCTACATTCAATTTGCCTATCGCGTAAGGTTTGTTTCACATGCGCCCCAATTTGTTGTAATGATTCAATCCGATCAATCACATCAATTGCCAAGCTGAACCGGTCTATTTCATTTCGAATCGCAAGTTCAAACGGGGTATTGATATTGCCTTTTTCTTTGTAACCTCTGACATGGAAGTTTTTATGATTGGTTCGACGATAGGCCAGGCGATGAATCAACCATGGATACCCATGAAAATTAAAGATAACCGGTTTGTTTTTGGTAAATAAACTATCAAAGTCCGTATCCGACAAACCATGTGGGTGCTCTTTTTCGGGCATTAATTTAAACAAATCGACCACATTGATAAAACGTATTTTTAAATCGGGAAAATAGTCATTTAACAAACATATTGCAGCCAGACTTTCTTGGGTTGGCACGTCACCACAGCCAACCATAACTACATCGGGTTCTACACCTTGATCGGAACTTGCCCAGTGCCAAATCCCCAAGCCTTTAATGCAATGGGTAATAGCCTCATCCATAGACAAGTATTGGAAATGTTTTTGCTTATCAGCAACGATTACATTGATATAGTCTTCTGCTTGTAAACAGTGATTAGCTACCGATAACAGAGTATTAACATCAGGTGGCAAATAAATACGGCAGACGCTTGGGCTTTTATTGACAACGATATCCAAAAAACCTGGATCTTGATGAGTAAAGCCATTGTGGTCTTGTCGCCATACCGTTGAAGTAATCAGTAAATTAAGCGAGGAAACAGGTGCTCGCCAAGAAACCTGTCGGCTCATGTCTAACCATTTAGCATGTTGATTAAACATCGAATCAATGACATGAACAAAGGCTTCATAAGTCGAAAAGAAACCATGCCGACCCGTTAATAAATAGCCCTCTAACCAACCTTCTAAAGTATGTTCCGATAACATCTCCAGTACCCGACCATCGCGTGATAACTCGCCACCATCAGCATCTTCAGGCAAATAATCAGCTAACCATAATTTTTTTGATGCCTGATAAATATCATCCAGTTTATTAGAGCTATTTTCATCGGGGCCAAACACTCGGAAATTAGATGAATTTAGTTTCATCACATCACGGAGAAACTGACCTAATGGTCGAGTGTTTTCAACTTGTTCAGTGCCAGGATGGCTAAATTTAACTGCATACTCATGAAAATCTGGCATTTTTAATGCCTTACGAATTAAACCGCCATTTGCATGTAAAATTGCACTCATCCTCTTGGCACCTTGTGGTGCCAGTGCTTTTAACTCAGGCATTAAACACCCGTTATCATCAAACAATTCATCAGGGCGATAACTACGCAACCAATTTTCCAGTTGTTTTAAATGCTCGGGATTTTCTTTCACGCCTGCCAAAGGTACTTGATGGGCGCGCCAAAAACCTTCAACTTTATGACCATCGACAAAATCTGGACCAGTCCAACCTTTAGGGCTGCGTAATACTATCATTGGCCAACGTGGGCGTTCAAAACTATCGCTGGTTCTAGCCTGTTGTTGAATCTGCTTAATTTCCAAGACACAGGTTTCCATGACCATTGCCATTTTTTGATGCATGTCTTTTGGATCTGAACCTTCAACAAAATAAGGCTTCCAACCATAACCTTTAAATAAACTTTCCAACTCGTCATGCGAAATACGAGATAACAAGGTTGGGTTATTAATTTTGTAGCCATTGAGATGCAAAATTGGCAATACCGCACCATCTCGAACTGGATTAAGATATTTATTGGAATGCCATGATGTTGCCAGCGGACCCGTTTCAGCTTCACCATCACCAACAACTACGGTCACAATCAGATCAGGGTTATCAAATGCAGCACCAAAAGCATGTGATACGCTATAACCTAATTCACCACCCTCATGAATTGAACCTGGTGTTTCTGGTGTGCAATGGCTGCCTATTCCACCCGGAAATGAAAAATCCTTAAAGAAATGTAACATGCCATCCGTATCTTCGCTTTTAAGTGGATAGATTTCTGAATAGGTTCCTTCTAAATAAACCGGGCTTAATACACCAGGAGCACCATGCCCGGGACCAGCCAAAAAAATAGCATTTAGATCATACTGTCTGATTAAGCGATTCATGTGTATGTAAGTAAAACTTAAACCAGGACTCGATCCCCAATGTCCCAATAAACGATTCTTAATATGTTCTGGTTTGAGCGGCTGTCGAAGCAATGGGTTATCTTGCAAATAAATCATGCCCGCTGATAAATAGTTACACGCTCGCCAAAAGGCATGTAGTTGATTGATTTCAACTTCTGATAATGGGTTAACTGTGTTGCTAGCAAACATGAATTATCCTTTATGCTTTACATTCAAAAACTAAGCTTATCATGCCTAAATGACCATTCCTTTACATTTTTAGCTTACTTGTTTTAAACAAACGTAATCCATTTTCCTGATAGCCAGATAGACCTTATTTATGTATTATCTGGAGCAGTCCCTTAACTTGATAATGATCCTTTCAACATCAAAACTGTGTAGAAAGTCACGGTTTAATGATAAAACTGTTGATCTAATTCATCTAAGGGAAAATAATCAGAACGTCGATCTGGAGATTATGGATGAGAATAGCTCGGTTATTAGGTGGCCTCACTTTAATTGAACTGATGGTGACAATCAGCGTTATTGCAATCCTTTCTGCGATTGCAGCACCCGGCTTTATGTCAATTATTCGTGATAACAGACTGGCAACACAAGCCAACGAACTTGTGGGTTCAATTCAGTATGCCCGAACTGAATCTGCCAAACAAGGCGTTCAGGTGACTATTCGTAGTAATAGCGCAATCAATAGCCAATGGGAGCAGGGATGGAGTGTGTTTACTGATTGGGACGGTGATGGTGTCTGGGATGATGATGGTGATGGCAACCCCTGTGAATTGGAAGAAGATTGTATTTTGAAATCACAACAAGCGCTATCGTTTAATAATACCTTGCGAACAGGCGGCAACTACACCCAATGGTTTGCTTATCTTCCTAGTGGACTTCCCATTAGCTCTGGTGGACTTGGCAATGACACCTTTAAGCTCTGTTCACCTGTCGGTGACAATACTAATTCACGTTCAATCGTCGTTAACACAACCGGACGCCCACAAACATCCAAAGGGACAACATCATGTCCTTAACAAAGCAACACAAATTCTCCCTTGGCTTTACCCTGTTAGAAGTGTTAATAGCCGTATTTATTTTATCTATTGGCTTGTTAGGCTTGGCGCGTCTACAGTTAACGGGGCTACAGCATAATGAAAGCGCTTATTTAAGGACGCAGGCATCAATATTGGCATCAGATATGTTTGACCAAATGCGAGCAAATCAAATAGATGCACAAAATGGTCGTTATTTGCTGGGAATGGTTGATGATGTTCCTGTTGCACCAGCTAGCGTTGCTGAATTCGATTTGACAGATTGGATGAGCAATATCATTGCCTTGCTTCCAGCTGGTGATGGTGAGATTAGTTGTGCCGATAGTAACGTTGCGGATGGATTTAGCTGTTCCACTGGCTCGGTTTATACTGTCACTGTGTCTTGGCGTGAAGTGCAGGATGATGGAGATCGTGGACGAACCGATTTTAGTTATTCAGGAGCCTTGTGATAAGTCGAAAACAGCAGGGCTTTTCGCTGGTTGAATTAATGGTAGCGATGTTACTGGGGCTGATAGTCACAGCAGCTGTAATAGAAGTCTTTATCAATACTAAACAGATGTATCGGGTGCAGGATGCACGATCTCGTTTGCAAGAAAATGCGCGCTATGCCATGTACTACATTTCCGAAGCGGTTAGAAAAACAGGGTATTTAGGGTGTGCGACGCGAGCTTCAGCTATTCCTGTAACCAATACACTCAATAATAACGCAAATTATCTATGGAATTATGCAACATCAGTACAAGGCGTTAATGCTTCTGGTAGCAATGTTTGGTCACCAGCGATAGATCCGAGTATTACCAGTCCGTTAAGTGGTAGTGATGTGTTAACGCTAAGGGGTATGGATGATTCAGTTATTCAAGTCACAGCCCATCCGGGTGGTAGTCCACCAGGTTCGGCAGCTATTCTGGTAAACGCAGGAAATGGCTTGAAGCAATTTGATATTGTGATGGTGACAGACTGTTTGGCAGCGGCTGTCTTTCAAATCACTTCTGCCAATCCAAACACGTCAGGGAGCTTGACACATAACACTGGGGGTGGGGTGCCTGGGAATTGGACTGATGACTTAGGAAAAGATTATGCCAATGGTGAAATAATAAAACTGGCTACCACAAGCTTTTATATCAGAAATAATGGTGATGGAAAACCGTCATTGTACCAAAGAGTTAATAATAACGGTGCTCAGGAACTTATCCAAAATGTTGAACAAATGCAGGTGCTTTATGGTGTTGATACAGGGGCTGATGGTGCCGCTGACCAATATGTCATGGCAAATAATGTGACTAATTGGGCTGATGTGATCAGTGTTCGAGTGAGTCTGCTACTGAGAACAGATGAAGATAATCTGACCGTGGATGGACCGCAAACATATAATTACAACGGAGCAACAATCACTGCAAGTGACAATCGATTGCGGACAGTTGTCAGCAAAACCATCACTTTAAGAAACAGGGTGCCGTGATATGACCGCTCATTTTAGTAATCGCCAACAAGGCGCTGTATTAATTGTCAGTTTGATCATGTTATTACTGCTTACATTGCTTGGAGTTTCAGCCATGAAAACATCACTGACGGAAGAGAAAATGGCAGGCAATAGCCGTGATAGAGAGCTTGCGTTTCAAGCTGCTGAGACAGCATTACGTGATGCCGAGTTATGGCTTGCTGCACAGCCAACAGAAATAGAGGCCAATGCAACAGGTTCTAACCGTATTTGGACAGGGAATGCTATGGATCCGAATACTGCCAATGCAGCCAACTGGTGGCAGGAGCGCAATGCAACCTGGTGGGCTAATAATGCTGATGTTTATGTGCCAGCAGATGTCAGTTCTGCACTATCTATGGTCAATACCAATCCGCGAACTATTATTGAGTACAAACAGTTCGTGTCTGATACCTTATTAATTGGCAGTGGTAGTGATGAAACGGGAATGACCTATTATCAAGTAACTGCACGAGGCACCGGTGGCAGCGATCAAGCACGCGTACTGTTACAGAGTACAACTGCAAGGAGATACTGAGATGAAAAAAATTATCGCTTTGTTGCTGGTTAATTTTTTATGGAATATGCCCGCATCAGCAATTAATCTGGATTTAAGTTCAGTACCACTTTTTTTGGGTAGTGCAGTAGAGCCGAATGTGATGTTTACTCTGGACGACTCGGGTTCGATGCAATGGGAAATAATGCCGGATGAAAATATGCACGCTACGATACATGTCTTCCCAAGACCAAGTGGCTTGTATGGTGGTATTGACTACCCTAATCAGGTGCCTAATTTTGACGATAATAATGTTCATAACTTTTTTGGACGCTCATCTACCAATAATGCCGTTTTTTATAACCCTGATATTACCTATGTACCCTGGAGTAATGCTGATGGCATAAGTATGGGCGATGCCAACCCAAGTAGTGCCTTATACAACCCTGATTTGCCTGGTTTAGGCAGTCTGAATCTGACGGCACAGCAAACACAAGTTGCTACATGGTTTTCTCATCCAACAAGTTTGACTAGGGCAAGCTGTGCTCCTGCTCCTTGTGGTGCTGATCATACTTATTGGCCAATCACCTACTATACATACAATGGTGGTAGTGTCACTGATAGAGCAAGCTACACACGGGTACGCATTACCGGTGCTACACCAGCTGGTACTATTTTCACCAGTCCTAACGGTACAGTCAGAACCAGAGATGAAGAGATTCAAAATTTTGCCAACTGGTTTCAGTATTATCGATCACGAATTTTAGCGGCAAGGGCAGGTGTTGGTAGAGCTTTTGCCAGACAAGGCGGCAATATGCGAGTCGGGTTCGCTGCAATTAACCAAGACAATAAAACGATTGATGGTGTTAATAGCAGTCGAGCATTGATCAATGGACTCAGACCATTTTCAGGTACGGATCGAAGCGATTTTTTTGACCGGCTCTATGGTCGTGTGCTCAACCAGTCAGGCACGCCATTACGCAGTGCTTTAAATAGTGTCGGTCAGTATTTTGAGCGCACTGACAACAATGGTCCGTGGAGTGAGTTGCCCGGTGCAAATAGCTCAGCGGATCATCTTATTTGTCGGCAAAGCTACAACATTCTGATGACCGATGGTTTTTGGAATGGCGGTGACCCATCTGTTGGTAATTCAGATAATACCAATGGGACAACCATTACTGGACCGAATAACCCAGATTTCCAATATGTGGCAGATGAACCCTATAAAGATGATTGGTCAAACACCTTGGCAGACGTAGGGATGGAATATTGGAAAAAGGATTTACGTACCGATTTGGCCAATGATGTACCCACTAATGCAGATGATCCTGCATTTTGGCAACATCTGGTCAACTTTACTGTTGGCCTGGGCGTGACCGGAAATCTCGATCCCGATCATGATTTGCCTGATCTGACAAATGGCACCTTGACGTGGGCAGATCCTGCCGCGACAGGTCCAGCGAAAATTGATGACTTATGGCATACCGCACTTAATAGTCGTGGGGGCTTTTTTAGTGCGGCTGATCCCGATACCTTTGCCGATTCTTTATCTGCGATTTTGAATGCAATTACCGCTCGTACGTCTTCTGCTTCATCGGTAGCATTAAACTCAGGCACGGTTTCTGGAACCAGCAAACTCTATCAGGCAAGGTTCAACAGTGGTGATTGGACAGGTCAATTGCTGGCATTTCCGATCAATGCTGATGGTACATTGGGAGCAAAAGCATGGGATGCGGGTAGCCTGATTCCAGTGGCAAACTTGAGAACGGTCATTACATACGATGGGACGGATGGTCAGGCGTTTCGCTGGGCGGATATTTCTGCGCCACAACAAACCTTGCTGGGTGATGTCAATGTACTGAATTATCTGCGTGGCGACCAATCAGGTGAGGTTGTCAATGGCGGTTCGTTTAGAAATCGTAATGCTTTATTAGGTGATATTATCAATTCCAGCCCCACTTATGTTGGCGCACCGTCAGCACGTTACCCAGACAATTGGGGAACCGGAGCTGCCGAGAATAGCGTCCTCTATTCAACCTTTAAATCGACCAATAGCAGTCGTCAGCCTATGATTTATGCTGGGGCAAATGATGGTATGTTGCATGCGTTTAATGCTGATACGGGTGTTGAATTATTTGCTTATATTCCTCAAGCATTATTTCCTCGTTTGGCGGATTTGAGTTCGACTAGTTATAACCATAGATATTATGTCGATGGCAGTCCAACAGTTGTTGACGCCTTCTTTGCTGGTGCATGGCATACCGTGATGATCGGGAGCCTTGGTGGTGGTGGGCAGGGTATTTTTGCACTTGATGTGACGGATCCAAGCAACTTTTCTAATGAGGCATCAGCAAAAAACAAGGTGTTATGGGAGTTTACCGATGACGATGATCGCGACTTGGGATATACCTTTGGACAGCCATCTATTGTCAGATTGAATAATGGTAAATGGGCAGCGGTGTTTAGTGGTGGTTATAACAATACCCATGATGATGATAATGATGGCGGCACCACTAATGACAGTCTCACAGGTGATGCGATGTTATACATTGTTGATCTTGAAGATGGTAGCCTGATTAAAAAGTTTGATACTAAAGTCGGCATGGCAGAAGATCCAACCACAAATAACAGACCAAATGGTTTAGCGTCCCCGGCAGTTGTTGATTTGGATAATAACTACACTGCTGATGCAATCTATGCAGGTGATTTATTCGGTAATGTCTGGAAAATTGATATTAGTGGTAACGCTGCAGGCTCGTGGAAGTTCAGTTATAGGTCTGGGGCAGATCCATTGCCTATTTTTACCGCTTGTGCTGGATCTGTCTGTGATAGCACTAATTCACAGCCAATCACGACTCAGGTGCAAGTGGTTCGACACCCTAATCTAAGCGGATATTTATTAGTGTTTGGTACAGGTAAATATATTGAGATAGGAGATAACTCTGCAGTAGGACAGACGACCCAAAGCTTCTATGCTATCTGGGATAAGGTCGAAGCATCTCTGACACGCTTTGATCGGAACGATTTGCTTGAACAGGAAATCATTTTAGAATTGACCGTACCTGGTAATGACGTTCGAATAACAACTGAGAATCAAGTAGATTGGACTACGCACTTGGGCTGGTATCTCGATCTGTTCAATACACAAGCTGGCAACACAGATAACAATGGTGAACGGGTAACAAGTAATGCGGTTGTCAGAAATGGCCGGGTTATTTTTACTACCTTATTACCTTCAACTGATCCTTGTGAATTTGGTGGATCAGGCTGGTTGATGGAACTGGATTTAAATTCAGGCGCACGATTAGAGTACTCACCATTTGATATTAATGGCGATAGTGTCTTTACTAGAGACGATTTCGTTAATATTGGTGATATCGACGGTGATGGACAGGATGACTATGTTCCGGTGAGTGGTAAAAAGTCGAAAGTAGGTATTATTCCTAGACCAAGCATTACCCAATCCGAAGGTGGACAGAAAGAATATAAATATACCAGTGGATCAACAGGAACAATTGAAGTTACCGTTGAAAACCCTGGGCCCAGCTTTGGTGGTAGACAGTCCTGGCGCGAGCTTGATTTTATTTTCAGATAAATAGGAAACCGTTCGAATGAAATATTTTATAGTGTTGCTTATAACATTGACTTTAAATATGGGCGTGCAGGCTACTGAACCATACCAACATACTGGTAAAGTCATATCTCAAAGCGCTGATGCAAATCATCTGGTTATCGACAATATTGATTACAGAATCGATAATGACACTCAAGTTAAAAATAGTATTGTTAGAAGAGGTGAATTAGGGCCGATGCTTAATATTGGACAGATGTTAGGCTTTAATGTTGAACGACAAATTGGAACGGTGCCCTATATCACTGAAATCTGGGTGTTAGATTAGAGGAATACGGGTGAAAATCTATAAAATAAATGGTTTTACTCTGATTGAATTGATGATTGTTGTGGCGATTATTGGCATTCTTGCTGCAATAGCTTATCCATCATATCTCGACCAAGTCAGAAAAACACGTCGAGCAAATGCGCAATCAGATCTGGTTGAACTTGCCAGTTTTATGGAACGTTATTACACAGAAAAATTTACTTATATGAATGGTGGTGTTGCACCAATACTTCCTTTTACCGAGTCGCCCAAAGATGGTGGAGGGGCGAAATATTACGATTTAACAGTAGCTACGACAGCTACCGCTTTCACACTGACAGCAACAGCAAAAAATGGTCAGCAGGCAGATACCTGTGGTGACATGACCATTACCCAGTCTGGAGTACAAACACCGGCGGCCTGCTGGTAACTATACCCGTCGTCAATAGTTTTGCTGTCGATAGTGATCTAGCTTAGGGTGAAGCATGACCCCCAACAATCGATAGGATTAACCATCAAACATATTGGATGCGTACCGTAGTTCGGGATAAGACAAACGCAGTCATCCCTGCAAAAGTGGGAATCTAACGATAGCGACTAGTTTCACTACCCATGGATCCCCGCATTCGCAGAATGACAAAAGATGATTTTCTGACATTGAATTTGCAGGTATTGCTAAAAATTTCCTGATCGAAGAGTTAGGTCGTATAGGAACATGGTTCGACAAGCGCTCCTTAACTGTTACTGCGCTGGTCTATCTTCAGTATCCATGCAATCGACCACAAACAGCAAAAGTAGCATGTAGCGTCAAGTCATTTGGGTTTAATGAGCAAGAGTAGTGGCGATTATTTGGTTTTTTGACAGCTAAAAAATATCGTGTATAGTGAGCGCCTTCAATGGTTTTCACGAAGTAGAACGACATTACAGGCAATGTGCAGCTTGTTTTGAGTAGCGTGAACCAACACATAAATATGAAAAGCACCTGGTAGAGGTGCTTTTTTGGTTTTTACGGCCCTTTGTATCGGCCACAACCAGGGAACATCATCACATGATTTCTGTAACACTTCCTGATGGCAGTCAACGCCAATTTGATCATCCAGTTTCAATTTATGACATTGCCTCGGATATCGGTGCGGGCCTAGCGCGCTCAGCCTTGGCTGGTAAAGTCAATGGTAAATTAGTTGATACGACACATATCATCGAGCACGATGCCGATGTTGCAATCATTACTGAACGTGATGACGAAGGCTTGGATATTATTCGACATTCAACGTCACATTTGATGGCGCAAGCCGTAAAGCAATTATTTCCAGAAGCGCAAGTTACGATTGGTCCTGTTATAGAAGATGGCTTCTATTATGACTTTTCATATAAAGCGGGTTTTACACAGGAAGATTTGATGCGTATTGAAAAACGCATGGAAGAGCTTGTTAAACAAGATATTCCTGTTGTGCGTGAAGAAATATCACGTGAAGCGGGTATCGAAAAATTTCGTGCTATGGGTGAAGCCTATAAAGCAGAAATTTTAGAAGCTATTCCTAAAGGCGAAACCTTATCTTTATATGGTCAAGGTGATTTTATTGATTTATGCCGTGGCCCTCATGTGCCAAGTACAGGTAAGTTAAAAGCCTTTAAATTGATGAAGTTGGCTGGTGCTTATTGGCGCGGTAATTCAGACAATGAAATGTTACAGCGTGTGTATGGAACTGCCTGGGGCGATAAAAAAGCATTAAAACAATACTTACATCGATTAGAAGAAGCGGAAAAGCGCGATCACCGTAAAATTGCAAAAAATCTCGATCTTTTTCATCTTCAGGAAGAAGCTACAGGCATGATTTTTTGGCACGATAACGGCTGGCGTATTTATCGTGAAGTAGAAAACTACATCCGTTCGGTGTTGCGTGATAATAATTATCAGGAAGTTAGAACACCACAAGTTGTTGATCGCTCTTTATGGGAAAAGTCAGGCCATTGGGATAAATTCAGTGACATGATGTTTACCACTCATTCGGAAAATCGTGATTATGCGATTAAACCGATGAACTGCCCATGCCATATCCAAGTATTCAATCAGGGCTTGAAGAGTTATCGCGATTTGCCATTACGGATGGCCGAGTTTGGTTCGTGTCATCGCAATGAACCATCAGGTACACTTCATGGCTTGATGCGTTTGCGTGGTTTCACCCAAGATGATGCGCATATCTTTTGTACTGAAGATCAAATTCAATCAGAAGTCTCTGTTTTCATCGATTTATTACAAGATGTCTATGCTGATTTTGGCTTTAACGAAATTATCGTTAAATTATCGACTCGACCAGAAAATCGTGTGGGTAGTGATGAAGTATGGGATAAAGCGGAACATTCGCTTGAACGAGCTTTAAATGACAAAGGTTTAGAGTGGGATCTGCAACCTGGTGAAGGTGCATTTTATGGTCCTAAGATTGAGTTCTCATTAAAAGACTGTTTAGGTCGCGTATGGCAATGCGGCACCATACAGGTCGATTTTTCAATGCCGGGTCGTTTAGATGCAACTTATATTGCTGACGATGGTAGCAAACAAGTACCTGTTATGTTGCATCGAGCCATCTTGGGTTCACTAGAACGTTTCATTGGTATTTTGATTGAAGAATATGCTGGTGCCTTCCCAACATGGTTGGCACCGCGCCAAGTTGTGGTGATGGGGATTAGTCAAAATCAGTCTGAATATGTGCAAAAAATTGCAAAAGAATTGCAAAATAAAGGATTTAGAGCAGATATAGACTTGAGAAATGAGAAGATAGGCTTTAAAATACGCGAGCACACATTGCGCCGGGTGCCATACTTAATTGTAGTTGGGGATCGAGAAGCGCAAGAAAACACCGTGGCAGTACGTACTCGCAAAGGTGAAGACTTAGGTGTAATGACACTTGATGACTTCGTCACAACTTTGAGTGAAGACGTCGCTAGCCGCGGTCGACTTATTTTAGAGGACTAAAAAAATCGCTACTGATGATAAACGGCTGAATGGTGAAATTACAGCCAAAGAAGTTCGCCTTACCGGCGCAGATGGTGAGCAATTAGGAATTGTTCCTTTAGCAAGAGCTAAGGAGCTAGCCGAAGAGGCTGATTTGGATTTGGTGGAGATTTCCGCGCAAGCAACGCCACCGGTTTGCCGTATTATGGATTACGGCAAGTATTTGTTTGAAGCTAATAAGCAAAAAGCAATTGCTAAGAAAAAGCAAAAACAAATACAAGTTAAGGAGATCAAGTTTAGACCAGGGACAGAAGAAGGGGATTATCAGGTAAAACTACGCAACCTGATACGTTTCCTAGAAGATGGCAACAAAACTAAAGTCAGTCTTCGCTTTCGTGGACGTGAAATGGCACACCAGGATTTAGGATTAAAGTTACTCGAACGAGTGGCAGAAGATCTTAAAGAATTATCTGTCATTGAGCAGCATCCAAAGAAAGAAGGACGCCAAATGATTATGGTTTTGGCCCCAAGTAAAAAATAAACATTAATAAATAACGAATGCGGAGTTCGATATAATGCCAAAGTTAAAAACACACAGAGGTGCTGCAAAGCGCTTCAAAAAAACAGGTAGCGGAAAATTTAAACGTTCACAAGCGTTTACAAGCCACATCCTTACTAAGAAAAGCACTAAGCGGAAACGCCAATTACGTTCTACATTGATGATTTGCAAATCAGATCACATGTCAGTTCGTAAAATGTTGCCTAATCACTAATTAAGGAGTTATCTCATGCCAAGAGTAAAACGTGGTGTAACCGCTCACGCGAGACACAAAAAAGTTATCGATCAGGCCAAAGGTTATAGTGGTCGTCGTAAAAATGTATACCGTGTTGCTGTACAAGCAGTAACCAAAGCAGGTCAATATGCATACCGTGACCGTCGTCAGAAAAAACGTGTATTCCGTTCTTTATGGATTGCTCGTATCAATGCTGGCGCACAAGAATGTGGAATCACATATAGCCGATTGATCAATGGTCTTAAAAAGGCAGAAATTGAAATCGATCGTAAGATTCTTGCTGATTTAGCAATGAATGATTCTGCAGCATTTGCAGTTATTGCTGAAAAAGCAAAGGCTGCTTTAGCGGGCTGATATTGTCGTTTTAGCGAACGATTAATACAGTACCGAATTATGAAAGGGGCCGTCTGACGGCCCTTTTTTGTTGGTAAAGAATTCTTTGGGTGGGGGGTGTATGGCTGAGCTGGACTCACAGTTACAGACATTGAATGACATTGTTGCAACAGCAAAAGATGCGATTGCCAATGCAGTGAACAATGCAACGTTAGATAATGTTCGCGTCGAATATCTTGGTAAAAAAGGCAAAATAACAGCCTATCTAAAAGACTTAGGCAACGTCGGTGTTGAACAGCGCCCCGTTATTGGTAAATCTGTAAATTTAGCCAAACAAGAGGTTGCCGGTCTTATTGAAGCTCGCAGTATACTGTTGGCTGAACAAGCAATGAATGCTGCATTAGCTGCTGAAACTGTAGATGTTTCATTGCCAGGACGTGGCGAACAGGTAGGTGGTTTGCATCCTATTACTCGTACCTTGCAACGTATTGAACACTACTTTCAACACATTGGTTTTCAGGTTGCTGAAGGTCCAGAAATTGAAGATAGCACTCATAACTTTACTGCGTTGAATATTCCTGAACATCATCCAGCACGAGCGATGCATGATACGTTTTATTTTAATGCAGAAACCTTGCTACGTACTCATACCTCACCAGTACAAGTCCGTGTGATGGAAAAAGAGCAACCACCACTTCGTATTATTGCACCGGGTCGTGTTTATCGTTGTGATTCTGATTTAACTCATACGCCAATGTTTCATCAGGTTGAAGGCTTAATGGTTGATGAAAATGTCAGTTTTACTGATCTAAAAGGTATTTTGGCTGATTTCTTACAAGCCTTTTTTGAAAAAGATCTTAAAGTACGTTTTAGGCCTTCTTACTTCCCATTTACCGAGCCTTCAGCTGAAGCTGATATTGAGTGTGTGATATGTAATGGTGAAGGTTGTCGAGTGTGTAGTCATACTGGCTGGCTTGAAGTTTTAGGTTGCGGTATGGTTCACCCCAAAGTATTTGAACACGTTAACATCGACAGTGAAAAATATCTTGGACTTGCCTTTGGAATGGGGGTCGAACGCCTTGCGATGTTACGTTATGGCGTTAATGATTTACGTCTGTTCTTTGAAAACGATTTGCGTTTTTTACGTCAATTTAATTAAGTTTGGAATAACACGCGATGAAATTTAGTGAAAAGTGGCTGCGTCAGTGGGTTAATCCTGAAGTAGATACAGCAACATTGGTGGCAAAGTTAACCCTTGCCGGTTTAGAAGTTGATGCTATTGAACCAGTGGCTGGTGACTTCACAAGCGTTGTTGTTGGACAGGTTAAATCTGTTGAACCTCATCCAGATGCCGACAAACTACGTTTATGTCAAGTTGATGTTGCTGGGGATGAACTGCTTTCAATTGTCTGTGGTGCAGCAAATGTACGTCAGGGTTTAAAAATTCCTGTTGCTACTGTAGGTGCGGTTTTACCCGGCAATTTTAAAATTAAACCTGCAAAATTGCGTGGTGTTCCATCATTTGGAATGTTGTGTTCATCAAAAGAGCTAGGTTTAACTGAAAGTGCTGATGGTTTAATGGAATTAGCAGAAGATGCACCTGTTGGCACTGATTTCAGAGTGTATTTAGACTTGGACGATGTCGCTATTGATGTCGATCTAACGCCAAATAGAAGTGACTGCTTAGGTGTTGCCGGTATTGCACGTGAAGTTGGCGTATTGACTGGCTGTGATGTAACCAAACCCGCACAGCAAACAATCAATGAACAAAGTCAAAAACGAGTTGCTGTTGCGATCTCAGATAGCCAGGCTTGCCCAAACTATGTGGGTCGAGTGATTGAAAATATTGATCTAACAGCAAAAACACCTGTTTGGATGCAAGAACGTTTGCGTCGTAGTGGTTTACGTTCACTAAGTCCTGTTGTGGATATTACCAACTATGTCATGCTCGAATTAGGGCAACCGATGCATGCCTTTGATTTGGATAAACTCCAGGGTGGCATTCAGGTTCGAACTGCAAAAGAAAATGAAGTACTGACATTGTTAGACAGGCAAGAAATTAAGCTAAGTTCTGATACCTTAGTCATTGCTGATGACGCAGTTGCTCTGGCAATTGCAGGTGTTATGGGTGGAAGCGATTCAAGTGTTACGGACAGCACAAAACATGTTTTCTTGGAGGCTGCATTTTTTAACCCTCTTGCAATTGCCGGTCGTGCTCGTGCTTATGGTTTACATACTGACTCATCACATCGTTTTGAACGTGGTGTTGATCCAGAACTAGCATTACAAGCAATCAATCGTGCAACCGAGCTGTTATTAGACATTGTTGGTGGACAAGCTGGCCCTGTCACACAAGTAGTGTCAAATGCTGATCTGCCGCAAGCTCAGCAGATTTTGTTACGTGCAGATCGTATCAAGCGAGTGTTAGGTATTGATATTGCTGCGAGTGACGTTGAAGATCAATTAACACGTCTTGGAATGTCGGTAAATCCAACTGATCAAGGTTGGCAAGTAACGGCACCCAGTTTCAGATTTGATATTGCTATTGAAGTGGATCTGATTGAAGAATTAGGCCGCTTATATGGCTATGATTTATTACCTGAAACACGTCCACAAGGCACAGTCTTAACCGCTACTATTTCAGAACATCAGCTGGCGACACACCGATTACACTCTTTATTAGTAGATCGTGGTTATCAAGAAGCGATCACTTATAGTTTTGTCGATCCTTCAATACAGAACTATTTAGTAGTCGAAGGTGAAAGCGCGATTGAATTGGCAAACCCGATTTCTGCAGATTTATCCGTGATGCGAACCTCATTATGGCCAGGTTTGATTCAAGCGTTAGGTCACAACCTGAATCGCCAACAAGATCGTGTTCGTTTATTCGAAGTAGGCCGTATTTTTACTGGAACACAAGACAATGTAGAACAACATCGTCACATTGGAGGTCTTGTCTGTGGCAGTCGCTATGCCGAACAATGGTCTGAAAAGCAACGTCCAGTTGATTTCTTTGATGTTAAAGCCGATGTTGAAGCACTTTTAGATTTAGGGCGCGATAGCGATATTCGATTTGTAGCAGAACAGCATCCTGCATTACATCCGGGTCAATCAGCACGTATTTATAAAGGCGAACGAGCAATTGGTTGGATAGGCGCTTTACATCCACGTTTAAATAAACCTCTGGATATAAAAAACAGGGTCTATTTATTTGAATTAACACTGACCGATGTACTTTATGCTCAGGTACCAGAATTTACGCCAGTATCACGTTTTCCTGCTATTCGTCGTGATTTTGCATTACAAGTAGCTAATAAAATTACCCATGGTGAAATTCAAGATTGCTTGCAAGGCATCAAATCTGATATTCTTAAAGGAATTCAATTATTTGACGTATATAGTGGAGAAGGTGTCGAGCTCGGATTTAAGAGTATTGCATTAGCATTCCACCTGCAGCATGGCGAACGAACCATGACCGATGATGAAGTCGAAACACTTATGGCCGCTATAGCGCAGCGATTAGAACAACAACTTGGTATCACGGTTAGATCGTAACACCAGATTGATTACAGAATATTTATAGAGGTAGACATGGCATTAACTAAAGCTGATATGACGGAACAACTTTACGATGAACTAGGATTCAATAAGCGTGAAGCCAAAGAACTTGTCGAAATGTTTTTTGAAGAAGTGCGTTCAGCACTTGAATCGGGTGAACAAGTAAAGTTATCAGGTTTTGGTAATTTTGAGTTAAGAGATAAAAGCGAAAGACCAGGAAGGAACCCAAAAACTGGCGAAGAAATTCCTATTAGTGCACGTCGTGTAGTGACTTTTCGACCAGGTCAAAAATTAAAGGCGAGGGTGGATAATTATGCTAGAGGCAAGTAATAACAACGAATTACCGGTTATCCCAGGTAAGCGTTATTTCACCATCGGTGAAGTCAGTGAATTATGTGGCGTTAAACCCCATGTTTTGCGTTATTGGGAACAAGAGTTTTCTCAATTAAAACCAGTCAAACGCCGTGGTAACCGACGCTATTATCAACGTCATGATGTCGTGTTAATTCGCGAAATTCGTGGTTTACTTTATGAACAAGGTTTTACTATCGGTGGCGCTAGACAACGCCTTGAAACTGACCTTAAAGCCGAAGATAAATCAACCCAGCCACAGAGTGATAAAAAACATATCATTCAAGAAATGTTGGCAGAGCTAGAAGATATTCGCGCTTTATTAGCCTAGACTTAGAAATAGACTACTCCCAAAAAACTAAAAAATTACAAGTCTATAAAAAGTGATGATGCTTTTTATAGACTTTATTTTTATGTAATACACTGAGCAAACCTTCTTATCTAATAAGTCTTATCCAGTATTAGGTTAGTTAAATAAAAAGCTGTCATTGCGAGTGCAGTTAAGCAATCCAGTTGTTATTAGATAACTTTGTCGCCCTGTTCCTCACGATGACCGATAGGCTTATTTGTCTGATAACTATACAATCACAATAGTATTCGCTGTTATGGAGTAAAAACCTGATGTCTGAATTACTGCTGACGTATGAACCAGTTATTAGGGCCAGCTTTTTTATTGGGGTATTGCTGATAATGGCGCTATGGGAGCTGCGATCAGCGAGAAGATTGCAAACTATCAATCGTATCAAACGTTGGCCACACAATTTGCTGATCGTCGTCGTAGATACGCTTGCAGTCCGTCTGGTTTTCCCAATGGTAGCTATTGGTGCCGCTTTTTTCGCGGCTGAACAAGGCTGGGGTCTATTGAACCTGATTTCCTTGCATTACGGGATCAGTGTGTTACTTGCTATTGTGATCCTGGATCTTGTTATCTATTTCCAGCATCGCATGTTCCATGCAATTCCTTGGTTGTGGCGTCTACATCGTATGCATCATGCAGACTTGGAATTTGATGTCACTACAGGATTGAGGTTTCACCCACTGGAAATTTTATTGTCTATGGGTCTGAAGATCGTAGTTGTGATTGCACTGGGCGCACCACCCGTTGCCGTGCTTATATTCGAAGTATTGCTTAATGCCACAGCGATGTTTAACCACGCTAATATCTATATCCCCGAAAGCGTTGATCATTATTTACGTCGATTTATCGTCACGCCAGATATGCATAGGGTTCATCATTCAATCCTGCCTCAAGAGACAGATAGTAATTTTGGGTTTAATTTACCCTGGTGGGACCGGATTTTTAAGACCTACACGGATCAGCCTTCAGCAGGACACAGCAATATGACAATAGGGATTGAAGATTTTCGTGATCCAGAGCAACTAAAGCTAAATCAAATGCTTATTCAGCCTTTTCGATCAAATCATTAAACGACGCATTACATGGAACGATGCGATAGCGAGTCAGTAGTCCGCTAAAATAACACCTGCGAATGTTGATGATAGAAAACCAGTTCCTGAATTGGCTAAAGATGTGATAGGAAAATTGCATGGTGATAAGGGCTATATTAGCCAGGCTTTATCCAGTGATTTATTTGATGAGGAAATGTTTTTGTAACATTTCATTTCGGTGCAAGACTAAGACTGGTAGGTATTAACTGCACTCAAAATAAAAAGGAAATAACATGAATAAATTAATCACAGGTCTGGTTGCCGGATTTGCAGCAACTGTTGTGCTATCAGTGTTGATGCTGGTTAAAGGCATGATGGGTTTGATGCCTGACGTAAATATGATCGACATGCTCGCAAGGCAAATGGGCAGTGGCCCGCTGATAGGATGGTGCGTGCATTTGATGATTGGCATTATCGGCTATGGACTTGTCTATGCAGTGGTATTTGATGGTCTTGCAATCGGTGGACATATAACGAAGGGCATATTACTGGGAACGCTGGGCTGGTTACTGATGATGGTGATACTGATGCCAATGATGGGGGCTGGGATATTTGGTCTGCAAATGCCCAGCGGTGTTATGGTACCAGTAGTGACGTTGATGTTGCACTGGATCTTTGGCCTGGTTTTAGGCTTGAGTTATGCGAAGCTGTCTCGTTAATAGAGACGCAATAGTGTTGCGTCTCTTTATACGGCAGTGCAGATTTATCTGTATGCATCTTATTTAACATCTCGGGTCAACATTATGTGTCGTAATTTTCTGACATTCACTGTCGCATCACTGCTGACGGTGGCTATTGTATATATGTTCTGGCCGCCTGCGCTCTGGACGTTGCTGTTATTGATACCTCTTATACTGATTGGCTTTTATGACATGCTTCAGGGATCTCACTCCCTGCGCCGCAATTATCCCTTATTCGGCCGTGGTCGTTGGTTCATGGAATGGCTGCGGCCTTTTATTCGCCAGTATCTGATTGAATCAGATACCGATGGCAGCCCGATAAGCAGGATGTTTCGAGATGTTGTCTATCAGCGAGCCAAAGATGAATTGGAAACTGTTCCTTTTGGAACGCGTGTGGATACCTATCATCCGGGTTATGAGTGGATGGGGCACTCGATTTCTGCCATTAATAGTACTGACGTGGATTCATCCTTACGCGTTATTGTCGGTGGTCCGGACTGCCAACAACCCTATAGTGCGAGTATTTTTAATATTTCGGCGATGAGCTTCGGTGCCTTGAGTCGTAACGCCATATTGGCATTAAATGCTGGGGCTAAAGCGGGTGATTTTTATCACAATACTGGAGAAGGCGGCATCAGTCGTTATCATCTAGAGCACGGTGGTGACCTGGTCTGGCAAATCGGTACTGGCTACTTTGGCTGTCGTGATGAGGATGGTCTTTTCTGTGCTAAATCCTTTCGTGAAAGAGCCGCGTTAGATGCCGTGAAGATGATCGAAATTAAACTATCACAAGGGGCAAAACCTGGTCATGGTGGCATTCTTCCAGCCGATAAAAATACAGCTGAAATCGCACAAATCAGGGGTGTGCCAGTCGCAACCCAGGTTGATTCTCCACCAGCGCATACTGCTTTCAGTACACCACTGGAATTGCTTGGTTTCGTTCAGCAGTTACGTGAATTGTCAGACGGCAAACCTATCGGTTTCAAACTGAGTGTTGGCAATAAAAGTGAATTTATCGCGATTTGTAAGGCCATGAAGATAAGCGATCTTTTACCCGATTTTATTACTGTGGATGGTGGTGAAGGCGGCACAGGAGCCGCTCCACTAGAATACACTAATTCGATTGGTATGCCTTTGCGCGAGGCTTTGGCCTTTGTTGATGATTGTCTGGTCGGTTTTGGACTTCGGCAACACATTCGTATCATTGCTTCGGGAAAAATTCTGACCGGATTTCATCTGGTCAAAAATCTGGCTTTGGGTGCAGATATATGTAATAGCGCTAGAGGCATGATGCTGGCTCTGGGGTGTGTACAATCTTTGACATGTAATAGTAATCACTGTCCCACTGGTGTCGCGACACAGGATCCGAACCTGTATCGAGGACTAGTCGTTACCGATAAAAGCAAACGGGTCACACAGTTTCACAACCGCACAGTGCATGCTACCGCTGAAATTATCGCCTCCGCCGGACTCTGCCATACTTCCGAACTGAATCGCACACATATCTACAGGCGGATTGATCACGCAACTATAATGAGATATGACCAGATTTATCCCCGTCCGGCTAGTGGCAGCCTGCTTGGTGATGAGCTTCCAGAACGCTATAAGAAAGATATTCAGGAGGCAACACCAGACAGTTTCAAATCCTGGATTTGTGAATGACAGATATACCCAATCAACTTGAAGATGCTTGCTACTTTTACCGTTGGTGGTGAGCTTGTCGAACCATGAACTTAAGTAAGCTAACCCTGACCAATCCCCACAAAAGATAGAACAAAAACAATCAATTAACGCATAATGAAAGGAACTCTCACAGCATTTA
>JARGFJ010000036.1 GCA_029210875.1 Gammaproteobacteria bacterium | reverse complement strand
AAGATCCTGCTCAAGGGGGTCAAATTTAAACCGGTGTTTTAAAGCCAAAAGGGGTCAATTTTAAAGTGTTGTTGACAGTGGCCGTAATCGTGTACACATTTACAATGCTGAAGATCGTGATATGGATATTTTACGTCATAGTGTGCAATGGGCTCCTCGCATTAGAGCGGCACTAAAGCAAGAAGATTTTCTATTAGAATTTCAACCCATTTATGCTGTTGCAACCAATGATATTAGACACTATGAATGCTTAATTCGTATGCGTGGCGAAGATAAAACAATTTATTATCCAAATGATTTTATTCCCGTTGCTGAAGCGATGGGGTTGATTCAACAAATAGACTTGTGGGTAGTGAATCATGTGTTTGATTTATTGCGTTCCATGCCGACACATTTATCTTTCACGATAAATTTATCAGGTAATATTTTCCTTGATCACAAGCTTTATCCACTCGTAGAAAGAAAGCTTGTTCAAACAGGTATCGATCCGGCAAGAATTGTGTTTGAAATTACCGAAACATCGGCAATATCTAATTTTGAGCAAACTAAAGCCATGGTTAAGAAGCTTCGATCTTTAGGCTGTCGCTTTGCATTAGATGATTTTGGGGCTGGCTTTAATTCATATAGTTATCTTAAACATTTCCCTGTGGATATATTGAAGATAGACGGTGGTTTTATTACTGATATAGAAAGTGATCCGGTTGATCAATTATTGGTGAAATCAATGATTGATATTGCCCATAGTCTTGGTAAAAAAACAGTCGCAGAATATGTTGAGCATCAAAGCACGATGGATATGTTAAAAGGGTTTGGCATCGACTATATTCAGGGATTCCTGGTCGGTAAACCTAAAGTTAAGTTACTTGATGACTAATGTAGTTCTTGTTTGGTGCTTTGCTGATGTGTGCCATGGATACGACTAATCAAATGGGCTTCTTCATCACTCAAATTACAGTTATCGATCAGTTGATGAATACCAACCCCTTTTTTTGCTAAACGAATTGCATGGTCATAACCAGGTTGTGGCGACAAACCTAAATCCAGAGTATTTTGATGTTCTTTTAAGTATGACAGTGTTTGTTCAAAACGAATGATACGTTCATCAGTTCCTACTGCACCGGCACATAAGATCGATAATTGGTTTTGTAAACCGGCAATTTTTTCTGTTTGTTGCAGGTTTAGTTTAAATAATCGGTAACAGGCACTGGCAACAAGTAATGCCATAAAAACACTTACACCAGCCATGATAAGTGATGTCATAGTTTTAGCTCCTTTGTTCTCGAATTATTAAACGTATTCATCAAATAATCCTTCATGTGGTCTATTTTTGGGCTCATCTTGTTGTGTTGTATCCTGTTCTGGTTTGTTCTTATTTTTTTCCGGGTGACGTCTTTTATCATCCAGTGGTGGATTTACTGGCAAAGAAGGAGATAGCGGTTGTGTGGGATGAATATCTTCTGCCATAACATCACATACCTAAAAACTTGAAAAATCAGACATCTCTTCTTCAGTTAAAAACTTATCGACATCAACAAGAATCAGTAACTTGTCTTCCTGACTACTTACACCCTGAATAAAGCGTGAACTGTCATCATTGCTGACATTTGGTGCTGTTTCAATTTGAGATTGATGCAAATAAACTACCTCAGCAACACTATCTACCAACATACCGATGACATTGCCATCGACTTCTACAACGATAATTCTGGACATGTCATCTGGTTGTTTTGAACCCAAACCAAAGCGACGGCGGGTATCAATAACGGTAACAACATTACCACGAAGATTAATGATCCCTAATACATAGTCGGGAGCTCCTGGTACCGGTGCAATTTCGGTTATACGAAGTACCTCTTGTACTTGCATTACATTCATACCGTAGGTTTCGTCTTCTAACTGAAATGTGACCCATTGCAATACAGGATCATTCGCTAATTTATTTTCTTCGCTCATTATTTTTTGTCCTAAACGTCACGATAGATAATGAAGTGATTCTTTTCTGTCAAATTGTTGTCAGTAATAGTTGCTCAAGATATGAGCATGATTCATGCCATTGTCTGGTGTTGAAGATTATGTTAATTGTTTGGCAAGCATCGATACATTAAGAATACTACACATTTGATTAAGTACGGTACCTGCCAGCCAAGGTCTATTTCCTGATTGTTTTCGCCATTTAACATCACCAGGTGATAGTGTTGTGATTTTTAGAATAGTGTTACACGTCAAGCCCCACTTATGATCATCAATCAAAATAATATAGTTGGGCGGTAAGTGTGCGTGTTGAAATCCTTCTGGCATGACAATATGAGCAGTATCAACGACTTGAGCTTTATATGCTTGATGTTGATACAGTCCGAGATACCATGGGGGGTTACCCGGTAATTTAGGTAACTTGGTTTCAGGATAGCTAAATATGCCATTTAATTCATGCAATGGCAGCGCCAATTTTAAGCCTTGAACCTCAAACAACAGCACTTGAAAGGGGCTTTGTCGCCAGTCTTTTGATGGATCTTGTGTAATAACGACTTTATTCGGTTGTGCCAGTGTTTGTTGAATTTCAGGTTCGTCACTGATCAGTACTTCCAAGGAACCGGTTAACATATCGTTCATATATAGCGATAAAGCGTCTTGTTGGTCGACTATGGGTGACTTAGACATGAGGTAATGATGTTATATCGTGTTGTTGAGTAAGTAATTTATCTAGCAGTTTACTATATGCGAGTGAGCCGCGGGCACTTGGATTTAAGATCGGAAGCGGAATGCCAGCCTTACTGGCATCACGGAACTGAGTATCAACAGGAATAACATCTTGCCATACACCGTCAGCATATTTATTTTTGAGGCTGGAGAGTGTTTGAGTTGAGGCACGTGTGCGTTTATCAAACATGGTAGGCAAGATGAGATAAGGCAAGCCTTTTCTGCGTGAATGATTAATCATACCTAGTGTATGTAACATCCTCTCTAAACCCTTCAGTGCCAAGAACTCGGTTTGAACCGGAATGAGTAGTTGATCGCACGCTGCTAGAGCGTTAATCATCAACACCCCAAGCATTGGAGGACAGTCAATCAGAACATTAGGGAAACGATCTTTTAAATGTTCCAGCGTCTTTTTTATGACAAGACCTTTACCAGCTTGTGCACCTAATTGCCGATCCAGGGTTGCCATTGCAGTTGATGCCGGCAATAAATATAAGTTTTCCTGATTGGTTCTTTTTAGAGTTTGAAAAATCGCAGTATTTGGCGAATTATCCATTTTTTGAAATAAGGTATAAATACTTGATTCCAATGTGTCTGGATCATAGCCAAAATAGGTTGTTAAGGAGCCATGTGGGTCCATATCCAATATCAAAGTAGGTCTGCCTTGTGCAGCTAACAGGCTTGCGAGGCTAACAACTGTAGTCGTTTTACCAACACCACCTTTTTGATTTGCAACAGCCCATATTGTCATGGTGATGTTTCACCTGCCAGTGGTGTAACAATATCAACGTTATCATCAATTGTTGGGCTTGATGGTGGAAGCGAAGAAGTAGTGTTATCAGGACTGACTTTTTCATCACTAAATACGTCAATATCCCGTCGACTATCTTGACTGCCAAGTACGACTAAAACAACACGACGATTTTTTTGTCTTCCTTGTTCAGTAGCATTGTCAGCAATAGGTTTAAATTCACCGTAGCCAATGGCTGACATACGCGAAGGTTCTACACCATAACGATTAAGTAAATGTACTACACTGGCTGCACGTGCGGCTGACAATTCCCAATTTGATGGAAATTTTGGCGTATTAATCGGGTTATTATCAGTGAAACCCTCAACCTGAATGGGGTTGGCAGAAGTATTGAGTATCGTTGCTATTTTACCGACAACAGGCACTGCTGTGTTTTCAAGTCGTGATTCGCCACTTTCAAATAACACATTTGATTTGATTTCTAACTCAAGCCAATCTTCACCTTGTTTGATAGAGACATCTTCATTTTCAATCATATCAGCAAGAGCAGAGTTGAATTGTTTGGAAATATCATCAATGGTTTGAATAACGTCTTCTGATACCGGTGGTGGCGTATAAGTTTCAATAACAGGGAGTTCGAGCGCATTGGGAGGCTGATCTGCCTTCAAAGTACCTGGATCTGGCGATTGTTCACCATGACCACGACGAATGTCACCAGCTTGAATTGGCTCCATACTACGAGGTGTGTCAGAGAAAACCGCTTCTAAAGTATCGGATAAGACACGATACTTTCCTTCATTAACTGAAGAGATCGAGTACATAACAACAAAGAATGCAAACAATAGGGTGATAAAGTCAGCGTAAGAAACGAGCCAACGTTCATGATTTACATGTTCTTCGTGTTTTTTTCTGCGTGCCATAATTAGTAAGCTGCTAATTTAAGTAGGCTTGTAAACGACTTTCTATATTGCGCGGATTATCACCTAGAGCGACACCAATTAAACCTTCAATTAACATCATTTGAACACGACTTCGTAACAGAATGATGGCTTTGAGCTTACTGGCAATAGGTAAAAATAGTAAGTTTGCTAATGCAACACCATAAATAGTGGCAACAAAGGCAACGGCAATGCCTGAACCCAGTGATGACGGATCTGCCAAATTTCCCATGACATGAATTAATCCCATTACAGCACCGATAATACCAATAGTAGGAGAATATCCGCCCATCGCTTCAAATACTTTTGATGATTCAAGATCATTACTTTCCTGGATATCCATATCTACTTCCATGATTTCACGAATCATTTCTGGCTCAGCGCCATCGGCAATGAGTTGAAGTCCTTTTTGGATAAATAAATCCTCTTCATCCTGGGCTATAGATTCCAATCTGACCAGTCCTTCTTTACGTGCTATCTGATTCCAGCCCAGTATTTTATCCAGTGTTTGTTCAGCAGACATTTTGGGTGTAATAAAAATCCATGAGACGATTTTAAGTGCGCGGAGAAATGTTTTGAGCGGTGTCTGCAACATGACTGCTCCAAGCGTTCCGCCCAGTACAATCAAAAAGGCAACAGCATTTAGTATGGTATCCAGGTGGCCACCCTCTAGGTGTTGACCACCTAGAATGGCACCAAAGCCAACGAGTAGACCTAAGATACTTAAGATATCCACGTTATTTCAATTCCGATAAGTGTTTGGCAATATCTGTCAGACTGAGGATTTTATCGGCTAATCCCGCCTTGGCAATTGCCATTGGCATACCATAAATTGTACTGCTGTTTTCATCTTGAGACCAAATAGATGCGCCTAGCGGTTTTAGTTTGCTACAGCCATCACGTCCATCGCTGCCCATGCCTGTAAGAATAATTGCTAAGGTATCAGCAGGGCAAATCTCAGCAATAGAGCCAAGTGTGATATCAATACAGGGTCTGTAGGTTTGCTCTGGTTTACTTGCTTGCAGTTCGATCCGAAGCTGTCTTTTTGTGCCTTTTAATAGCATTTGTTCGCCACCAGGGGCGAGGTAAGCTGTTCCAGCAACCAGAACATCGCCATTTTCAGCTTGTTTGACCTTGATTGCACATTGGTTGTTGAGCCGTTGTGCAAATGACGGCGTAAAGGTCGCAGGCATATGTTGAATAAGCAAAATAGGGTAGGGAAAGTTTGCGGGCAATTTGGTCAATATTTCTTGTAAAGCAACAGGGCCACCAGTTGATGTACCAATCGCCACCAGTTTGAGTGTTTTATCAATTTTAGTGGAAGCAATATGATTAGCAACTTTAGGTTCTGGTGATCTAGGGCTTGTTGATGACCGTGATGTTATACCTTTACGGAAGTTTGTTGCCAAATAGCGTAATTGCAGACAGAGCTTTTGTTGTGCAAGATCATGATCACTTGATATCTCTGAAAATCGTTTAGGCATAAAGTCAACAGCACCTGCTTCCAATGCATCCAATGTTGCCTTGGCACCTTCTGTTGTCCATGTTGAAAGCATTAATATTGCCGTGGGCAATTGCGCCATAATCTGACGTGTTGCTGTAATACCGTCCATTTCTGGCATTTCTATATCCATGGTAATAACATCAGGTCGTAATCGTTTAGCCTGTTCAATGGCCTGGAGACCATTTTCAGCAATACCAACGACCTCAAGATGAGGATCTGATGAAATTATTTCAGTAAGTCGTCTCCGGAAGAACCCCGAATCATCAACAATTAATACACGTACCGCCACAGCACTCCTTAGTATTCTCTTCGAGCATAGGTATTCATTAATTCTGGAAAGTCGAGAATCAAAGCGATTCGACCATCGCCAGTAATAGTAGCACCTGCAAGCCCTTTTGTACCCTGAAGCATGGCACCTAAAGGTTTAATAACGACTTCTTCTTGTCCAAGAAGTTGATCGACGACAAAGCCAACACGTTGTGTCCCCACCTGTACAATGACCACATGTTCCATTTTGGGTTGTTCTGTCTCGACAAACGTATCAGCTAACCAACGTCTTAAATAAAATAAAGGTAATGCACGATTGCGCACAGTAATGGTTTCTTGACCATCAACCATATTGGTTTTAGATAGATCCAAATGGAATATTTCGTTGACACTGACTAATGGGAAAGCAAAAATCTGGTTACCTAACATCACCATTAAGGTTGGCATAATAGCTAAGGTTAACGGTACTTTGATCGATAATACTGTACCTTTACCCACATCTGATTTGATATCAATAACACCATTGAGTTTGGATATACTGGTTTTGACCACATCCATGCCGACGCCACGGCCAGAAATATCAGATATTTCCTGTTTCATTGAGAAACCTGGTGCAAATATTAATGCGTAACATTCAGAGGGCGCTAGCCGGGAAGCTGATTCTTCATCCATCATGCCTTTTTCAACGGCTTTTTTTCTTAGTACATCAGCATCCATTCCTGCGCCATCATCGGAGATAGTGAGAAGGATATGATCGCCTTCTTGTGCCGCACCGAGAACAACGAGTCCAGTACGTGGTTTATTGGCTTTTTCACGAACATCAGGCATTTCAATACCATGATCAACGGCATTACGAACTAAATGCACTAAAGGATCTGCGAGTGCCTCTACCAAATTTTTATCCAGATCTGTTTCTTCGCCACGTAGCTCTAAATTGATTTCTTTTTTAAGACTGCGAGCAAGATCACGTACAACGGGTGGAAAGCGGCCAAAGACTTTCTTAATTGGCTGCATTCTTGTTTTCATAACCGCTGTTTGCAAATCAGCTGTTACCACAGTCAGGTTGTTGACAGCTTTAGCCATCTCTTCATTTTCTAAAGCGGTTTCCAATGTGCTGATACGATTACGAACCAAAACAAGCTCGCCCACCATATTCATGATTTCATCTAGGCGACTGGTATCAACGCGGACACTGGTTTCCGCTTGTTTGGCTGCAGGGGCAGGTTTTGCCGGAATTTCCTGTTTTTCTGGTGTGTGTCGTTCTGTCTTTACTTTAGGTAGTGGTGGCGGGGTTGATTCTACTGGCGCTGGTGTTGGCTCTGGTGTCTTAATGTCGTCAGTTTTGTTTTTACCCTGAAGTTCGTCTAATAATGCTTCAAATTCGTCATCAGTAATATCATCGCTATCAGATGCGGTTGTTGTTGGCGTAGGAACTGGTGTTGGTGCGGCAACAGATTGAGTAGATCCAGGTGGAGCAGAACCATGTAGTTGATCTAAGAGTGCTTCAAATTCGTCATCGGTAATATCATCACTAGCATTTAGATCTGTAGTTGGTGTTGCAGGTTCAGGTTCTGGTGTTTTTACTGGCTCTGGTTCAGGCTCTGCTTTTGGTGCTGCATTTGGATCTAAATAAGCAGCCAAACTTTGAAGAATTTCCGGGTCAGCAGGTGTTGGATATTCCCCCGATTTTACTTCAGCAAACATCGCATTAAGTGCATCCAGTACTTTGAGGAATGTATCCATCATTTCAGCATCAACGACGCGTTCACCTTGTCGAAGAATGTTGAAAACATCCTCACCTTTATGACACAAGGCAACCATTGAATCTAGACTTAGAAAACCAGCCCCGCCTTTGATCGTATGAAAACCACGAAAGATTGAGTTGAGAAGATCACTGTCTTGTGGTGCTGATTCGAGTTCTACCAGCTGTTCATTTAAGCCTTCTAATAACTCATCAGCTTCAACCAGGAAGTCTTGTAGAATTTCATCATCAGTGTCTAATGCCATTACTATTTACCCTTTAGAAGCCAAGACTTGATAATAAATCATCGACCTCATCTTGATTATTGACAACGTTAACGTTGTTTTCCTGATTGATTTGCGGGCCTTCAGCCTTAATCGGATCAACTTTTTCGTTGACGTTATTTTTATGTTCTTTTTGTTTGCCCGACACTTTAATCAGGCGCACCAAATTATCTTCAACCTCTTCAACCAAATTAATAACCTGGCTGATTACTTGGCCAGTCAGATCCTGGAAACCCTGGGCTAACATCATTTCTGATAAATTAGCGTGGATTTGATCAGAATGGTTTGTTACTTCTGGCAAATACGATTCAATTTCTTTACTCATTGAACGAAATTCATCAGCAGTCATTTCTCTCATGCGAAAACGATGCCAACTTGCGTTAATTTTTTCAGCTGTGTGTTTGAGTTCTGAGGCGAGAGGTAGTGTTTTATCGATATAGCTCAACGTTTTATGTGCTGCTTCTTCGGTTGTTCGGATAACGTAATTGAGTCGCTCACGTGTGTTTGGCATATCATTTTCGGTTAAGTCGGCCAATCGGTTATCCAAATTGAAATTGTTCAGTGCTTCATGTAGTTCGCGAGTCAATTTTCCAACCTGATGAAAGAGATCACTTTCTTGTGTTTGTGTTAGCAGTGCTAATTGTGATGCTGATTCCGTTTTATCGCCGGCTTCTAATGCGTTAACAAGGGCACGAGCGGCTTCTAATTGGATGGCTTCATTTGTTGGATTCATGACTAACCTTTCATTATTGTTGAGCTTCAATACGTTCGAAAATTTTATCAATCTTCTCTTTTAATGTTGCAGCTGTAAACGGTTTTACTATGTAGCCATTAACGCCAGCCTGGGCGGCAGTAATAATTTGCTCACGTTTGGTTTCAGCTGTCACCATCAAAACCGGTAATGAAGCCAATTTTTCATCAGCGCGAACGGCTTTGAGTAAATCGATGCCTTGCATACCAGGCATATTCCAGTCAGTCACCAGAAAATCGATACCACCAGCTTGCAAAATAGGCAAAGCGGTTAACCCATCATCTGCTTCAACAGTATTGTTAAAACCCAAGTCACGCAATAAATTTTTTATGATCCTTCTCATAGTGGAAAAATCATCCACAATCAGGATCTTCATATTTTTATCCAAGATATACCTCCAATAACTCTTTTAGTGTAACCAATCATTTAATTTTGAACGAAGTCTTATAATTGTTTGGCTATGAATTTGACTCACGCGTGACTCGCTAATGCCAAGGACTTCACCAATTTCTTTTAAATTTAGCTCTTCATTATAGTACAAGCTCATCATCAAACGCTCTCGCTCTGGCAATGTATCTATCGCATTTTTTAAAGCGTGTTGAAAACCGGTTGATTGTAATTCTTGTTCTGGTTCTGACTGTTGTTCAGTAATGGGCATTGCCCTTGTTTCATCATTATCATTAAAGTCATCAAGGCTAAATAAGTGATGTCCTGAAGCATCAAATAGTAGCTGATGATATTCTTCAACAGAAATATTCAATGCACTCGCTATTTCGTTATCGTGTGCATTTCTACCTTTTTCCTGTTCAATTTGTTGCATTGCTTTTGAAATATCACGTGCTTTTTTATGCACTGAACGAGGCGCCCAATCGTTTCGTCGGATTTCATCTAACATTGCACCCCGGATCCGGATCCCGGCATAGGTTTCAAAGCTGGCACCTTGTTCCGCATCATAGTGTTGTGCCGAATCTAATAAGCCAATCATGCCGGCCTGGATTAAGTCTTCTACGTCAACGGTATGGGGGAGGCGAGCGATGAGGTGATAGCCGATACGCTTAACTAAGCCAGCATGTTGAAGCACCAGGTCAGATTGCGACTGATGTGATGTATTTATTTGTTCATACATCTTAACAGCGTTCATATTATGCGATTTCCAAACTTGCTTCTATTAAACGTTCAACAAAAAATTCCATATGACCACGGGGCTGTTTTTTGACTGGCCAATGTTCTACTTTCTTTGCTAAATGGTTAAATGCAGTTGCAGATTTACTACGTGGAATATAGTCAACAACCGCACGTTGTTTTTTAACTGCACGTCGTAGATCATCATCAAACGGGACGATGCCCATAAAGTCCAGATTCACTTCAAGAAACCGTTCACAGACCATAGCAATTTTGTTAAATAACTCTCGACCTTCCTGAACATTACGTGCCATGTTGGCAATAATATGAAAATGATCAACTTTGTATTGGCGGCTGAGTAATTTGATCAGAGCATAGGCATCAGTGATTGATGCTGGTTCATCACAGACTACAACAATCACTTCTTGTGCCGCACGAGTAAAACTGATGACACTATCGGCAATACCGGCAGCACTATCAATCATTAATATATCAATATGTTGATTGAGTTCACTAAATGCCTGAATCATTCCAGCGTGTTCAGCCGGGCTGAGTTCAGCCATTTTTTGAACACCTGATGCGGCAGGGATGATTTTTAAACCGGCAGGTCCTTCAACAATGATTTCTTGTAAAGTTTTACTGCCATCAAGTACATGTTGGAGATTGTATTGAGGATGTAAGCCCAACATGACATCAATATTGGCTAAACCAAGATCGGCATCAAGTAATAATACTTGTTTACCCATTGTGGATAATGCAACGCCGAGGTTGACAGTGATGTTGGTTTTACCCACACCGCCTTTGCCACTCGCGACAGCAATTACTTTTACCGGGCGTGGTGGCGCAGCCATTTTACGTAATCCACTGGCCTGATCATGTGATGTTTCAGCCATATGCGGCAAAGCCTCCATAAGTGGATACAGTTTGAGGATCCACATGTTGTTCATTTATAAGCTCACTGGCTTGTCTTACCAGCGTATTTGGACGCGCCAGACTGAGGTCTTCAGGCACTTGTTGGCCATTACATTCGTAAGCTAATGGTAACTGATGACGAATCAGTGCTGAAATTGCGCCACCCAAGCTGCTGGTTTCATCAGTCTTTGTCAAAATACATCCACTTAATTCAAGGTGTGAGAAAGCATTAATAATATCATTGAGTACACTAGCTTGTGTTGTTGCTGATAGCGTTAAATAGTTTTTAATGCGATGCGACTGATTTTTTAGTACTGCAAATTTCGCTGCAAGTTGCATATCACGTTGGTTCATACCGGCAGTATCTATCAGGATAAAGCGGCGATCAAGTAAGTCGTTCAATGACTCATTTAACTCTTCATGAGTACGTGCAACGCGGACAGGCACACCTAAAATGCGGGCATAGGTGCGAAGTTGTTCCTGGCCACCAATGCGGTAACAATCTGTGGTAATTAAAGCCACATTCTTGGCACCATGTTTAAGTGCACATCGTGCGGCTATTTTAGCGATAGTTGTTGTTTTGCCAACACCAGTAGGTCCAACAAGGGCAGTGATACCACCTGTATTAATAATATCTGTTTTTGGTATATCGATTTGGCTAGCGAGTGCACCAAGAGAATGTCGCCATGCCGTTTCAAGATCATCAGCCGGATTAGTTTGGCTGGTTAATTTTTTAGCAAGTTCGACCTGTACACCCATTTGTAAATGACGTTGTAATAATTGCACCTGGGTTGGACTGCTTCGTTCCATATCTTTCCAGGCAAGATCGGAAAGTTGGGTTTGCAACATATCTTTTAGACTGGAAATTTCCTTACGCATTTGCACTAAGGTTGGTTCTTGAGACCACACATTTTGAGTGGTACGGGTAGGTGTTGGTTCAACGTTCCTAAAGGGATCAGATGATGGATTTATTTCCACTTTAGGTGAATCAGTGTGTGATGATGAACGTGCTACTGGCGCCGCTCTTCTAAATTCAGCTTCATCATAATCCGTTGCAGCAACGATTTCAATACCGCCATCAACGCGCGTATTCGACAAAATAACGGCATCAGGACCGAGCACATCTCGCACTTCTTTAATGGCTTGTCGTACATCTGCAGCTTGGAAACGTTTTATTTTCATATTGCTATCCTTTGAAACTAACGACCAACGTTAGCTACGATTCTAATTTGTTTGTTGTCAGGAATTTCGTTGTATGACAGTACATTTAACGCTGGAATAGAATGGCGGATAAAGCGAGAAATCCATGTTCTTAAACCGGCTTGCACAACTAAAACAGCTGATTCTCCAGCCATTTCTTGACGTTGTGTAGCGTCATTTAAATTCTTATGCATTCTCTCAGCCAATCCTGGTTCTAAGCTAGCGCCACCATCACCAGTAGCCTGTAGAGTCTGAAGCAATATCTGTTCCAGTTCAGGGTCTAATGTAATAATGGGTAGATCCTGTTTTATACCATTGACGTGTTGCACGATTGAATGACTCAAAGCCATGCGTGTTGATGCCGTAATTGCTTCGGGATCCGGGTTGCGAGCAGCTTGTTCTGATATTGCTTCGACGATGGTACGAATGTCGCGAATCGGGATATTTTCTTCGAGTAAATTTTGTAATACTTTTTGAATTCCACCTAAAGGAATGGTATCTGGAACCAGACCCTCAACCAGCTTAGGTGCGACTTTGGCTAAATTATCAAGCAGTTGTTGTACTTCTTCACGACCCAGTAGCTCATGAGCGTGTGTTTGAAGAATTTTGCTTAAATGAGTGGCAATAACAGTATCGACATCAACCACAGTGTAGCCTTGGGCTTGTGCGTGTTCACGTTGACCAGGCTCTATCCATACAGCATCCAGATCAAATGCTGGATCTTTAGCTTTGATACCATCTAAGTCGCCAAAAACTTGACCCGGATTAATTGCCATCATTCGATCCGGATAAATTTCAGCTTCTCCAAAAGTCACACCAAACAATGTTATTTGGTAAGCGGTAGGAGATAAATCAAGATTATCTCTGATATGGACAGGGGGAATTAAGAAACCTAATTCTTGTGATATTTTTTTACGAATACCTTTGATTCTATTCATTAATTGACCGCCTTGATTTTTATCGACAAGCGGTATTAAGCGATAACCAATTTCCAAACCAATAGGATCAACAGGACTCAAATCATCCCAACTTAATTCTTTTTGTTCATGTGGTTTTTCGGTTTCAGGTGCAGGTTTGACGAGTGCTGCTGCTTCGACAGCTTTTTGACGTTGCGCTATGATCCATGCACCGCCACCGCCAACTGCCGCCAAGATTAAAAAAGGAATATTGGGCATACCAGGAATTAGACCCATTCCACCAACAATACCGGCTGTCACACCTAAAGTTTTTGGATCATTAAATAGCTGACCAATAATCTGTTCCCCCATATCTTGTTCTTTGGTTGATCGGGTAACGAGTAAACCAGCGGCTGTTGCCAGTAACAATGAAGGAATTTGTGCAACCAGACCATCACCAATTGTTAATAATGTGTAGTTATGTGCCGCCTCTGCAAAACTGAGATCATGTTGAGCTACACCAATGATAAAGCCACCAATGATGTTGATAAATAAGATCAAGATCCCGGCGACAGCATCGCCACGAACAAATTTACTGGCACCATCCATTGAACCGTAGAAATCAGACTCTTGCATGATTTCTTCACGACGCATTCTGGCTTGATCCTGATCGATAAGACCGGCATTTAAATCAGCATCAATCGCCATTTGTTTACCTGGCATTGAGTCCAGGGTGAAACGTGCGCTTACTTCAGCAATACGGGTTGCACCCTTGGTTACCACCACAAAGTTGATAATGACGAGAATGGCAAATACCACAAAACCAACGGTGTAATTACCACCAATAACGAATTCACCAAATGCCTCGATAACATTACCTGCTGCAGAGGTACCGGTGTGACCTTCCATTAAAACAATACGAGTTGAAGCGACATTTAACGCCAGGCGAAGCAGGGTTGCGATTAACAGAATACTTGGGAAAGAAGCAAAATGAAGCGGTTTAAGTACATAGATACTCGCTAACATAATCGTGAGCGATAAGGCGATATTAAAGCTGAACAGTAAGTCCAACATGAATGCTGGCAGAGGTATGACCACCATTGCGAGCAGGGCAACCACCATGATTGGTGCGCCCAGATTACCGTTTATCATGGGTTTTAAACGGGCAAAAAGGTCATTATTTTCCATACAGTTTTAATCTCGTTTTAAGTCATCTGGTATAGGCAGGTCCTCCGGGTTGATGTAGGGCTTATTGCCACCACGGGTATTATAGCGACGCAACTGGAAGACAAACGCTAACACTTGGGCTACTGCAATATATAGACCAGATGGGATCTCTTCTCCGATTTCAGTACTAAAATAAACAGCACGAGTCAGTGGTGGAGCCGATAAAATCGGCACTTTATGGGCTTCACCTACTTGACGAATTTGTTGTGCAATCAAGTCAGCACCTTTGGCAATCACCACTGGTGCACCTGCGCCAGACTGGTCATAACGCAGGGCTACAGCATAGTGAGTTGGGTTGGTAATAATCACGTCAGCCTGCGGTATCTCTTCCATCATCCGGCGTTGTGACATCTCTATTTGTAGACGTCTTATCCTGCCCTTAACCTCGGGATTACCATCCGTTTCTTTGCTTTCATCCTTGACTTCTTGCTTGGTCATTTTGAGTTGACGAGTGTGATTCCAGTGTTGAAAGGGCACATCTATCAAAGCAATGAGGATCAGACTACTCGAGATGGCTAAAAACACCCATACAATTAAAGAGCCCAGATCGGTCATGGCGACATTGACTTCCTGTTTTCCGAGTGTCAATAATTGGTCACGTAAACCCCATAGAATTAGTGTTGAAATGATGCCGATCAATAAAAACTTACCTAAGGCTTTAGCTAATTCAATTAAACCTTGTGGGCCAAAAATGCGTTTTATGCCCTTAATGGGATCCAGTCTCTCTAATTTAGCTCCCATTGCCTGTACTGAAAAATTCCAGCCACCGATACTTGCTGGAGCAATCAATGCTGCCAGTACAGTAATCGCCAGGAATGTACCAACATCAAATGCGATAGTATTAAGTGAATATAAAAAATGATGGGTAATTGCGGCAGGGTCAAACAGTTCTTTACGACTAAAGCTGAATGATTTAATCATCACTTCAGTGACACTACGGACAATATTTTCACCGATAAATAACATAGCGACCGCACTGGCAATTAATACGATGACTGTTGTGAATTCGCGTGAGCGTGGAACTTGACCCTTTTCCCGTGCATCATTAAGACGCTTGGTGGAGGGTTGTTCCGTTTTTTCTTGTCCGGATTCCTCAGCCATACGGTTGTACCAATAAGCGCACCATTTGCAACATGTGATCGGTCATTTCAACAAAATGATCCGATACATTGGGCAGGGTGATTATCATAATGGCAAAGCCCAAAATAATGGTCATCGGAAAACCGATAGAAAAGGGACTGATTTGGGGTGCTGCCCGAGATAAGATGCCAAACGCCAGGTTGACACTGATAAGCGAGCCTATTGCAGGTAGCGCGATAATAACACCAGCAGCATACATCCAGCTTGCTTGGCCAACAAAGTCACGAAAACTGGTGTGTGGTAAGCCAATCGGTGAGATTGGCAATGTTACAAAGCTTTCGGCCAGCACCTGAATTAAAATCAGATGACCATTCAAACTAAGAAAGACCAGAGTGACGAATATCAAATAGAACTGACTGATAACTGGAACCGTTGTACCATTTTGTGGATCTATCATAGAGGCAAAACCTAGCCCCATTTGCATCGCTATAATTTGCCCGGCGATGATGAAGGCATTAATTAATAATTGCAGCATTAACCCCATAGAGACACCGATCAGGATCTGTTGAGCAACAATTAGTAAACTGGTCCCACTCAGCGGATCTGCTGCCGGTGGAAGGTTTGGAATAGCTGGAATAATAACGATGCTAATGGCAATAGCTAATATGAGTCGTGATCGCATAGTAACAAAGTTACTGCTGAAAATAGGCGCCGCCATTAACATGGCCGTGATCCGAAAAAAAGGCCACATGTAACTTCCAATTAAGCCGGTTATTTCAGCAGTGGAAAATTCCATGATGTTAGCCGATTAGAAAGGGGATATCTTCAAAAATACGTTGGGCATAGCCTGTAATTAAACTGAGCATCCATGGGCCTGCCATCACTAATACTAATATGGTCACCAGTAGTTTTGGTATAAAGCTGAGCGTTTGTTCATTAATGGACGTTGCCGCTTGAAACATACTGACAAGTAGACCAATAAATAATGCTGGTAATAAGATGACCGCAATCAACAAGGTGATTACGTACAAGGTTTGTTGCATGATGGTGAGTACGGTTTCAGGTGTCATAATTAAACGTAAAAGCTCGAAGCCAGAGTACCCATTAATAATGCCCAACCATCAATAAGTACAAATAACATCAGTTTAAATGGCAGTGAAATCAGCATCGGGGATAACATCATCATACCCATTGCCATCAAGACGCTGGCCACCACCAAATCAATAATTAGAAAAGGTATAAAAATCAAAAATCCGATTTGAAATGCCGTTTTTAGCTCGCTCGTTACAAAAGATGGCAGTAATAAACTAAACGGCACATCTTGTGATGTTTCTAGCTCAGCGTGGCCGGCAATGGTTGAAAATAACTGTAAATCACTTTCTCTTGTTTGAGCTAACATAAAGTGTTTAAAAGGATCCGAGGCTTTTTCTAAGGCTGCGGTTACCTCAATCTCACCATCAAGATAAGGTTTTATACCATCTTGATAGGCGCTATCAAACACCGGATGCATAATAAAAAAAGTCAAAAATAATGATAGACCAATTAATACCTGATTTGATGGTGTTGATTGCACACCCATCGCTTGTCTTAAGATCGATAACACAATGATGATACGAGTGAATGATGTCATCATGATTAACGCGGCGGGTAATAGCGTTAACGCGGTCATCAACGCTAGAATTTGTAAGGTAACAGTATAACTTTGACCGCCATCCTCTGCAGTAGTGACAGTCACAGCCGGTACACCTGGTTCAGCGCTGACTAATGTTGGCAACAAAGCCAGGCTCAATAATAAAATGAGTCGGATCATGATTGGCCTCGTTGCTGCAGGATCTGTTGTAAGCGTTCACCGAAATTTGGATTGTTAGACTCTGCTTTGTTATCAACGAGGGGGGATTCTAATACATGCAGTGTTTGTATTTGATGTGCGGTTACACCCACTAAAATTTGTTGTTCACCTACTTGTAATAGCATGGCACGTTCACGCGGACCTAAAGACAGTCCAGCAATAATTCGCAGTTGACCATTGGCACTACTGGTAAATCGGTTGGTACGTCTGAGTATCCAGGCAACAAAGGCAATAGTGGCCAGAACTAATAATAAACCGAATAAGGTTTCAACTAAGGTGGTCGCACTGACGGGGGCTGATGACACTGATTTTACTGTCGTTGCATTCTCACTGTCGCCAGCTGCTGCGACTAATTGTGAGCACAGTGCTAACACTGAAAAGACGATGAAACCACTCTTAATTTTCATTAGCGTAATTTTTTTATACGTTCATCAGCACTGATGACATCAGTCAGACGAATACCAAATTTATCGTTGACTACAACCACTTCGCCGTGGGCGATCAGTGTGTCATTAACTAATACATCCATCGGTTCACCCGCTAAACGGTCCAGTTCAACTACTGAACCTTGGCTTAGTTGCAGCAAGTTACGGATATTGATTTGTGTTCGCCCTATTTCCATCGAAATGGTAACAGGAATATCTAACACCATATCCAAATCCATATCTTTGAAATTACGCGGTGCCGCCTCATCATCCAGTTTTGTGACTGGTGCCGGATTTGCTTGAGGCGCTGATTTTGATTCTTCCTGAGCTTGTTCCTCAAGCGCTGCTGCCCAAGGATCGTCTTCAGCGCTACTTTGTTCTTCTAAAGCATCTGCCCATTCATCAGCGACAGCTTGATCTGTTGTATTATCTTCACTCATGATTTTTTACTCTTAAGTAACTTAAAGTTTGGCGTGGTATCTACCGGACGTTTGATGTGTTCGGTAATTTTCAAAGCAGTTTTGTCGTTATGTTCACCAAATGTACATTTGAACATAGGGATTTTTTCGACTTTTGCTGTAACTGTGTCAGGCATCGTTATTGGAATGATATCGCCTGCTTTTAGTTTTAACACGTTTCGTAAATTCATCTCAACCTGAGTCAGCTCGGCGCTTAGATGAACATCAGCCATCAGTATTTCTTCACGCATTGATTTACTCCAGCGACCGTCATCAGCACTACGATCACTTTGTAAACCCGTATCAAGCAATTCTCGAATAGGCTCCAACATTGAATAGGGCAAGGTAATATGCAAATCACCACCACCACCCTCTAATTCAATATGAAATGTTGAAATGACAACGACTTCACTTGGACTGACAATGTTAGCAAATTGAGGATTGACTTCATGATTAACAAATTTATATTCAACAGGCATGACTGGAGACCATGCTTCGGTTAAATCTTTAAAGCAGATTTGCAACACCATATTGATGACGCGAAGCTCCGTGGCCGTAAATTCACGTCCTTCTATTCGAGCCTGAAAACGACCTTCACCACCAAAGTAATTATCAAGAATGCTGAACACAAGTTTTGGTTCAAACACAATTAAGCCGGTACCGCGAAGTGGGCTGAATGTGATTAAGTTAAGACTGGTCGGTACAAATAATGTGTGGATGTATTCTGAGAATTTCATGATTTGTACACCGCCTACTGATATCTCAGCAGAGCGACGCAGCATGTTGAATAAACTTATTCTTAGATAACGGCCAAAGCGTTCATTAACCATCTCAAGTTTTGGCATACGACCGCGAATAATACGGTCTTCATTACCAAAGCTATATTCACGAATGCCTTCCGGTTCGGCTTCGCCTACCTCGGTTTCAATATCACCGCCACCCATACCATTGAGTAGGGCATCGACTTCATCTTGAGAAAGGATATCGTGAACGGCCATAGCTATTGCATCAAAAAGCTGGTGAAATAAACCGCTTCTAACTGCCCATTAGTACCCTGGGTTTTGAGGATTTCATTGATCTTGGCTAATACTTTTTCTTGTAATGCTTTGGTGCCAACAGTATTGAGTTCATCAAAATTTTGATCATATAACAGTAATAACAGTTCATGTTGTATAGCGGGTAGATTAAGTGAAAAGCTATCAATCACGCCTTGATCACGCGCCATTACTTTTAATTTGACTTGTAAGTAACGAACAGCGCCATTACTTTGCTTGGAAAAATTAACTATAAAAGGTGCTTCAACGCTAGAATAGATGGGAGCAGCTTTGGGTTTGGCTACGGTTTCTGTTGTTTCGTTTTCAGGTTCAGCGTTATTATCGCCCATTAAAAACATTGCTCCAACGCCAATAAGCGCCAAAACAAGTACAGCGATGATAATAATCAATAATTTTGGGTTGCCACCAGATTTTTCTGCAACCTCAATATCGTCTTTTGTTTCCGCCATTTAAATGGTCTCCGTTATCTATGTTAATTGTTTAAGCAATATATGTGCCGACTATTGCAAGATAAAACTGGTGAAATACACCCCTTCAAGCTTATCGTTACCGGTTTCTTGTTTAAGTAGCGTTTTGATTGTTGTAGCTGCTTGGTCTTGAATAGCTCGTCTACCTTCAACGGAGCTGACGGATTCGAGAGATTGTGTGGTGAATAGTGTTAATAGCGCATCTTGCAACATAGGTAAGTTGAGTTCGGCATTATCAATTACGGTCTGATCATATGACATGATGGAAACTTTGACCTGAAGATAACGTGCAGTGTCATTGCTTTGGCGTAGAAAATTGATTGTAAATGGTTCAGGAAAAGCATAATAAATTGGCTTTTTGGGATTGGCATCCTTGTCAGCAGCCCAACTTGCGGTTGAGCCAAGCTGGATAAAAGACAAAACCAGTGATAACAAAATAACCTTGATAAAATACGTGCGCGTCATTGCTTGATATACTCCTGATAGGACTTTAATACGATAGCGATTTTTAAAGGTAAGATTATGACAAGCTTAGCCTTGTGATGAAAGTAGTGTGAAAAAATTGATGAGAAAAATTAAATGAACAAGCAACATAAAACGACAAAAACAAGGTGGGATAGCCTGATCACTTTGCCGCAATACATGATTCCTCATCATCTATTATCATTGGCAATGTATACACTCACCCGAAGTGAAATAGTCTGGTTTAAAAATCTATTTATCCGGTTTATTGTTAAGCAATATAAGGTTAATGTGGCAGAAGCAGCACAAACCGATTTAAACCTTTTCCCCAGTTTTAATGCTTTTTTTACTCGTGAATTACGAACTGGTGCACGAACGATAGCAGAAGGCCAATATACTGTTGTATCGCCTGTCGATGGGGTAATCAGTCAGCTTGGTCCGATTAAAGCTGGCCAAATCGTGCAAGCGAAAGGCTTTGATTACAGTGTTTTAAGCTTGTTGGCTGGTGATGTTGCGCTCGCAAATGAGTTTGAATGTGGTCAATTTGCAACGATTTATCTTTCACCAAGAGATTATCACCGCATTCATATGCCATTGACCGGTACATTACGTGAAATGATCTATGTTCCCGGCAAATTATTTTCAGTTAGCCCCAGAACGGCACGTACTGTACCTGATTTATTTGCCCGAAATGAACGTGTTATTACCGTTTTTGATACAGAACAAGGGCCATTGGTGGTCGTTTTAGTCGGCGCTATCTTTGTTGGTAGTATGGAAACCGTTTGGGCTGGCCAAATAACACCACCGTATGGCAAGCAAATACAGCGATGGACATATGATGGCCCATCAGCCATCACCCTAAATAAAGGTGAAGAATTAGGTCGTTTTAATATGGGATCAACTATCGTTATGTTATTGCCGAAACAATCAGCGTTATTCTTATCTCGCTGGTCGGCACAGTCACCGATTCAATTAGGTCAGGCGATGAATTGATTTAAATTAATACAATGTTGGGAGGAAAGTAACCTTATGACCATAGTTTCGAATGCTTCCAAGAATGTAGATGCCAGTGACACTGTTCAGTGGCATGCATTAGAAGTACAGGAGGTACTTCAGACACTAGATAGTCACGAAAATGGCTTAATGGCAAAGGAGGCGCAACAGCGTTTAAATGCTAATGGTCCCAATGTGCTACCAGAGCCAAAAACACGCAGTTCATGGCAACGTTTTTTTGCTCAGTGTCACAATGTACTTATTTATGTACTGCTTGTTGCTTCTGTTGTTACCGCACTGTTAGGTCATTGGGTTGATACTGGTGTCATCATTGCTGTGGTGCTGATCAACGCTATTATTGGTTTTGTTCAAGAAGGCAAAGCTGAGGATGCGTTAAGAGCAATTAAACACATGTTGTCATCACAAGCACTGGTGTTGCGTGATGGCAAACGTATTTCTATTCCTGCTGAAGAATTAGTTGTGGGTGATATTGTATTGTTACAGTCAGGCGATAAAGTACCTGCTGATTTACGATTAATTAAAATAAAAAACCTGCAAATTCAGGAAGCAACATTGACCGGTGAGTCAGTACCTGTTGAAAAAGACAGTCATTCTGTAGCTGCTGCTGCGATGTTAGGTGACAGGATCTCAATGGCATTTTCCAGCACATTAGTAACCTATGGCCAAGGTGCCGGTGTTGTAGTGGCGACAGCAGGTCACACAGAAATTGGGCATATCAGCGCTATGTTGTCACAAGTTGAAACCTTAACAACGCCATTACTACGTCAAATGGCAGGGTTTGGGCGTCAGCTTACGGGCATTATTATTGTTATAGCGGCGCTCACTATGGTGATAGGAACCTTGCTCCATGGTTACGCCATTTCGGATATGTTTCTTGCTGCAGTAGGTTTGGCTGTAGCCGCTATACCTGAAGGGTTACCTGCAATTATGACTATTGCCCTGGCTTTGGGGGTGCAGCGTATGGCAGGGCGTCATGCGATTATTCGTCGCTTACCAGCGGTAGAAACATTAGGTGCCGTCACAGTGATATGTTCCGATAAAACAGGGACCTTAACTCGCAATGAAATGACAGTCAGTAATGTCGCTACAGCCAGTGGTGGATTGTTTGATATTACGGGGGTTGGCTACGATCCGCATGGTGATTTTTTACGAGATGGTGAGGAAATTGATATGGCTGATCATCCGGTATTAACTGAATTGACACGTGCTGCGCTGCTTTGTAATGACGCAATATTGAAAGAGGTGGAAGGTGTCTGGCAGTTGCAAGGTGATCCTACCGAAGGCGCTTTGCTTACCTTAGGTATAAAATCAGGTTTGACCTTACATTTTGAGTATGAAGCCTGGCCTCGCACAGATATCATTCCATTCGAATCTGAACATCAATTTATGGCGACCTTGCACCATGATCATGCTGGGCAAGGTGTCAGTTATATCAAAGGCGCACCCGAGCGTATTTTCGCCATGTGCCGTTACCAACGTGTTGGTGTTAATGATGAACAGATTGATACAGCTTACTGGCAGCAGCAAATGGAGATTATGGCGCGACGTGGTCAACGTGTGTTGGCTATTGCAAGCAAATTATCACATCTGGATCATCAGATTTTAACCTTTAAAGACGTCGCGCAAAATCTGACCTTGTTAGGTCTTGTCGGCATGATAGATCCACCTCGTGACGATGCAGTTGATGCAGTGAAACAATGCCAGTCAGCAGGTATTAAAGTGAAAATGATTACCGGTGATCATGCTGTGACTGCTGTTGCTATTGGTCAACAAATGGGTATCAGTGATGGCAATCATGTATTAACTGGTCATCAAATTGAAACCATGACCGATGAGGAATTAGGCCGCGTTGTTGATGATATTGATATTTTTGCCCGTTCCAGTCCAGAACATAAATTACGTTTGGTGACGGCACTTCAAGCTAATGGTCATATCGTTGCCATGACAGGAGATGGTGTCAATGATGCACCAGCATTAAAACGGGCAGATGTCGGTACCGCAATGGGACAAAATGGTACTGAAGTCGCCAAAGAAGCAGCGGAAATGGTATTGGCAGATGATCGCTTTTGTTCTATTGTTCATGCAGTGGAAGAAGGGCGAACGGTCTACGATAATTTGAAAAAAGCTATTTTGTTTATATTACCCACCAATGGGGGCGAAGCCTTAATTTTGATTGCTGCCATTGTAATGGGACAAATGCTACCGATCACGCCTGTACAAATTTTATGGGTCAATATGATTACTGCGGTTACATTAGCATTAGCATTAGCGTTCGAGCCACCAGAGCACAATGTCATGCAACGACAACCTCGCAATCCCAAAGAGCCGATACTGACACCTAATCTGTTGTGGCGAATTGGGTTTGTCTCTGTCATTCTGATGGTTGGTACATTTGGTTTGTTTCTCTGGCAACGCGGCCAAGGTGTTGATATTCAATATGCAAGAACAGTAGCTGTGAATACACTGGTTTTATTCGAAATTTTTTATTTGTTTAACTCGCGTTATATCAGCGCATCAATTTTGAATAAGCAGGGTTTATTTGGAAATCGCTATGCCTTAATGGCGATTGGTTTGCTGGTACTGTTTCAACTTGCTTTCACCTATTTAACACCTATGCAACGCTTATTCGGTACGATGGCTCTCGATTTGGCAACCTGGGGACTCATCGTTTTAGTTGCTTCATCGGTTTTGTTTTTAGTCGAAATTGAAAAGTATATTGTTAGAAATCGAACCAGATTAACACGCTATTTTTCGTAATAAGCAGTTAAACCGGAGCATGGCGTTGTTGCAATAAATTCTAACCTGGGTTGGGTTTTAACTCGACAGAGCAGGAACAATCATCCCCCATTGATAGCGTTCATATACAGGGCGTGACCGAGGATAAAGTCCACTCCGATATCGGTCACAGAAGTCAGATACTCAATACCAACAGTGCATGCACTCCACAGCCACGACTATCTGACCGATGTAAGATTCCAGGAGATTATTTAACCTCAGCTCGGGATAAGAAGGGAACTAAAAGCCTGTTAACCGATCAGATCTTTTACCACAAAAGATTTT
>JARGFJ010000035.1 GCA_029210875.1 Gammaproteobacteria bacterium | reverse complement strand
CTTACAAAGCATTATCTAGCTGGACTAACCTGGGTGGTGTTCTAAGCGTATTTAGCCTATAAGACCTTTTGTTTATTAAATTTATTTAATAAATAAAAACCAAACTAAGAAAGCCCGGCATGCGTGTCGGGCTTTTTTTTATCATAAGGTTTGGAACTATCAAATTTTGATAGACTCTTACTCTGGTACTATCTTTTTTGAATAAGGAAAAATAAGCAATGATACGATTAGCTAAATTATCAATGATGATAATAGGTCTTCTACTTAATAGTAGTTTTGTACAGGCAGGAGAATTTAAGCCATTGCCTGGCCAGACTGCACTGAGAGTGTGTGCTGATTCCTATAATTTGCCTTATTCAAATGATAAATTTGAAGGTTTTGATAACAAAATTGCAACTATAATTGCTGATGAATTAGACATTCCTGTTGAGTATTATTGGTTTCCTCAGCGTATAGGTTTTGCACGTAACACGATTAAAAAAATAGATCCTGAAACAGGAAAATTTTTATGTGATGTTGCAATGAGTATACCTGCTGAAAGAGGTATCTATTCTCCTACAAAACCTTATTTCAGCTCAATTGAAACAATGGTATATCGTACTGGCGAAGGCTATAAGCTTAATGAGATAAGTGACATTGCTAAAATAAGTAAAGAAGGTAAAAAGTTAAAAATAGGTTTATTTGATCGAGCAATCGCCACCGAAAAATTGCTTGCGAATGGGCTTAGCGATCAAATTGAATATTATCAAATGATGGCAGGTGATGCTAAGGTCATACCTGGGCGTTTGATTGAAGAAGAGCTAGCCTCTGGTCGCATCGATGTTGCTTTTGCATGGGGACCAATAGCAGGATATTTTGCTAATAAATCACCTGTGGCGATGAAAGTCGTGCCTTTAAATGAATTCGGTGAGGACTTTGTATTTAGTTTTGGATTAGGTGTTCGTCATCAGGATGAGGAATGGAGAGACTTGCTCAATAAAGTTCTTGAGAAACGAAAAGATGATATCCAGGCAGTATTAGCAGATTACCACTTCCCTTCATTGGCAAATGTGAAACCGTCAATTAAGAAGAAAAAAGAAGTCTATAAAATCGTTGATGGTAAAGTCGATGATAAAACTTACGTCGGTTGGCGTGTGTTTAATACAACGTGTTTTGTATGTCATGGACAAGATGGAACCGGTGATATAGCGCCTAATCTTGTTGAACGCGTTGCTGGAATGAGCGAATTTAAGTTTAGAAAGCAATTATTAAAACGTTATTTTGCTAAAGTAAACTTGGATGATCCTAACCGACGTATGGAGTTCTTGTCACAGCTTGGTGAGGCTCAAGCAGCGAAATTCAAAATGCCTACCTGGTCAGATGATCCTTATATCAGGTCACATATTAGCGAGCTATATGCCTATTTAAAAGCACGTGCAGATGGAGCGTTGGGTGAAGGTAAACCAGAGCGTTTAGAATAAGTCTAAATACATTATCGAGGCTACTCTATCGTCGCCTCGATGATAGCTTTAAGATTATTGTTTATCTTAACCGCAAAGTCATTCTGGGCTTGATTGCTAGTATTGGTGGCCATGAGTTTAGTACTGACAATAACAGCGTTATCTTGTTGACGAATGGCAATGGTGCATGGCATCTCATTGATCAGGTTGGGGTTGATTTCCATCATTTCTTTGGCATAGCTTATGTTGCAGAAATTAGTAATAGTCGATAAAGGAAAGTCTTGCTGACCTCGGTCACGAACAGCTTGACCGATATTGCTACGATGAATAATGCGGTAATTATGTTCTGAGATGGCGATGTCGAGGTTGATTAAGGTATCTTCGAAGCTATACGGACTAATTTGTTGATATATTCTGTTACTATTACTGCTCTCACAACCGGTAATAATCAAAAGTATAATTGTGCTAAAGAAAATTTTAAGAAAAAGACTTACTTTCATTGTCGTAAATACATAGTTGTTTAGAAAAAGTAAGCATAACATTAAACTATATAGAGGTATTGCTTGTGTTAAAAATGAGGTTTTCGCTGATATCAGCATGTTTCATGATGTTTATGGGCATGAGTGCTAATGCAGTAACAGGTTTTTCTGAAGTAAATAATGAGTTATTTGATAAAGCCCATCTTAAAAATATCTTAGAACCTAGCACATTGCATTACAGTTATCAGAAACAAAGTTTTGTCGATGGGCAACGTGAAGACACTATCGATATGGTTGTTACTAATATCCGTAATACAGGTCGACGCGACACCCACTTCGAGTTTTTTACTAATGAATTTAAACGTCCGTATGAAGATAGAAATGACCAGCAAGGCAATGGGATGTTTGTATTGTTTCTACAGTTTGATATCCATGAAATGGAACGTCTAACAGGTGGTGATTGGGCATATTTTCAACGTAAGATTCGTTGGGCATTTGCTGCAGGTGCGGATAAGAAAGAAGTAGAAATTGATTATCAAGGTAAGAAAGTTAAAGGTGTGCAATATATCATCCAGCCTTATATTAACGACCCTAAAAACGAACGATATAGTTTATATGCTGGAAAATATTATATATTCACTTTGTCAGAGGATATTCCTGGTGAAGTCTATCAAGTGCGTACAATTGTACCAGATGGTAAAACATGGCAAGAAGGCGATCAGTTCTTAACTGAGGAAGTTGTCACATTTACGGGTTATGAGCCACTCTGATATTCGATTGAGACTGAAGTATCAAAATAAACGGGCGTTACATTGCCCGTTTTTTTGTTTATAGAATTGCTGATTGTTCTATTTTACGACTTTTAGGCCAATAGAATTACGTTTTGTGCTACCGACTTGTTTTGGTGGTGATGGTGGGGCAGGTTGATCTTCTTCAGTAAAAAACATGCCTTCATTATTTTCTTTACCATAAATGGCAAGTACAGCAGTTATAGGAATAAATAATTCCATTGGCTTTCCTGAAAAACGAGCGGAAAAACTTATCCATTCATTGTCTGCATGAAAGTTTCGAACGGCATCGCTGGCAATATTTAAAACAATCTTACCGTCATTAATATATTCTCTAGGAACCTGAGTGCCTTCTATTTTAGCGTTAACTAAAAGGTAAGGGGTTATGTGATTATCTTGGAGCCACTCATAAATAGCTCTAATCAGATAAGGTTTTTGCGGTGTCATGGGTTACCTACTCTCATAAACTAACGCATGTCGCGTTCAATATCACTCAAACTTGCTTGAAAACTATCTCTATTAAAAATTCGTTTCGCGTAGCCCTCTACAGCACTGGCCTTAGCTGGTAGTTTAATATTAAGCATGGGTAGCCGCCAGAGTAATGGTGCCAGTGCGCAATCCAATATAGAGAAATCATCATTCATAAAAAAGGCTGATTGTGCAAACAGTGGTGCTAACACCGTTAGATCTTCCTGGATCGATTTACGCGCCTGTGCCATTTTACCTTTTTCTAGTCCCATAAGCGCATTCCAGAGCGAATACCAATCTTTATCTATGCGATAGAGCATTTGTCTTACTTGAGCACGTTTGGCAGGATCTACCGGCATTAACGAGGGCTGAACAAAACGTTCATCGAAATAATCGATAATGATGTTGGCGTTAAACAAGACTAAGTTTTTATCAACTAATGTCGGGCTGTTTCCATATGGATTTGCTGCCGCGACATCTTCAGGCCAGTGATCATCAGTCAGATCTTCGATGTTAGCCGCGATATTTTTTTCGTGTAGCGCGATACGAGTTCGATGGCACAGAGGGCACGAAGGGTCAGAGTAAAGAGTCATGATGGCACGTCGGTTGCTATTAGCCATATTTTATGATTCCTGTGGTGTTCTGAGTCTAGTGTTAATTAATCGAACAATTTTGATGTTTTTAAAGTAAAGAAAGGGAGCGAACTCCCTTTCTTTTAGCATCTATTTATGACTGCATCGAAATTAATGGATATCTCTCCAGAATGCTTTTTTCATTGGATAAGCAACCAGGAAGAAAATAATCAAATAAAGCAAAACCCACTTGCCTAACGCGACACGTTGAATTTTTGAGGGTTCAGCTATATAAGCCAGAAAATTGACTAAATCAGCAACAACTTTATTATAATCACTCGTTGATAAACTGCCTTCAGAAGCCGTTTCCAACTGACCATGATCATGGGTTTGTTTATACCCTTGCTGTTCCCATAAAACGTGAGGCATACCAACATCCTTAAACGCCAGGTTATTTGTGCCCACAGGTTTAGTTGGGTCAAGATAAAACGTACGTAAATAGGTATAGAGATAATCTGTTCCTTTAGCACGGGCGATAACAGATAAATCTGGAGGCACTACACCAAACCATTTTTTCGCATCTTGATCCCGCATGGCAACAGTCATTGTGTCACCAATTTTGTCAGAAGCGAACATCAGGTTTTCTTTAACTTGTTGATCTGTCATTCCAAGGTCTTTTCCCATACGGTTATAACGCATGTAAGACGCTTGATGACAACTTAAGCAATAGTTCATAAATGTTTTTGCACCACGTTGTAATGATGCTTTATCAGATAGATCGATTTCAACTTTATCGAGATGAATTCCGTCAGCAGCAGCCATGACCTGAGCTGATGTTACTGACATTAAGCTGATAAACAAGGCATAAATTAAAGTTCTCATTTGAATGTCACCCTTTCTGGTACAGGTTTGTCTGTATCAAGTTTTGTATAAATTGGCATAAGGATAAAGAATGCGAAATAAATCACTGAAAAGACCCGAGCCAACAAGGTATAAAGCGGTGTGACAGGTTGAGTACCTAAGAAGCCTAAACCTAAAAAGCTGATAACAAATAATACTAGTGCTGTTTTAAAGAACACACCACGGTAGCGAATTGATTTCACCGGGCTTCTATCTAACCATGGAAGTAAGAATAAAAATACAATTGAAAGTCCCATTGCAACCACACCAGGGAAGGCAGAACCAGCAATACTAGGTACGGCCCGTAAAATTGCATAGAATGGTGTGAAATACCAAACAGGCGCTATATGAAGTGGTGTTTTAAGCGGATCGGCAGGAATGAAGTTAGCATCTTCCAAAAACCAACCGCCCATTTCGGGCATATAAAATAATACCAATGAGAAGATGAATAAAAATACGATTACGCCAACAATATCTTTTACAGAATAATATGGGTGGAATGGGATACCATCTAAGGGAATACCATTTTTGTCTTTATTCTTTTTAATTTCAACGCCATCAGGGTTATTTGAGCCTACTTCATGTAAGGCAATAATGTGGGCAACAACTAAGCCAAGAATTACTAATGGTACAGCGATAACATGGAATGCGAAGAATCGATTCAATGTTGCGTCAGCTACTACGAAATCACCTCTGATCCACAACGCTAATTGTTCACCAATAAATGGAATTGCACCAAATAATGAAATAATAACTTGAGCACCCCAATAAGACATCTGGCCCCATGGCAACAAATAACCCATAAACGCTTCAGCCATCAGTGCCAAATAAATCAGCATACCGAAGATCCAAACTAACTCACGCGGTTGTTTGTATGAACCATAGATCAGTCCACGGAACATATGTAAATAAACGACAATGAAAAATGCAGATGCACCAGTAGAGTGCAGATAGCGAATTAGCCAGCCCCATTCAACATCACGCATGATGTATTCAACAGAAGCAAATGCTTGTGCTGCATCTGGTTTGTAATTCATTGTCAAAAAAATACCAGTGACAATTTGTAAGACTAAAACCAATAAGGCTAAAGAACCAAAGAAATACCAAAAATTAAAATTCTTGGGTGCGTAGTATTCAGAAAGGTGCTCTTTCCACATTTTTGTGGCGGGAAAGCGAGCATCAACCCAGCTCATTAAACTTGCAAACATTATGCGGCTCCTTGTGCGTCTTCGCCAATGACGATGCGATTATCGCCAAGGAAATGATAAGGTGGAACTACTAAGTTTTTAGGCGCGGGCATATTTTTATAAACGCGACCAGATAGGTCATATTTAGAACCATGGCATGGACAAAAGAAGCCACCTTTCCATTCTGGACCTAAATCAGCAGGAGCAAGATCGGGTCGGTAAGTTGGCGAACAACCTAAATGCGTGCAAATACCCACTAACACCAAAATGTTGTCACGAATCGAGCGTGACTCATTTTTACAGTAGTCGGGTTGTTGGGCAACATCACTATTAGGATCGGCTAAGGTATCGGTTAATTCAGGAAGAATACTGAGTGACTCTGAAGAACGATTTAAAACCCAAACTGGTTTACCGCGCCATTCGACAGTGATCATCTGACCAAGATCAAGTTTACTGATATCAACTTCTACTGGAGCACCAGCCGCTTGGGCTTTAGCGCTCGGTAACATTGATGTGACAAATGGAACGGCAACTGCTGCTACGCCTGCACCACCAACAACACTAGCTGCGGCAGTCAGAAATCGCCGCTTACCGGTATCGACTGTGTTACTCATTGAAAGGGAACTCCCCGCGAAAATTAGTAAAATTACTTATATTTAGCGGTTCAATTCTTCATGAAAGGTCGAATTAAACCGCAAAAAATCTCGTAAATATTACCACATAAAATTAGGGGCTGGATCAAAAAAGCCCGCATGAATAGCGGGCTTTATGATGTGGCTCAATGATTAGCGTTTATTTAAGTGCTTTTTCAGCTTTTTTAACAAGACGTTTTAACGCACCTTTAGGTTTTGTTGCTTGAATATCATCCAGGTTTGTTGGCGTGCCAACAATGATTACACCGCCCATTCCTGCACCCCAATGCGGGTCACATTTGTAAAGGTAGACACCTTCAACAGTTAATGGTTTAGTTTGGAAGTTTTCGCCCATCGCTGATGCCCAGCCTTCCGCACCCTGTGGAATATATTGGTGTTTCCCACCATTGTCGGTGAAAGTGGTATTGGTAATATGGCCATTCATATTTTCCCAGGAAACAGTATCGCCTGGTGCAATTTTGAGAACCATAGGATTAAACGCTGTCACTTCTGCAGTGATTACGTGATTTTCAGCCATTACAGCACTTGATAGAAGAACTGAAGCACCTAAAAGTGCACTGATAAGTGATTTGCCGTATTTCATTAATATTGCCTCTTAGTTTTTAAGTTATTTGCCATAGCGCAGTATTAGCCTCTCATAACGAAGCTGAACTGAACCTGAACAGAAAATGTGTGTATCTCCGTACACTTAATTCAACAACAGGAGTCTGTGTTTGCGGGCATATACTACATGTTTTAAATAACTAAAGTCCAAAACGAAATTACAATAGGCATGAATTGAGATTATGTAGCGTCTCGATCAGGGTCTAATTTTATGATGTTTAAATAAACAAATAGATGACCTTTTCAATGCGGCATTTAACACATTGTTGAATGACGTGTTCGCGCTTTTCGTTTGCTAAAAAGTTATGGACTGAGAATAAGCAATTGTTAGGGCAGGGTAAGTATGTGAGGTCGTTGTCATGGTTTTAGTTTTTATCACTGCCTTCATTTTGTTGAAGTGCCCACATTGCTGCATAACGACCTTGTTGTTTTAGAAGTTGGTGATGGGTGCCCCGTTCAATGATGCGGCCTTCATCTAACACCAGAATTTTGTCAGCATCAGTTACTGTGGATAAACGATGTGCAATGACAAGGGTTGTTTTATTGCGGCTGAGTTCTTGTAATTCTGTATTGATTGCTTGTTCAGAGTGACTGTCAAGTGCTGAGGTTGCTTCGTCAAGAATTAAAATAGGCGGATTTTTTAATAAGGTTCGCGCGATTGCCACGCGCTGCTTTTCACCACCTGATAATTTCAGACCACGTTCACCGACTAAGGTATCGTAACCATCGGGTAGTTTTGTTATGAAATCATGAATATGGGCTTGTTTGGCGGCAGAAACGACTTCGTCTTCTGTAACCTCCGGGTTACCGTACAGAATATTTTGATATATCGTGCTATTAAATAGGACGGTATCTTGAGGTACTACGCCAATCGACTTTCTTAAACTATGTTCATCGACAGTTTGGATATCGGTGTTATCAATGGTAATGTTGCCTGATTGAGGATTGTAAAACCGAAATAATAAGCGAACCAAAGTTGATTTGCCCGAGCCACTTGCACCAACAATAGCCAGTTTTTGTCCGGCACTTATTTTGAAGTCGATATCATGCAAAATCTGTCGATTGGCATCGTAGTGAAAATCGACATGGTTAAACTGAATATCACCATGCTGTACGTGTAATTGTGGTGAGTCTGGTGCATCGACCTTTTCAAAGGGTTGCTCTAATAAAGAGAACATGCGCTCCATATCGGCTAATGAGTGTCTAATTTCACGATAGACAAAACCTAAAAATCCTAGCGGTAAATATAACTGTAATAAAAAGGCGTTAACCAGAACCAAGTCACCAATCGTTAATTGGCCGTCAACGACACCTTGTCCCGCTAATAACATTAAAAGCGTTATGCCGATTGCGATGATTGTTCCTTGACCAACATTGAGTAATGATAGGGAAATTTGGTTTTTGATTGCTGATTTTTCCCAAACAGCTAGACGCTCATCATAACGATGTAATTCATAATTCTCATTATTGAAGTATTTAACGGTTTCATAATTCAAGAGACTATCAATGGCGTGATTATTGGCTTTGGTGTCCATCTCGTTCATCGTACGCCGAAAGCGCATACGCCATTCGGTGACTATTAATGTATATGTAATATAAAGCACGATTGTGCCGGTCGTGATTAGGGCAAAAATGCTGTCATAACGTGTCAGTAAAATAATGGTAACAAGTACAATTTCTACTATCGTTGGCAAGATATTAAAAATCATAAAGTTCATTAAAAAACTAATGCCGCGCGTGCCGCGTTCAATATCTCTGGAAATGCCGCCAGTTTGACGTTGCAAGTGGAATCGTAGTGAAAGCGCTAACAGGTGTTGAAAAATAGTACCGGCAATTTTCCGAACCGAACGATAGATTACTTTTGCGAATAGGGCATCTCGTAGTTCACTAAACAGACTGCTGACTAATCTTAATAGGCCGTAGCCAATTAGAATTGCGATAGGAAGATAAACAACTTGATGCTGACCATCTAAGGCATCGACCGCACTTTTAAGGGCTAGAGGGATCCCAACGTTGGCAAATTTAGCCAAAATAAGCAGTGAAAAAGCCAGGGCAACACGTCCTTTAAACTCCCATAAATAGGGTAAGAGGCTTTGTATGGCTTTCCAATCTTTACTTTCTTTCATGGCGGAAGTTTAGCGTATTATTCATTTTTATATCGTGGCTTATCATCATTAACTAAAAGCAGAAAAGCTTTGACGTTAATTTTTCGGTATAATTCATCGGTTATAGCTTGAAATTACCAAAGTTTGTCATATTTTATGTGGGTAGCAAGTTTTGTCTTGAGGTAAACCAAATGCCATTATATGAATATCGTTGTGATCTGTGTGAACATACTTTTGAAGCACTGCAAAAAATGAGTGATGAACCATTGGTTCATTGCCCTGCTTGTGATGAAGCCAGCCTTAAGAAACTAGTGTCTGCTGCCGGTTTTCGTTTAAAAGGCGACGGCTGGTATGAAACAGATTTCAAGAGTGGGACTAAACGCAATCTTGCGGAATCATCGGCAGACTCTTCTGCAAAAAAGTCTAGTGCCGCAGCCTGTGGAACTGGTTGCGGTTGTCATTAAGTTAACTCATTATGCGTAAGTATCTAATTGCAGGATTACTGGTCTGGATGCCACTAGGAATTACCTTCCTGGTTGTTAGAGCGATTGTCGGGTTTTTAGACCGGATAGTATTGCTTTTACCTTACGCATACCAGCCAGATACAGTATTAGGGTTTCATATTCCAGGTTTGGGCGTGTTGCTTGCTGTTGTATTAGTGTTAGCGACAGGCATGATCGTTGCAAATTTACTGGGTAGAAGAATTGTTGCTGGTTGGGAGTCGTTATTAGCGCGGATCCCCTTAGTTCGGAACTTGTATGCTGGCATTAAACAAATTATGGAAGCGGTGCTGGCAACTGATGGTAAATCGTTTCGTAAAGTGCTATTGATTGAATATCCACGAAGGGGTGTGTGGAGCTTGGCGTTTATGACATCGGATAAGCTGGGTGAAGTGCAAGATAAAACTGGAGCCCACGTCATTAGTGTCTTTATTCCGACTACGCCAAATCCTACATCCGGATTTGTGTTGATGGTACCAGAACAGGAAGCCATTGAGTTAGATATGACTGTTGAAGAAGGTCTTAAAATGATCATTTCCATGGGTGTTGTCGTGCCTGAGTGGAAAAAAGAAGTATTGAAAAGTAGCGTTAGCACGGAACAATAACAAACTAAATTGAGCGCCACAAAAGACACTTTTGATGGCATAACACAAACAACTGAATTATTTAGGAAAAGCTATGCGTAGCCATTATTGCGGCGATGTGAATGAAACATTAGAAGGTCAAACTGTAACAGTAGCGGGTTGGATGCATCGTCGTCGTGATCATGGTGGTGTTATTTTCATTGATTTACGTGATCGCGAAGGTTTGGTTCAAGTTGTATGTAATCCTGAAGATGCAGAAAGCTTCGCTGTTGCTGAGCGTGTTCGTAGTGAATATGTTTTACAAATTGAAGGTGTGGTTAATTTACGGCCTGAAGGCAGTGATAATCCAGATCTTAAGAGCGGTAAAATCGAAATCATCGCGAAACGCGTTGAAATCTTAAATAGTTCAGAAACACCACCATTTCCTTTGTCTGAGCAGGCTGAAGTGAGCGAAGATGTCCGTTTACGCCATCGTTATATCGATTTGCGTCGTCCTGAAATGTTACAAAAATTACGTTTCCGTTCACACATCACTCGGACATTACGCAACTTCCTTGATGATAATGGCTTTTTGGATATTGAAACACCAATATTAACCAAAGCCACACCAGAAGGTGCGCGTGATTATTTGGTGCCAAGTCGTACTCATGCAGGCAGTTTCTTTGCTTTACCACAGTCACCTCAATTGTTTAAACAGTTGTTGATGGTGTCAGGCATGGATCGTTATTACCAAGTTGTACGTTGTTTCCGAGATGAAGATTTACGCGCAGATCGCCAACCTGAGTTCACCCAATTAGATATCGAAACATCATTTGTTGAAGAAGAAGATTTGATGTCGCTGATGGAAGAAATGATTCGTAAATTATTTGCGAATGTTTTAGAGCAGTCATTGCCAAACCCATTTCCAAGAATGGCCTATGCTGAAGCAATGGCGCGTTATGGTAGCGATAAACCGGATCTTCGTATTCCATTGGAATTAGTAGAAATCAGCGACTTAATGAAAGAGGTTGATTTTAAAGTATTCTCTGGTCCGGCCAATGATGATAATGGGCGTGTTACTGCGTTGCGTGTGCCTAATGGCTCAAACCTAAGTCGTAAAGAAATTGATGACTACACTAACTATGTTGGTATATACGGTGCCAAAGGTTTGGCATATATCAAGATCAACGATATTGATGCCGGTCGTGAGGGTCTACAATCGCCCATTCTTAAGTTCTTACCTGATGATGTCGTAGAGGCAATTTTAAAACGTACAGAATCACAAACAGGTGATTTGATTTTCTTTGGTGCGGATAAAGCTTCTATTGTAAGTGAAGCTTTAGGTGCATTACGGGTTAAGCTGGGTCATGATTTAGGACTGGTTGAACATGGTTGGAAACCGTTATGGGTTGTTGCATTCCCAATGTTTGAATGGGATGAAAAAGCGGAACGTTGGACTGCGCTTCACCATCCATTTACAGCGCCTCGCCAATCTGACATTGCTTTATTGGAAACGGATCCTGGTAAATGTTTGTCTCGTGCTTATGACATGGTACTTAACGGTACTGAATTGGGCGGTGGTTCAATCCGTATCCATAAAGCCGATGTCCAAAGCCAAGTATTTAAATTATTAGGTATTGGTCAGGAAGAAGCAGATGATAAATTTGGTTTCTTACTTGATGCATTGAAATATGGCTGTCCTCCACATGGTGGTCTAGCCTTTGGTTTGGATCGTTTAGCGATGTTGATGACAGGTTCTGCCTCTATTCGTGATGTAATGGCATTCCCTAAAACACAATCTGCAAGCTGTCCATTAACCAATGCACCAAGTGCAGTCAGTGATGTGCAACTAAAAGAACTCAACATTCGTTTAAGAAAAGCACCGATTATTTCAGAAACATCTGAATAAACGCCGGTCGCTTAAATATAAGAGGGCAGATAATGGATGACACAACACAATTAAATGCATGTACTGAACAACATTATGAAGTACGTGAATCTGATCTGCCCTTAAGTTGTCCAATGCCTAAGATGAGTATCTGGGACGCGCACCCTAAAGTGTATTTAGATATAGCAAGTAAAGGTGAAATAAAGTGTCCTTACTGTGGTGCACTTTATACATTAATTAAATGAGTCAAACGATTCATGTTGCGGTTGCGACGATCGTTAATCAACAGCAACAGGTGTTATTAGCGTTACGCCAAGCACATCAGCATCAGGCTAATTTATGGGAGTTTCCTGGCGGCAAAGTTGAAGATGATGAATTGGTCTATGATGCTTTAGTGCGAGAAATTAAAGAAGAAATTGATATCAACATTACCGATGCGCAGCCATTATTAATCATTAACCATGATTATGGTGATAGAAAAGTGTTGTTAGATGTGTGGCATGTGACGGCATTTGATGGTGAACCAACAGGACAAGAAGGCCAACAAATTCGTTGGTGTGCCATCAGTGAACTCAATGAAAAAGAGTTACCGCAAGCCAATGTGCCAATTATCGAGGCATTACATGCTTTGCTGTAGTGCCATCATCAGTTATTAAATTAAGAGTAATATTCAATGAGTCTTGCCGAGACAATTCCACACAAGTTGCAATCAAGAATTGATCACATTATTGATAATGTCACGCCTAACCCGTGGTTATCGGAACAGCAAAAACAAGATTATATCGGCAAGATCAAAGTTCTTTTAAAGCAAAAAAATGCCGTATTGATCGCTCATTATTATGTAGATGATGAGTTGCAGGCCTTGGCAGAACAGACCGGTGGCTATGTTTCCGATTCACTTGATATGGCAAATTTTGGGGCTAAACACCCAGCTGAAACATTGGTTGTTTGTGGTGTTCGATTTATGGGGGAAACCGCCAAGATCTTGAGTCCAGAAAAAACCGTGATCATGCCGACACTTGAAGCAGAGTGTTCGTTAGATTTGGGCTGTCCAGTTGATGAGTTTAGTCAATTTTGTGATCAGTATCCTGATCATGAAGTGGTTGTTTATGCCAATACCAGTGTTGAAGTTAAAGCGCGAGCAGATTGGATTGTAACGTCCAGTAATGCCGTTCAAATTATTCAACATCTTATGGCTCAAGGTAAAAAAATAATCTGGGGACCAGATCGTCATCTAGGTCAATACATTAATAACAAAACCGGTGCCAATATGATTTTGTGGCAGGGGCACTGCGTGGTTCATGATGAGTTCAAATTGTATGAGCTTGAACAATTAATGAAAAAATATCCAGATGCGGAGGTACTGGTTCATCCAGAATCACCGGAATCAGTGATTGCACAAGCAGATTTTGTCGGTTCAACCAAACAGATTATTGCTGCAGGTAAAGCATCTAAGGCTGATACTTTAATTATTGCGACCGATTATGGTTTGTTTTATAAAATGAGTCAGACCGTGCCGGATAAACGATTAATACCAGCGCCAACAGGCGGTAAAAGTGCGACGTGTAAGAGTTGTGCGCACTGTCCATGGATGGCGATGAATACGCTGGTAAATTTATATGAAACACTACGTGATACTAAAAATGTAGTTGAAGTTGACGAACAGACACGCCAAAAAGCCTTGGTACCACTTAATCGAATGTTAGATTTTTCGTATCAACAAGGTATATTAACCGCAGGTGATGCGTAAAAACTAACCTCAATTTGGGATAAAAAACGCTGTTATTCCCGCAGTTTTTTGGCGGGAAGTTATGTCAAAAATGCCGTGTTAATTGTGCTCCCAGCACTTAGTGATAATCTGAAGGATTATAGTCGTCGATATCAACGGGCGGTGATTTATCAGGAATACGATGATTTTCAGCCGCCCAATCCCCTAAGTCGATGAGCTTGCAGCGTTCGCTACAAAAAGGCCGCCACGGTTGGTCTGGAACCCAATCAACTAACTTACCGCATTGTGGACATGTTACTGTTTTAACCATCACATTTATTTTTGGTTACATTGCACAACAGCTGAGTGAAAAATCGACATCTTCGGTGACCTGCTGCGCTCGTTGATTGATATCAAACGCCATAAAACGCACGGTAAAACGATGTTTGCCACCACTAATTTCTGGGTAATAGAAAGCCTCTTTTGCCACTTTAACCCGAATGAGTTGATTGGGATGACTACTATCGAGCGTATGTTGATAAAAACCTTTAATCGCACTTTGTTCAGAAAAGCCGGTACCGCCTCTTATCAAGCGCAGAGTCATATCAATTGCAGCACGGGCACTGGCGAATTGGCCTAACCACGTTGTGATTTGTTGCTTGCGAGCTTCACTGGGGGTGTGCTGTAGCCAATAGTGATAGGCTGGGAGATCAAAATCACAAGTGCCGCCTGCAATACTCGAACGTTGGCGTATTGCATATATAAAGTCACTATCTCGTAGACTTTGACCGATAGAGGATTTTTTTACATGAAGTACATCAAGCATTAAATCCAGCTCGGTCAGCAAATCGTCTAAGGCTTGTTTATCAACGCCTGGCGTGTTTTCTAAAGCAGATAATGTAGAGACAAGCCGCTCTAGTTCTTTGATGATTTCAGACTTAAGATCACTTCGTTCAAATACTGATAGGATATGTAATAAGCCATCAACGGCATCTCGATTATTTAATTCGTCATCTTGCGTTAATGCGAGATCAACGCGAGCAAATAAAAACTCAAGTCTGAGAAAGGTTCTTATACGCTCATTGAGCGGTTGTTCATAAATAATTTTTTCAGACACTGGTAATGACATTAAGTGGCTAGCAGTTAAAAATACTTATTGTCCATGACTATCTGGGTGCTGGCAACTGCTAGTCATAAAATTAGCTAAATTGATGTATGTTTTATGTAGCATTATAACCTGTTGCTTTAAAGCGTCGGGCGAATCGTTATTAATAATAATATCGTCGGCATACAGTAATCTTTGTTGTTGATTGACCTGACTAGTGATCATGCGTAGCGCTTGATCGGCAGTGATGTTATCTCGTGCACAAAGACGAGATAATTGTATTTGTGCTGAGGTATCAACGACTAAAGTCCTGTCTACAAGATCAGTCATTTTTGCTTCAATAAGTAATGGGATCGATAAAATACAATATGATGATCTTGCTGATTCACTTTGAACTAACAATTGTTGGCGGATAGAGGGGTGCAAGAGGGCCTCTAAATCCTCCTTTGCATTTTCGTCATGAAAGATAAGGTGCCGCAATTTTTGTCTATCAAGTTGTTGATTAGCGAGCAGAATACCTGTTCCAAATCGTGCAACAATCTGATCGTAACAAGGTTGGTTTATCTCAACCAAATCACGAGCAATGTTATCGGCATCAATAATTGTTATGCCAAGTTCAGAAAAAAGATGACTTACGGTTGATTTACCACTAGCTATACCGCCAGTTAAGCCTACTTTGAACATACTGATTTTAATTGAGACCAGCTAATTTAAGGTAAGCCGTATTGATTTCTGTACCCCATACTAATGCAATCCAGCCAGCAGCAGCCAAGTAGGGCCCAAATGGAATTGGGATATTACGTTGGTGTTGTCCTATAACAATCAGAGTAATACCAACAACTGCACCGACTAAAGAAGATAATAAGATGATAGATGGTAAAAAAACCCAGCCTAACCAGGCACCTAATGCGGCCAGCAATTTAAAGTCACCATAGCCCATCCCTTCTTTACCTGTTGCGAGCTTAAACCCATGAAATACTAGCCAAAGTGATAAATATCCGGCCATAGCGCCAATAACACTGGATTGTAAATCGGTATAAGTTGAGAATAAATTGAAGCTTATTCCTAACCATAACAGAGTCAGAGTAATGCTATCAGGGAGAAGCTGATGATCGAGATCAATAAAGGTTAAAGCAATTAAAGCCCAGGTTAATAGCAGCGCGCCTAAACAACCCCATTCAAACCCGAATTGCCAGGCAATAATGCCTGATAGTAAAGCCGTTAAGGCCTCAATGATGGGGTAGCGTTTTGAAATAGGAGTCTTACATTGTTTGCATTTACCTGCTAATACGAGGTAGCTGATAATGGGTATGTTCTCAATAGCAGTAATGGCATGACCGCATTTTGGACAACGTGAACGAGGTATATTTAACGTTAAAGGTTCTGTTTCTGGAACATCTAAACCATTAAGTTCAGCACACTGCTGTTGCCATTCACGCTCCATCATTAGGGGGAGACGATAAATCACTACATTTAAAAAGCTACCAACCAATAGACCAAGCAACACGATAAGAATAATAAACAGTGTGGGTGATGATTGTACTAAATCGATTATTTGCACTGGTTACACGACCGCACCAAGTTTGAATATCGGCAGGTACATAGCGATAACAAGTGTACCGATTAAACCACCGAGCACGACCATAATCAGCGGTTCCATTAACGCTGTCATATTATCAACAGCATCATCGACTTCGCGCTCATAAAAATCAGCAACTTTTGCAAGCATAGCGTCTAAAGCACCAGACTCTTCACCAATCGCAACCATTTGAACAACCATGTTAGGAAACATCTCACTATTTCTCATTGCGGTATTGAGCTGGGTGCCGGTTGATACCTCGTCTCGCATTACCATGGTGGCTTCACTAAATACGATATTACCAGTAGCACCAGCAACCGAGACCATTGCCTCTACTAAAGGCACACCCGCTTTAAACATCGTTGAGAATGTGCGAGAAAAACGAGCAATAGCACCTTTTTCCATGATAATGCCTATAACAGGAATTTTAAGTAATAGTCTGTCAAAAAAATGTTGAACTTTGCGCGAACGCTTTTTAGCCTGAAGTATTGCTACTATTGTTCCTATGATACTGCCAAAAATCAGCCACCAATACTCCTGAAAGACCTGTGAAACATGGATAACCATTTTGGTTAAACCAGGTAAATCAGCGCCAAAACCAGTAAATAAAGCCTCAAATTGGGGAATAACAAAAATCATTAAAATAGCAGTAACTAAAAAGGCAACAACAAGTATTGCTGTCGGATATACCAGTGCTTTTTTAACTTTAGCCTTTAATGCCTCGGTTTTTTCTTTGTACATTGCTATCTCATTGAGTAGTGACTCAAGCGTACCTGACTGCTCACCGGCATTAATGAGACTAATAAAAAGATCATCAAAATGTAGCGGAAATTTGCTTAGGGATTCAGCTAAGGTTGTACCTGATTCAATATCTGCTTTAATGGCCAGAATCATGTCCTGCATACTGGCATTTTCATGACCTTCACCAATGATTTGCATAGACTGCATTAGTGGTACACCCGAAGCCATCATTGTTGCCAGCATGCGGGAAAAAACAGCGATATCACCTGGTTTTATTGCAGGTTTTCGTGGTGCGAATAGATCTTTGGGTTTTTTCTTGACTTTGACTGGGGTAATGCCTTGGCGACGCAGTTCAGCTTTGACGGCATTGATATTTTGACCTGATTGTTGGCCTTTTATGCGGCGACCTTGTTTATTGGTGCCTTGCCATAGGAATATTGGGTCAACTTGTGGTTTTTTTGCTTTTTGCGCTTGTGCCACACGTTACTCCTTAATTACACGGTTAATTTCTTCAAGACTGGTTAATCCTGCAGCCACTTTTTTCAAACCAGATTGACGAAGGTCTGATATTCCCTCTAATTTAGCCTGGTCGGCTAACTGTATCGCATTGCCGCCTTCCATAATGATTCGGCCCATTGCTTCAGAAACGGGCATAACCTGATAAACACCAACCCGACCTTTATAGCCAGCAGTACAATTTTCACAGCCGACTGCTTTATAGACTGTAACGCCAGCATCAATTTGTTCCTGGGTGAAACCTTCTTCAAGCAAGACTTCGATCGGTAAAGCATCGCGAGCTTTACAGTTACTGCATAATCGTCGCGCTAAGCGTTGCGCAATAATCAATGTTACTGCAGAAGCGATATTGAAGGGTGGAACGCCCATGTTGGCCAAACGAGTTAAGGTTTGGGGCGCATCATTAGTATGCAAAGTAGATAACACCATATGACCGGTTTGCGCTGCTTTGATAGCAATTTCGGCGGTTTCTAAGTCGCGAATCTCACCGACCATGATGACATCAGGATCTTGACGTAAAAATGCGCGCAAAGCATCAGAGAAATTAAGACCAACAGCAGGGTTGACATTGACTTGATTGACACCTGGCAAGGTAATTTCAGCAGGATCTTCAGCAGTAGAAATATTTCTATCGTCAGTATTGAGAATGTTCAGTGCTGTGTATAAAGAGACTGTTTTACCGCTACCAGTTGGGCCTGTAACCAAAATCATGCCATAGGGATTATGCATAACCTCCATGAAGATTTGTTTTTGTTCATCTTCGTAGCCTAATACATCAATACCAAGTTGTGCACTGGTTGGATCTAAAATACGTAATACGATTTTTTCACCAAATAAGGTCGGACAGGTGTTAACACGAAAGTCGATGGCCTTGGTTTTGGATAATTTAAGTCTCATACGACCATCTTGTGGCACACGGCGTTCCGCGATGTTCAGCCGTGATAACACTTTTAAACGCGCAGCTATTCGACCACCAAGGGCTATTGGTGCCGCTTTGATTTCATGAAGAATGCCATCAATACGCGTTCTAACACGATAGGTCTTTTCATACGGTTCGAAGTGAATATCAGATGCACCGGCTTTGATGGCTGTCGTTAAAATACCATTGATAAACCGCACAACAGGGGTGTCATCTACATTTGCATTAACATCGGTATCATTATTTTTATCAGCAAGATCATCAGATCCAAGATCAATATCATCAAGTTCGGCATCACCAAAATCATCAAGTTTATCAGCACTGCTGTCGAGGGCTTTTTCTATTGCGGTTGATAACTGTTGTTCATCAACTAAAATTGGATAGGTATTGGAGCCGGTATTAAATTGAAACTCGTCCAGGGCTTGCAAGTTGGTTGGATCAGAGACTGCAACATAAAGACGCTTGCCACGCTGATACAGCGGTAAGGCATTATGTTGACGGATAAGTTTTTCCTGGATGATAGACGTTGCGGCTAATTCCATGTTCATCGTAGTGATATCGAATAATGGAACGCCAAATTCTTGAGATGCAATAGCGGCAATATCTTTACTGGAAACGATTTTATTATTAACCAGATAACTGACAAAGGCCTGCTTGGCTTCCTTGGCGGCTTGTTGTGCGCTATCAGCTTCTTGCTCTGATAGAAGTCCTTCTGTTACAAGACGCTGAGCAAGACCGCTTAATTTAATTGATGTGGGCGAAGTCATCATTACTCGATATGCATCCCTAAAAGCGATAAATTACTATTTCAAAAGCCTATACTATGTAACTTGACCGATAAATTCTAGTTTCTTAGTTGATTCTGATGATAACTGTTAGCATATAGGTCGGATAAAATGATTTTTTTGGAACATAAACAATGCTAAAAAACAAAATTTTAATGCGGATTACAGTTGCGCTTTGCATCGTATTTGCGATGGCTGCATGCGGTCAAAAAGGCGATTTATACTTACCTGAAGGTAGTGCTTTTATTGCGTGGCTAGGTTAAGTGAACAATGGATTATTTTCAGTATAAAGCTGGCGAAATGTTCGCAGAAAATGTTGCCTTATCTTCGTTAGCACAACACTATGGCACACCTAGTTATATCTATTCTCGCGCGACACTTGAACGCCATTGGCGCGCATTTGATGACGCATTTTCAGACATGCCTCATTGCGTTTGTTATGCGGTAAAAGCGAATTCTAATCTGGCAGTTTTGAATGTGTTAGCTAGATTGGGTTCCGGCTTTGATATCGTATCGGGTGGTGAGCTTGCTCGGGTCATTGCCGCTGGGGGCGAAACTGATAAAGTCGTGTTTTCTGGTGTAGGTAAAACCCGTGAAGAAATTGAATATGCGTTGTTACAAGGGATCCGTTGTTTCAATGTTGAGTCGGTGCCAGAGTTAGAACGAATTAACGCGGTTGCTTCTGATTTAAATAAAATCGCGCCAATTTCGATTCGAGTTAACCCCGATGTCGATGCGCAAACTCATCCTTACATTTCGACGGGTTTGAAAGAAAATAAATTTGGGATCGGAATTGAACAAGCTGAGTCTGTGTATTTGCAAGCCAAACAAATGTCACATATCGAAATCAGCGGTATAGATTGTCATATAGGCTCTCAATTAACATCAGTGTCGCCATTTATTGACGCATTAAAGCGCGTATTAGTGTTGATAGACTCCCTGTCTGAATTAGGCATTGAAATTAAGCACTTGGATATTGGTGGTGGTTTAGGTATCACCTATAACGACGAGACGCCTCCAACGCCAGAACAATATGCACAAGCCTTAAAACCCTTACTTGTGGGGCGAAATCTTGACGTGTTAATGGAGCCGGGACGAGCGATTGCCGGTAATGCTGGCGTGCTAGTTACGCGAGTCGAATACATTAAACAAACCGACGACCGCAACTTTGCCATTGTTGATGCTGCAATGAATGATTTAGTTCGGCCAGCCTTATACCAATCCTGGCAATCGATAGAAGAGGTAAGTCAGAACGAAGCAGTTTCAAAGCAAACCTATGATATCGTCGGTCCAGTATGTGAAACAGGCGATTTCCTGGGCAAAGGCAGAATGCTGGGAATAAACCCTGGTGATTTATTATTTATTCGTTCTGCTGGTGCTTATGGTTTTACTATGAGCTCGAATTATAATTCACGTCCAAGAGCCGCTGAGATTATGGTTGATGGTGACCAAGTGCATTTGGTTAGAGCCAGAGAAACAATTGAATCTTTATTTGCAGGCGAACAGATCCTACCTGAGTAAGCGATATGTTGAAATTCTCTAAAATGCATGGATTAGGCAATGATTTTGTTGTTATTGATGCCATTAATCAGAATGTAACTTTCACTGCACCGCAAATCCGATTTTTATCGGACAGGCGTCGTGGTGTTGGTTGTGATCAACTTTTATTAGTTGAAACGTCCAGCGTCTCTGGATGCGATTTCAAATATCGAATTTTCAATGCTGATGGTGGGGAAGTAGCTCAATGTGGTAATGGTGCCCGATGTTTCGCGCGCTATGTTCGTGATAAAGGTTTGACTGAGAAAGAGACAATTTCAGTTGAGACAGCTTCAGGAATAATTTATCCAACATTACACGCTGATGATAATGTTACGGTTGATATGGGGTTACCCCGCTTTGTGCCGGAACAGGTTCCGTTTATGACCGAACAGCAAGCTGATAGCTATTCGTTGATGCTTGACGATGAGCAAATAATCACCATTGGTGTGGTATCGATGGGAAATCCCCATGCAGTGGTGTTGGTCGATGATATTGCTCGGGCAGATGTGGCGACATTAGGTCCCATGATTGAACGTCATGCTCAGTTTCCTGAACGGGTTAATGCCGGTTTTATGCAAATTGTTACGCCAGAACACATACATTTACGAGTTTATGAGCGTGGTGCAGGTGAAACACAAGCCTGTGGAACGGGAGCGTGTGCTGCGGTAGTATCCGGCATCAAACGTGGCTTGTTAGCTCGAAATGTGACAGTATCATTACCTGGTGGTGATTTAACTGTTGTGTGGTCTGACGATAACTCATCAGTTTGGATGACTGGACCTGCAACACATGTTTTTGATGGAGAGATTTCGTGGGCGATGATAAACAGGCTATAACTGCTGAGCAGGTCTCAGACTATCTGGTTCAGCATGCTGATTTTTTTATTGAACAGCCTGATGTGCTTGAGTCATTACAGCTTGCTTCTTCTCCTGCAGGCACTATTTCCCTAGCTCAACGACAAACAGAACGTTTACAGAATAAAAATCATCAATTACAAGAACAATTACATGCTTTGATCGATAATGCGCGACAAAATAACGCCTTACAAACACGTGTGCATCAGCTTTGTCTTAAATTGATGGATGCCGGTTCTATTGATGAGTTACTGCCACTGTTAGTAAATGAGCTTAAGTTGGAATTTAAGGCAGATGAAGTTGCGTTACGCTTATTTTATTCAGGTGATCATGTTCCATTATTGCCTGACACGACAGAAAATATTGTTCAACTCCATGCTGACGATAGTGCATTGAAAGTATTTGATGGCATTCTGGCTAAACAACGTCCAGTATGTGGTCGGTTTAGTAAAGATCAAAAGAAATTGTTGTTTGATACTCAAGCTGAGCAAGTTCAATCAGTTGCATGTTTACCAATCGGTCATTCTCCTTGTGCCGGACTATTGGCCATAGCGAGCTTTGATGCTAATCGTTTTCATGCCGACATGGGGACGGATTATTTAAGCTTTTTAGGTGAAGTGATTATGCGATTATTACGGCCTTTTACCCATAACCATGGCGAATGACCAACAACTGGATATCGACTTGTTCTTGCAATATTTAGAGCAAGAAAAACGTATGTCACGACATACAGTGACAAATTATCAACGTGATTTAACGCAATTTATCCAATTCTGTCAGCAGCAAACACTCCCTACCTGGTCTGAAGTAAAAAGTAGTCATATTCGCCAATTTATTGCAGTGCTTAATCGTCAAGGACTCGGCGGACGTTCAATTCAGCGCATATTATCTGCGATCCGCAGTTTTTATCGATTCTTAATGCGTGAAGGTTGGGCTGAAACCAATCCGGCACAAGCCGTGCAAGCGCCTAAAGTTCAGAAAAGGTTACCTGCAACCTTGGATGTCGATCAAATGAATGGCCTGTTAGATTTGTCTCATCATCAAGGCACAATAGCAATCCGTGATCACGCTATCATGGAATTGTTTTATTCATCCGGTTTACGTTTGGCAGAATTAGCTAGCCTCAATTTGCGTGATATTGATCTTGCTGATCAGTTGGTTTATGTCACTGGTAAAGGCAGTAAACAGCGAGTAGTACCAATTGGCAGTAAGGCGATAGAGGCATTACAACATTGGTTGGACAAACGCGAACAATTGGGGGTGTATGATCAACAAGCATTATTTATTACCCAAACTGGGCGCCGTTTAGGGGATAGGGCGATTCAAAAACGATTGAAGTTTTGGGGCGTAAAGCAAGGTACTTCAGATAAAGTACACCCTCACCGTCTTCGACATGCTTTTGCCTCTCATATGTTAGAAGCCAGTGGTGATTTACGTGCAGTTCAAGAGTTATTGGGACATGCGGATATATCGACTACCCAGATCTACACCCATGTAGATTTTCAGCACCTGGCCAAGGTGTATGATAGCGCTCACCCAAGAGCAAGAAAAAAATAATATACCCGTGGTTATCGGGTTTTATGTTGGCAAAAACTATTATTGATTAAAATAATAAGGTTAAAAATGAAAGTATTATTAGCGGAAGACTCCCGTTCCAATCAAATGCTAATTCAGGCTTATATTGAAGAGGCAGGGCATGACGTTGTAACTGCTAATGATGGCCAAGAGGCTATTGATGCCTTTATTAATGATCGGCCGGACTTGGTGCTTTTGGATGTGACGATGCCAGTGAAGGATGGCATCGTGACCGCCAGAGAAATAAGGCAACTTACAGATCAAGACAATGATTGGATACCCATCGTTTTCTTATCTGCGATGGCAGATGCTAAAGATATTGAAAAAGGGATAGACGCTGGTGGCGATGATTATTTAGTCAAGCCAGTTGATGCCATTGTACTTAATGCTAAATTGCGTGCGATGAAACGAATAGCAGAAATGAGGCATCAGCTCCACAAAGCAAATCTTGAATTAAAATTAATGGCAGCGCGTGATGGTTTGACCGGCTTGGCGAACCGCCGTCACTTTGATGAAATGCTCATAAAGGAACTCAAACGTTCAGCTCGATTAAAAGCGCCACTTTCACTCATTTTGTGTGACATTGATTTTTTTAAATTATTTAATGATAACTATGGTCATCAAGGTAGTGATGACTGTTTAAAAGCGGTAGCCAAAAAAATGCAAGAAACAGTTAAACGACCAGGCGATGTGTTGGCTCGATATGGTGGTGAAGAGTTTGCTGTGATACTTCCAGAAACAGATCTGGCTGGCGCTACTCATGTCGCCAATCAATTGAAAGCAGCTATCGAACAACTTGCCATGCCACATGCTCATTCATCAGTAGCAGACTATGTGACATTAAGTCTTGGTGTAGCGTGCGTTGATAAAATTGATACTAATCTTATCGAGATAATACGATCACTGATTGAACAAGCTGATAACGGCTTATATCAGGCTAAAACACAGGGTCGAAATCAAGTTGTCTGCTTCTGACCGATCCCCACGAAATTTGAGATAGCTAAACATTAAGCGGCTCCTGCATTAACAATTGTATTTTTTGACAAG
>JARGFJ010000034.1 GCA_029210875.1 Gammaproteobacteria bacterium | reverse complement strand
GTCAAAAAATACAATTGTTAATGCAGGAGCCGCTTAATGTTTAGCTATCTCAAATTTCGTGGGGATCGGTCAGAAGCTAACCCTTCGGCTCTTCGACGAGCTCAGAGCTCAGGGTGAGCGGAAATTTTTAGCACTATCTGCATCTTCAATGATCACGGCTATATACTTGCTCCCGATAATTGATAATCAGTGAGATCTGATAATCAATCATTTATCATGTCGCCATAAAATACCATGGCAATCCTGTTAATTTTTGCTACAATTGCCACCTGCAGCGAGGGTGGTCGTCGAAAACGTGTCGGCAATCGACCTTTTCACAAAATTTAAAAACCTATAAACCGTTGCAATATCTAATGTCGGGGCATGGCGCAGCCTGGTAGCGCACTAGCATGGGGTGCTAGGGGTCGAAGGTTCAAATCCTTCTGTCCCGACCAATTAAATCTGCAACGCATGTCACTCAGGAAAATCCTGAATGTGATCAAGGAAAATCCCATAGTGATATTTGAATTCGATCTGTATCATTTTAATCGTAAACAAAAACATCTAACCCAAACATATAAAGGTGATTACTATGTGGACTAAACCAGAATATTCAGATATGCGTTTCGGCTTTGAAGTTACAATGTACATCTGCAATCGATAAGAAAAAATTAAAATAATTAAAAACCTCAATATAGGCATATATTGAGGTTTTTTTATGTCTATAGTACATGCAGAGGCATTACTGATTGAGACCGATATTATGACTACTAAAGATTATCGAGCAGTAGAGATCATTAGTAATAACTGCACTTGTATGCTGTCAAACCATACAGGTAGGCGTTTGCTCATCACTGAATTTTCTAAATTAGCTGAAAATACCGGTTTAAATGTCGCCTGTAAATGTACGTTCAAACATTATTCAGATCGACGTGTTCAAAAAGATAGAAGGAAGTTAGATATCGAGTCTCTGGTATTTAATACCTTTAGGCGCACCCAGCCTTTTGGTCGACGTTTGAAAGATGAGCTGAACAAACTACGATTTGACAAAATGTTGAGTGAAATGCATCTTGTGGCATAACTTTCGTGCTTTCAATGACTAAAATAGCCTCGTTTTATGAGGTTTTTTTATAGCTGTTGAAATTAGGTAGTAATCTTATTATTCTCAGACGACTTTTTTTAAAAGCTTTCCGTTGTATATCTAAATGCTTTCATGTCATGTGACCAGTAATCGGCTGGTAATCCTGCTTTGATTTTAAGCTGATCGATAAAATCAGTTGTATTAGGTAAGGATTCCCACACAGAAGGTAAGAATGTTGCTTTGTGAAAACCATCATCTAGAATCAGCCCATCAATATTAGGCCTCAATTGTTGTTTTAACTCACTTTCAGTGTGACAAATAATAGGTTCGGTCGGACTAAGAATCGAAATATGTATGCTGATATTATCTAACTCTTTAGCTATAACGGGTGGAAAACGATGATCAGTAAATGCTGCGGCAAAACTATTATCGGCAATATCTTGCGCAAGGGGTCTATATGCTTCTAAGGTACCAATACAGCCTCTCAGGTGATGGTCTTTCTCTAATGTAACGAAGCTTGCACGCACTTGTTTGAGTTGTTGAGGTATCTTGGTTAAGTCTACAATAAGTGGCTGATTATTTTCTAAACCATATTCAATTGATGCTCTAGCAATAGCTTTTAATAACTGACGTTGCTCACTGCTGTACATCGGTTTCTTCCTCAAATAGATATGCGCCATAACCGACGACGCTATCTTTACTGCCCGCAGTGTCACCAGAATTTCTGACATCGATAATGGATGCTTTCAATGGGAAATGCTGTGCAAATTCAAGTAATCCTCTGATTCCAACACAACCGCAAGCATGGAGAGAGTCAATTCGATTACTATCAAACGCTATAATAGCTTGCGACGTTGCATCATCTAATAATTTTGCGGTTTTATAGTCATGATAGTGACTTAAGTCAGAACTGATTACAATCAGTGTTTCGGAACCACCCCAGAGTGCTTCAATGACGTGTGATACCAACGTCGTATTTGCATCACCGACCACAATTGGAATAATCGTAAAATTGCTCAGGCTAAACTGTAAAAAAGGCAATTGAACTTCCAGACTATGTTCATTTGCGTGTGCCTCATCAAGGATGATGACACCCTCTAGTTCTAATAATGTTTGATCACTATCATGGTTAACCTTAATGGCACCAAATGGTGTATTAAAATAGTCAGCACTGCTTAGTGCTAATCCATAAAAGCCGACACGATGAGAGGGGCCAATTAGAACAACACGCTTAATGTCATCGCGGTTTGATAATAAGTATTGATATACGCTAGCTGCAACGGCACCAGAATAAATATAACCCGCGTGTGGAACAATTAAAGCCTTTGGTTTATGTTGTTGTAAACAAGGTTTTGCTTGATGAAATGAATGTTCTATCATCTCTGATAAAGAGGCTGTGGTGGCAGGATAAAATAAACCTGCGACGGCAGAAGGTCTACTATTTTGCATGACAGATCTCCAAACAAAGGAGTACTATGACCATAGTATCCATCTGCTTATTAAATAGTGCAACGTTTGATTTGAAACATCAAAATAATGAGGTGTAGTTATTATGGTTGCTAGCACCGATGCCAATGAACTATTTGTCGATACTGTTGCTACAAAGTATTGGCATCGCTTGGATGATGGACGTGTTCAATGTGATCTTTGTCCACGGTTTTGCAAGTTGCATAAAGGTCAACGAGGTCTATGTTTTGTTCGTGCTAATCAGGACGATAATATTGTGCTGACAACGTGGGGACGATCCAGTGGGTTTGCAGTTGATCCTATAGAAAAGAAACCTCTAAATCATTTCTTGCCTGGTACCCCCGTTTTATCTTTTGGCACTGCTGGATGTAATCTGGCCTGTAAATTTTGCCAAAACTGGGACATCAGTAAATCCAGGGAAATGGATACGTTGATGGCTGTAGCAACGCCTGACATTATTGCTTCCAAGGCACAAGCCTTAGGCTGTCGAAGTGTTGCTTATACCTATAATGATCCAGTTATTTTTCATGAATATGCGATAGATGTTGCTCAAGCCTGTACCGAATTAAATATAAAAAATGTGGCAGTAACTGCAGGCTATGTATGCCCTGAACCCCGTGCCGAATTTTACCAGTATATGGATGCCGCTAATGTTGATCTTAAAGCGTTCACGGAACGCTTTTACCACACATTGACTGGCTCACATTTGCAACCCGTACTTGAAACATTGGAATATATTAAACATGAAACTAATGTTTGGCTTGAACTGACCACACTGCTTATTCAGGGAGAAAATGACTCTGAAGCCGAGATCCAGGAAATGACCGAATGGGTGGTAGCACATTTGGGACCTGATGTGCCGATGCATTTTTCAGTGTTTCATCCCGATTGGAAAATGATGGATAAGCCATCAACACCCCCCGAGACAGTGTTGAACGCCCGCCAAATTGCGCTTGATAATGGTGTGCATTATGCCTATGTGGGAAATATGCACGATAAACATGGGGATAGCACATGGTGCCATCATTGTGGATCATTATTGATAGGACGTGACTGGTATCAACTTAGTGAGTGGAATCTCACCGAAGAGGGCAAGTGTTTATCTTGTGGAACAAAGTGTTCAGGTATTTTTGAAAAACAAGCAGGTACATGGGGAGCAAAGAGGTTGACAGTAGCAATCTAAATCGCGTTTTTAGATAAGAGATGAAGAGTCTAACTATTAAGTTGAATTAGCGTTATGGCTTTAGAAAATGCGGTAATTCATTGGCTAAAAAGTGTGCCAGGGAAATGCTATTAGTGGCATGTGAAATCGTGTCGCAACTCCAGATATTACTGATATTGGCGGCATATAACTCTGAAATAGCATTATCAACAAATAAGGCATGTGTTACTAATACTGAAATTGAACCAGGTTGATAGTGAGCCAGTTTTCGTGCAGTGGCTAATAGGGTTTTACCTGTGCTGGCGACATCATCAACAATCACGATGTGACGATCATGGTAGTCAGCAGGCGGTAAGACTACTTCAACTTCTTTATCACCAAAGCGTTGTTTGCTGGCAATGCAATAATCCAAATTATAATGCTGGGCTATGCTTGCCACCCATTGTTCTGATTCACTATCAGGCCCGATAAGAAACGGATTATTGATGTGATTTTGTAAAAAATGAGCCATTGGATCGGTTGCAGTGACATTGATTGCTTTTTGAACCGGAATGGCGTCTGACAGATCATGCACTCGATGTAAATGCGCATCTACCGTCAAAATATGATCAAATTGTGTTGCCAATAATTCACCTATTAGCGTTTGACTGACAACTTCACCTGGATGAAATGCTTTATCTTGTCGCATATAACAAAGATACGGTGCAACCAGACTAATCGTTTTCACACCTTGTTTGCGCGCACTGGCAGCGACCAACATCAGTTCAACTAATTTTTCATTCGGATGATTCAAACTTCGACATACAATTAGGTGTTTTGGTAATGATTCGGGTAAAAATAACTGACTTTCACCATCAGGAAAATGGTGAATTTGAACTTGAGCATAAGGTAGTTTAGCGGCTTGCGCCAGTTGAGAAGCTTGCTGCTCATATTCTGGAAATCCTAATACGAGGCAGTCACTCATTTGTGGCATTCTCAGTATCAATTTGATAACCGTCCTCTTGTTCAGCCGCAGTTATTGCAAAGTTAAAATCAGCATTAAATTCCGCATAGATAGTGAAAAGTGTGTCACCTTTATGAACACGCTCATCAAGTTTCTTATGTAAATAAACACCGGCGCTACTATCTAATGGTGCACCAGCCAAGCGTGCTATGGATGCTATTCTGAGGTTATCTATACTGGTCACTATGCCTGATTTGGGGGCGATGACATCATGGTGTAATTTGCCTAATGTGAGTGGTGTTAGATTACGACCTTGGGCATCTATAATGGCATTCATTTTTGCCAGGGCACGACCAGATTCGACAATGTCACGTGCGATAACATAGCCCTGACCACCTCTAACATCAAAATCAAATTCGATGATTCTGCCAGCAAGTTGTAATGCCTTTTCACGAAGGTCGATCGGAGCATCTGGCGCATTTTCCAAGACTTTCATAATGTCGATTGTTTCTAACACGGGACCAACCCCGCGACCAATGGGTTGGGTGCCGTCAGTTAAAACGACTTCAGTATGTAAGCCCATTTTATCGCCGACATATTCAAATAGTTTGCGTAATTTTAGTGCATCAGATGAATTACGAATTTTGGCCGTTGGACCAACAGGAATATCAATAAGTAAGTGTGTTGCTCCGGCGGCTATTTTCTTGGATAAAATTGAAGCAACCATTTGGCCGGAAGAGTCCATCGATAACGGACGTTCAACTGCGATTAGAATATCATCTGCCGGTGCTAGTTGTGCTGTGCCACCCCAAACAATAAAAGCGCGTTCTTTTTGAAGAATGTCACGTAGTTTCTGTTGCGAGTGATCAACATCGGCTAAGACTTCCATCGTGTCAGCGGTACCAGCGGGGGATGTGATTGCACGACTTGAGGTTTTAGGCATTAACATACCATGAGCCGCTACAATAGGCACAACAAGCATCGTAGTGCGATTACCCGGAATACCGCCAATACAATGCTTGTCTGAGACTTGGTGTTCGCCCCAATCAAGTTTTTCCCCAGTATTAACCATAGCGCGAGTAAGACTTAATACTTCTTCTCGCTCCATGCCTGTTTCAGCACAACCAACCAGAAATGCGGCAATCTCAATTTTAGAATAACGGCTGTTAACAATATCTTGAATAATTGTTAAATACTGTTCATAACTGAGTCGTTCACCTGCAATTTTGAGATGAACTGATTGTAGCGATGTTGGGGGAGTTGCATGGCTTATGAATACTTCTGTGCCTTCAGGCATGCCAAGTTGGCGAAAAACTTGTTCACTCAGCCCCAGTTCATCCAAGCCTGTAATACCTTCATCGTCCACAACATTGAGTAAAGCAATCACGGGGGCACCATTTGAAACTATATGGATCTCAATTTTACTGAGTGCTTGAAAGCCTTCACTGCGATAGATAGGGCAATCACGATGCAAATATGCTACGTTTTCCTTGTAGGTATCAATGCCTACACGACGTAGTTTTAACGATGGAACAATAACCTTATCTTCAGTCATACCTGAATTCATTGGATAAACCATATAATCATACAAGATAGTTTTAGGTTATATCGTCAACGAACATATGGTCAATAGAAATCAAGAACACACATCTGAATAAAACTAAGCTGGAATAGTGTCACTTAGTAAATCAACGTGTTGACCATTTAAAACCAAAGCTGATTGGTAATCAGTTAATTTCAAACTGAGTAACAGTGTTGCAGCGCCATTTTCACTTTTAATCCAACGCACAAGTTGACCTGCGACACTGCCATCTTCGGTCAGAACATCTTGGCCGATTTCTAAACACTCACAATTATCTAGTTGTGCAATAAACATGCGACGACTTGGCGAACCGAGATAATGCAAGCGGGCTACAATTTCTTGTCCAGGATAACAGCCTTTATTAAAGCTAACCCCGCCAACCAAGTCGAGATTAACTTGTTGTGCTGTAAAGGCTTCTTTGGTTTCAGGATAGATCATAGCTAAGCCAGAAACAATGTCACTCAACTCCCAATAGGCATCTGATGTCAGTTGCCAATTATGTGTTTTTGCATCAGTTGCCAATGCGGTTGCCTGCTCCGAACTACCCACAAACAAAAAACGATCACCATTATTAGAGGGAAGTTTAATGACAGTAGCCGCATTGATGTCGACGGCATCAAAAATGACGTCTGGATAATCTGATAACGGTAAGTTATTGTTGCCGTTAGGTAGTAGGCCCAGACATACCTGTTGTTGGCTGACCTCGGTGATGCTGACGTTAGAGCGCAGTATATACATGCTAAGGCGCTGCATCAGTCCAGCACACATTGAACCGGGCAAAATGAGGTAAAAACAATCTTGGCGTCGAATAACTAAAAAGATGGCGAGTAATCGACCTTTCGGGTTACATAAGCCTGATAATTGACCTTGGTTAATTGCTAATGCATTGATGTCATTTGTGACCAGGTTTTGTAGGAAGCCGACGGCATCATCACCGCTTACTTGCAGCACACCCATCTGTGGTAGCGGGATTATGTGCGCGCTATTTTCTAATGGGGCGATGTCAGCAAGTGACGCTGGTTGCTGTTCTAATAATTGTGTCCAAGTGAGTGTCATGGTCAGTAATTTATAAGTTAAAGTAGTGTCATTGTAACGTAGTTAGTTGGGAAGCAAAGAATGGAATCGCAATTACAAACAAGGACAGTATTTACCCTACCTGTTGCAAGGTCAAACAGGCTTGGTCTTTATTTGCTTACGATTCATTTTGTCATATTGGTTAGCGTATTAAGTGTCGTGCATCACCGCATAGCAATGATCGCGATAGTCGTTTTGATGGGGTGTAGTTTCATCTATTATCTGCGGCGATATTATTTTCTAACAGATGCAACATCACTCTCAAAATTAAGTCGTGATAGCGACAATAATTGGTTTATTACGTATAGCACAAACAGCGTTAGTGAACCGTTAATGTTAGCGAGCAGTTATGTCAGTCAATATTGTGTGATTTTGTATTTTAAAGGGGCTGGCTTTTGGTCTGAAAAAGTGGCATTTATCATGTCAGATGCGGTTGATAGCGAACTATTCCGACAATTGCGGGTGTATTGTCGTGATCCTAAAACTTTCCAGAAATAATAGTATCTTTTGCCGGTTGAGAGCTATCTGTTTCAGGGTAATCAAGCGTGTAGTGTAGACCACGGCTTTCTTTACGGAGCAGGGCCGAGCTGATAATTAACTCGGCAACATCAGCAAGATTTCGTAGTTCTAGTAAATCACTACTAATACGGTGTTTGCTGTAATAATCTCTGATTTCGTGTTGCAACAAGTTAAGACGTTGTTGTGCTTTATGTAAGCGTTCATTGGTACGCACTATGCCAACATAATCCCACATAAATCGGCGTAATTCATCCCAGTTATGGCTAACAGAAATAGCCTCTCTTGCAGGTTTTACACGACTGGCATCCCAAGGTTGAATTTGTTGAGTGAGATCGGAAAATGGTAGCTGTTGTTTGATATCAGTTGCTGTTGATTGTGCGAAGACGAGACATTCAAGTATCGAATTACTTGCCATACGATTAGCACCATGTAAGCCTGTGTGAGCAGTCTCGCCGATGGCATACAAACCGGCAATATCAGTTTGTCCATTTAGATCAGTGATTAAGCCACCACAGGTGTAATGTGCTGCCGGTACAACTGGAATCGGTTCTTTAGTTATGTCGATTCCAAAGTGTAAACAGCGCTGATAGATAGTTGGAAAATGACTTTCAATAAAGTCTTTAGATTTATAGCTGATATCAAGATAAACACAGTCGTCACCAAGTCGTTTCATTTCATGGTCGATTGCTCGTGCGACAATATCGCGTGGTGCTAATTCTGCTTGAGGATGAAAAGCATCCATAAAACGCGAACCATCAGCCAGCAACAATTTTGCACCTTCACCTCGAAGTGATTCACTAATTAGAAATGATTTGGCTTTGGGATGATATAAACAGGTTGGGTGAAATTGAATAAATTCCATATTAGCAACGCGACAGCCTGCGCGCCAACCCATTGCAATACCATCACCCGTTGATACATCTGGGTTACTGGTATAAAGATAGGCTTTGCCCGCGCCACCGGTGGCCAGGACAGTAGCGCCAGCAGTAAAGGTAACAGTGCTATCCGTTTTTATATCAAGCACATAACAACCTAAACAATAATTGTCTTGTTGTCCCAGTTGTTTGCGACTAGTGATCAAATCGATACCGATATGGTATGGAAATAAGTGAATGTTTGAATGAGATTTGGCTTTACCCAATAAGGTAGTTTCGACCTCTCTACCGGTGGCATCAGCTGAATGAATAATACGTCGGTGACTGTGACCACCTTCTTGGGTTAGATGGTATGTTTCAGATGTGATGCCATCTTTAGTGAATGACACACCTTGATCAATCAGCCATTCGATACTGCTACGAGCATGTTCCACTGTATAACGAACGGTTTGTTCGTTACATAAACCTGCACCGGCAATTAAGGTATCGTCAATGTGAGATTGCAGCGAATCAGCCTGATCAAGTACAACAGAGATGCCGCCTTGGGCATAAAGCGATGCACTTTCTTCAAGTTGACCTTTTGAAATTACAGCCACTTGTGCATGATCAGCCAATTGCAAAGCAAGGGTTAAACCTGCTGCGCCACTGCCAATAATAAGTACATCAAAGTGCTTTGTTTGCGTCATAAAGTTCGGTTAAGAGTAGAATCAATGTACAATTATTTTGCACTGTTTATGGAACAAAGTTAATTCATTATGGTCAATCAGACTACAAATAAATATTATCTCCGGCAAGTCGGAGTATGCCGGATAGAAGGATGAGTGTGGATTTAGAGCTGGTTCAACGCGTACAGGCGGGGGATAAAAAAGCATTTGATGTGCTGATAATGAAATACCAACAACGCATTATTCACGTTATTACTGGATTTGTACATGATCCTGTTGAAGCTTTAGACGTTGCTCAAGAGGCGTTTATCAAAGCCTATCGCGCTATTCCAAACTTTCGGGGCGATAGTGCTTTTTACACATGGCTATATCGAATTGCGATCAATACTTCAAAAAATCACCTTACTTCGCGTGCGCGTAGACCGCCAGCAATGGATGTCGATGCAATGGATGCAACTAATTTCTACGATGCGCCAGAACTAAAAGACTTTGATACGCCTGAAAGTAGTTTATTAAATCATGAACTGGAAGGTGTTATTGATCGGGCAATAGATGATTTACCTGAAGATACAGCGACGGCAATTAAACTACGCGAATTTGAAGGTATGAGTTATGACGAAATTGCACAGGTTATGGATTGTCCAATAGGAACAGTACGATCGAGGATCTTTCGTGCGCGTGAAGCAATTGATTATAAAATTAAAGAATTAACGGGTGAAGGGGAATAATGATGACAGTCAATTATAACGAACAGTTGTCTGCATTAGTCGATGGTGAATTACAGGGTGAACAATTAGAATACGTCCTGGCTTTACTAAAAACAGATGTACAAGCACAAAAGCAATTTCAACGCTATCAACATACCAGCGACGTCCTGCATGGTTTTGCTACAAAACCTCACCCGATTGATTTATCAGAAGGTCTGATATTAGCATTGAAAGATGAGCCAATGCATGCGCTGCGTTCTCAGCCAAAAACAAACGTGTTACCTTTTCCATCACAGCTTTGGAAGCAAATATCAGGACTAGCAATAGCTGCATCAGTAGGTGCATTAGCGGTTGTTGGTGTGATGACTCAACCAGAAAATCAATTGGTTTCTACCCCGGTGCAAACAGTAGCGAATGCAATAAGTAACGATCTGCAACCACAACGAGCAAGTAGCAATCGTTGGACAGTAGGTGAACCTGAAGTCGAAGAACGCCTAAATACCTATCTTGTCGATCATAATGAATATGCTGGCGCTTCCGGTGTTTTTTCTTATGCACGTGTCGTTTCTTATGATGCGAGGCAATAGTTAATGCAACAAGCGCGTCATATTATTTTGAGTCTTTGTTTGCTGATAATTCCTTTCAGCGTACATGCCGATCAAGATGCAATGCAGTTACTTCAAAGCATGGGGACTGCAGCCAAAAATTTAAATTATGATGGTGTGTTTGCCTATCAATCAGGTCATAAACTGCAATCAATTAGAATTATTCATCGATCGGATGAACGTGATGAAATAGAGCGGGTATTATCACTTAATGGTGCAGCACGGGAAGTAATTCGAACTAATGACCTGGTAACGTGTATATATCCTGAAGGCAAGCGTGTTCATGTTAATCGCAGACCGTTGGGAAGAGGCTTCCCAAGTGATCTATTGAGCAGATTGAGTTCAGCAACGGACTATTATGAAGTGACCTTAGGTGACGAAAGTCGGGTTGCCGATAGATTAGCACAAGAGTTAATCATTACGCCTATTGATAATGACCGTTATGGCTATCGTCTATGGGTCGATAACGCCAGTCATTTGCTGCTTAAATCCGAGCTGTTAAAAGACAATAAAGACGTATTGGAAACGTTTGCCTTCTCGACAGTAACGGTCAACGCCGATATAACTGACGAGATGTTACGACCTCAAATTACCGGCCAAGAGTTGAAATGGAACCGAACTGAACCACAATCACTTAGTCAAACTACAGCGATCAAGGGGCTATCAGTCTGGAAACTCGATTGGTTACCAGAAGGATTTGTATTGGTCGCACAACAAAGTCGCTTGAAAGCAAGCACAGGTAATGCCGTTGAACAACGTGTTTACAGTGATGGACTCAGCTCGGTATCAGTGTTTATTGAGCAAATACATGCTGCCCACAATCACCTGAAAGGTGGGTCTAATATGGGTGCAATCAACGCTTTTGGTACTATTTTGCATTCTCATTTTGTGACAGTAGTAGGTGAGGTGCCTGCCCATACAGTTGAGAAAATTGGTAATGCTATCCGTTATGGTAATGCAGGTCAATAATGATTGAACAACAAGCAAAAATCATTGCGCAGGATGATAAAACGGTCTGGCTACAAGCCGAACGTCAATCAACCTGTAGTAAATGCCAAGTTAGACAAGGCTGTGGTACCGCTATGCTTGCTAATCATGTTGGCAAACGATTTTCACGAATAGCTGTTCCCAAAACGCATGATGTCGTTATTGGTGAAGATGTGCAGTTAACGATTCCAGAAGAGGCCTTACTACACGGTACATTTATGATGTACATCGTGCCTTTACTAGCGATGTTTGTCAGTGCAGCCATTGCACATAGTTTAAATTTGAATGAATTATTTGAAATTATCTTTGGTTTTACAGGTCTATTTGCTGGGTTTTACTGGGTAAAATCGCGTTTAAATACTAGAACTGATAGATTTCAAGCCAGAATTAGTGAGGAAAATAAATGAAACAAAAACAAGTTTGGACAAATTTAAGCGTTTTCTTAGCTTGGTTGTTTTTAAGCTTAAATGTATATGCAGCAAACCTGCCTGATTTTACAGAACTTGTTGCTGACAATGCAGTCGCTGTAGTCAATATCAGTGCTGTCACTAAACAAGAAAAACGCACACTGTCTCAGATGGCGCCTAATTTACAAATTCCAGAAGGAACGCCATTTGATGATTTATTCAAACATTTTTTTGATAATCCGCAGAATAGACCGCCACAGCCTTATGAGGGCCGATCGTTAGGTTCTGGATTTGTCTTATCGTCAGATGGTTATATCTTAACAAATCATCATGTGATTAAAGATGCAGATGAAATTGTAGTGCGTTTTAGTGACCGCAGTGAGTATGAAGCCAAAGTATTGGGAAGTGACGAACGCAGTGATGTCGCGTTACTCAAAGTAGAAGCCACCGGTTTGAAAACAGTCAAACTGGGCGATTCAAAAAATCTGAAAGTGGGCGAATGGGTGTTGGCAATTGGCACACCATTTGGCTTTGATCATTCAGCAACAGCAGGCATTATCAGTGCGTTGGGCCGTAGTTTGCCAAGCGATAGTTATGTGCCTTTTATTCAAACCGATGTTGCAATTAACCCCGGTAATTCTGGTGGCCCCTTATTTAATTTAGATGGTGAAGTGATAGGTATCAACTCACAAATCTATAGCCGTACAGGTGGATTTATGGGGGTATCGTTTGCAATACCGATGGATGTGGTCATGGATGTTGTTGCTCAAATTAAATCAAAAGGCTATGTGAGCCGTGGCTGGTTAGGGGTTGCAATTCAGGATGTTACCCGTGAGTTGGCAGAATCATTCGGTTTAGACAAACCTCAGGGTGCAATTGTGTCACGAGTCATACCGAAAAGCCCTGCATCCAAAGCTGATTTTGAAGCAGGTGATGTTATTTTGAAATTTGATGGTAAAACAATCGATAGCTCATCAGTATTGCCACCGATTGTTGGCCGCACTGAGATTGGTAAATCAGTACCGGTTGAAATCATGCGAAATAACAAACATAAAACTATATCAGTTGTTATCGAACAATTACCTGAAGAAGAGGAAATGGCTCAGAATACGGGTAAATCAGGCGGTTTAATTGATAAAAGGCTTGCCATTGAACTGGTTGATTTAACAGAGCAGCAACAGCAACAATACAACGCCACAGAAGGTGTGATTGTTGCAGATGTCGATCTTGGCCCAGCATCTGAGGCAGGTATCCGTCGCGGTGATTTAATTATCAGCATTAATAATCAAAAAATTAACGATGCCGAACACTTCCTCGAATTATCACAACAATTACCAACAGATAAAGCTATTCCAGTGTTAGTGCAACGTGGCGAAGGTGCGTTGTTCCTGGCATTAAAAATAGACAAAGAATAGACTGTCTAAGCACGGTATTTGAAGTTCGACAGCAAGCTATTTGCCGTAAAACATAGCAGTCAATTACTACAAATCGGCCAGAACACATGTGTTCTGGTCGTTTTTTTTACTCCTTATAAAGGTCATTTTATTTGTTAAGCCGACTATCAAAAAATAATTGGACTTATTAAAGCCTTGAACATTTGATACTATCCACTAAGGCAAATCAGAACTGAACTCGAAATAACACAACTAGGCATTATATAAAAATGTGCAGACGATGTACTCAAGAGTACCGAGCAACGTTTATTTGTTAAAGGATAACGAGAATGGACTTTGAACGGATTTATGCATTACACAAATTTTTTTCCAACCATCGTTATCCGGTGCCGCTGAACACTATTCTCAATGAGTTTGAATTTAGCAAAAACACCTTCAATATTGCCCGAAATTTCATGTGTGATGTTTTGGGTGCACCGCTCAAAAATCGTAAGGGAGAAGGTTATTTTTATGACCTGAAATCAGGAGAAACCTACGAATTGCCAGGCCTGTGGTTCAGTGCTAAAGAAATCGTCTCCCTTGCCTTGCTCGAACAACTCAGCGAAACACTCCAGCCCGAAGTCGTCAAACAACTATTACATCCCGTATCCGAACGCCTGCATCAATTACTCGCCAAACAACATATCAGTCAGCATGACTGGCAACACCGCATCAAAGTCGCCACACAATGGCAACGCCTTTGTGAACCCGATCATTTCATCAATGTGGCACATACACTACTCAACAGACAGCAACTGGAAATCGACTATTGGCAATGGAAAACCGATAGCATTGAAACTCGCACCATCAGCCCGCAACGCCTCGTTTACTACCGCGACAACTGGTATCTCGATGCATGGTGTCACAAACGACAAGCCCTGCGTACCTTCTCGGTTGACGCCATTCGTCGTAGCAAACAAACAGCAGACACCGCCGTAGATATCAACACCGAACAACTCAATGCTCACGTTACACCGGGTTACGGCATCTTTGCCGGACAAGTCAAAGGGATTGCACAGCTCAAATTCTCCAAAGCTATTTCCAAACGCGTCAGTCGCGAAAACTGGCACCCCGATCAGCAAAGCCAATGGACAGAACAAGGCGAATATCTGCTATCCGTTCCCTACAGCGACACCCCAGAACTGATCCGCGACATCCTGCGTTTCGGCAGTGATGTTGAAGTAATGAGTCCAGAATGGTTACGTAAACAAGTCAAACAAGAACTGCAAGCGACACTGAAAAAATATTTTTGAAAGTATCGGTATTTAGGACTTAAGGGTGAGAGGATGAAAGTATATGAAATTGGAACAGACCAATTGTGATGACTGAAACAGCTACTTATTTTCGTTATTGGGGCAAAGCCAAGCGTGATCTGGAACATGACGGACCGGATTATCACTTACTGCCCTATCACTGTTTGGATGTGGCAGCGGTGGCGGAATCGTGGTGGTTACAAAGCACTGCGATAAGGAATGCTTTTATACGGCTCACAGGATTGACTGAAAATCGAGCAAAAGCTTGGGCGTTATTTTTTATCGCATTGCATGACTATGGCAAATGGGATCTGCGCTTTCAGCGTAAAGCTCCAAATGTATGGAATAAGGTTAACCCGAAATTGGCCGCAATGGATTTACCACTGTCAGGTAATGATATTAAAGCCTATTTTCATGGCCCGGAAGGCGTGGGGTGGTTTTATATGGACTGTTCCGAACGCTTCGCATCATTGGACTGGTTCCACGATAATGAGAACTGGGAGCAGTGGCGAGGTTGGTTGACAGCCGTTGCAGGACATCATGGTCATATCCCTGAATATCAAGCAAATGATGCTGTATTGCCTAGCCGTTGCAAAGCAGTGGAGCCTTTATTAAAAGAGGCTCGTTTGGCATGGTTGGAAGCACTTGAAGCCCTATTTCTATATCCTGCCGGATTAACTTTAAGCGATAATCCGCCGGCATTGGATGACAAAAGCCAAATCATGTTGGCGGGATTTTGCTCTGTGTGTGATTGGCTGGGGTCGTCTCACTTTTTTCCTTACGATCCTAAGCCCCAAACTTCACAACAGGCCCTTAAGGGCTGGTACGAACAGCGTTTCGAATTTGCCGAAAAAGCGTTAACAGCGGCAGGTGTGTTGTCACATATTCGACCCGAGCCATCAGTAGAGAAGTTATTGGATGAAAATTTTAAGCCCAGGCAAGTGCAATGTTTGCTTGATAAGTTACCTCTGAAGCAAAACTTGACCCTTATTGAAGCTTCCACTGGTTCAGGAAAAACGGAAGTCGCGTTGGCTTATGCTTGGCAACTACTGGAACAAGGGTTGGCTGACAGTATTGTGTTTGCGTTGCCAACTCAGGCAACCGCCAATGCCATGTTTAGCCGCTTGGAAAAAGCAGCGGATAGCATTTTTCATCAAGAAACCAATCTTGTATTGGCACATGGGCGTGCCAAATATCAGGCCGCCTTTATCAATTTGAAACAAGCCGCAAAGCCGCAAACATTGCAAGGTATAGAAGAAGCTTGGGTGCAGTGTGGTGAATGGTTAGCGCAAAGTCGTAAGCGTGTATTTCTTGGTCAAATAGGTGTGTGTACGGTCGATCAGGTGCTGGTGTCCGTATTGCCAATACGCCACAAATTTGTCCGAGGCTTTGGTATTGGCCGCAGTGTATTGATCGTTGATGAAGTTCACGCCTATGACAGTTACATGTATGGATTGCTGAGCGGTGTATTGCAGCAACAAAAAGCCATAGGCGGCAGTGTCATATTACTATCTGCGACGTTACCATCACATCAGAAGCAGGCGTTGGCAAATGCCTGGCAATGCCGAATTGAAAAAGAATCTGATGATCGGTATCCGTTGATAACCAGCTGTTATCAATCTACTGCCCAAACCTTTGATCTAGAACATTTACCCGACCAGCAACCCACACCGCATGACGTCAGACTGGAGTTACTCGCTAACGAATCACTGCTGCCCGATGAGGGATTATTGCAACGTATTGAAAATGCAGTTTCTAACGGCGCACAGGTGTGTCTGGTCTGCAATCTGGTGGATGTTGCACAAAAACTTTATCAAACATTATCGCAGTGCTTCGATGCGAACCCTGAAATTAATAAAGAGCAGATCAGTCTGTTTCACTCGCGATTTACCTTTACGGATCGTCAACAAAAAGAGCAGTGGGTACTGGATACATTCGGATTTCAGCCAAAACCGGAAAATGCCCGTGAAAAAGGGCACCTGTTAATCGCTACCCAAGTCGTAGAACAGTCTCTGGATGTGGATTTTGATTGGCTGATCACTCAGCTATGTCCGGTAGATTTGTTATTCCAACGTATGGGACGTTTGCATCGTCATGCAAGACAGCGTCCTGCTGGATTTAAGCTACGCCTATGCACGATATTGATCCCTGATTCACTGGATTATCAGTTACATGAACTGATTTACGGTAATAGCCGTGTGTTATGGCGGACTCACCAACTGTTAGAAGAAGCAATGGGGCAAGGTGCTAAGGTCGAATTTCCAAAGGCTTATCGGGAGTGGATTGAACCTGTGTATCAGGAAGAGGAATGGCTTAATGAACCGGAAGCAGTAAAAGACAGTTTCGCAAAATTTTCTGATAAAGCCTTTGCTTCAAGATGTAACGCCAATCAGCTAATGACTTCATCCATGAATCCACTGAACGATGATGATGCCAAAGTCAGTGTGCTGACCCGTGATGGAGAAATGAGCTTAAGCCTAGTGCCTTATGTGACCCCTGCAAACGGTAATCGCTGTTTGATGAATGGCCAAGATATTGAGGCTTTGGCTGAAGGTGAACGTTTGGAATTTATCAATTTAAACACCGTGCCTGTACCCCATAGCTGGGGCCAAAAGGCTGGCTATCTTCCAGAGCCGGATATCAATGGTCTGATTTGGCTGGAAATGCAAGTCAGTGATAGAGGTTACTGCTGTGACTATGGAATTTGGCGGTATTACTATTCTTCAGAGAATGGATTTCAACGAATGGAAAACAACTTAAAGGAAACATGATGAATTTGCTTACAGATGCCTGGATTCCGGTGCAACAAACCGGATTAATGGAAAAGATTACACTGCAACAACTGCTTTGTGGTGAAAAGCAGGGCGAACTATGTTTGCCACGAGACGATATGGAGTTTGCCTGCCTTCAATTACTGGTCGCCATTACTCAGGTACTGTTTACCCCCGCTGATAGAAAACTGTTGATACAGCGCATCAAGCAACCGTTGACTCATGAAGAATTTGTGGAGGGGTGTGAGGGCAAGCTGGATTGGTTTGATCTGGAGCACTCCGAAACACCATTTATGCAATTCCGTGGAGTTAAGGCCAAAGAGCTAACACCTATGGATAAGCTGATGGCGGGTGTGGCCGATGGCACCAATAAGACTTTTGTTAACCCCCAAGGACTGGTTGCTGGATTGTGTGCAGGGTGTGTGTCAATTGCGTTCTATAACACCGCTTATAACTGTCCAAGTATGGGTGGTGGTTTTAAGTCAGGAATGCGAGGTAGTACTCCTATTACAGTTCTGATTCGTGGTGAAGATTTAAGGCAAACACTCTGGCACAACGTGTTGACTCAAGATTCTTTAGCTAGAGAAATGCCTTGGTATGGGCTGGCAACAGTTACACCACCAAACTATGTTCAGGGGGTGGTTAGAGAAAGCAAAATACCAGCAAGTAAGATTGGTTTAATACAAGGGTTGTTTTGGCAGCCAGCACGTTTTGAGTTAGCGCCAATTGAGTTTGAAGGATCATGCAGTTGTTGCGGTCAAATGTTGCCACTGTATACAGGGTTTAAAAAGGAAAAGTTTAATTACACCATTGATGGCGTTTGGCCTCATCCGCTTTCTGCCAGAACTTTTGCTATTAAAAAAGGGCAAAAGGAAGAAAAATTTCCATCCTTTACTACCACTCAACCAAGCTGGGTACATCTGGCTAAGCTGGTTGTTGAAAAGGATAACGGGAAAGAAGGTTATCACCCTGTACCTATTATCACACAACTGAAATCGTTTGGAGCCAAACGGCTCGATCTAATGGTTGGTGGTTACAGAAATAATCAGGCGACGGTGCTGGAACGGCGACATGAAATGTACAGTCTGGCTAATGGCTGGCAAAACAATACTCAGCTAGTGGATGAGCTGATTAATCAGGCTCAGGAATTTAAAAGGGCATTGCGTAAAGCACTATATCTTTTTGGTGAGGGCGTCAAAGACAGGTTTGCAGGTGCAGGTGTTAATCTGACAGATCAATATGACACCATTTTTTATCAACAAACTGAGCAATTGATGCATGAATCATTTGCAGAAGTTGATTTTGATCAGCCCTCGATTACTTTAGATGCATTAGCATCTTCCCTTAAAAGGCAGGTGATTAAACTTTTTGATCAAGCTGTTTTTCCTTATCAACAAGAGCCAAAAATGCTTAAGGCACTGGCATCCTCACGACGTTTATTAAACAAATACTTAAAAGAACTGGAAGCACATGGAGGTAATCATGAGCAATGAAAAGGTGCCAGACTTTCTGGCAGTGTATGAACAATATCAGTCTCTAAAGCCTGGCCCTAGGGCTGAATTACGCAGAGCGGTTAAACCAGATGATTTACTTGAAATCGCAGCGTTTTATCGACTGCTACAAGGCCACAAGGCAGATGCAAGAATGCAACGCCTGGCCTATTGCCTGCCTGTTATAAAACATCAGGCTGGAGGCAATGGACTGGGGCAGGCACTGGCAAAAGCCAATATCAGTGAAAAGCGTCTGTTTATGGTGCTTCGTTCAGAAGCCCCGAATGATTTTATTCAACTTCGGCGTCTGCTGAAGATGGCTGAACCAACACTGGATTGGTTAAAGGCCGCACCGACTCTCTATTACTGGGGAAGTACCAGTAAACGCCAGTTATTGGAAGATTATTTTTATTATCAAAACCACAGTGCAGTATAAACATTAAGGACAAAGCTATGAACAAAAATTTTATTAATTTTCATGTATTGATTTCTCACAGCCCATCATGTCTGAATCGTGATGATATGAATATGCAAAAATCGGCGATGTTTGGTGGTAAACGCCGGGTACGGGTTTCAAGCCAAAGCTTAAAACGTACCATGCGCCATGGGGACTATTACAAAGAAAACCTCGGGCAGCCATCGTTGCGTACTCGGGAGTTGGCCAAGGTTCAAGCTAAATATATCAAAGGGTTATCTGGACGTTTCTCTGAAGATATTATTATCAAAGCTCTGGAATGGATTTCTGGTAAAGAGGGCTTACCCGACCTGACAACAAAAGGTATTGCCGTTGCACCGTGGGTACTGGAGGAAGTTGCCTATTTCTGCCAGACCATTCAAGAATCTGGTGATGATGTTGATTTGGCTAAATTAAAGAAGAAAGTTGAAAATGATGCCAAGCCTTTTATTGCTGCTGCTAGTCAATCATTGGATATAGCCTTATCTGGGCGAATGGCTACTTCCGGGTTAATGACTAATGTGGATGGGGCACTGGCTGTTGCTCATGCGATTACTACACATGCAGTGGATGCGGATATTGATTGGTTTACCGCAGTAGATGATTTAGTGCAGGAGGAAAAAGATCACCGCCGTGTTGGAGCGTTGGAAGAAGGAAAAGGTGAACAGGGCTCTGGCCATCTGGATACTCAGGAGTTTTCCTCCGGCGTATTTTACCGCTATGCCAGTTTAAATATTGCCCAACTACAGAAAAATCTGGGTGATGCTCCTCGTGAAAAAGCATTGGAAATCGCAGCCCATGTGCTGCATATGTTGGCTACCGAAGTGCCTAGTGCCAAACAACAAAGCTTTGCAGCTCATAACTTGGCCGATCAGGTGTTGGTGTCTTTTTCTGATCAGCCAATTTCTCTGGCGAATGCTTTTGAGAAGCCAGTTAAAGCAGATCAACAAGGTGGTTTCAGAATGCCATCGGCACAAGAGCTGAATAACTACTGGGATAAAATTCATCGGGGTTATGGGCTGGATGAACGTTGTGCGGAATTCTCACTGGAATCCATTGAGCTTCCTAATGGCATGACCAGAAAAGACTCGTTACCTGCACTGGAAGAATGGGTGCGTAATGGCGGCCCTACTGATGATAACAACGCATAAGGTGTAGCTATGAAGGATTATTTGGTACTCAAACTGCATGGCCCCATGCAGGCTTGGGGCAGGGAGAGCTTTGAAGGTCTGCGACCTTCCGAGCTGTACCCAGGGAGAAGTGCTTTGTTGGGTTTGTTGGGTGCTTGTCTGGGCGTTGAACGAAGTGATCAGGCAGCTCAACATAATTTGGCAAGTAGTGTTCATTTTGCGATACGGGTAGATCAGCAAGGCCAGAAAATGACCGATTATCACACGGTTAAAAATGCGCGAATAGAGTACAAAGGGCTAAAAAGCCACGAGACGATCCAGACATGGCGAGAGTATTGGCAAGATGCAAAGTACACTGTTGTTGTTTGGTTAAGAGAGGACGCCGCATTAACTCTAAATGAACTGGAAAGTTCGCTTCATAAGCCAACGTACACACCTGTTCTAGGTAGGCGTAGTTGCCCGTTAACCCGCCCCTTGTTTGAAACAAAGGTATCAGCAATGACAGCACTTGATGCTCTGAGCTTGGTTGAGCCTGTTGGTGGTACAGTTTATTCAGATGAATTTACAAAAGAAGCTCGGCCTTTGAAAAAACGCGACGTCCCGATTATTCAACAGCCACGTCAATTTGCCAGCCGTATGGTTTATATGAGTCGTGGTAAAGGAGAAAAGCATGTATCTGAGTAAAGTGAAAATAAACTGGGCACAAGCGAAAAACCCTTATGAACAACACCGTACTTTATGGCATTTATTTCCTGATCGCCCTCAGGAACAACGTGATTTTCTATACCGTGTTGAACGTTTTTCTAAAGGACTTGGTGCTGAAGTGATTATGCAATCACAACAAAAGCCCCAGCAAAGTGAAGTATTGGAGTTATTGGCGGTAAGACCTTTAAATTTATCTTTACATAAAGGACAACGATTACGCTTTCGTTTACGTGCCAATCCAGTGAAGACGATTAAGGATGTGAGCAAAGGTGAACAAATAAAAGATGGTAAAAGCTATATCCGTACCGTGCGCGTGCCTTTGATCCATGAAGAACAGCAACAAGACTGGCTGATCCGTAAGTTGGATGGTGTCGCTGCACTACAAGCTCTGGTGATTCAACCAGAATTACCATTGAATTTTCGCAAGCTAAAAGAGCAACGTAACGGAAAAATTCAGCCAATTATGTTTGAAGGAATACTGGTGGTAGAGAGTCCAGATGAGCTGTTGAAACTTATGCAGTCAGGTATTGGCCCTGCCAAAGCGTTTGGTTGCGGTATGATGACTTTGGCTGCGGCCTGATGTTGATTCGTCGACTGTAGATGAGCGTAAAACCCAAACTCAAGGAGGAGGCTATGAAACCCAAGCTGCAAGTTTTGGATCAGGAAATATCTACCAATACCAAGGATGGTATTGAATACATCAGTATCACTGATATTGCCCGTTATAAAAACAGCGAACGTACCGATGACTTAATCAGAAACTGGTTGCGTAATCGCAACACGATTGAGTTTCTGGGGATATGGGAGCAGTTGAACAACCCAGATTTTAAACCCGTGGAATTCGACGGGTTTAGAAAAGAAGCAGGATTGAACAGCTTCACCCTCACACCTAAACAATGGGTCAATAAAACGGCAGCGATTGGCCTCATTTCCAAACCCGGCCGCTATGGTGGCACCTTTGCCCAAAAGGACATCGCCTTCGAGTTCGCCAGTTGGATCTCCGTGGAGTTTAAGCTTTACTTGATCAAAGAATTCCAGCGACTCAAAGAGCAGGAGTTTCAGCAGCTCGGCTGGGATATTCGACGTAATTTAGCCAAAGTGAATTACCTTATTCATACCGATGCAATTAAAGAAAACCTGATCCCTGAGTCGCTTACGGTCCAGCAAATTAACTTTGTTTATGCCAGTGAGGCCGATTTATTAAACATGGCTTTGTTTGGAGTAACAGCAAAACAATGGCGTGATGCTAACCCAGATATAAAAGGCAATATGCGTGATCATGCCAATGTTCATCAGCTTGTTTGTCTGGCAAATTTAGAATCTTTAAACGCTCATTTTATCGCGCAAGGGCTACATCAGCCAGAACGAGTTGTTCAACTGAACGAGATTGCGATTCGGCAAATGCAGATCCTGCTGTCCAATGAAACAGCATTAATGCTTCAAGATGAAGATAAAGATGGTTGAATCTTCTCATTTTTTACCACTCAAACCCATCCCCATGAAAGATCGCGTTTCAATGATATTTCTTGAATATGGTCAAGTAGACGTAAAAGATGGTGCATTTGTCTTAATTGATAAAACAGGTATCCGGACACATATTCCTGTGGGTAGTGTTGCCTGCATCATGCTTGAGCCTGGTACACGAGTTTCTCATGCAGCAGTTCGCTTGGCGGCACAAGTGGGCACATTATTAGTTTGGGTTGGCGAGGCAGGAGTACGTTTATATGCTTCAGGTCAACCGGGTGGTGCACGCTCAGATCGACTGTTGTACCAAGCAAAATTAGCATTGGATGATGGTTTGCGATTGAAAGTCGTTCGCAAAATGTATGCGTTACGTTTTGGTGAAGAGCCACCTCAACGGCGAAGTGTGGAACAGTTACGAGGTATAGAAGGTGCTAGAGTTAGGAGTACCTATCAATTATTGGCAAAACAATATGGAGTGAAATGGCATGGACGGAGATACGATCCCAAAGATTGGGCAGCGGGTGATGTAGTAAATCAGTGCATTAGTGCCGCCACATCTTGTCTTTATGGTATTACCGAGGCGGCAATTTTAGCGGCAGGTTATGCGCCAGCAGTTGGGTTTATACACACAGGTAAACCCTTATCTTTTGTTTATGATATTGCTGATATTTATAAGTTTGACTCAGTTATTCCATTAGCATTTCGGATAGCCTCACAACAGCCAAGGTCGCCAGATAAACAAGTTAGGTTGGCATGTCGAGATATATTTCGAGAACAAAAAATACTCAAAAAGATTATTCCATTAATTGAAGAAGTCTTAGCCGCGGGTGAAATATCACCGCCAAAACCAGCTAAAGAATCCGTGCCACCTGCAATACCAATGGCTGACACAATTGGTGATGCGGGCCATCGGAGTGAATAAATAATGGCAATGACAGTTGTTATTACTGAAGCTATACCTGACCGATTACGAGGAAGGCTCGCTGTTTGGATGTTACAAATTCGGGCCGGTGTTTATGTTGGCGATGTGTCACAGAAAGTTCGTGAAATGATCTGGCAGCAGTGCCAACATTTTCAAGAAAATGGCAATATTGTCATGGCTTGGGCAACAAATACGGAATCTGGTTTTGACTTTCAAACACTAGGTGAAAATAGGCGTATTCCAGTCGAGATGGATGGATTAAGGCTCGTATCATTTTTGCCAATTGATGAAGATAAAGCTCTTTAACAAAATGGTAAAAATAAGTGCTTTTAATTGGTAGAAAATAAATAGCACAAATTTACTTGGTAAATCAATTGTGTACAATAAGTGCGTTCCCCACACCCGTGGGGATGAACCGATCTAATGACACAATCAATAAAATTGGCTATAGCGTTCCCCACACCCGTGGGGATGAACCGCGCTCACCAGCGCGAACTGGATCGGATGTTTGGCGTTCCCCACACCCGTGGGGATGAACCGAGTGCTATTAACTCAACACTCATTATTATATAGCGTTCCCCACACCCGTGGGGATGAACCGACATAACTACACTTGATAAAAACACTGGCACAGCGTTCCCCACACCCGTGGGGATGAACCGCCATGGCGTTTAATTTATATTCAGCACTTTTTGCGTTCCCCACACCCGTGGGGATGAACCGGCATAATTGAATCAGCAGAGCTAGCATCTGATGCGTTCCCCACACCCGTGGGGATGAACCGAGGTGTGGGCGTCACTGACGAATGAACAGCGCGCGTTCCCCACACCCGTGGGGATGAACCGGTAATCAGTCCACTGGAGGCGGTGCCAATGGTGCGTTCCCCACACCCGTGGGGATGAACCGTGCTTTCTGCTACGTACGCCATTGAGTGTTGTGCGTTCCCCACACCCGTGGGGATGAACCGAACGAAAAAAAAGATGAGTTTTTTAGGTATTTGCGTTCCCCACACCCGTGGGGATGAACCGTATATTGCGCGCGTGAAAAAACACGCGATCGCGCGTTCCCCACACCCGTGGGGATGAACCGTCCGAATTTTAATATCCTTTGAGCGGGATACGGCGTTCCCCACACCCGTGGGGATGAACCGCCCTTGAACATATATACTGCGTCGGTCTTTGAGCGTTCCCCACACCCGTGGGGATGAACCAAAACAACAGTAACGTTAGCCCAAGCAGCACACGCGTTCCCCACACCCGTGGGGATGAACCGTTACTGATTTATTTGTCGTTTCGGAGGTTTGTGCGTTCCCCACACCCGTGGGGATGAACCAAAACAACAGTAAAGTTAGCCCAAGCAGCACACGCGTTCCCCACACCCG
>JARGFJ010000033.1 GCA_029210875.1 Gammaproteobacteria bacterium | reverse complement strand
AGTGAAGTCGTTAGCATCTGGGTATCATGATCTCATTATGGAAATAATCAAGCATTTTCATTGATCACGGGTATAAAACACGTAATGTTGGCCTGAATGGACCAAAATGCTTGGCTGTTGAGACTTTATTATTAAAAATCGATATACCAATCGTGCGAATATATTTGAACGGTTTATGATAATCGTCAACTGACAGGGTAGTATCACTATTTTGACCATACCACTTAAAGAAAATCATGCCACGTTCAGCATTGCCTATTTTGTCTTGTAGTTGCTCAGTAATTTTTTCTCGTTTTGCTATGTCTATAATTTCATTGACTTCGGCTTGATAGTCTTTGGGTAAGTCACTAAGTTGATAGATTTTTTTGTTCACAAACGGCAACGATACAATGTCGAATAATACGTTTAGTGGTGACAAAACCCAGGTTAAGATACCTTTGCTCAAAAAATAACGTTTGAGTAGATCGCGTGACCACCCGCTATTTCGAGCGACATCATAGAGTCCTAGCAACAGATAGATTATGCTAAAAGTAGGGAATGTAATCAGTAGTAGCAGTAATAAGGCAATGAAGGTTAATTTAATCGCAATCTTTTTCATACATCCCACTAGATTTATATGGTTATAAAAATAAGAATGGTAAGGTGTAAACGTCAGGATGTAAATCCTAAAACAGACCGACGTCGATACTCTGAGGAATAACTATGGCAAGGCAGATCAAACTCGGACTGGCATTGGGTAGTGGCGCTGCTCGTGGTTGGTCACACATTGGTGTTATAAAAGCACTGGCTGAACATGATATTCACCCCGATATTGTGTGTGGTACATCGATCGGGGCGCTGGTTGGTGCATCCTATATTGCCAACAATATCGATAAACTCGAACAGTGGGTTTTGTCACTTACAAAGCTTGATATCGCTCGATTTTTTGAACTCAATCCGTCATTGAATGGTTTTGTAAATAAAGATCGCCTGCATTCTTTTCTTAATAAAGTTATCTGTGCTGATGATGCTTTAATTGAACATTTTGATAAACAATTTGCATCTGTTTCAACGGATCTTGCAACTGGGCGTGAAGTGTGGCATTCACAAGACTCACTTATCGAAGCTGTGTGGGCATCGATTGCCTTACCGGGCTTATTCCCTGCATTTAGAAATAACAGTCATTGGTTAGTAGATGGTGGCTTGGTTAATCCAGTGCCAGTGTCAGTATGTCGCGCTTTAGGAGCGGATATTGTTATAGCCGTTAATTTAAATGGTGATGTCGTTGGTAAGCATCTGGATAAAAATAAAAAAACAGAAAACAACAGTACTAAACTAAAACACAAATTTAACGATTTTGTAGCGGAATATACAGGTGATTTATTTAAACAAAATAAAAAACAGGATGAGGCGCCAAGTTTATTTGATGCCATTGCCGGTTCGATTAATATCACCCAAGATCGTATAACGCGTAGTCGTTTGGCGGGTGACCCACCCGATATTTTGTTATCACCTAAACTGGCGGATATTGGCTTATTGGAATTTTATCGCGCTGAGCAAGCTATAAATGAAGGTGTGAAATCAGTTCGTAAAATGATGCCAGAGATCAAAAATCAGCTGGATTTGGAATAAGAAAGCACTAATCAAGCTACGACAAGCTCACTCAGTGTCACTACACCAATTTGGCAAAGACCCTAACTTTGTAAGTGTAAGCAGCCCTATTGCATATTCTGCCAACTTGGGTCGGGCTTCCATTGCTTTAACCAGGCAGGTATTTCATTTGCAGGTAGCGGTTTGGCAATGCCATAACCTTGTGCTAATTCGCATCCCAGTTGTAATAGGGCTGTGCCATGCTCAATCGTTTCCACCCCTTCGGCAATGACTTGTCGTTTGAATGCGTTAGCTAAACCTATTACACCTATTAACAATAGCAAGATCATCATTATGAGCGAGCATGTTCCTTACAAAACTTTGATCTATTTTAATTAAGTGAGCAGGCAGGTGTCTCAGATAAGTAAGGGATGAATAACCGGTGCCAAAGTCATCTATAGCAAATTTTACTCCCAGTTCTAAACGGCAGGGTTCAACATCGGGCTGAAGCGCAAGTAATGTTGCCAGCCGATCAGTAAAGTCAGGCTGTTGTAATTGTTCTGCCGCAATATTTACGCTAATGTTTGCAGGGTGGTGGATCTTTATCGTGATTTGAGCTGCTAATCAGTTTCCAATACTGCTTGAATTTTGTCTAATTGTTCAGGAATGGTGTCGCATATTGCACCATCTCCCTTGCAACTGGCGCAACTATACGTTGACCAGGCAGCGTTGATAAGTGTTTCCTTATCGGGATAGTCAATGCGATTCACAGCGCCAATCAAGTTACGAGCGCGTGTTGCATTATGCCCTGTTTCAAATTTGCAGAGACCTATTTGCTCACGATCAGTTAAATCGTATTGTTTATGTAGTGCGACACCCAATTCATGTAAATAGCGCATTTCAAGATAAATTTTACCCAGGGAATCTCCCGAATAGGACGATTCAGCTTGGGCTGTGAAGGATAAACCTAATAAAACAACGATGAAAAAGTGCTTTAGCATACTGTATTTGAACCCATAGTCGGTCTTAAAATTAGTTTAACGATACCATATTTATAATTAGTACTGTATTCAATCATTCTCGGACAGGAGGAAGAGTTGATAGTTCAAAAGTATAATTTTAGCTGTATACGCAATGCGCATGAAAACCAGAATCAACAAGTGGATTACCGGGCCATTATTGTTTGAAGTAATAACAAAACCTGCTCATCAGAAAGTGTGCCTTGTTGCTCAATAGGTAGTTCGCCTATGGGCGTCATCATATAACCTTGAAAGCGATATTCAGCTGTACCACTCATTATAATCTGTTGAATCACGCCAAACAGATTATCTATATTAACGCTCACCGGTACGGTGAAACCTTGCGTTGATTTAGCAGCAAGGCTTTTGTTACTACTGGCACTAAGTTGTGCAACCCTGGTGTTTTGTAAAAAAATATCACCCGATAATGTTCTGACAGGTAGTTTGAATGGATTAGGGTTGTACACATCCACTTCAAATACGGCGTTATCGAGCTTGGATGATACCTGTTTTAATGTTATGCCATGAATTTCAGGGGTAATGATAGTGTGATCTAACACACCTGCCTGCCCGATAAAACTAGATACTAACAATAGAAATGGGATCAGTTTTCTCATTAAGTGATTACTCGGATTACGCTATTTAAACGTTCACTATGACAGTTCGTTAAATAACGCACAATAGCCATATAACGACCTTATAGAATGTTAAAATAGACGAGAATTTATAATGAGCTGATATGACCTATGCCTAAGCAAGATAGCTGCTTTAACACTTTTAAACATACGATTGATGGTATAGGCCTGCCCGAAAAATTTACTTTTCCTTTTTATTATCAACCACATCGTTTATGTGAGTTAGCGGCACAAGAATTACAAGACTATTTACAAACACAAACTGATTGGCAGCACAATTTTGGCTTAACTGGCAATTTAGACAGTGCAATTGGCAAAATGTTTGGTGTATTACTGGTGCAAAACAAAAAAGGTGAACTCGGCTATCTGGCAGCATTTTCAGGCAAGTTAGCCGATTCAAACAAGTGGTCTTATTTTGTACCGCCAGTGTTTGATATGTTGTCAGAAAATAGCTTCTACCAAGAGCAACAGGCTACGATCAATCAACTTAATGAATTTATTCGTCAGTTAGAATCGAATCCTAAAATTACACATCATCAGCAAACACGTGATACTGAAATAGCCTTATCTCAACAGCATATTCAAGTGCATCGAGATGCGATGATAGAAGGACGAAAACACAGAAAACAACAACGTCAGCAAGGTGAAAAACAACTCAGTCCAACAGGCTATGAACTACTGTGTCAGCAATTAGCCAATGAAAGTATTATTCAAAAGAAACAACTGGAATTGCTTACTCAGCATTGGGATGATCGGATTAATGCCGTCAAACAGGCTTTAGCATCAATGTTAGCGCCGATAGAGGCATTAAAAAACCAACGTAAAGTGCTATCAGCATCATTACAGAAACATTTATTCGAACAGTATCGCTTTTTAAATAGTTCGGGTGAATATAAAAGCATTAGTGACTTATTTGGTGATGCGCCACCAGCGGGAGCAGGTGAATGTGCTGCACCAAAATTGCTGCACTATGCGTTTTTACATGACTTGAAGCCATTAGCGATGGCCGAGTTTTGGTGGGGTGCATCACCCAAATCAGAAATTAGACAACATAAGCAGTTTTATTCGGCCTGTCAGAATAAGTGTCAGCCGATATTAAGTCACATGCTTGATGGAATGCTAGTCGATGAAAATCCATTGTTGACCAATCCAGCACACAATAAAGACATTGACATTGTTTATCAGGATGATGTGATGGTGATTATTAATAAGCCATTTGACATGTTGTCAGTACCTGGAAAATCAATTCAGGATTGTGTCTATCAACGAATGAAAGATGCATTTCCAACAGCAACAGGCCCGCTTATTGTGCATCGCTTGGATATGTCTACCTCTGGCTTAATGGTGATTGCATTAACCAAAGAAGCGAATAAACACCTGCAAACACAATTTATTCGGCGTACGGTTAAAAAGCGTTATGTGGCTTTATTGGATGGTGTCTTGAATCAAATGCAAGGCACAATTAACTTACCACTTCGTGTTGATTTAGATGACAGACCACGGCAACTGGTTTGTTATGACTATGGTAAAGCAGCAGAAACCGACTGGGATGTTATTGAAACTAAAAATGGTCAAACCAAAGTCTTTTTCTATCCCAAAACTGGGCGCACCCATCAATTACGTGTGCATTCAGCTCATGTTAAAGGCTTAAATATGCCGATTGTTGGCGATGATCTTTATGGTAAAAAAGCGAATCGATTGCATCTTCATGCTGATTATTTAGCCTTGAAACATCCTGTCAGTGATAGCCTGATGGAATTTCAAATTGATGCTGAGTTTTAAGTTACATTAACCAGAATTGGGTTAAGCAATATCTTTCTAATGGATTTAGGTTTTTGTTTTTAATGTTTTTTTCATGATTTGAGTTCTGCGCTCGCCGCTAGGCGTTCATTTCTTTGTGCATGCCCAAAAGAAACGAACCAAAGACAAATATGCAGGAGCATATTTGAAATGCGGAGCAACCCCGAGAGGGGTGAAATACATGGATGTATTTCATTCAAAGGGCACCCGAAATTGCCTTATTTCCAAAAACAAAACTACTTTTGTGGCGTAGTCGACAACTCGCTACGCTCAAACACTCGACTACTTCACCCACAAAACCAGCTTAGTTTTTGGCGGCAATAAACGGGAAGATGAGACTCTGAAAATGTTCAAAACATTTATTTCACCATTGCTTTTCATACTAAAGATCTGAATCTATTACCGCGAGTTAGGTTAATTTAATTGCGATAAATCGTTTGAATTAAGTGGAAACCAAACTTGGTTTTAATCGGCCCATGTATTTTCAGAACAGGGAGTTTGAATACAACGTTATCAAACGCTTTCACCATAGTACCCGGCCCAAACTCACCCAAATCACCGCCCTTTTTGCCTGAAGGACAGATTGAATATTTTTTAGCGAGTTTGGCAAAGTCACCACCTTTGGCTAATTGCTGTTTAATAGTGTCAGCTTCTTGTTTTGTTTTAAGCAAAATATGACGTGCAGCTGCTCTGGCCAAATCAAAATACTCCAGTTAAATCAAAAAATTAATTAATATCAAGTGTATTAATCAACCACTGACGAATATCTGCTATTTGTTGACGACACACAGAATGTTCCATTGGATAACGTTTGAACTCAACTGGATAGCCCTTAGAAGACAATAACGCAAAGCTGTCTTCACCTAAACGTATTGGTACGATCGGATCAAATTCACCATGATGAATAGCAATCGGTAGATTTTGGTTAGCGGGGTGATATTCAATACTATTTTTGGTTGCAAAGTAGGTTGATAAGGCTAACAGCCCTGCTAATTTTTGTGGAAAGGCTAATGCCGCTTCAAATGCAACTGCACCACCCTGAGAGAAGCCAGCAATAACAATACGATCACTGGCGATGCCACGTGAAATTTCATTATGAATAAAATCAATCACAGCATTAACCGACTTTTTTAATTGAACGTCATCAATTTTTCGATCAATGTTCATTTCAACGATGTCATACCAGGCAGGCATGACCATGCCATTATTGATGGTAACAGGCAAAGACGGGGCATGAGGAAAGATAAAACGAATCGCAGCATCACTGGGTAAGTGAAGTTGGGCAACGATGGGTTCAAAATCATGACCATCAGCGCCTAAGCCATGCAACCAGATAACAGATGCATCTGGATTTGGATTGGTTTCAAGTTCAACGTGAGCTAATAATTCGGTCATGTATATATACAGGGTTAGTTAATTTAGTCGAGTAGTGTAACCAATATTTGCTTATTTGTTGGCAAAGTTAATGGCATTAGCACTCCAGCTGGGCGCATTTTTGAGGGCATCAATAACCTGTTCAGGTTGATCAACAAAGCACCACATATCAAGATGTTTAGTGTGCATAAACTGTTCTTCAATACTTTTATTGAGCATGTCTTTTAATGGTTGATAATAATTATCGGTATTAAGTATAACGATGGGTTTGGTGAATTGGCCTAGACGTTTCAACGTGATTGCTTCCAACAATTCTTCTAAGGTGCCACAACCTCCTGGTAGTGCAACTAATCCGTCAATATCTTCAAGAAAGCGGGCTTTGCGTTGATGCATAGTTTGAGTAAACTCGAAATCGGTAACATCTTTATGCGCCCATTCAACTTCATTCATAAACTGGGGCATGATGCCTTTAATCTTGCCATTATGTGCAATGACAGTATCGGCCAGTTTACCCATTAATCCTTTTGCCCCACCACCAAATACTAATTCAATATTGTTCTCAACAAACAGTTTGGCCAGTGTTTCCGTGGCATCAAAGAATGTTTGTCTAATGTTAGGACTTGATGCGGCATAAACACAGATTTTTTTCATAATCTAACTCAGGATTTGTTGATGATTTAGCTAGTTTCAGTTCTAATTCTCTGCATTGTCTATCTTTAACGTCTAAATAGAGTAAAGTCTGATAGACAGTTATGCAAAATTAGTTGCAGTCTCTCGCAATCGAAACACAAATTACATACCTATCCTATAAATAATTGAAATTACCAATGAAGTGCTCTTAATCGAGGGAATTTTTTATGCTGATGAGCCTGCATTCTTACCATTACATTAACTAAATCTTCCAGTGCATCAGCAATAAAGGGCCCCTTGTTTAACATAACGCACTCAGCTCTAACAGCCATCGCTGCATCTGTAAACTCTGGTCTTGATCGTGTACCTTTTTTAGCTATTGATTCTAATACTTGAGTTGCCCATATAACGGGTACGTGTGCCGATTCACATAACCATAACAGCTCTTCTTGAACTTCTGCTAGTCTGGCACTTCCTAGCTCAACTGACAAATCACCACGCGCAATCATGACGCCTAAATTATAGTTTCCAATCGTGCCGAGTATAATGTCGGGCAGATTTTTTACCGCTTTATTCGTTTCAATTTTTGCAATAATTGGTAGGTTTGTTGCATTACGTTTTGCTAGTTCTGACACTAAAACGTTAATATCATCCAATGTTTCAACAAAGGAAAAACCGACTAAATCAGCATGGGCACTAACAAAATCTAGGTCTAACAGATCTTTTTCACTTAATGAAGGTAACTTTAAGTCGGTATCAGGAAAATTTATGCCTTTATCGCTTTTAATGTTTACGCCCTTAGGCGATGCTTCTGTTACTCGAAGCAATATGCCAGATGAGTCAATTTTTTCAGCTACAGCACCTAACTTACCATCATCAATCCAAACCATTTCACCGACTTTGACACGGTCAATAACTGAGTCTAAGGTGCAACCGATTTGAGCAGGTCTAATTTGAACGTTGTTGCTATCATATTCAGCTGGTTTTCCTAGTTTTGATGCATCCGTTAATAGAATGTGTTCATTTTTAAAGAGACGAATTTTTAATGGTGCCCCGTCAAAATCACCGATTTGGTATCGATTGGATACTATTTGCGAATCGGTTGATTGTGTGTCAATTAATTCAAATTCAGATCCTGCGGCTAGGTAAGCACCTTTATCGCAACTCAAGAGCCATTCATTGTTGGACAATTTCTTTTCAACAAGCAATATTCTCTTTTTGTGTCGGACATCAGTAAAGTGTATCAATTGCTTCGGCTTCAATTTAGCAATTAATTCTGATGGAATCGTTAATGTAAACACTGATTCCCCATCGATGAGATTTAAACCTGATGTAACTTTGTCTGTCACTATGATGTAGCATGGTTTTATGATGGTGCCACTGACATCTTTTTGTGTTTTTAAATGGTGAATGGCTAGACCAAGTGTAACCTTTCCAGTTCGTAACTTATGACCAGCAAGATCCATCATAACCCGACACACTCTCCCCATTTCAACTTCAGCACGACGAATATTTCTTATTATTTTAAGCCAAGTAGTTGCATCATCATGGGCACAGTTTATTCGGGCACAAGTCATGCCTTTAGTCATTAATTCTCGTACTTGTTGGTAATTATTTGCAGCCTCCACATCCAGTGTAACCATAACGTGTGCTTTACTGTTACCAATATAAGGACCGAATAATGTCAAGGTGTGTTGTTCTAATAATTGCTGACCATGGCTAAAGCCATATTCAGTAGGGTTCTTTGCTGTAGATGAGTGTTTTTGCTCGCTAATAGCATTTTCTAGCAGATAAATAACTGAATCCAAGGTTGACATAACTGATGATTCGGCACGACCTAAAGATGATAGTCCAGCTTGTGCTAAACGTAGTTGTAAATGCCTCAAATCGTAGTGTCTAAGAGCTAAGTAATGGGCAAGATTCAACGCACTTTTACTAAATACTTCAGATCGAAATGCTGCTTTGTATGATTCCAAACGTTTTTTTGCTCGTGTATCTACGTTCAATCTAAGCTCAGAAATATCCAGTAGCAACTGCTTGAGAATTTCCGTATATGAATCATCAAGTGTACAAACCATGTCATCTGGCTCTATAGTCAATTTCATCGTTTTATTTTCCATAAATTAATGGTCGCATCATAAAGAGACAGGCAAGTGTTCCAATTGCCATATATCTTGGTTGTATTGATTGATTGTACGATCGGATGAAAATTTTCCTGAGCAGGCTACATTTATAATACTCATTTTTGTCCAGCTATCTTGATCAAGGTATGCAGCATCAACTTGTGCTTGCGAATCAATATAGCTACGGAAATCTGCAATTGTCAGCCAGTGATCACTGGCGCTGGTAATAGAGTGGATAAGTGCATCAAATATGCCCAGTTCAAATTGATTAAAGTGACCAATTTCTAACAGTTCGATCACCTGTTTTAAGTCATCATCTTGTTCAATTATCGAGCCTGGGGCATAAGAATTCCTAGTTTGATTCACTTGTTCTTCAGTTAAACCAAATAAAAAGAAATTGTCATCACCAACTTCTCTTAATATCTCAACATTGGCACCATCCAAGGTACCGATCGTAACGGCACCATTCATCATCATCTTCATATTCCCCGTACCTGAAGCTTCGTTACCTGCCGTTGATATTTGTTCTGATAAATCAACGCCTGGGCAAATTTTTTCCATTGCTGAGACGCAGTAATCTGGTATGAACAGTAAGGTTAGTCTTCCTTGCATATCGGGATCAGCATTAATTACCGTTGCTACATTATTAATCAGTTTTATGATGTTTTTTGCCATTTGATAACCAGGTGCTGCTTTACCTGCTATCAATACACACCGAGGAACAATGGTCTCATCACCAGCTTTGATGCGAATATACATATGAATAACATGTAACACTTTTAGCAACTGACGCTTATATTCGTGGATACGTTTAACTTGAACGTCAAATATGGCATCGACATTAATAGTTACATTGTGTTCCCGTTGTTTATACTGAGCTAGATCTTGTTTGGCACTTTGTTTTACAGTTCTCCAGCGTTTTCGAAACTCGCTATCTTCAGCAAAAGGGATTAACGCTTTGAGTTGTGATAGATCATGGATCCAATCAGTTCCAATTGTTTCAGTTATTAATGCCGCCAGTGCTGGGTTCGCCTCTAATAACCATCTTCGTGGTGTAACACCATTAGTTTTATTATTGAATTTTTCAGGCCATAGTGCATAAAAATCAGAGAACAGTTTTTGCTGCAACAGATGTGAATGCAGTTCAGCAACGCCATTCACAGAAAAAGAACCGACTATTGCTAAGTGTGCCATCCTGACATACTGTTCACTGCCTTCTTCAATAATAGACATGTTTTGCAATCTACTTATATCTCCTGGCCACTTCGCTGCAACCCGTGACAAAAAATGAGCGTTTATTTCGAAAATAATGGCTAGAAGTCTTGGTAATAATCGTTTAAATAAACTAACAGGCCATTTTTCTAATGCTTCAGGCAAAAGTGTATGATTCGTGTAAGCCATCGTTGTTGAAGTGATTTTCCATGCTTCATCCCAGTTAAGCTTATGCTTGTCGAGTAATAAACGCATTAACTCTGCTATTGAAATACTAGGATGGGTGTCATTTAACTGGAAGCAGTTTTTTTCTGAAAACTGAGTAAAATCTTCGCCATAGAGTCCAACCCAGTGAGCTAAAACATCTTGCAAGCTAGCGGAAGCAAGAAAATATTGCTGACGAAGACGCAACTCTTTACCGTTTTCGCTATTGTCGTTGGGATATAGCACCATAGTGATGTTTTCAGCACTATATTTTTCTGCTACCGCATGTGCATAATCACCTGAATTAAATTCATTAAGATTGAATTCTTCTGTTGCGACCGACTTCCATAATCGTAATGTATTTACAGTATTATTTTGAAAGCCTGGAATGGGGGTGTCATAAGGGATAGCTAAAACATCATTTGTGTTGATCCAACTATGATATTCTCGGTTTTTTTCGTCTGTTTGTACCGTGGTATAACCACCAAACTTGACATGGTGTGCATATTCTAATCTTTTGATCTCCCAAACATTTCTCAACCTTAACCAATGATCGGGTTTTTCTTCTTGCTGACCATTAACAATGGTTTGAGTGAACATCCCGTATTCATAACGAAGACCGTAGCCAATAACAGGTAATTGCAATGTAGCACAGCTATCCATAAAGCAAGCCGCCAAGCGGCCTAAGCCACCATTGCCTAAACCTGCATCAAGTTCAGATTCAACTAATTCTTCAATTTCGATCCCTAATTCATACATTGCTCGAGTGGAAGTATCCTTAATGCCAAGACTTAACATAGCATTACTCAGTGAACGCCCCATCAGATATTCCATTGACAGATAGAAAGCTCTCTTTGTTTTAGCTTCTTTATATGTGTGGTGTGATTTGTTCCACCGTTCCATCAAACGATCACGTATTGTCATGCCGAGTGCTTCATATGCATAATGAACGCTATTGCTCTCATCATCTCGACCTAGAAAATGAACATAGTATTCTTTGAAACTATGAATTAGGTCCTTTTTTTTCAGACCTTTTTCAGTCACATGTTTGATTTTATCGGTAGGATGACTTTTAACAAATTTGGGATTAGACATGAATGAGCCTTTCAAATAATCACTTTTTTTGGCTATAAAACTTGCATGCTAAGCTTCTAAGTCAAAATGCTGAGATTTGAAAGTAACAAAACACTATGACAAATTCATTAAACGCTAATGCATTATTCTTGATACAAGGCAAGTAAATGCCTTTTTCTGTAAGCTTTCTTAGTAGATACATAATTCATTAGTTGCTCAGCACTTTGTGTATCACATTTATTCTGATTGATTTGGCAGGACCGAATACCCAAAAAGCTGTTTGAAGCCATTAAATTATTTTCGTCAGAATTCTTTGCATTAACTGGTTAATCAGTTTTACCTTGAATATAAATTAAGATCATAATGATTAGCGCTAAATGCCGAAGGTAGGTGTCTATTGAATATAAAAATCAATTCTGCAAAAGTCGTCATTGTCATAGGGAAGACATGAGTCGATAAGGATCGTTTAGAACAGTGATTAGTGTGGGGATTGGTAGGGGCGGCACTAAGATTAAATATAGTGAATATTTATGAGCACAAACAGAAATTTTGTAAAAAGCCATACATCATCAAACACAAGATCGAGTTTGCATTTCTATGTCAAATGGTTGCTCCGTATGTGCTAAAAATGGAGGAGATTCGGAGCCTCATCAGGTGGCTATAGAATGGTGGAATGTCATCAGTTTTTGAAGGCAGACCAAGACCTGTTATTACGCCATTCTATATATTCCTCGAGAGTCATGTTCCCTTTTTCATTGTCACAATTTAAACATGATAGGGTGACATTTTGAATGCTGTTTGTGCCACCTCTAGTAACAGGCGTAAGGTGTTGAAACACACCTGCACCATGAAGATCGACACTACAATATCTGCACTTATCACCCAAATGAGATCTTAACCTATAAATGTCATCTTCAGTGAAACGACCTGTACTAAGCCCTAGTTGAAAATGCCTATCCGATGTTCTTTGTCTGATTTCATCCATGTAGTTGCTACTGTTAGCTTTGCCGAGCTTCGATCTATGAATGTGCATATCTACCTACTTCTCAATAATTAATAGCTGTAGTCATTTTCCGAAAATACTAATACTTGTGATGAGGTATGTAAACTGTTACTGAACATACTATTGAGCTACGTGTTGTTGGGAAGGCTATATGTCACGTATATGTATTGTTTATTAATAACATAAACATATAAAAATAATAGGGTCATGACAAATTAAGCATATAAAACAATGGTAGCAAATTGTTATGACAATAAAAAAACAAGTATATAAGTTCACGCATTTCAGTAGCACACTTAGAAAGCTAATTTCGCATCCATTTGACTAAGAATTGTAGCCAATTGTGACCATGAGTTATCACCATTCATGGGACATATTGAAGTAGATGAAAGCTCTTTTGGTGCTCGTAGAGATAAAGCTAAGCTAGAACGAGGGGGAAACAATGGTTTTTGGTTTATCAAAACGCCAAGTGAAGTCAACACTGAAATAGTGTACCGATTAGTCTTGGCGCTATTTTAGCTTGAGAGATATTTAAGTCTAAAGTACCAAAATCATTGCTTATATTCGAAATATTAGCTCGGGATCACCATAATGATTTCGGCTGAAAATCTATTTATAAACACGTAATCAGCCATTAAGTATAAAATACGTCTTTAAAATACAACTAAATAATAAGGAACCTCGGTACACAATGTGGTATTCAATAGATAGTAATGATGGTGATTTGGCCAAACAAACGATGAAACGTATTATGGATGCGTTCATGCCAAAATATGTGGGTGCTGGACGGCCGTTAGGTATGGCAGTGTTTTATAGCTATAACGCTGATACGCAGATCACCACGATTTATTTCTCGCCCCAAGCATCGAGTTTAGCAATGCAATTTGGTGCAACGCCTTTTGATGGTGATTTTGCTGATATGGACTTGGCATTGCTGGTTGGTGATCAAGCCAGTATTGAGCACTTGTTTCCAGACATCGATTGATAAGAAGTATTATATTCTTCACCTACTGTCTTTTACTGCCGGGATCATCGTTAAATGATAAAAAAAGATAAGATTGAGCTAAGTGCGATGAGTGTGAATGCAATGCGACAATGCATACTTTTGCAACCCTTGGATCAAGACGGTTTTGATCAGGTTTTACAAACAGCAAAAGTGTGTCATTTAGCTGAGAATGATACCTTGTTTGAACAGGGAAGTGAGTTAAACGCAATTTATTTACTGATCTCAGGTGGCATTAAGTTACAACGGTTAGCACCCAATGGGGAAGAGAAAGTGTTTGAGATCATTCGTCCAGGACAAACCTTTGCCGAAGCAGTGTTGTTTTCAGGTGGTTCACGCTTTCCCGTTTCTGCGATAGCGCTTGCACCATCAGTTGTTGTTGCGATTCATGCAAAAACCTATCTAAAGCTTGTTAGTACTTCTAATCAATTATCAATGCATTTATTGGCCAAATTAAGTCAAAGATTACATTGGATGATTAACGAAGTTGATCGATTAACATTACACAATGCAACCTACCGATTGGTGGATTATCTATTAAGTCATATATCACATGATAATAATGACGCTACAGGCATAACGTTAACCGCACCTAAACATGTGATTGCCTCACTCTTGTCTATTAAACCGGAAACCTTATCTCGCACATTTAAAGAGCTATCTAAACGAGGCTTGATCAAGTCAAGCGGTTCGGAAATAGAGTTATTGGATGTTGAGAAATTACGTGAGCTGATTTCTCTTGAGTCCTAAACTGTTTTTCATTCAAATTTCTGACTTGATCTAAGTCAAGGTCAGGCAATAGCCGCGTAAATATACTGTTTCATGTTCATAACCTAGGAGATGTGTGATGAGAGAAACCTTTACCAAGGGCATGGCCCGTAATATTTACTATGGGGGAGCCGTGTTTTTCTTCCTGGTACTTATTGGGCTGACCGTAGATACGGTAAATAGACTGCCCGAGACTGATAATTCACAAAATATGACCGAGCTGGTGATAGAGGGTAAGCGATTATGGGAAGAAAATAACTGTATCGGTTGCCATACATTATTAGGTGAAGGTGCTTATTTTGCACCGGAACTGGGTAATGTTTATACCCGTTTTGGAGAAGATACTGAAAACATCAAAGCCTTCATTAAATATAGACCTGTAGAGGGTATTCCTAACCGTCGCAGTATGCCGCAGTTCAACTTAACTGACGAACAACTGGAAGCACTTGCCCAGTTTCTTAAATATGTTGATGGCATCAAAACTGCCAGAAACTGGCCACCAAACGTTCAAGGTTAAGGAAGGAGTAATAGTATGAAATATGAATCACAAGGTGTGGCCAAGCTTTATTTTATTGCCGCCATTGCACTTTTTGTTGGACAGATCCTATTTGGTGTCACCATGGGGTTGCAGTATGTAATAGGTGATTTTTTATTCCCTGAAATACCCTTTAATGTTGCAAGAATGGTGCATACCAATTTATTAATTGTTTGGTTGTTATTTGGGTTTATGGGATCTGCTTATTATTTGGTCCCAGAAGAGGCTGAACGTGAATTATTTGCACCGTGGTTGGCAAAACTGATGTTTTGGATCTTCCTCGTTGCAGGTGCGCTGACTATTCTTAGTTATTTATTAGTGCCTTATGCACGATTGGCTGAGCTCACCATGAATGATCTATTACCAACGATGGGTAGAGAATTTCTGGAACAACCGACAATCACCAAAATAGGTATTGTTATTGTTGCATTAGCCTTTATCTTTAATATTGGTATGACGGTACTGACTGGACGTAAAACGGTTATTAATCTGGTATTACTGACAGGTTTAGTTGGTTTGGCTGTATTTTTCCTATTCTCTTTTTACAATCCTGACAATCTAGTTATGGATAAATACTTCTGGTGGTTTGTTGTTCACCTATGGGTAGAAGGTGTTTGGGAATTAATCATGGCGTCATTACTGGCTTATGTATTAATTAAAGTGACAGGCGTAGATCGTGAAGTGATTGAAAAATGGTTGTATATCATTATTGCAATGGCATTAATTTCAGGTCTTGTCGGAACAGGTCACCATTTCTTCTGGATTGGTGCGCCTGATTATTGGCAATGGTTGGGATCGGTTTTCTCAGCGCTAGAGCCAATTCCATTCTTTATGATGACGTTGTTTGCATTTAATGTTGTTAATAAACGCCGTCGTGACCACCCAAATAAAGCCGCTGTATTATGGGCTTTGGGTACAGCAGTAATGGCATTTTTAGGTGCTGGCGTATGGGGATTCTTACATACATTAGCGCCTGTTAACTATTACACCCATGGTACTCAAATTACGGCAGCACATGGGCATATGGCTTTTTACGGAGCTTATGTCATGGTTGTGTTAACAATGATTTCTTATTCAATGCCAATTATGCGTGGACAAAAAGCCGGTAATATAAAAGCACAAGTTGTCGAAATGTGGTCATTTTGGTTGATGACGATTTCAATGGTGTTTATTACTTTATTTTTGACAGGGGCTGGTATTGCTCAAGTTTATCTGCAACGTTATTCAGACGATCCATTACCATTTATGGTAGTACAAGAAAAAATAGCCATATTCTACTGGTTACGAGAAGCGGCTGGACTCGTGTTTCTAATCGGATTGATCTTGTACATTTACAGTTTCTTTGCAAAAGGTAAAGAGGTTGAATTTGTTGAAGGTTAAGGATTAGGATTGATACCGTGAACTTGAAAATATACCGTCTTATCAGGCGGTATATTTTTATTAGGAGGTATGAATGAATGCCGAGGAACTAGAGTTGAAACGGGCTTCACTGTCAGCCTTAGCATCGTTGCTTAACCTGACGGTCTTACCTGTTATTGGTTTTATATTTTTACTATTTTTGTATAAGCAAACCCAAGCACAAACAATTGGCCGCTACTATGCGGTTTTAGGAATAAAAATAAATTTAGCGGCTGCAATTGCACTCATTATAGTGACGGGACTAATGCTGTTACTGGGTGGTTTTTACTCACCGTGGACATGGGTGTTTGTTATTTCATATTTTGTCTTTGTCCATGCCCTTTTTATTCTAGTTGCTACGTGGATCTTAGTTCGTTCATGGACGGGTAAGAAACTTACAACAACATTCCTATAAAGTGACTTGATATTGATCAAGGCATAACACAAAGCACCATGGCAGAATTAGCGTTAACTACCGTTAGATATCACAAAATTATGCAAGTAACGACGACTGAAATAGAGCTAAAACCATTACCTGGCGATTTAGCCATCTGGTTTTTTATTTTTATGGAACTACTCGTTTTTGGCGTGTTCTTCATCATTTATGCGGTGGTGAGATTACAACACAGTGACTTATTTAATCAGTATCAGTTAACACTTAACCGTGATATAGGTGCGGTCAATACGTTATTACTGATTACATCAAGCTACTTTGTTGTGCGTGCAGTTGATGCCATTAGACACAATCAAACTACTTACTGCATTCAATGGCTCTATGCCGCTTTGCTGGCCGGAGCAGGATTTTTAATTCTGAAGTCAGTGGAATATGTTGCTATCTTCTCTGACGGAATTAACGTAACGACCAATACGTTTTATATGTTTTATTTATCGTTAACGCTATTTCATTTTTTTCACGTTATTTTAGGCATGATTATTTTGTTTGCAATCGTGATTAAAGCAAAAAAAGGCGCATACAACGCTGATAATCATATAGGGATAGAAACAGGAGCATCATACTGGCATATGGTTGATTTGGTTTGGATAATTTTATTCCCACTGGTTTATTTAATCCGATGAAACGCTATTACAACGTTCATATGATATGGGGTGTAATGCTAGCGTTAACCGCTGCAACTTACACCACGGGGTTAGTGGATGTTAGCGGTGTCGATGTTGTTGTATGGTTGCTACTGGCATCCTTGATCAAGGGCAGTTTTATTATCCGTGATTTTATGGGATTAAAAGGTGTATCTCTGCTGTGGAAGGTGATTATGTATGGCTGGTTATGGTCAATCTGTATCGTCATTGCAGTCACCTATAGTATTAGTCTTTAACTGGGGAGCAAACAATGACAGTATCTAAAACCATCCTAAGTCCAGAATCGTTCCCTCATGTTGAACTGGACTTTATGAATACCACTCATTTTGAAGAAATAGAACTGGTGAAAAAAATTGGTGACTACATTAGTGCCTACCAGCAAAGTGAAGAGGAAAGGGACGATATTACACTGTTATTGGATCTGTGGTTCAGTCATACGCGAGCACATTTTGCTGTAGAAAATGAACTGATGCTTGCTATCAATTTTCCTGCCTATTCGATCCATTTACATGAACATGAACATGATCATGCATTGACCACGATGGCAGGCATCGTTGAAGCGTGGAAACGAGATCATGACCTTGCGCCATTAGAACAGTATGTTTTTTCATTCTGGCCTCAATGGTTCCATAACCATGTTAATACAATGGATGTGATAACGGCACAGTTTGCACGTATGCATGGCGTTGAACCTCACGCAGCCGCACACTAGGATTTATAATGAGCCAGCAAAAAACTGACATTCCTTATTACCAAAATCAGCACAATGAAACTGAATTATTTGAACATGCCTATACCAATCAGCTACCACTATTAATTAAAGGTCCAACCGGCTGCGGTAAAACGCGTTTTATTGAACATATGGCTGCCAAATTAGGGCGACCGCTTTATACCGTCGCATGTCACGATGATTTAACAGCGGCTGATTTAGTTGGCCGGCACTTGATTGGTGATGGTGAAACCTATTGGCATGATGGCCCATTAACCAAAGCCGTGAGAGAAGGTGCAATCTGTTATTTGGACGAAGTGGTCGAAGCACGTAAAGATACAACCGTTGTTTTGCATCCTTTATCTGATAACCGGCGACTATTACCTATCGAACGAACGGGTGAGTTATTGAAAGCACCGCCAGAATTTATGTTAGTTGTGTCATATAACCCCGGTTACCAAAATTTGCTTAAAGGCATGAAGCCATCTACTCGGCAACGCTTCATATCAATGCGCTTTGACTATCCTGATATCGAGACAGAAACAACCATTATTCGACAAGAAACCAATATTGATCAGTCAATCGCCATCAGATTAATTGAACTGGCACATGCATTACGTGTGTTAAAAGATCATGACCTGGAAGAATCGGCATCAACACGGTTATTAGTCTATGCTGCCACCTTGATTAAATCAGGTCTGGATCCTATCTCTGCATGCCGAGCAGCCATTATAGAACCACTAACAGATGAACAAGAAACAGTTGAAGCATTGATGGAAGTGGTTAAAGCCAAAATGGTCATTTCATTGTGAATCAACGTGATCATACAGCTGCCTTTGCGGAGGCATTTTTTATCGCCAATTTGTTGTTTGTCGGTATCTTCTACGTGGCGTTATGGGGCTTATATTTCCTGCGCTATCAACAGGCAACAACCATTACAAAACAGCATCTAAGCCAAGCCTTAATTGCCAGCAGCATTAGCACATCACTGTTCGCGATGATCAATGCCTTCATTATGCTGACAGACGGTTATGCTTCGCTCACAGCACTGTTTTGTTTAGAGTTCTACTTTATGTTGATTGTGCCGGTGTTTTTAGTTGCAGGTATTATCGGATTTACCAAGGCAATCAAAGGCATAAGTGTTAGTTATCCATTGATAGGACGATACGCTACGTGAGCGATTTGAGATGCACACATTGTGATGGCAAGGTCGAGGCAACGGATAGCGGGTGTCCTCATTGTGGTATTCCATTACCGCCTAACCATGCTACACAAAGACAGCGCACTTTTGTTATCTGGTTTGTTATTTTGGTTATCTTTTGCTTTTTTATGATGCTGTGGTTGCCGCCTGATTGGTCGTCTTTTGTTGGCAAATAAACGATGTTAGAAGAACTTGTTGGCTCAACCTGGCATCGTTTTATTACCAAACGTGCTGATACGCTATTTCCTGATGAAATTGTGTATTTAGATGAAGTGCGTCATACCGCAGGTATCTTTTTTCGTGCATTGGGTGGGGAGGGTGGTTTACGTGTTGAAAATGCTACAGACTCTGATGTATATGCCAAACGAACACTACTACAACGTATTGCAGGAGTAGGTGATAAAACCCAGTATGCATGGCGAGATGAAGAAACCTTACGCTTACCAGAAAGTATTGCTTTATTTCCTGCTAGACAGCTTAACCTGGATCTCTATTTATGGCTGACAGCATTATCAGTAGTAAAAGTCGAGCAAGGTGATTGGATCACTCGTAATCAATATCGCACAGCTAGAACCTTGGAGTTATGGCCGGGTTTAAAACCAAAGTACAGTATGCTGGTTGCTGCCCATCTTGCCCAACGTCCAAAACCAGGTCAGCTATCTGAAGGTGAAGCTCAGCAAGAACTAGCTATCCGTTCAGCGCTATTAGATACGTCAGCTCAAACCAGATTACAGTATGCGAAACGTCCACCACAACCAGTTGTACTGTGGTTGCATCCATCACCACCGGCAGTTGAATTTAATAGTACAAAACCAATTCAAGATCCTGATTTAACTGATTCTACTCAGACAAAAAAACAGACAGCAAACCAAAAACGCAAAAAAGCACATCGAACGGATATGCCGCAAGGCAATGATGGTTTAATGAGTTTTCGCTTAGAGAGTTTATGGAGCTGGGGCGAATACAGTAAAGTTGATCGTACCAGCACCGACGATGACGACGATGATGCTATGCAAACCGCAGATGATATGGATAACATCACCGTTGCCCAAGATAGCGAAGCCACAGCAAGTAAAATTAAATTGGATTTGGATTTACCAGCAAGTCAGTATGATGACATTGTATTGGGTGAAGGTATCCCGGTAGATGAATGGGATTATAAAACACAGCTTCTACAGAAAAAGCATTGTCGAATTATTGAGATGACTGCGCGTGATATTGAAGCTATTGACTTGCCTAAAAAACTACAATCTCAAGCACGACAAATTCGTCGTCAATTTGAAATTCTACGTCCACAACGTCACTGGTTAAATCGTCAAACCGAGGGTACCGAACTTGATTTGGACAGCTATATACATTTTTTGAGTGATCGTAAAAAAGGCCATGTCAATAGTGATATCCCTGTTTATCGGAATTTACGTAAGCAATATCGTGATTTATCGTGTTTATTACTGGCTGATTTATCATTATCAACAGATGCGCATGTTAACAACACGTCACGCGTCATCGATGTGATTCGAGATGCGGTATTTTTATTGTCAGAAGCACTTAGCGTGACCGGAGATCGGTTTGCATTGCATGGCTTTTCTTCTCGAAATCGTAACCATGTTCGTTTTTATACTATTAAAGGCTTTGAAGATAACTATACCAATGATATTCGTGGGCATATCAATGCAATGCGTCCCGGTTATTACACCCGAATGGGTGCTGCAATTCGTCATGCCAGTCACTTGCTTGAACAAGAAGCAACGAGTCAGAAATTATTATTGATCATTACAGATGGCAAACCGAATGATCTTGATAAATATGAAGGACGCTACGGCATAGAAGATACCCGTCAGGCAATACTGGAAGCTGAGAAAAAAGGACTTCAACCATTTTGTGTCACGATTGATGAAAAGGCGGAAGATTATTTACCGTATTTATTCGGGAAAAATGCCTATGTGGTGATTAAAAATGCTGCTGAACTGCCTATAAAACTACCTCTACTTTATTTAAGACTAACGCGTTAATAACCTGATTTTTGCATTAAATAACACATCCCCTAAAATATTTAGGGTTATTTGACCTAAGTCAAGGATGCATCTCTATTTAAGTCACATTATAAAGCTGCAAATTAGGTTTGCCGATGAACTTTATTAATGATTAACGTTGGAGAAAAACATGAAATACCTGTTTAAAAAAATGGGACTGAGTCTCGCGATTGCATCATCATTGATGGCATTATCTGCGCCATCCTTTTGTGCAGATCCGATGGCTATTGGCAAAACAACTTCTGTTGCGAATATCCAAGGACTGGAACGTATACAGCAAACATTAGTAACCCCGCCTTTTTTTCCTGAGCATAATCAGGTGGCTGATGGATCAGCAAAAATTGTTGAAATAACAATGGATATTATCGAAAAAGAAATGGAAATTGCGCCTAATGTTTTTGTTCATGCCATGACGTTTAATGGGACTAATCCTGGACCAATGATTGTTGCTCATGAAGGTGATTATGTTGAATTAACACTTAACAACCCAAAAACCAATGCCATGGTGCATAACATTGATTTTCATTCAGCGACAGGTGCTTTAGGTGGCGGTGGCTTAACCCATGTTGCGCCAGGCGAACAGGTTAAACTAAGGTTCAAAGCAACCAAGGCTGGCGTGTTTGTTTATCATTGTGCGCCGGGTGGTTTAATGATTCCATATCACGTCGTTGCTGGTATGAATGGTGCCATTATGATCTTGCCACGCGATGGTTTAAAAGATAACAACGGTCATCCTGTTACCTACGATAAGGCCTATTATATTGGTGAGCAAGATTGGTATATTCCACAAGATAAAAACGGTAAATACAAACGTTATGATGGGCCTATAGTTGCAATGGCCGACACTATGGAAGTGATGAAAACACTGACACCTACTCATCTCACCTTCAACGGTAAAGTCGGTGCTTTAACGGGTGATAATGCAATGACAGCCAAAGTAGGCGAAACGGTTTTATTTGTTCACTCTCAAGCTAATCGTGATTCGCGAGTGCATTTGATTGGCGGTCATGGTGATCTGGTTTGGCGTGGTGGTTCATTTAATGACACACCTGCGACCAATTTAGAAACATGGGCGGTAGCTGGTGGTGAAGCCGTAGCTGCAACCTATACATTTAAACAGCCAGGTCTTTATGCCTATGTAAATCATAATTTAATTGAGGCTATTATGCTGGGCGCTGCAGCGCACGTATCAGTGGAAGGTGAATGGGATAATGATTTGATGGAACAGATCCAAAAACCAAGTCCAATTGAATGATTAGGTTTCGAGTTGGCTTGGTAACTGAAATACGATGAAATCCAATATTTTATTAAGCCTGATGTTACTTGTTGCAGGAGTTGTTAACGCAGCTTCTACACAAGTAGAGGACAGGATCGCCCATGCCACATCACTGAACGCGATGGTAGCAATGGTGATGAATTGGTATGGTAGTTTAATAAACACAAACCAATTAATTGTGTTTGATAGATCACAATCGACATGGAATGACTACCGTGCACTTTATCCTCACGCAATCAGTCATATCGAGGTTATGAGTACGGATTTAATAAAATTAAATGATGATCATGAATATCAGTTTACCAGCCAGATCCTGATTTTTTATCACGATAATGAAGGCGTGCAACAGCGCCAGAAACTAAGTGAACGTTTTATTTTTTATGTGCCACTATTAGCTAAACCCACGATTAAGGCAATTAGTAGGGACGTGCTTGATGATCCTGTTTCTACACCAGAACCGAGATTTGACAGTGCCTATTTTAAAGCTCGCCAATTTAGCTATGCCTGGTTAGCTTATCTTGATGGTGTCAGTTCAATGACGCAGATGATCAATGGTGACAACTGGCTCAACACAGCACGTTATTCCTTGAAAATTGGTAGTCTGGAGACAACAGATAAAATTGCATCGACACTGCTCAAACGTAATCACTATCTGGCAACAGGTGGACATTTATTACGTTCGATTGATGTTCAACAACATGCTGATGACACAGATCGCATCATGTTAACGCTTATTATTGAATGGCAGGGTGAAAATGCCGGTGGTCAGCCTGTCATCGCTAAAATACACCAGGAAATTGACATTAAGATATCTGAAAACAATGATTGGGAAGTGTTAGCAATTAACGAACACCATCTGCTTCCTGATCTTAAACCATGGCAGGGCTTTTTATGTTAAAACCAATGCTGATCAGCATGTTAATCTGCTTGAGCGTAGTTAATGCCAATCATGTACTGGCACAAGCATTACCCATCTTAAGTGGTGTTGGTGGTGCGTTTTCTGCCATTGATGCCGATGGCAATGCTATCGAGTCAACTGAATTTTCAGGCAATGTTGTAGTGCTCGCTTTTGGCTATACCAATTGTGCAGATATTTGTCCCTTTACTCTAGGTTATTTAAAGCGGCTGTATGCTGGACTCAGTAATGAAGAACAACAACGCACGCGTATCGTCTTTGTCACAATTGATCCTGAATATGACACGCCAGGGCATTTGAAAGGGTTTATTGGTCATTTTAATAAAGACTTTATTGGCTTGTCAGGTACACAAGAGCAGATAGATTATATTGTGTCACTCTATCAAGCTGAATATAAACCGCTGTCCGTGTTAGATATTCCGACCCAAAACATTCGCCGCGTTAATCCTAAGTTATTTACTAATAATCAGGAACTTAAAGACGATAAAGCATCACTTTACAGTCATACAGTGACGTTATATTTGTTAGATAAGCAAGGTTATACCCGTAGCCTTGAATATACTGGCACACCGGTTGATGAGTTTATCGACAAGATTCGAGGGCTACTAAATGAATAAATCATGGTTAATGAGAAGTATTATTTTGCTGGGTTTGATTGCATTGACCGTGATGCCAACACTCCAGGCCAACAAAGAAAAACCACAGATTAAAATAAATGATTTTTGGATTGTGTTAGCTCCAGCAGTTGCTAACAATACAGCAGGATATGGCATTATTAAAAATGACGGTGGACAAGCCGATACACTGATTGCTATTGAGTGTGATAACGCCCATGTCATGCTGCATAAGACTGAGATAAACTCAGGCAGGGCACAAATGATACATCTGCATAATATGGTCATAGATGCCCATTCAGAAGTTGTGTTAGAGCCAATGTCATTTCATCTTATGTTGATGGATTTAAACAAGGAGACATTTTCATCTGAAACAGACATTAGCTTACGATTTAAATTTGAAAAGTCTGGCGTTATCGAAGTAAAAGTGCCAGTACGCGAGCCGCAGTATTAACGATTAAGTTTGTCAATTAGGACTATATATACCGATGACACATCAATCAGCACAAAATCATCTTTTGTCATCCTCACAAATGTGGGGCGCCAGGGGTAGTGACACTATTTACTATCGTTGGATCCCCACCTTCGCGGAAATGACGGACGTTAGTAATTTAACAGCAAATCTGCTACCCATGGGTATATACCCGTGGGTATTGAAGATGCAACTATTGCTAAAAATTTCCGTTCCCCCTGAGCTCAGAGCTCGTCGAAGAGTCGAAGGGTTAGCTTACTTAGGTTCATGGTTCGACAAGCTCACCACAAACGGTAAAAGTAGCAAGCATCTTCAAGTTGATGGGGTATAGATATGAAAAAACTAACACTACTTGCCACGATGATGACTGTTATTTTAACTACGCCGATGATGAGTCACGCTGACGATACCTTTATCGAAGCCCTAACGGGTGGTAAAGTCAGCTTTTCAGCTCGTGCACGGTATGAATCAGTTGAACAAAATAATGCTTTAAA
>JARGFJ010000032.1 GCA_029210875.1 Gammaproteobacteria bacterium | reverse complement strand
TTAAATGCTGTGAGAGTTCCTTTCATTATGCGTTAATTGATTGTTTTTGTTCTATCTTTTGTGGGGATTGGTCAGGGCCTGACCCCGTGCTTTTTCGTGCTTTTCGTGCTTCCCTAACTTGTGGACAAATACGGATAATGCTTTGGCTTACCGTCATCGGAGCATGGAATTGTTGGACTGAAGTCCAATCCACGAGGGTCGGAAACGAAGTAACTGCGTAGCTGATCTTTTAGCCCGACAAAGAGCAGGACATGGAGTACACGGAGAGAATAAGATAAAACAAGGCCCTGATAATCGGATCATCAGGGCCTTGTTTAAGTAACAGTATTCGCAATTAAGATTAGAGATTATTACGCCATTGATGACATGGATCATCAAAAATGCGAGATACTTGTTCTGGTCCCCATGTGCCTGCTGCGTATTTATGCACAAAGTCTTTATCTTTAGACCATTTTTCAATAACGGGATCTACCACTTTCCAAGCGAGATCGACTTCGTCAGAACGTAAGAATAATGAACGGTCACCCATCACCGCACTGAGGATCATCGCCTCATACGCATCTAGTTTATGGCGTGTATCTTCATCTTCAACTGTTTCCATACCAATGGTATGTGCTTTCATTTCCAGCCCTGGTTCTTTAGCTTGAAGTTCAATACGTAGTGTATTGTCTGGTTGTAATCCCATTACAATCCAGTTGGCATGGCTGTCGCCAATTTTTGTATTTTTGAACAATTCTTGTGGAGGTTTTTTAAAACGAATTGCAATCATCGCTTTTGATTCGGGCATACATTTACCGGTACGAAGATAAAAAGGCACACCACGCCAGCGCCAGTTATCGACATAGACTTTTAATGCAGCGTAGGTTTCTGTCACACTGTTTTCCGGCGCGTCATCTTCTTCCAGATAACCTTTCTGGGCGACATCAGCGACGTTACCGGCAGCATATTGACCACGGAAAGCATGATCATCAACCGTATCTTCTGTAATTGGACGAATGGCTTTTAATACTTTTACTTTTTCATCACGCAATGATTCATCATTCAAATCAGCTGGTGGCTCCATTGCAACCAGAGTCATAACTTGTAATAAGTGACTTTGAATCATATCGCGCATCGCACCGGAACCATCATAATAACCGGCACGACCGCCAACACCTTGTTGTTCAGCGTGGGTGATTTGAACATGATCAATATAGTTACGATTCCATAATGGTTCTAGTAATAGGTTGGCAAAACGGAAAACAAAGATGTTTTGCACTGTGCCTTTACCAAGATAGTGATCGATACGGTATGTTTGTTTTTCAGTAAAGTTACGACGTAAGACCAGTTCTAACTCAGCAGCACTTTTCTGGTCGTAACCAAATGGTTTTTCAACAACCAGATGACGCCAGCCTTTATCTTCTCGGTTTAAGCCGACCGCAGATAATTGGTCACCAACCGTGCCAAATAATGCTGGTGCGATCGATAAATAAAATACGATATTTTGTGAGAACCCATTTTCTTCGTTTGTCACAAGTGTATTGAGTGCCTGATATGACGCGGCATCATTCAGATCACATTTGAAATACGTTACTTTAGCCAAAAAGGTATCAAGAATGGTTTTATCTACGCCACCGCGAGCATTAGGAGACACATAGCCATCGACTAATGACTTCCATTCTTGTTGGGGCATTTCTTTGCGCCCCATACAAATAATGCGGGTATCAGCAGTTAATCTATTTTCTGCTTCTAAATGATAGAGTGCGGGAAGTAGTTTTTTCTTGGATAAATCGCCAGTGGCACCAAAGATAATAATTGTGCAAGGTTTCATTAGTTCTCCATTTACGAGCTGTGATTAGGCTCATGACCGTATATAATTGTTCAATTGTACAATTTTTAGGAGTCTGGTGTGCGAAAAATTCTATTTGCAAGTAGTGAGGTTCACCCATTAATTAAGACTGGAGGCTTGGCAGATGTGTCAGCGAGCTTGCCTATTGCCTTGAGTGAAAGTGGTCAAGATATCCGCATTATCATTCCTGCATACCGTCAATGTTTAGAAGGTTTGACGGAAATTAGAACTGTAGCCACGATTAAACTTGATGGTTATCACTTGCCTGTAGAAATTTTACAATCGACCTTACCAGACACGAATGTGCCGCTATATCTTTTACATTCACCTGAGCATTTTGATCGTGAAGGTGGTCCTTACAGTCAAGCTAAAGGCGGCGATTGGGAAGATAATCCGGCACGTTTTGCTCTGTTTTCAAGAGCAATAGCTAAACTTGCAATGAATGAGGCTGGTCTGGATTGGCAACCCGACATTTTACATTGTAATGATTGGCAAACAGGCTTGGCTCCGGCATTGATTGCAGATCTGGACAACCGTCCAGCGACTGTATTTACGATTCATAATTTGGCGTATCAAGGCTTATATTCGCGCGATGTGTTTAATGCCTTGGATTTGCCAGAGTCATTCTGGCACAGTGAAAGCATTGAGTTTTATGATCTGATGTCGTTTATGAAAGGAGGTTTGATCTACGCAGATCACATTACCACCGTTAGCCCTACTTATGCGCGTGAGATATGTAGTTATGAGTTTGGTTACGGCTTGGAAGGTTTATTGACTTTACGTGCTCAACAAGGTCGATTAACAGGCATTCTTAATGGCATTGATAAACATGAGTGGGATCCGGAACAGGACCATTACCTGGTTAAACCCTATTCAGTGAAAACCATTAAATACAAATACGATAATAAGGCTGCTTTGCAAACTGAGTATGGTTTGCCTCAAAAAGACGATGTGTTATTAATTGGTTTAATTAGTCGCTTGGTTTCACAAAAGGGTATTGATATATCAATCGCTGCCATATCACGTTTATTGCACTCAAATGCTAATATCCAATTAGTATGTTTAGGCAGTGGTGAATCACATTATGAACAAGACCTTCGTATATTAAGAGCACATTATCCTGATAAAGTCGGTGTTCATATTGGTTACGATGAAGGGCTGTCACACCGTATAGAAGCTGGTGCAGATGTGTTTTTAATGCCATCCCGGTTTGAACCATGTGGTCTGAATCAACTTTATAGCTTGCGCTATGGCACCTTACCTATCGTTAGAAACACAGGCGGTTTGGCTGATACCGTTGTTGATGCAACAGAACAAAATCGTAAAGATGAACTAGCGACAGGATTTAAGTTTCAGGCAAGCACACCGGAAGCATTGGAACAGACCTTAGACACTGTGATAGATTTATTCCAACGACCACGGATCTGGCGTAAGATGATGATGACTGCAATGGCCCAGGATTATAGTTGGGACAAGAGTGCGGAGATGTATCTTGCCCTCTACCATAAATTAACCTGAGAGCTATTGTATGTCATATACGACTATCGCCAGTCAAAATCAACCACAAATACGGCCTTTGACAGATAGTGACTTACGACGCCACGTCAAATTGATTGGCGAAATATTGGGTGAGGTTATTCAAAGTCACTCTTCTCAAGCCGTATTCAATACCGTTGAGAAATTACGCAAAGGCTATATTCGTCTTAGACGCAATGATGATAACGAGTTACGACAAAAGTTACTTGCCGACATTTCTGAATTAGATCATCAAGCATTAACCGATGTTATTCGTGCTTTTAATTTGTATTTTGGCCTGGTTAATACAGTAGAAGAAGCCCACCTTCATCATAATCGGATAATCCAACTGCGTAACAATAATCAATTGTGGCATGGTTCCTTTAGTTCAATTCTACGTCAGTTAAAAGACGAGGGAGTCAGTCTGGAACAAGCACAGGAGCTATTGAATTCGATTTTATATATTCCTGTGTTTACAGCACATCCGACCGAATCAAAACGTCGGACTGTGATGGAAGGTTTGCGTCGCATTTTTATTCTGGATGAAGTCCTTGCTGAGCGTTACCTGACTGAAACTGATGAAGTAAACGTTCGGACAAAACTAAAAACACAAATTCAGATATTGTGGGGAACGGACGAAGTACGTGCGTTCAAGCCTACCGTGCGTGATGAAATTAAAAACGGCTTGTTCTATTTTAATATCAGTCTATTTGATGCTGTACCGAAAACCTATAAAAACATGCAAGCAGCATTCAAGCGTGTTTATGGTAACGAATTACAGCAAGGTCAATCCCTGACTATTCCAGATTTCTTGCGGTTTGGTTCATGGATCGGTGGTGATCGTGACGGTAATCCGTTTGTAACTGCGGACACTACTGAAATGGCTGTGCAGCTACAAAAACGAACAGTTTTACGTCGTTATTTGAGTGATGTGACTAAATTAAGCCATATCCTGACTCATTGCGTGCCCGTCAGTAAAATCAGTAAAGCCTTAGCAGAAGATATCGCTCAAAATGAGAATAAATACATTGGTGCCTTTGGGGTAAAACCGTATCGTTTTGGTACCGAACCCTATCGCCGTAAACTGTATATGATGCGTTATCGTTTGGAAGATAATTTACGTGTCAGTGAAAATTATTTTGCAACAGCACCCAACTCGCCATCGCTCGGTGTTTATTATCATTCTGAACTTGAATTTTTACATGATCTGCATTTAATTCGTGACTCACTGATTGAGGGTGGCGATGAAGCCATTGCCGACGAAGAATTACAAGATTTGATTCGTTTAGTCGAAACCTTTGGTTTTTATTTGTTGCAATTAGACATTCGCCAGGAATCAACACGTCATAGTGAAACGGTGGCTGAAGTACTTCAGAAAGTAGGCTTAGCGTCAGATTATCTAAAACAAGATGAACAACAGCGCTTTGATTTATTAACAGAATTACTCGCCAAGAAAGACTTGCCCCCCCTTTCTACCGATCACCAATTGAGTGACAACACTGCTGAAACGGTGGCTGTATTTAATTTGATGACACGTATCCGTGCTGAGGTTAGTGAAAAAGCCTTTGGTACTTACGTGATATCAATGACACATCATGCCAGTCATATTTTAGAGGTGATGTTACTTGCTCGCTTTGCCGGATTATGTGGTTATGATTACCAAGGTGAATTGTTCTGTCATATTCAAGTATCACCATTATTTGAAACCATCGATGATTTATCGCGTATTGAAGAGGTAATGACAACCTTATTAGATGCACCCATTTATGGTGCTTTGTTAAAAGCATCAGGCAATTTACAAGAAGTCATGTTGGGGTATTCTGACTCATGTAAAGATGGCGGTATTTTGGCATCGGGCTGGAGTTTGTATAAAGCGCAGAAAATTGTGTCCGATTTGACTGTCAAACATCAGATTAAATGCCGTATGTTTCATGGACGGGGCGGTACTATTGGTCGCGGCGGTGGTCCGACTCATCAAGCGATTATGTCTCAGCCTAAAGGTACGGTACATGGACAAATCAAGTTCACCGAACAAGGCGAAGTGCTGTCTTATAAATATGGTAATGTTGAGACCGCTGCCTATGAATTAGGCATGGGCGTCTCAGGTTTAATGATGGCAAGTCGCAATTTGATTGAACCTGAACCAGAACAAACATCATCGGCTGAATCAGCAGCGTTTCATTGTTTAATGGAACAATTGGTTGAAGAAGGTGAACAAAGCTATCGTGATTTGACAGAGAATTCAGCTGGTTTCCTCGATTATTTCTATGAAGCTTGTCCTATTTCAGAAATTGGTTTGATGAATATTGGATCAAGACCGTCACACCGTAAAACGGGCGATCGTTCCAAGAATTCAGTGCGTGCTATTGGTTGGGTCTTTGCCTGGGCACAATCACGTCATACCTTGCCTGCTTGGTATGGCATTGGTAGTGCGTTAGAGGCGGTGTGTGGTGATGATCTGCTAAAGCTTGAAATGCTGAAAAAAGTGTATAAACATCGTCCTGCTATGCGTGCTTTGATCAGTAATACACAAATGGCATTATCAAAAGCGGATATGACTATTGCCCAAGAGTATTCGAAATTATGTTTGGATCCGAACACTGGCAAAGAAATTTTTACAATCATTGATCAAGAATACAAACGTACGGTAGCGTGGATATTGAAACTAACAGAGCGTGATACATTGCTTTCAGAAAATCCGACATTAGCATTATCACTACGCCGACGCGATCCGTATTTGGATCCTTTAAATCACATCCAGATTGTTTTATTGAAACGCTATCGTGATCAGATGATTAGTGACAGTGAAAGAGAAAATTTACGCGCACCATTGTTGCGTACGATTAGTGCAATATCAACAGGCTTACGTAATACAGGTTAATTATTTTAGCTGGTTAGGATGTTGATCATGTATACGAACCACATAATGGGTGATAGTCATGATCAATAACACCGAGGCGCCAAAGATATAGAGGCCGGCATGGATCTGTATGCTGACAATGGCACCAAGTTTTACCACGACAATCAATAGTGCAACCACCATGACATCTAACATGGCCCAACGACCATAATCATGCATTAACCGGAGTAATTTGTTACGAGTCTTTGGGTGCTTAACATTAGGTGAAAGCAAGTTAAATAACAGTGCCAATTTAGCAAGTGGTAATAAAACGCTAAAGCTGGTTATTACTACAAATAACACAAAATGACGATCTAAAAATAACTGCCAAACACCCGATAAAATTGAAAATGACTGATCAAAAAACATAAATTGGGTTAAGGTCATTATCGGTGTTACAAAACCAGCACAGAGTAGTCCTGTAGCGAGGACTAAAAGCCAACGTAGCAGTGTTGGTGATGGATTAATCATCCGCTGGTGGTGTTAGTTCGCGATCTTTTTTAGAGACATAACGGGGTGCATCTTTTTTAGCCTGTTTTTTAGATTTGGCTTTATTTGCTTTAGATTTCGGCTCTAAGCCTTTCAGTCTGGCCACAGGCAATGTTGTTTGTAAGTGAAACTCAATACGCTCCAGGTTCTTCAGATCATGTGACTCGACAATATTAATCGCTGTACCTACTTGCTGGGCTCGACCTGTTCGCCCAATACGATGAATATAAATATCGCCTTTAAAGGGTAGGTCGTAGTTAATCACATGCGTGATATTTGTTAAATCAAGACCACGCGCAGCAACGTCCGTTGCAACCATCACTTTGATCAATTGATTGCGAAATTTACGTGTTTTATCGATACGTGTTGCCTGATTAAAATCACCATGCATTACCTGAGCTGAAATATTGCGAGATTGTAACCATGAGGTAATTTCTTCGGCACGTTCTTTTTTGTTACAAAATACAATGGCACTGGTGCAGGCAGGATCAGTGATAAAAGCCTGTAATAACGCTTGTTTATGCTCTTTATTATCAGCGTAATAAACCCATTGTGAGACTTGGTCTGATTTTGTATTTGCAGCATCAATTTGAACAATTTCAGCGTCAGCCAATAATTCATCTGCAAAAATTTGTACACCACTACCCGCTAAGGTCGCAGAGAATAAACAGGCTTGAAAGTCACCTGCAATTGTTGCAAGCAAGGCTAGGACATCAGGTCCCAAGCCCATATCCAGCATACGATCAGCTTCATCAATAACGACCATATCAATATCTGATAAGTCTAAGGCTTCATCAGAAACCAGATTTAACAAACGTCCTGGCGTACCAATAATAATGTCGCACGCTTGGTTCAGGAACTCAACTTGTTTAGCCTGAGAAAAACCGCCAGTCATGATCACGGTATTGATACCCAGTCCTTTGGATAATTGATTGACAACGTGTTGAATTTGAAATGCTAATTCACGCGTTGGTGCCAACATCAAAATTTTCGGTTGCTTGGTTTTATTGGGTTTATCAATCAATAATTGCAAGGCAGGCAACACAAATGCCGCTGTTTTACCTGTTCCGGTCGCTGCACCGGCTAACACATCTTTTCCCTCTAATATCAGAGGAATGGCGGCTTCTTGAACGGCAGTCGGTGTTTCAAAATGTAGCTTTTTTAACGCAGATAACAATGTGTCATCAAGAAATAAATCATCAAATGTCATGGGGTGTTTTTACTTTTTAATTTCATAGGCAATCACATTGCCAGATAGCATCATTGGAATGATGACAAGGTTTTGATCGGCTAAAACAGTATGATCAGCACTACCTTGTGTCAGTGACAATAGCGTCGTGCTGATGCCAGCAGGTGTGATGTGTAAGAGTTTGCCAACCATCCAGTCAGTAACAAAATAGTTACCTTCACCATCGGATTCAACCCCATCAAGATTACCAACAGCTGTACCATCACCAAGGCTGCTAATCGCTTTTGTTGCAATTGAAATTGTTTTTAAATGACCGGGTATGGTTGTTGCAAAGCCGTCAGTCATCACACCCCAGCTACCGAGGATTAAATTATCACCCTCAACTAATAATCCATTGGGGAATTCTAATTGTTGATCATTGATCCATGATCCAAATGTATTATTGCTCAAACGATAAATAGTATTTGTTAGCATATCAGATACATAGACATTACCAGCTTGATCAGCGGCAACATCATTAAGAAACTTAGCGTCTTTAGCTACATAACGCTGACTGATTTTATTGCTTGCAAGATCAATTGCGACCAATTCATTGATGTCAGCAACATATAAAACATCACCAACAATCGCCATACCTTTGGGTCCATTAAAGCCGTCAATCCAATGTTGTGCGATGATTTTGCCATCTAAACCCAGCTGTGAAATATAACCATTACCATCAACATCATTAGGATTGCCGTTGACATTAGATACATACAAAATGTTACGTTTTTTATCTAATACAACTGATTCTGGCTGCTCGAATACACTGTCGGTTTGCCATGCGGGTAATAAAATCGGACCAGCAGCATAACTGATACTGGTTAAAACTAAACAAAATAAAAGGGTTAGGATGGACGATACGGTTTTCATAGATGCCTCACACATGCTGATTTAGAACGACATGATAACAGTGTTTAGCCAAGCTCGGCTAAACACTGTCAGGCAAGAGCTTAACGAGTGCGAGTTTTTGTTTGACACCAATCCGCTAACACATCAACCCATGCCGGATGGTCATTAAGACATGGAATTAAAGTTAATGTTTCGCCACCAGCTTCTGAGAATACTTCCTGACCACGAATCGCTATTTCTTCTAATGTTTCCAGGCAATCTGTGACAAAGGCAGGGCAGATCACTAGTACATTTTTGGCACCCGATTGAGCAAGCTCTCTCAATCTGTCTTCGGTATTAGGCCCTAACCACTTGGCACGACCTAAACGTGATTGAAATGCCACTGAAAACTGTGATGGATTTAATCCTGCTTGTTGGGCAAATGCGCGCGTTGTTGCCATGACTTGATGGCGATAGCAGGTCTTGTGGGCAGGGTGAGGCAGTTGGCAACAGTCCTGTTTGTTCAAGCAATGTGCCCCTGAACTATCCAGTTTTGTAATATGAGACTCAGGCAAACCATGATAACTAAAAACAAGGTGATCATAGTCTTGTTCAAGGTAGGGTTTAGCACTTTCGACTAAGGCTTTAATGTAATCTGGCTTATTGTAAAAAGGTTCAACTACCGTCAATTTAACTGCCAAATTGTGCTTTTTAATGACTTTTTTTGCTTGCTCGACTGAAGTTGTAATCGTGCTTTGTGCATAATGTGGATACATTGGCATAAACACGATTTCATCAGCCTGATCATCATTGACCAGCTTCAAAATTTGGCTTTCAATACTAGGGTTACCATAACGCATTGCCATCGCAACCGGTATATCAAGCTTGGCCTGTAAGGCATCACGTAAACGTTGTGAAAGTACAATTAAGGGTGAACCTTCCGGCAACCATACACTTTGATAGGCATGGGCCGAAGCTTTTGGTCGTTTGGGTAATACAAACAAGCTAACAATTAAGCGGCGGATAAACCATGGTAACTGAATAACATAAGGATCCATCAAAAATTGATTTAAATAACGACGCACCGACGCTACATCACAGTTATCAGGTGAACCTAAATTGGCCAGTAATAGTGCACGTTTAGTCATAGTTATTTAGTCATCGCTATTTTTAGAATGTTAGATAAGGCTGATTCGAGATCAGTATAGTTAAACTTAAAGCCGTTTGCTTTTAGTTTTGCTGGAACGGCACGCTGTCCGGTTAACAAAAGTCGAGCCATTTCTCCCAATAGTAATGTTAATAAACTGGCTGGTAGATGGAAAAAAGCAGGACGATTAAGTAAAACAGCTAATGTTTTTGTAAATTCTGAATTGGTTACGGGTGAGGGCGAACAGGCATTAAACACGCCTTTTAGCTGCTCATTTTCAACCAGAAACGTCAGCAACGACAGCATGTCATCAATATGGATCCAAGGCATATACTGTTGCCCATTACCCAGTCTGCCTCCAAGACCCAGTTTAAAAGGTAACAGCATTTTTTTTAACAAACCGTCATTAGGTGCGAGCACAAGTCCCGTGCGAACAATACACACACGAATGCCATTTTGTCCGGCGCGAATAGCCTGTTGTTCCCATGCCTCACACAGGTTATGAGTATATTCCTGATGAAACTGACTTTGTTCGTTTATAAGCCTGTCACCACCATCACCATACCAACCAACAGCGGAACCACTGATTAAACATTCTGGTTTTTGCTGACGGGAAATTAGCCAATCTACCAGGCACCTGGTGGTATCGATTCGGCTCTGTTCTAACAGGTTTTTACGTTTCTTTGTCCACAATTTATCAGCAATAGGCTCTCCAGCTAAATTGATGACAACGTCAATGTTTGTGTCATCATCGATATCGTTTAAGCACTGTATTGCTTTGATACCATCACCACATTTTTGCTTAACACTGTCGGGGGTTCTACTGAGCACGGTAATCTGGTTATTTTCTGCGGCAAGTATGCGGCATAAAGCTGAACCAATAAGGCCTGTACCACCTGTAATCAAATAGTGTTTCATAGATCGTGTCCGTTAAGCGTTTAGTACATCATTACACAAAGTTATACAAAATAAAATACTTGTACAAGTATTTGTGGCTTGTTATGCTAATTATCATTGTTGAGAGGTGGTAAATGAAAATTAAAGTCGGTATCAGTAGTTGTCTATTAGGACATGAAGTGCGCTTTGATGGCGGACACAAACATTCACGACTCTGTACTGACAGTTTGTCACGCTATTTTGACTTTGTAGCTGAATGTCCAGAAGTCGGTGTCGGTATGACTATACCCAGGCGACCAATCCGTTTAATCGGTGATGTGACTGCGCCCAAGTCCGTTTATGTCCATGACAATACAGTTGATTTTACCGATAAGATTATCGACTTTGGCAAACAGAAAGCGAAAGAACATCATGATCTTTGTGGCTATATTTTTATGAAAAACTCACCAAGTTGCGGTGTGTTTCGGGTTAAGGTCTATCAAGAAAATGGCTATCCAGCTGCAGAGCCAGGGCAAGGTCTTTATTCAAAACAGATCATGGTTGCTAATCCATTATTACCGGTTGAAGAGTCAGGAAGACTGGCTGATTCATTCCTTCGTGAAAACTTTATAACGCGTGTATTTGCTTATCATAACTGGCAGCAACTGCAACAAGCAGGCTTAAGTTATCAAGCCATTATTGATTTTCATTCACGCTATAAATATGTGTTGATGGCACATTCTCCAGCACGTTATGCCGAGTTAGGGCGGATGTTAGCCGATGCCGGCAATCACGATATTGAAAACCTGGCTCAACGCTATTTTGAAGCCTTGATGACCGAATTGAAACGGTTGGCATCACGTAAAACACATACCAATGTATTGATGCACTTGCAGGGCTATCTCAAACAAGTATTATCACCTGCTGAAAAGCAAGAGTTAATAAACATTATTGAACAATATCGTACTGCCCAAGTGCCTTTAATTGTGCCGATGACATTGATAAAACATCATTTCAATAATCATCCTGATCCGTATATTGTCAAACAAGCCTATTTACAACCGTATCCCGAAGATTTGAGTCTTAGAAATGCCATCTGACAACCAATTTAGTATCAGCGATGTCAGTCAGCAGACTGGCGTTGCTTCAATTACCTTACGAGCTTGGGAACGTCGTTATGGTTTGGTTAAACCGCAACGCACACCCAAGGGACACCGTGTTTACACCCAAGACAATATTGACGAGATAAAGCAGATTCTATCGTGGTTAAATCGCGGTGTGACAGTTAGTAAGGTTGCGCCATTGCTTGGCACTCCTAGTCCTAAGGATAAAAATTCAACAGTTGATCAACAGTGGCAAGACAATGTGCAAGAAATGTTGACCGCGCTGATTGAATTGAAGCAAATTACGGCCAATCAACTGTGCGATAAACTGACAAAAACCATACCTTTTCATACCCTATGCCAACAGGTTTACCAACCTTTGAACCAATTATTGGCTGAGCGTTGGCAACATAAACCCTTAGGCTATCAATTAGAACAGCAAGTTTGGCAACAATTATGGCAACGTCAAATAACAGTGATGAGCTTACGTGCCGACAAACAAAAAGCACGAGCAAGCTGTTGGTTAATTAATACAGAACAAGGTCATACTGATAGCGATTATTGGTTTTTGTATGGTTTGCTACTTCAAGCAGGAATTCGTGTACATGCCATCACCGTTGATGCGTCGGTTGAAAGTCTAGCTAGACTTGATCATCATCCTGATCGCGGCCTGATAGTCTTTGCCAATAATCGTTTGGATATCGCGTCATTCACCAAGTTAATTGATTTAAAAGCCAATTGGCAACAGCGACTTTTATGTGTTGGTGCTACGGTAGATATTCATCAGAATGAACTCCAAAATAACCAGGTAAACTACGTTGCAGGAGATATTTGCTTGTCATGGCAATCAACGATGATGCAGCAATGGCTTAAACAAATAGAGCCACGCTAATGCAAGGTAATCTGGTTTGGTTTCGTAACGATTTACGACTTAGTGATAATCCTGCTTTATATCATGCTTGTCAGCAAAATCAGGCCGTTATTGCTATTTATATTGCAACACCTGAGCAATGGCAGCGACATGATGATGCACCTGTAAAAATAGATTTTTGGCGACGTAATTTACAACAGATACAGCACGATCTCGCACAATTAAACATTACGCTGCATTATTTTCAGGTAAATGACTATCAGAAGATACCTAAACTGATAGAAACGATTTGCAAGCAATGGCAGATTTCAAATCTGTTTTTTAACCATGACTATCCTGTTAATGAACAACAGCGTGACAATAACGTGATAGAGCGCTGCCAACAACTGAATGTAAACTGCCATGTTTATCATGATCAGCTTTTGTTGACACCAAAATCGGTCACAACCAAAACCGGCGAACCATTTAAAGTTTTTACCCCTTTTTCTAAACAAGCCAGACAGCAGATCGGAAGTGAACTGCAACTGTATCCACGCCCTCAAAAACAACAGCTCATTTTAACTAAAACACTTAATGAACAATGTGACTTGGATCAGCTTGATTGGCCAACAATCAGTACTAAACTTAAACAATTTTGGCTAGAAGGTGAGTCAGAAGCACAGACAAGGTTAAGCAATTTTTGTCAGAATAAAATCGCAGATTATCAACACAATCGTGATATACCTTCATCACGTGCTACCAGCAAATTATCTGCCTATTTAGCCAGCGGTGTCATTTCAGCAAGACAATGTTGGCAGGCAACCGTGCAGTATTGTGAACAAAATGATGGGGTTAGAACATGGCAAAATGAATTACTGTGGCGAGAGTTTTATAAACATGTGTTAATTGATTACCCTCAGGTTTCAAAACATAAACCATGGAAAGCTGATACTGACGCTATCCCATGGCGGCATGACATGACAGAGTTACAGGCATGGCAACAAGGCCAAACAGGATTTCCGCTGGTGGATGCTGCCATGCGTCAACTGCTTGAAGTCGGCTGGATGCATAATCGTCTGCGCATGGTCACAGCGATGTTTTTGACTAAACATTTGCTGATTGATTGGCGTTTAGGCGAACAGTGGTTTATGCAACATCTGATTGATGGTGACTTGGCCGCTAATAATGGCGGCTGGCAATGGTCGGCCTCAACAGGTACCGATGCGGTGCCGTACTTTAGACTATTCAATCCAGTCACACAATCACAACGATTTGATCCAAAAGGTGATTTTATCAGGCAATATGTGCCAGAGTTATCTTCATTGTCAGATAAGGACATTCATCAACCCAGAGCAGAGCAACGAAGCGTGTACTGCCAGCCGATTGTTGATCTTAAATTTGGTCGTGAAAGGGCATTAGCAGCATTTAAACAACGTTAGTTGGTAATACAGATAACGTTATACTTATCATTTTTTGCGATAAATGGATAACACTAATGGTGATGAAATCATTTCGTGGTCATAGTCCTAAATTAGGCCAAGGTGTGTGGGTTGATGATAGTGCTGTTTTGATTGGTGATGTTGAAATCGGTGATGACAGCTCGGTCTGGCCGTTAGTGTCTATTCGCGGTGATATGCATCAAATTCGTATTGGTATTCGAACCAGTATTCAAGATAATTCATGTCTACATATAACGCATGCAAGTGAATTTAAGCCTGAAGGCCATCCGCTGATTATCGGTGATGATGTCACGATTGGTCATCTGGTGATGTTACATGGCTGCACTATTGGTAATCAGGTGCTGGTGGGTATGTCATCGACTATTCTCGATGGGGCTGTAATTGAGGATCAGGTATTAATTGGTGCAGGATCATTAGTGCCGCCGGGCAAACGCTTAGAATCTGGTTATCTTTATCTTGGTTCACCGGTAAAACAAATACGCCCATTAACTGAGGATGAACGGGTATATTTAAACTATTCGGCATCGAATTACGTTAAGTTGAAGGATGCCTATTTAGCAGCGTTGTAACCTAGGCATTAATCACCAATAAACTGCCAGCAATCATAACTAAACTGGCAAGCAGTCTTCGTGCAATGTGTTTCTCATTGAAAATGCGATAGCCAAGAAAGACTTGCAATACCATGCTCAGTTGAAATAGGGCTAAGGAATAGGCGATAAATAATTCAGATAAAACCAGCATGGTCATGTATTGCATCAGGAAGATCAACATACCCAGATAGAGAAAGTCATAAACATGTTTGATCGACTGTTCGATATCGGTTTTAAGCTTACTTTTAATAAACAAGTGATGTGCAAAGACTGCAAGTGGAAAGCCAATCAAACACCAAAATACAGTGGTGGCAATCGCACCACCAGCAACAACAGCATTTTTTAACGGTAGGGTGCCAATTGAGAATAACAAAATAGATAGGAAACGATAGTGCACACCACGCTCTGATACTAATTGCAAAATACGGTTGCTGTTGATCTGGCTGTTGTTAGCTGGAAATAAAAAGAAGCTGCCAATCACAATAATGGCAACGCCGGCAAAGCCTTGTACACTAGGAATTTCGCCAAGAAATAGCATTGCCAATATCATCGAGATAACGACTTTATAAGCATTGAGTGGCCCAAAAACAGATAGATCTGTTTTGGATAGTGACATCACCAGAAACAAGGTTCCGGCCATATCTAATAAGGCTGCAAAAAAGCTGTTAAACCAAAAATAAGCAGTGAGTTCAGTGCTGTTAAATGTCCATAATAAGGGCACACAAATAATCGATAGCACCAGATAAGACATCATTACAATAAAAAACGGATGAAGGCCTTCGTGGGTTAATCTTTTTTGAAATACGTTAGAAAAGGATGAAAAAAGTACACGACCCAGAACAATCAATAACTCCACTTATTGGGTTGCCTCGGCTTTTTTACTTTGGTATTCATTATGTTCGTCGACAAAATAATAATTGTAGACTGAATAGTGACCGGCACGATCAAATTGCATCACTGCAAAGTTGTCTTTTCTGGAACCCATTTCCATGCCGGGGCTACCGACTGGCATTTGAGGTACAGATAAACCTGCAATGTCCGGTTTTTCTGTCAGTAACCGTATGATATCAGCCACAGGCACATGACCTTCAATGATATAGCCGCCAATCGTGGCAGTATGACAAGAAGCCATACCTTTAGGTAAATCGACGGCTGCTTTTACACTGGCCATATTGCGCGTTGGCACATCAATCACATTGAACTGATTGTTTTCCAGGTGTGTTATCCATTTATGACAACATTGGCAGTCAGGATCACGGTAAACCTTAATATCATGGGTGAGTGTGTCAGCAATGACCGAACCAATGATTAAAAATAAAAGTAGCGTTAGAACTGATTTCATAAGTTGTTTTATTGTGCCTGTTTTAAAATATTTTTTAATGCTTCAACAATAGTAGCCAGTTTGCTCAAGCTTTGTTTGGCAGAGGCCACATCACCAGATTCATAGTTGATAGCCAGATCTTGTGCTGTCAGATGCAATATTGCATGCGCATTTTTTAACTCGGTCATGGTTTCCTGATCAAAAACACTATCATGTGATTGACGGTATAACCAGACACCCATATGACATTTGTTTTTATTTAAAATAGGCCAATTGACGGAGGTGTCTGATGGCAAACTCATGATTTTAGTTTGAATCCGACTGTACCATTGTTCGAGGATGAGTTTAAAAACATCACTGTCTTTTTGTTTTTGAGTCATCGATGCTCGTTGTTGAGCATACTTCACCCATACATCATTTAACTGATAATTTTCGAGCCAGGCCGTCACATCTTTTGCTGGCATCGGGCGGGAAATGCCATAACCCTGAGCTAAGACGCAATCCATAGCAAGCAACATTAAACCATGCTCTGTTGTTTCTACACCTTCAGCAATCGCATTACGATTAAAGGCATTAGTCAAGCCAATCATCCCTTCAATAATGGAATAATCATTTGGATCATCAAGAATATCTCTGACAAATGATTGATCCAATTTAATGGTATCGACAGGCAAGTTTCGTAAGTGAGTCAGTGATGAGTAACCGGTACCAAAATCATCCAGGGCAATTTGAATACCAAATTCCTGCCGACAGGTATTTAAAATGTCATTGATGGCTTTGAGATCGTTAAGCGCACTACTTTCCAGAATTTCCAGTTGTAATAGATGGGCATTAACATGTTTATATTCAGCCAGCACTGCTTCCAAATGAGTCAAAAATGAAGGTGATTGCAGATGGTAGGAGGAAATATTGATACTGACTTCCAACTGTAAACCATCCTGCTGCCATTCATTTAATTGATGCAAAGCATGTTCAATAACCCAACGACCTATTTGAATTTCGACATCAGTATGTTCAATCAGGGGCAAGAAATCTAATGGTGGGATCATGCCTCGTTTAGGATGTATCCATCGAATCAAGGCCTCAAACCCATAAACCTGTCCGGTCAGCATATTCACTTTAGGTTGGTAATACAGCGTTAATTCATTTTCTAAAAGTGCCTGTCTGACTTCTTGTAAATGCAGGTGACGTTTGGCAATCTCTAGATCATTTGATGCATTATAGATTCGGTAACGATTACGCCCTGCTAATTTTGCTTGATACATCGCTTGATCAGCATGGCGAAGCAGCGTATCCAAATCAGCATCATCATTAGGGTAAAGGCTGATGCCAATAGATGCAGTGATGTTGATAACAGTGTCATCGATGATAAAAGATTCAGCCAGTGTCGAATGAATTCGTTCTAGCATTTGTTCGCAATGTGGAATAGAACGAATATCACTCAGTAACAAACAAAACTCATCGCCGCCATAGCGTGACACCGTATCACCATCACGAATTTGCTTTTTAATACGTTCAGCAACTTGTATTAATAATTGATCCCCTGTTTTATGACCATAGCGATCATTAATAGGTTTGAAATTATCTAAATCAAGAAAACACACACCTAGCATCAGCTCGTTACGATTGCTATGAGCCATTGCTTGTAAAAAACGATCAGCAAATAGTGCGCGATTGGGCAAGTTGGTCAGCACATCATACTGAGCCATTAGTTCAACCCGCTTAAATGATTGAAAAATATTGATAAAAAGACCAATCAAGATAGCGATATAGCCCAATTGTTTAAAAATATGGGCAGACATATGTGTTGTATCGTAAAGTTGGTCTGCACGAAATAGAAATGCTAACTGACAGATGACATTGACGATAATCGCAATAATAATCCAGTATTCGAAGCTATCTTCACGCCACTTTGCTTTTTGTAGATGTCCCCAAAGTGCGATAGCAAAAATAATCGCGGGTATTAATTCATATGGGCGATGTAAGGCAAAATCTGGCAGATATACTGGCGGTAATGGCACAATAGAAAAGAAAATAAATGCAGTTATGGTTGCAACTGCCGTATAAAAATAAACACGTTTGGCTGAAGGCAGTTCAAGATCATAGCTGAAGTAGCTGCCTTTCCATGCGATGTAACTAAACAGGAATACGACTGACAAAAATAAGCGAGCAGTAAAACCACTCCATGATGCCGCATAAGAGAGATTAATTGAAACTATGCCAGAGCTAATGACCGCGTGAAAAACATCCAGTGCAGCCGTGCCAATAAAACCGGCACCAAGTATTAAAAAGCTGGGATCGGGGCGACTGTAGTAACGTAACAGCGCCACGATGCCTGCCGTTAAAATGAGTAAGGTTCCACCTGTTTCTATCAAGCTGTGTGATAAAACTGAACCTTGCCAATTTAATTGATTAACCAATAGGTAGCCGACAGCTAGTGCCATTGCTATCAGCCAATAGGAGAGCTGTTTTGTGCTTGCAACGATAGTCATAATCTAACTGCGTTACAACTTAAACATATTCAACAAATATGTCGCATTCAGGTGCGCTTTTTTCAACATGGTCTAATGCAGCCAATACTGATTTTTCATTACCTGGATCGGTATTATCTGGAAGCGTATAAATGTCGATATTTGCCTGAATGAGTTCTGTTTGTTGCTCATTAGTCAGCACATCAGCGTTGATCCAGAGCGTTGCTTTGTCTTCGAAAATCAACGGTTTTGCCTGTTGGAAACCTGCTTGAGTAAAAACAAGATAGATCATTGTTAATCAATAGCCAGGTAGGCATTTTCTGAAATGTCAGACCACGCTTTGTTTTTAGCCCGGAATGCTTCAAATGCATCATAGACGTGTTTGAACTTGGGATCATTAGCCGCCTCTTCAGCCAAGGTTTCACCGGTTAGCGCTTTTAATTTAGTCAGTACTTCATCTGGGAAACGATGCAATTGAACATCGGGTCTCGTCATCAATTCCTGTAATGCAAACATATTCTTTTGTTCCATTTCAGACAGCATACGGACATTCTCAGCCATTGCAGCGTTACTGATAATAGCTTGTAAATCAGCAGGTAAGGAATCCCATGCACGTTGATTAACCGTTAATTCCAATACTGTTCCTGGTTCATGCCAACCCGGATAATAATAGTGCTCAGCAGCACGATATAAGCCTAGACGTTGATCGTGATAAGGACCAATCCACTCGGTTGCATCAATCGTGTTACGTTCTAATGCCGTATAAAGTTCGCTACCCGCTAGTAAAACAGGGTTGCCGCCTGCTTTAGCTAACACTTTGCCTCCGATGCCGGGAATACGCATTTTAAGACCCTTGATGTCTTGTAATGAGTTAATTTCCTTATTAAACCAGCCACCCATTTGAACGCCAGTATTGCCCAGCGGGAAGGGGATAACGTGGAATGGTTTATAGGTTTCACGCCAAAGTTCTAAACCACCACCATCGTATAACCATGCATTCATTCCTCGTGCCGTCATGCCAAAAGGGACAGTTGAGAAGAATTGTGCTTCAGGTACTTTACCTGCCCAGTAATAGGCACTGCCATGGCCCATTTCAACCGTACCTTGTGACACTGCATCAAAGGTTTGTAATGGTGGGATCAGTTCACCACCGGCATAGACTTTGATAGTAAGTCTGCCATTGCTCATGTCTTTAATGTTTTTAGCAAAACGTTCGGCGCCTTCTTGCAACACCGGAAAACCGGGCGGCCATGTTGTCACCATTTTCCAATGATACGTTTTGCTGGTGTCTATGGATTGGGTAGTGGAAGCTCCCTGTTGTTCAGCTTGATTACAAGCGGTCAGCAATAGTGCTGAACAGGCGATAAGTAATCCAGTAATAAGTGTGTTTTTCATCTGTTTTTCTCAGTTATTTCTGATGGTTGGACTTTAGTCCAACATAGTAGGTTGAAATCCAATTTATACTTTTTCCAAATTAGCATAGGCTAACACTAACCATTTGCTACCAGCATGTTTAAAATTGACCTGTACTCTAGCACTTTTACCCGAACCTTCGGTATCAATAACCGTACCTGGGCCAAATTTCTGATGATGCACTTGTTGACCGGGATGAAACCCGGTTTCATTCATCGTCATTGTGTGTTTCGGTGCCATGGCTGAATAGCCACTGCTCACCGTGTTTTGACGGGCACGAATTTCTTCAATCCGTTCTTTTGGTATTTCGCGTAAAAATCGTGATGGCATCGGTGACATTTCCTGACCATACAGATAGCGCGATTCAGTGTGCAATAGATAGAGTTTTTCACGAGCGCGGGTCATACCGACATAACAAAGACGCCGTTCTTCAGACAGACGTGCAGGATCATCGCTGGATTTTTGTCCCGGAAATAAACCTTCTTCCATACCCACCATAAATACAACAGGAAACTCCAGACCTTTTGCTGAATGTAAGGTCATTAGTTGAACACAGTCTTCCCATTGATCTGCCTGATTTTCACCTGCTTCAAGCGCGGCATGAGATAAAAAGGCATCTAGTAATGGCATGTCATCAACATCGTCAGGTAACGTAAATTGACGTGTTGCATTAATCAATTCATCCAGATTTTCGATGCGACCTTGGCCTTTTTCAGTTTTATCTTTGGCAAAATGAGCGCGTAAACCGGTTTCATCGATTACCAAAGATGTCAGCTCATGTAACGGCAAATTGTCATCAATTGGCGTTAGTGAATCAATTAAGCTTACAAAGCCAGCAAGGGCATTACCCGCGCGTGCTGCAAAAAATTTGGCATCTAATAACGCTGTTGCCGCTTGCCACAAGGTTTGATTTTGTTGACGAGCATAGTGACGAAGTTGAGTCAGAGTTGCCGCGCCAATACCCCGGGTTGGTGTGTTGACTACACGTTCGAAAGCTGCATCATCATTGCGGTTAGCAACCAAGCGTAAATAGGACAATACATCTTTAATTTCGGCACGTTCGAAGAAACGTAAGCCACCATAGACCCGATAAGGCATATTAGCTTGTAATAAGGCTTCTTCAATAATTCGTGATTGTGCATTTGAGCGATATAACACGGCATTATCAGAACGTTGACCACCATCCTTGACCCACGCCCGGACTTGTTCAACTAAATAACTGGCTTCATCACGTTCATTGTAAGCGTTGTAAAGTTGGACTAAATGACCATCGTCATCGGCGGTCCATAGTTCTTTTCCTAAGCGTTCACTGTTATTGGCAATCACTGCATTAGCCGCAGCCAGAATATTGCCGGTTGAACGGTAGTTTTGCTCTAATCGAATGCTGATCGCGCTAGGGTAGTCATGATGAAACTTTTGAATATTCTCAATGCGAGCACCACGCCACCCATAAATAGATTGATCATCATCACCGACAATAAATAAGTTGCCGGTTTCACCGGCTAATAAACGAATCCAGGCATATTGAATGGCATTGGTGTCTTGGAACTCGTCCACCAGAATATGTTGGAAACGTTGTTGATAGTGGGCCAGGATGTCAGGACGTTTTAGCCAAAGTTCATGGCTGCGTAATAAAATCTCGCCAAAATCAATGACGCCAGCACGTTGGCAGGCATCTTCATAGGCTTGATAGATTGCCAACATTTTCTGGGAGTAGGGATCATGTCCTGCTTGAATATGTTTAGGACGTAAACCTTCATCCTTTTGGGCATTGATATACCATTGGGCTTGTTTGGCAGGCCATTGTGATTCATCTAATTCCATAGAACGGATAATACGTTTCAGCATGCGTTGCTGATCGTCACTATCGAGAATTTGGAAACTCTGAGGTAAATCAGCTTCTTTCCAATGTGAGCGTAATAAACGATGTGCTAAACCATGGAAAGTGCCCACCCACATACCGCCAATAGGATAACCAAGCATAGCTTCAATACGGCCGCGCATTTCAGCAGCAGCTTTATTGGTGAATGTTACGGCAACAATGTTGGCGGGTGAAAAGCCTTCAGCCTGAATCAGCCAGGCAATACGATGGACCAAGACGCGTGTTTTACCACTGCCAGCCCCGGCTAATATCCGAGCATGACCCAATGGCGCAGCCACAGCCTCACGTTGCGGTTTGTTTAGATCATTAAGCAGGTCGGAAACATCCATCGTAAATTCTTTGTCATCACTATGGTGAAAACACAAAAGGACTGGTCATAAAGCTATAACCAGTCCTCTAGTGTCAGGTGTAAAACGTTAAATGTAGCCTCAGTGCGACGCTACATCGGTTTATAGATTTCCTAGATATTGCTATCTAAAAATGCGGATAATTGTGATTTAGTTAAAGCACCGACTTTAGTTGCTTCGACTTCACCATCTTTGAATAGCATTAATGTAGGAATTCCGCGAATACCGTAGCGTGGTGGTGTGTCTGGATTTTCATCGATGTTTAATTTGCAGACAGTGAGTTTGCCAGCATATTCAGCACCAATTTCTTCAAGGATAGGGGCAATCATTTTGCAAGGGCCACACCATTCAGCCCAATAATCAACTAATACAGGTAAGTTCGACTGTAATACTAGGCTTTCAAAGTTGCCATCAGTCACATTGGTGACATTTTCGCTCATGTTTTTTCTCCAGTGGTATATAAGTAATTGGAAGGCTATACTCACGCTATCCAATCTTGGCTAACATTTTTTCCTATCATTAAAGGTATTGCAAGTATTTCTATGACTACACATCTAACTGAGCAGGCATTTTCGTCACTACCTTTGCATGAAACCCTCCACAATGGTTTACGTAGAGCGGGATTTGAGTTTTGTACACCGATTCAAGCTCAATCCTTACCATTATTATTGTCAGGACACGATGTTGCTGGACAGGCGCAAACTGGAACCGGTAAAACCATTGCATTCCTGCTCGCTACGTTTCAACGACTACTCACAACTGAGCCTATTGCGAACTGGAATGGCAAGCAACCTCGCGCCTTTATTTTGGCACCAACGCGCGAATTAGCCATTCAAATTGCCAAAGATGCTGAAATACTAAATTCTGAAGCCAACTTACGCATTGTGGTGGCACATGGCGGTAAAGATTATGAAAAACAAAAAGCAGCAATAACAGCAGGTGTAGATATTCTGATCGGTACCCCAGGTCGTTTATTGGATTATCACAAACAGCATGTCTTTAATCTCAAATACATTCAGGTTGTCGTATTGGATGAAGCCGATCGCATGTTTGATTTAGGCTTTATCAAAGATGTGCGTTTTTTCCTGCGACGTATTCCTGAACCAAGTCAGCGTTTAGGTATGCTATTTTCAGCCACCATGAGTTATAAGGTGACGGAACTTGCTTATGAACACATGAATAATCCAGAAAAAGTCCAGGTTGTTTCTGACAATGTGTCTGGTGACAGGATTGAAGAAAGTGTTTATTACCCGGCAAATGAAGAAAAAATTCCCTTATTGTTGGCGTTGATAAAACGATTACAACCGCAACGTGGCATCGTATTTGTTAATACAAAAAAAGCGGCTGATACTGTCTGGGGCTATTTAGAAGGTAATGGCCACAAAGCGGCTTTGTTGTCTGGTGATGTGCCTCAGAAAAAACGTGAAAGTCTTTTGAAAAAGTTTCAGGAAGGCGAGTTTCCATTTCTGGTTGCTACCGATGTGGCGGCGAGGGGCTTACATATTCCTGAAGTCAGTCATGTATTTAATTATGACTTGCCACAAGATGTTGAAGACTATGTACACCGTATAGGTCGAACTGCTCGTGCCGGAGCAAGTGGTGTCGCTGTCACTTTTGCCTGTGAAGAATATGTGTTTTCATTACCGGATATAGAGCACTATATTAAACATAAAATACCGGTGGCAACGACAGCGGATGAACAATTATTAGAACCAAAACCACCGATAAAACCAGAAAAAAGACCACCACTTCGCCATAAACAGAGTGATAAGACACATAAAAACGCAACCCGCCCAAGACGTCATAAGCAGGTAAACTAGAAACAGATAGCTATGCAAATCAATGGTTCACCGCTTACATCAGTATTCAACATCAGGCCTGATAGTGCTCAGAATGATCGTGCTCGAGTACCTGTTACCATTGATTCACAAGCGGTTTTTGATTTAGAGCAACAAAACCAATCATTACCCGTCATATTATCCGCAACAAAACAGCAACAAATTGCCACCAATGATAGCCAGCAAGCTCGGTTTGTACGCTTGTTCGCGACACAAGATGAACCTTCATCAGAGTCGAATAGTACGCTACCAGTCGTCGCCCCACCTGCGTTACCCCAAGGTGTTCAGCAGTATTTGCAAGTATCTAAACTACCTTCAACACCACAAAGCCTATTTGATGATACGGTTTAGACAATGAGCTGTTTGAGGCTTGTAATAACACTCGTATGTTTAATTTTTATAGCAGGCTGCGCCCAACAAAAAGTGGTTGCGAGCGACCCAGGTGACGCGCTGGTTTCACGCTTGGCAAAAAGTGATATTAACGAAGTCGTAGAAATTCATCAGCGTGCGGTTATGCGTGATCTGCAAGCACTGATGATAAAGCTTTATTATCGTAACCCCTACGGTCGTCATGACAAAAACAAGCGCTCAATAGAAGATAGTGTGGCACTTGTATTTGCACGACCCAATGATGAAGGTTTTGAACAATGGCGTAATACCAAACCGACAGATATTATTCGCATTGCTTTGGATCCAACCTACCAAGGTAGTGATCGTGTTTTGCCATTTATTGTTGGTCTACGAAAAATGCTGATGGCATCGTATGACAATCACACCGAATTTTATTACCTAACAACAATTGATCAACAAAAGTTATATAACAGTGCTCGCAACCTTGAAATTGCGGCATGGATGCTTGCTGAAAACCGAGATATCAATGGCAAATTACTCATTCTTAGTGACAGTTTGGATAATGAACAACGCAATTTAAGTTATCAGCGGTTAATTGGACGGATGATTGCAACACAAGATAACCTAGCTGACATTGTATCTCACAAAACCGGTCATTTAATTAAAACGGTGGTATTAAATGCAGCATCATTGGTGTTTTTACCTATATAGCCAGAGTGTACACAGAGTGTAAGGGTCAGGTCTAGATTTATAGCTTTTTTTCTGATCTGAGAGTGTAAGGGTCAGGTCTAGATTTATAGCTTTTTTTCTGATCTCGCTACCTGACAATTTTACCGACGGTTGTAAACGGTTGTAAAATGTAATTCAAAAACAGAGTATAAGGGTCAAAAGTATAAGCAGAAGTATAAGGGTCAGGTCTAGATTAGTAGTATTTCTTAGAGTGTAAGGGTCAGGTCTAGATTTATAGCTTTTTTTCTGATCTTGCTGCCCTGACAATTTTACCGACGGTTGTAAACGGTTGTAAAATGTAATTCAAAAACAGAGTATAAGGGTCAAAAGTATAAG
>JARGFJ010000031.1 GCA_029210875.1 Gammaproteobacteria bacterium | reverse complement strand
AACAAGCCATCACTGAAAATTACTAGTGAAGAATTTAAGATGATGGTCGTCTCTTAAACCGATCTCAGGTTAATTAACCAGCGAGCTTTGCTTTTAACAACTCATTGACTTGTGCTGGGTTAGCCTTGCCTTTTGACATTTTCATAACTTGACCGACAAAAAAGCCAAATAACTGTTCCTTACCAGCTCGATATTGTTCAAGCTGTGCTTGATTATTAGCAATAACTTCATCAATAAGCGTTTCAATGGCAGCGCTATCTGTGACTTGTTTGAGTCCTTTGGCTTCGATGATACTATCAGTATCATCACCTTCTCCATTCCAAAGCGCATCAAAGATTTGCTTGGCGATTTTGCCTGAAATGGTGTTGTCAGAGATGCGAACAAGCAAGCCACCTAATTGTTCGGCACTAATGGGTGTCTCGGTGATGTCCAATCCAGCTTTATTTAAAGCACCTGATAACTGGGTAATAATCCAGTTTGCACATTGTTTTGGATCTTGGTTGTTTGACGCGACCAAGACAGCTTCAAAATAGTTCGCTAACTCACGACTACTGGTCAAAACCGATGCATCATAAAGCGATAAACTCATATCAGAGACAAATCGATCACGTTTTGCATTAGGCAATTCTGGCAGGCTGGCTCGAATTTCTTCGATTAATTCCGGTTCCAGAACAACGGGCAGTAAATCGGGATCAGGGAAGTAGCGGTAGTCATTGGCTTCTTCCTTACTACGCATTGACCGGGTTACGTTATTATCTGCATCGTATAAACGTGTTTCTTGTACAACGGTACCACCATCTTCAATCAGTTCAATTTGGCGTTCAATCTCAATATTGATGGCGCGTTCAACATTGCGGAACGAGTTAATGTTTTTCAACTCAGTGCGCGTGCCGTATTCTTTTTGACCTTTAGGACGAACAGAAACATTTGAGTCGCAACGGAAAGAGCCTTCTTGCATATTACCGTCACAAATCTCCAGGTATTGCACAAGAGAATGGATTTTCTTCATATAGGCAACCGCTTCTTTGGCGCTACGCATATCGGGTTCAGACACGATTTCGAGTAATGGTGTACCTGCACGATTTAAATCGACACCAGTTTGACCATGGAAGTCGCCATGCATTGATTTACCTGCATCTTCTTCCAGATGAGCACGGGTGATACCGATGACTTTTTCACTGCCATCGTCAAGCTCAATCGATAAATGACCTTTGCCGACGATAGGTAAATCAAGCTGACTGATTTGATAGCCTTTAGGTAAATCCGGGTAAAAGTAATTTTTTCTGGCAAACACTGATCGTTGGGTCAGCTCGGCATCAACAGCAAGACCAAATTTGATCGCCATTGTTACCGCCTCTTTGTTAAGTACTGGCAATACACCCGGAAAACCAAGGTCAACAACACATGCTTGTGTGTTGGGTTCTGCACCATATGCGGTTGGTGCACCAGAAAAAATCTTACTTTTTGTAGCAAGTTGGGCGTGAATTTCTAACCCAATAACAACTTCCCATTCCATAATGATGGCCTGATCTGAATAATAAAAACAATGAATTGTACCAATTATTTACGCAAACTAAGAATTTTCCAGCCGTGTTGTTGTGCAAAATCTTTTAAAGTTGAATCTGGATCAACCGCGACTGGATAGTCTACGCGTTTTAACAAGGGTAAATCATTATGTGAATCACTATAAAAATAGCTGCCTTCAAGATTTATGGCGTGGTCTGCTAACCAGTTTTCTAAACGCGCAACTTTGCCCTCTTTATAAGAAGGAATACCTGCAACTTTGCCGGTATAACGTCCATCAATCATCTCTGGTTCGGTCGCAATTAAATGGTCGATACCGAATCGTTGAGCAATAGGTGCGGTAATAAAGCTATTAGTTGCGGTGATAATCATCAATATATCGCCTTGTTGGCGGTGGTGTTCGACTAATGATTTAGCCGCATCTAACATGATGGGTTCTATTTTTTCTTTTAGAAAGCTTTCGCGCCAGCTAAAAAGTTGTTCAGTTGGATGTTCTGACAATGGTTTGAGCGTAAACGCGAGAAATTTAAATATATTCAGGCTGCCATCAAGATATTGCTGATAAAACAGGTCATTGGCTTGACGGTAGCTTTCTTTGTTGACGATATTTTTATCTACTAAAAATTCACCCCATAAATGATCACTATCACCGCCAAGTAAAGTGTTATCTAAATCAAAAATCGCTAATGCCATTTGGTTTACTATCCGAGAATTCAACAAATGTGGCTATTGTAAGCCAAAATCGATTGCATACAGAGAGTGCTTTGTCTAATCTAACAACTATTGAAGAATTATCACGTTACACGAAGTTAATACCAAGGTAACGAAAGAGTATGGGCTGTGATTGATAAAGATGGCTATAGGCCGAATGTGGGGATTATTCTCTGCAATGAAAAAGATCAGGTATTGTGGGCGCAACGTGCGCAGCATGACTCTTGGCAATTTCCGCAAGGCGGAATTAAAGAGCATGAAACGCCAGAAGAGGCCGTATACCGAGAGTTGATGGAGGAAGTTGGCCTTGCGCCGGAGCACGTCCAGTTGCTTGGCATGACGCGAGGTTGGTTACGTTATCGCTTGCCCAAACGCTATTTGCGTTATGGCAATAAGCCGCTCTGTATCGGCCAGAAACAACGCTGGTTTTTATTACGATTTACGGGTGAAGAAACCGATGTTCGACTTGATTTGCATGACAAGCCTGAATTTGATGCATGGCGTTGGGAAGACTATTGGAAACCTGCGCAAGAAATTGTGTTTTTCAAACGGCGTGTTTATCAAAAGGCCTTACATGAATTAGCGCCGCTATTGTTTCCGGAATATAAAAAACGCGTTGAAAAACAGCGACAAAATTAATCCAGAATTTTGCGAAACACCTTGGCATTACGCTGATAGTTATAGAGTTGCTGTTTTTCCATAGGCAAATCAGCAATCTGTGCCGGTTTGTAGCCATGCTCAATAAACCAATGTGTGGTTTGTGTTGATAAAACACAGAGATCAGTCAATCCTGTTTGTTTGGCCTTTTTTTCCATAATAGTGAGTAGCTGGTCGCCACGGCCAGAATTTTGATAATCCTGTGCAACCGCAAGGCAAGCAAGTTCGCCAACCGTATTGTTGGAATAAGCATACAGTGCGGCACAGGCAATGACCCTGCCATCACGCTCCATTACCATGAAATGATCAATTTCAATTTCGAGTAATTCCCGAGAACGTTTCACTAAAACACCTTTGGCTTCCAACGGCTGAATCAGTTCCAGAATACCACCCACATCTTCAATTTTCGCCTGACGCGTTGTTTCAAATGATGTTGCGCTAACGAGTGTGCCGGCACCATCTCGACTGAATAATTCCTGTAATAAAGCACCATCAACAGAACGATCTAATAAGTGCACCCGTTGCACGCCAGCATTACAGGCATTGATGGCAGCGTTTAAGGTGCGGGTATCTGTCATCGCATTATGTGTGACAATATCTGTGGCCTGGCTCACGGTTAATTCGCGTGGTAAATCTGCTTTTTGACCACCGATAAAAATGAGTTTATCTGCTTTTAGTTCTGAAGCGACGGCGGTGGCAATCGCTTTAAATGAAAGATTAAAAATCTCACCTGTTGGCGAAAAGCCAAGTGGAGGCAGTAACACAATATTGCCCAATGCGAGCTGCTGATTAATGCTTTTGATATCAACGCGACGTACTTCACCAGTATGACCTAAGTCGATACCATCACGAATCCCGACAGGACGCGCAGTAACAAAGTTACCACTGGTACAACGAATTTGAGCATCAGCCATAGGCGTATGTGGCAGACTAAAAGACAGTTTTGCCTCTATATCGAGTCGTAATTTGCCGATAATGGACTTGGCTATTTTTAAGCTGGCATCATCTGTTATCCGTAAACCTTGGTGATACTTGATGGCAATTTTATGAGTTGCACACTGCTGTTCAATTTGAGTTCGAGCACCATAGGTTAATACAACACGAATACCCAAGCTATTTAACAGCGCTAAATCGTGTACTAAGTTATCAAAGTTATCGGCTAAAATCGTTTCGCCATCAAACGCGATAACAAATGTTGCGCCACGATGAGCATGAATATAAGGCGCAGCATTACGAAACCAGTTGGTTGTGGTGGTCAGATTAGTCGCATTTAACGTTGATTTTGTTGTAGTCATAATGCTCTTTTTATCCTAGTCTCAGCATGCTTGCAAAGTTAGTGTAAAATTTATCGGATAAATCTTATCTGGCCTAAGGCGATAAACGCCTGAAATTATATATTGTTTGGAGAGTCAACATGCCTGAATACCGTTCAAGAACATCCACCGCCGGCCGCAATATGGCAGGTGCCCGAGCCTTATGGCGGGCGACAGGTATGAAAGATGACGACTTTAAAAAACCTATTATTGCGGTTGCAAACTCATTTACCCAGTTTGTACCAGGTCATGTTCATTTAAAAGATATGGGGCAATTAGTTGCGCGTGAAATTGAAAAAGCAGGCGGTGTAGCCAAAGAGTTTAATACCATCGCGGTCGATGACGGCATCGCGATGGGACATGATGGCATGCTTTATTCTTTGCCTTCACGTGATCTTATTGCGGATTCGGTTGAGTATATGGTTAATGCACATTGTGCTGATGCGATTGTCTGTATTTCTAACTGCGACAAAATCACACCAGGCATGTTGATGGCGTCGATGCGCTTAAATATTCCGGTGATTTTCGTTTCAGGTGGGCCGATGGAAGCGGGAAAAACCAAACTGGCTGATCATAAATTAGACTTAGTTGATGCAATGGTAATGGCGGTTGACCCTAATGCGACTGATGAACAAGTGGCCGAGGTTGAGCGCAGTGCATGTCCAACCTGTGGCTCTTGTTCAGGTATGTTTACTGCCAATTCAATGAACTGTCTGACAGAAGCATTAGGCTTATCGTTACCGGGTAACGGCACTATGTTGGCGACCCATGCTGATCGTGAACGCTTATTCCTACAAGCCGGGCGTACCATTGTTGATATGGCTAAACGTTATTATGAACAAAATGATGAAAGTGTATTACCTCGTTCAGTTGGTTTTAAAGCTTTTGAAAATGCGATTGCATTGGATATTGCAATGGGTGGTTCAACCAACACTATTTTGCACTTGTTAGCCATTGCCCAAGAAGCAGAAATTGATTTCACCATGGATGACATTGATCGCATGTCTCGTGTGATTCCTCAACTGTGTAAAGTCGCACCCAATACACAGAAATATCATATAGAAGATGTACATCGTGCTGGTGGCATCATGGCTATTTTAGGTGAGTTGGATCGCGCTGGAAAACTACATACTGATACGCCAACAGTATATGCACCAACAATGAAAGATGCCTTGGATGAGTGGGATATTATGCGTAATCCTAGCGATGCGGTTCGTGAATTTTATCGTGCTGGCCCAGCCGGTATTCCGACTCAAGTAGCCTTTAGCCAAGCAACGCGTTGGCCAACTTTGGATGAAGATCGTGCCGAAGGGTGTATTCGTTCTATCGAACATGCTTTCTCGCAACAAGGTGGTCTAGCCGTACTCAAAGGTAATATTGCTGTTGATGGTTGTGTAGTGAAATCTGCGGGTGTCGATGAGTCTATTTTAGTGTTTGAAGGCCCAGCACATATCACCGAATCACAAGATGAAGCGGTGCAACATATCCTGACAGATCAAGTGGTAGCTGGTGATGTGGTGATTGTACGGTATGAAGGTCCAAGTGGTGGTCCAGGCATGCAAGAAATGTTGTATCCAACATCGTATATCAAGTCGAAAGGCTTGGGCAAAGCCTGTGCATTATTAACCGATGGACGTTTTTCTGGTGGTACATCAGGGTTATCAATTGGACATGTGTCACCAGAAGCGGCTTCTGGCGGTGCAATTGGTTTGGTGCGTAATGGCGACATTATTCGTATCGACATTCCTAACCGTACTATAAATGTGATGTTATCAGATGAAGAATTGGCTGCTCGTCGTGTCGAGCAAGACAAGTTAGGTTGGAAACCAGCACAAGATCGCCCACGTAAAGTCTCTGCTGCATTAAAAGTGTTTGGTAAGATGGCGACATCTGCGGATAAAGGTGCGGTAAGAGATTTATCAAAGCTGGACTAAATATAAAACATGGACTCAATAAAAAAGCCGTGTATCAACACGGCTTTTTTGTTTCAGGACTTGGGTTTTAGGCTTAATTATTGTTAGATGAACCAATGACGTGTGCGATTAGCAAAATAGACTAACGATAGCATTACAGGCACTTCCACCAATACACCAACAACGGTCGCTAAAGCCGCACCAGAGTGCAGACCAAATAATGAAATTGCTACAGCAACTGCTAGTTCAAAGAAATTAGAGGCACCAATCATGGCAGCGGGTGCGGCAATGTTATGAGCCAGCCGTAATCGCTTAGCCGCTAGATAACTAATTGTAAAAATACCATAAGTTTGAATTAGCAATGGAATGGCAATCAAAATGATGGTTTCAGGTTGCTGAATAATAATTTCTGCTTGAAAGCCAAAGAGTAATACGACAGTTGCTAACAGCCCCATGATCGACCAAGGTTTTATGCGGTTTAGAAATACGATGAGTCGCTGACCATCGCCTTGTTTTTCTAATTGATGTCGTGTCAAAACACCTGCGATTAGAGGTAATACGACATATAAAACAACCGAAAGTAATAAGGTTTGCCACGGCACAATGATGTCGCTTATGCCTAGTAGAAAAGCTGCGATTGGCGCAAACGCAAAGATCATAATGATATCGTTGATCGACACTTGAACTAAGGTGTAATTAGGATCACCTTTGGTTAATTGGCTCCAAACAAACACCATCGCTGTACACGGTGCTACGCCCAATAAAATCATGCCTGCAATGTATTGAGTTGCTGTTTCTGGCTCGATCCAATTGACAAAAAACACCCTGAAAAATAGCCAACCGAGCAATGCCATAGTAAATGGTTTTATCAGCCAATTAATAACCAATGTCAGAATGATGCCTTTAGGTTGCTTGCCGATATTTTTAACAGCATGGAAATCAACTTGTACCATCATTGGATAAATCATTAGCCAGATAAAAACGGCAATAACCAAATTAACATGAGCAATTTCAAGTCGTGAAAGCAACGTAAATAGGTGAGGGAAAAAGCTACCAGCAAAGACACCAAGGATGATAGCGAAACCTACCCAAATTGATAAATATCGTTCAAATGTTCCCACGATGAAGCCTCACGTTATTTTGGCAGTTTTTGTGCAAGTAATGCTGAGACAGCAATCATTGCACTAGAAGCAATCAGGCACCCCATTAGATCATAGCTTTGATATAACCAGCCAGACAAAATCGTGCCAGCAAGGCGACCACCCGCATTTGCCATGTAATAAAAGCCAACATTCAAAGCGACTTTGTCATGATCAGACCAGTCAACAATTAAAAAAGAATGCACGGCTGAATTAAGTGCAAATAAAACGGCAAAAATACTTAAACCTACAATGATCACCCAGTCTAAATTCAGTTGCTGTGTGAGGGCAAACGCAATTGCCACTGGTACTAACATTAATAGTATCGCTAACCATTTTGTCGTTTGGCCAGTGGGATGATGTTTGCCTAATAGATTGGGTGTTACTGCTTGTACCAAGCCATAACCTATAATCCAAAGGGCAAAAAAAGCACCAATTTGTTCGAAACGCCAGCCTAAGCTTGCTGTTAGATACACTGGTAAGCCAACAACAAACCAAACATCACGTGAGCCAAATAAGAAAAAGCGGGCAGCAGATAACCAATTAATCGCGGCAGGGTTAGAAAAAAGCTGAGAAAATTTTGCTTTTGATGCTGTTTTGCCAAGTTCATTGGGTAATAATAGCCAAGTCAATATAAGTGCTAACGATAATGCTCCTGCCAAAATAAACAAGGCACCTTGAAAGCCAAAATAAGCGAGTAACAAACCGCCTAAGAAAAAACCAATGCCTTTTAAGGTGTTTTTTGAGCCAGTAAGAACGGCAATCCATTTAAATAAAGGTGAATGTTGATTGGCGTCGGAAGACGGCAAAGCAAACAGTTTAATGCTGGCTTTAGCACTCATTTTATTGAGATCTTTAGCAATGCCAGATAACGCCTGTGCCAACATAACATAAGCAATCGATAGATAGTCACTCGGAACAGTCAGCATTAATAATGCCGTGATCTGTAGCGCCATACCAATATGCATGGTGTTATTCAGACCAAATCGTGCGCCCAGCCAGCCACCCACTAAATTAGTGACAATGCCAAAAAACTCATAAAACAAAAACAAGCTGGCGATGGCAAGTGGGGAGTAACCAAGCTGGTGAAAAAATAACACCACCAACATACGGATGGCACCGTCAGTTAAGGTAAATGCCCAATAACCACCGGTAATCACGGCATAATTTTTGATGTTATGTGTTGCTGACATGATTACAGCGATTGTCCGATCATCTTGGCAATATCAATCATACGATTAACATAGCCCCACTCATTGTCATACCACGCTAAAATTTTTACCTGTGTTTGATCAATCACCATTGTTGATGGTGCATCGATAATGGCGGAGCGAGGGTCATTGGTGAAATCAGCCGATACTAAAGGACGCGTTTCATAACCCATAACCCCATTCAAACTGCTGTGTGAAGCAGTCTGTAATAAAGTATTAACTTCATCGATATCGGTTGGGCGCTTGGATTCAAATACAAAGTCAGTAATAGAACCATTCAATAACGGTACGCGAACAGCCAAACCATTTAATTTACCTTCCAATTCTGGAAATATTTTAGTGATCGCCTTGGCAGAACCGGTCGTTGTTGGAATGAGAGATTGACCGCAGGCACGGGCGCGACGTAAATCTTTATGACCTTTATCAACAATTGTTTGAGTGTTGGTGATGTTGTGAATAGTTGTCATCGAACCATGTTTGATTCCCAGTGATTCATGCATCACTTTAACCATCGGCGCAAGACAGTTGGTGGTGCATGATGCCGCAGTAATAATGTGATGCTGTGCATGATCATAGCGGTCGTGGTTGACACCATAAACAAGGTTTAATGCTGGCTCTGGACAAGGTGCTGATACCAATATTTTTTTTATACCGGAATTAAAATAGGGTTGGAGTTGTTCAGGTGTTTTAAACTTACCGGTACATTCCAAAATCAGATCAATCTCAAGCTTAGCCCAATCAACTTGTTCGAGAGACGCATGTTGACTGAAAGACACGGGCTTACCATCAATAGTGATAACGTCTTGAGCGCTATTGATAGATTTATCTTGACCCCAACGACCATGAATTGAATCAAATTGTAATAAATGAGCATGACATTCAGCATCACCCTTAATTTCATTGATGTGAACAAATTCCAGCTCATTATTATTCCAACCAGCTTGCAGAGCCAGTTTGCCCATGCGGCCAAAGCCGTTGATTGCTATTCTGATAGTCATAAATATGCTCGATAAATTAACAGCATTCAGACTGATTTGATGACTGAAAAAGGTGATAATCATCGAGGTAGGGTGATGACTGACCAATACCGTTAAACGTATTGCTTAGAGTGTTAATAGCCCATTCTGGTAGTTTGTTATTGATGTGATAATACATCCATACACCTTGACGGCGACTAGCTAAAATGCCTGCGTTTTTTAGTTGTGCCAATTGTTTAGACAGAACCGGTTGAGACACGTTGAGCGTTTGCGTCAGTTCACATACACAGAGTTCCTCGGCTCTAGTTAATAACATAACAACTCTGAGTCGAAGCGGGTGTGACAGCGATGCGAAGAATATTTCTGTATTAAAGGGCATTTTATATTCCGATTTTTATATATGTAGAATTTTATATATGGATGAAGGTTATTGCAACGCTTTGGACATAAAAAAGGTTGATCGTCGAACAGCGGGGAATGCAGATCTAATTTTTAAGAAAAAGGTGTAACCAGACTAAATTAACCACAGAGGCTCATCGTTCGATTAAAATCGAACCTACGTAGATACCATCTCCCTCACACAATCACAAGTCAATTAATTAACCTGTGGTTGATACGAGATTTGGTGTTTCAACACACCAAAACAAATTTGTACTAACTTACGCATTGCAGCACCAAGCGCTGCCATTTTAGATTTTCCATTCTTTAGCAAACGGTCGAGTTTTAACTCGACAATCCATTTGTTCGGTTAAAACCGAACCCACAACACAAGCATTATCGTAGGTCGTATTTTAATGCGACAAAACCGAAGCAACAGACAAAAAAAGCCCCAACCGAAGTCAGGGCTCTCCTTACATTCCTAATTCAGGACGTGACTTCAATAATTATAAATTACCCCAGCCACTTTTCTTTTGAAAGCGTAGACGGGGCAAGATTAAGCCTAGAATAATGCCACCGAATAAAACCGCTGCACCAATTAAAAACCAGCTTTTAGCCGCATTATCTTTCAGGGCGCTATTCTCAACGACAATAGATTGCATTTCGTGATCAATCTGCTGGAGTTTTTCTTTTAATAAACGATTCTCATTGTCTAAAGCTACTGCATTTGACGCTGTTCTTCTGAGATCATCCAGCTCTTTGCTTAGACGTTGCGCGGTTTCTTTCAAGGACATATTTTCACTGCCAGCATCGGTATTTTGTGATGATAAAGCCTGAATTTCTTCTTTATATTTCGCTAGTTCTAATTCCAGATTGGCTACTTTTTGTTGACTGGCAATTAACTGATTACGGGCACTGGCACTATTGCTGAGATAACGTGTTAGCACCCAACCTTCAATGCCTGAATCGGTACGAACTTTTGAATAACCTGCCGGATCGGTTTCGAGTAAATCCAACTTGGTGCCACTGGGCAACATTTTAACAATGCCAAATTTAACGCCTTGGCCCGTTCTCATCGTTATTTCAAGCTCATCAGAAACATAGCGTGATGTTTCAGAAAAAGCAATGAGCGGTGTCGCTAAGCTGACGACAAAAAGTGTGCTGATAATAAATTTTTTCACGGCGAAGATTCTATGTTGAGTTAAGTTTAAAGACTTATTCTAACAGATGAGAATAAGCGATAAGAGTAGTGACATCATAAATATATCTGATCGCTATTGAAAGCCATCCTTTGATTCATAGCTTTGTAATATAAAACTGTTAGTCTCTCGGCAGATAAATAATATGGTATTGAAGTGATGGAAAAAATTAGGGTTATGTTTTTGTGCACAGGCAATTCTTGTCGTTCGCAGATGGCACAAGGATGGGCGCAAGCGTTAGCACCAACATTAATTGAAGCACGTTCTGCCGGTATTGAGGCACACGGTCAAAATGCTATAGCAATCAAAGTCATGAAAGAGGTGGATATTGATATTTCAGCACAACAATCTATTCGGGTGAATAGTGAAATGTTGGAATGGGCAGATTTGGTTGTGACGCTGTGTGACAATGCCGAAGAGCAGTGCCCCGTCGTCAATCCCCACACCGTAAAATTACATTTACCCTTGACTGATCCGGCCAAAATTAAAGGCACAGAACAGGAAGTATTAGCTGAATTTCGCGAGGCACGAGAAAAAGTTAAGCAACGCGTTACTTATGTACTCGAGCAAATAACTGCGTAGTCATATATTTGTCACATAAAATTCATATCACTGTCATCTAGTCATCATTCGTTTGTAACAATCACGTGCTTAAATATCTGCATAAATTTTTATGGGGATGTCTAGATGACTTTGTATGGCGTTAATCGAAATACTGGTGAGGCCGTTTATCTGCAAATCACGCGGATTCTGGAACAGGAAATCAAGTCTAGCTACGATGCTGGTGATTACTTATCGACAGAAAATGAGCTTGCAGGTCGCTTTTCGGTTAATCGTCATACTATACGTCATGCCATTGATGAATTAGTAAGCGCAGGCGTGGTTGAACGCCAACATGGTCGAGGAACTGTCGTTCTTGGTGCTGCATTAAATTACCGGGTTGGTGAACACACCCGTTTTACTGAAACACTTGAATCCTTAGGTAAAACAACCGATACAAGCATTATTCGTAAAATTATTGTTCCTGCACGTGGTGGTGTAGCGCGCCGGTTGAACATTGATAATGAAACGCCAGTCTTAATGCTTGAAACCTTAAGGAAGGTTGACGACCGACCATTTTGTGTTATTTCACATTTCATCCCCGTTAACGCTTACCCAGAAATTGAAACAGATTATCTGGGCGGATCTCTGCATGCTTTTTTTAAGCAGAAATTAAACATTTCGCTGTTACGCAAAGAAAGTTTAGCTACTGCCAGCATACCGATAGGTGATGATGCTTCATATCTGCAAATTCCACAGAGCTTTCCTGTTTTACGGGTGAAAAGCATCAATATTGATGCTGTCAGCAAACACCCTATTGAATACTCAATCACTCGTTTTCGTGCTGACCGAGTTCAACTTTCTTTTACACCCTGATAGACCTTTTTAATTTTCTCTCAACCAACTGGAGTTTTTCCAAATGAAATTGAAACAACTTTTCACTGCTGCAACCGCAGCTGTAGTAATGAGCTCAAGTGTATTTGCTGTTGATTTACCGACAGGTACAGCAGCTGATCCTTTGCGTGTGATGATGGTACCTGCTGATGTGGGTGGTGGTGATGTGACCCAAGACTACAAACCCGTTTTTGATGCGATTGCTAAGCAATATGGCGTTCACTTTAAACTAATGTCAGGTGAGAGTTATGCTGCTGTAGTGAAAGGTTTATGTGGCAACCAAACAGATATCGCCTGGTATGGCCCAGTCACGTTTGGACAAGCACATGAAATGTGTGGTGCAGAATTATTAGCCTTAGACGTAAAAAAGGGTGAGTCAGTTTACTACTCAGGTATTTTTACTAAAAAAGCCAATGGTGTTAACACGCTCGCAGACCTAAAAGGTAGATCCTTAGCCGTAGGCGATACATCATCAACTTCCTCTTTTAACTTCCCAATGGCGATGATTATCGATGCGGGTGTTGATCCTGTGAAGGATATTGCGAAAGTCATTCTGGCCGGCAGCCACACTAACTCAATCGCGGCATTAAAAGAAGGTAAAGTCGATGCCGCAGCAGCGTCATTTAACTCATGGGAAAAAGCTGTCAATGCCAACATTATTGACCCAGAATTATTCCGTGTACTAGTTAAATCTGAACCGATCCCTAACCCACCATTGGCGATGAACCCAAACTTATCTCCAGAATTGAAAGCGAAGTTACGCCAGGCATTTAGCGATATTCATAACCATGTTGATCCTGAAATCATCCGTGGGTACGGCGCTAAGAAAGTGGATCGTTATGACACTGACTATCCACAAGAAAAAATGTTAGCTGTTTTGAATAAATTATCAAAAGTGACAGATGAGCTGAAAGCAGAGCTTATCGACAAAGCGGGCAAGTAAAAATCAGCAAGGGAGAAGCGCTTGGCTGCTTCTCCCTTTTCCTGATCTTAACAACATAAAGCAGGTATTTATATGCTGGAATTTAAATCAACATCAGTTGTATATGGCGACGGCACTAAAGCGGTTGATAACATTAGTCTCACTATTAAAGAAGGCGAGTTTTGTGTGTTACTAGGCCCGTCAGGTGCGGGTAAATCAACCCTAATGGGCATGTTAAATGGTTTAGTGACACCGACATCTGGCGAGGTCGCTTTAGATGGTGTGGTCATGACCAAACAAACCAAACGTTCGCTACAGCAACAAATCAGCATGATCCACCAGCAATTACATTTAGTGCCAAGATTATCGGTATTGCATAACGTATTAAGCGGTAAATTATTTGCAGTGTCTACCATTAAAAGTTTATTCAAATTATTTGATAAAAAAGATCAACGTAGAGCATGCATGTTATTACAAAAAGTCGATTTGGAAGAAAAACACCTGTATCGACGTGCCTCAGCACTATCAGGAGGACAACAACAACGCGTCGCAATTGCGCGGGCTTTTATGGCTGAACCAAAAGTTGTTTTAGCCGATGAACCGGTCGCCAGCCTGGATCCTACCGTCAGTCGTCAGGTGTTGAGTAGCCTTAAATTAGCATCACATGCACATAACGCAACGGTTCTGTGTAGCTTGCATCAGATTGAATATGCTATTGAATTTGCTGATCGCATCATTGCCATGCGAAAGGGTCAGGTTGTGTTCAACGGCGCGCCAGGTGAACTTGATGATGCGGCACTGAAGGCAATTTATGGTGATGAGTATCGTGCCGCTACGGCAGAAGAACGTGCAGCCTCAACACAGGGCGAGACGCCAATTGTCTTCCCCAAATTAACTAGTGCAGTGGCATAAGAGATATCACATGTTAGAAAACCAACAAGCAACCAATGTGAAAAATTGGCATCAATGGTCGTTAGAGCAGATGGTGACCCCAAAAATGGTCGGCATATTACTTTTAATAATAGTGCTATTAGGCTTCTCTGCTCGCAACACCGAAATGGATAAAGCTGCCTATAAAACGGGTGAAGCAGTATTGGCGGTGGTCGGTTTGAGTCAGTCTACCGTGTTAGATGGCGCGGCAAGCTTTGTTAAACAAGCGTTTCCATTCACCATAGAGTCAAGAAGGTCAACCAATAGAATAGTTGATTTTGATCGTGACAACTTACCCATGTTTAGTCATATCGAAGTGGTTGAAGAGCAACGCTATGACGCACTCAATGAAACCTACACCACAGAAACCAAAGAATATCTGGTTACGCCATTTGGTTATCTATGGAAAGTATTGGTCAAAATGTGGGAAACCATCGAAATGGGTTTCTGGGGCACATTCTTATCAGTGATGATTTCGATACCGCTGGCTATTTTTTCAGCTAAAAACTATAGCCCCAATAAATTCACCTACCTTGGCGCACGTTTTATTTTAAGTTTTCATCGTGCTATGCCGGAACTGATTGTCGCGCTGTTTTTTGTCTTAATGTACGGCTTTGGTCCGATTGCAGGTATTTTCGCTTTGGCAATGCACACCAGCGGTGTGCTCGGAAAATTCTTTGCTGATGAAATCGAAAATGCACCGAAAGGGCCACAAGATGCCTTGTTATCTAGCGGTGCGAATAAAGTGCAAGTCTTACGCTATGCCGTGTTACCACAAGTATTCCCAAGTTATGTTGGCTATGTGCAATACATTTTGGAACGGAATATCCGTACCGCGACAGTATTAGGGATGGTAGGTGCTGGTGGTATCGGTATGGAATTAAAAGGTCGCTGGGATATGTTCGCTTACTCCCATGTGGCGACGATTTTATTAGTCATTTTAACCACGGTGATGATACTGGAATATATCAGCCAAAAGATTAGAGCTAAATCCATGTAATTAACTTCCTGAATATATTTCAGGATCGAAACCTTACTTGTCTAGATATCTATATAGAGAGACGAAAGTGAATATAAACGAACGTAAAAACTGGATCAGATTACTGATGGCAGTGAATAAAAAGCAGATTAAACAGCTTGCAGAGCAGATAACAAGCGGATGGGCGCTACGTTATAAGTCTTTACCACAAAGTGGTTTGGGCATGCTCAAGCTGCGAGATGGTGCGTTGCAAGAGCCATTTTATCTTGGTGAAATTCCCATTGCCAGTGCATGGGTGGAGCTTACATTGCCAAATGGCGACAAAGCCGAAGGTGCAGCCCAAGTCATGGATGATGACAAGGATCTAGCTGAAGCCCTTGCCGTTTGTGATGCCGTCTTAGCGAATCAATTAGTGGGTCATGATTTGCTGACGGTGTTGTTGCAACAAGGTGCTAACAAACTTGTTGCAGAGCAACGTAATCGCAAACAAATGTTAAAACGTACTCACGTTGATTTCTCGTTGTTAGGTGCTGAAGGAGAATATGATGAAAAAAATTGAAGCCATCTGGTTGCCTGAAGTCCAACAAAACGTGTTTCGTGGCTTGATGGAAGTGATGTCTCGCCCAGGAAAATCGATCAATCTTGCTGAGCTTGCCGGTAATGTGATGCCTGCACGTGCCTTATTAGCCACCTTGCTCGATGCAGAAGTGACATTTTGCGACCACAACGGTTTATTGGATGAGTCTGATTGGCCATTACTGCAGGCAAAAAAAGCGACCGTAGAGCATGCCAATTACATTTTATGTCATGGTGACAGCGCGGTCGATTTTGAGCCAATGTTAGGTGAGCTATCGTCACCGGAACATTCTGCAACGCTTGTGTTAGTTGTTGAAAATCTAAGCGAAGGATCGAGCCATCTTACTTTTAGCGGTCCCGGCGTCAATGGTGAAATCTCAGTAAAAGTAGCTGGATTAAATCGAGATTGGTTGAAGCAACGTGAACAATGGATTAGCTCATTTCCATTGGGTGTCGACCTGTTATTAGTTGATTCGTCACGGGTTATGGCGATACCAAGAACTACAAAAATTGAGGTGACATCATGGGATATGTAGCGATTAAAGGTGGTGGTCTTGCCATCAAGGGTGCCGAAGATACACTGGATTATTTGCGTTGTGAACAAGGTGATAGCGGCACACCATTAGATATGGATACCATCGAACATCAATTACGCTTTTTGCATGGCAGGGTATTGTCGGAGGGCGGTTTGTACCACCCTAAACTTGCTGCATTAGCCATTAAACAAAGTTTGGGGGATACATTAGAAGCGGCGTTTGCATTACGTGCCTATCGTTCAACCAAACCACGTTTATTAGAAACACCGGTGTTGGATACTAGCGAGATGCGGGTAACCAGACGAATTTCCGCTGCATTTAAAGATATTATCGGTGGTCAAATGTTGGGCGCGACGACCGATTATGCATTGCGTTTAATGCGTACTGAATTATTAGATGAAACACCGGAAGCATTTCGTGCCATCGCTAAACACTGGTTTAATGATGAACGTTCAGACTCCGATATTCCAGATACCTTTCCTAAGGTATTGGAGAGTTTACGTGCCGATGGTCTGTTAGCCGATGTGGATAAAGCGGCCGTTGAAGAACCGTTTGATATTACGCGTGAACCGTTGATATTTCCGGTACCACGATCAGCCGCGCTAGCAACAATGGCCCGCGGTGAAACAGGATCCCTGTTAGCAATCGCTTACTCCAATATGCGAGGTTATGGCGATGTCCATCCTACGGTGGCGGAATTACGAGTGGGCTATATTCCAGTCATGTTGCCGCATCCTGTTACCGGTGAACTGATTGAGGCTGGTGAAGTATTGATGACCGAATGTGAAATTGTCGCCATGTATGAAGGTGATGATGACAATGCAAAACCGACTTTCAGCTTAGGTTATGGTGCCTGTTTTGGTAATAACGAAGTCAAAGCCATTGCAATGGCGATTCTTGATCGATCACTGCAAACGGGGATGAAAAACGGCCCAACAAATCCATCAGAAGATCCAGAATTTGTCTTATTACATGTCGATGGTATTGATTCAATGGGTTTTTGTACCCATTACAAAATGCCACATTACGTGACCTTTCAATCTGATATGGATCGTCTGCGTACTACTCAAGATAAAGCTGATGCCAAATCAGAAGGAGCAATGTCATGACAGCAATGAGAAAAGCCAATGCGGCTTATCCTTTTGGGTTTTTAGATGAATATGCCAAAAAAGAAGTACGTCGTACTATATTAAAAGCGATTGCCATTCCTGGTTATCAAGTGCCTTATTCTTCACGCGAAATGCCAATGGGTCGTGGATTTGGTACCGGTGGTTTGCAACTAACCTTATCAATTATTGGTGCAGATGACACCTTGAAAGTAATTGATCAAGGATCAGATGATTCGGTCAATGCGGTGAATTTACGCAGTTTTATCGAAATGACCTGTGATGGCATCGACACCACCGATATTACCGATGAAGCGAACGTGATTCAATCGCGTCATCGTATTCCTGAAAAACCATTACGCGAAGATCAGGTCATTGTGTTGCAAGTGCCCTATCCCGATCCCTTGGTCGTGGTTGAGCCGTCTGAAGATAAACGCAAAATCATGCATGGCGAGGCGGATTATTCACGGCTATTAGTTAAGTTGTATGAAGACATTGTGCAGTTTGATGAAATTACTATTTCACATCGTTATCCGACACGGATCAATGATCATTATGTCATTGATCCCTCACCGATCCCACGTTGGGATGTGCCTAAATTAAACCAATCAAAAGCATTGGTGTTATTAGGTGCAGGACGTGAGAAGAAGATCTATGCCGTGCCACCTTATACCGATGCTGAACCCTTAGCATTTGATGATGTGCCATTCCGTGTGGAAAGTTTTAATGATGAAAATGGTCAACGCCGCTGTTGTGATCGTTGTGGTGATAACACCAGTTTTTTAGACGAATTTACCAGCAGTGTAGGCAACAAAGTGTATCAATGTTCTGACAGTGATTGGTGTCGTGAACAATTGGTAGCCAAAGGAGAATAAGGTGGAAAAGATCCTTGAAGTAAGAAATCTAAGCAAGGTTTTTGGTAAAGGTTGCCCAAATTGTTTTATCAAAACCGGTCCCGATCTCGATACTAATATTTGTCCTGATTGTGGCAGTGTCGTGGCGATCCATGATTTGTCATTGGATCTTTATAAGGGCGAGATCCTCGGCATTATGGGTGAATCAGGTAGCGGAAAATCGACGGTCGTTAAAAACCTGTTTTTTGATCAAGAACCGACTAGCGGCCGTGCAACATTCTTTGATGATGACAAGCAATATGACCTATTTGGTTTGAATGCGGCACAAAAACGCCATCTGCGTAATCACCGTTTTGGCATGGTCTATCAAAATCCGCATTTGGGTCTGAATTTTGGTATTTCATCAGGCGGTAATATTGCTGAGCGATTATTGATGAATGATTTACGAAATTACAGCGAAATACGCGAACGCGCCCGTGAATTATTGGAACGTACTGAAGTATTAACCAATCGCATGGACGAATTGCCCGGCAATTTCTCTGGCGGGATGCAACAACGGGTTCAGATCGCCAAAGCATTGGCGATCAATCCACCATTGTTATTTCTCGATGAAGTAACAACAGGATTAGATTTATCCGTGCAAGCCAAGATCCTTGATTTGATTTTAGAGATCCAGCAAGAAATGAACACAGCAATGATTGTCGTTACCCATGATTTAGGCGTGGTTCGATTATTAGCCGGACGCACCATCGTAATGAAATATGGCCGAATTATTGAATCGGGTTTAACCGATCAGATTTTGGAAGATCCACAACATGCTTATACCCAACGTCTTGTCGCGTCGGCTTTGTAAGGAGAACACTATGACAGCAGAACCAATATTAAGCGTGGAAGGTTTTTCCAAACAGTTTGAATTGCATGAACAAGGTAAAATCATTCCATCGTCCAGTAATGTGAACTTTGATGTCTACGCTGGAAAACTAACAGCATTAATCGGTCCAACAGGCGCGGGTAAATCGTCTGTATTAAAGGGTATTTTTCGTACTTATTTACCGTCATCTGGGCGAATTATCTATCATGCGGTGAATGGTCACACTCTGGATTTAGTACAAGCTGATGACTACCAAATCTTAGACTTACGTCGACAAGAAATTGGTTTTGTAACCCAGTTTTTACATGCTTTGCCACGCCAGGCGACGGAAGACGTGGTGGCTCAGCCTCTTTTTCAGCGTGGCGTAAACCGCGATCAAGCACGCCAAAAAGCGCGGGAGCTTTTAGAGCAGCTGAATATCCCAGAACGCTTATGGAGCGTGCCACCAGCCACCTTTTCTGGCGGTGAGAAACAACGAGTGAATTTAGCGCGCGGCTTGATTGCGAAACCGAGATTATTATTGCTTGATGAACCCACCGCCAGTTTAGATCCAGCGACAACGGATCGTGTAGTAGAAATGATTCAAGCGATGAAAATCGAAGGCACGGCAATGTTGGCGATTTTCCATCATCCTGATTTAGTAGAACGCTTAGCCGATAACGTGGTGACGCTAACACCGCCATTGGCATTAGATAACAAAGAGGTCGCGTAATGACACAACACTATTTAACCCATGCCCGCATCGTATTGGCGGATCAGATTTTGGAAGATGCATCATTATTAATTGAAGACGGCATCATTGCAGCAATCAATCCTGAATCGGTTGCTGATAACATTGACACTATCGATCTGGCTGGCCGCTTATTAATGCCCGGCATGATTGATCTGCATTGTGATGCCTTGGAAAAAGAAGTTGAACCACGGCCCAATGTCCATTTCCCATTGGATTTTGCAGTAGCACAGGCCGATAAACGCAATGCCTCATCAGGAATTACCACGGTCTTTCATGCGATTGCCTTTGCCAATGAGGAACTAGGCCTGCGTAATAATGACTTTGCCGCCAATATTGCCAGAGCAGTACATGCATGGGCACCGCATGGTTTGATTGATAACCGCGTGCATTGTCGTTATGAAATTACCGATGAAACCGGCTTGCCGGTATTGCTCGATTTGATTGAACACGATGATATGCATCTACTGTCCCTAATGGATCACACGCCCGGTCAAGGACAATTTAAAAATATGGCAGCCTATCGTGATTATCTGGCACGTAGTTATAAAAAATCGGAAGCGGAACTCGATGCCATTATTGATAAAAAACTTGCCTCGGCGAAAGGTGCGTTTGAGCGTGCTAAAACCTTGATCGCTGCCGCCCATGCAAAAGGTGTTTCTGTTGCCAGCCATGATGATGATACGCGTGAGCGTATTGAAACCATGAGTGGTTTAGATGTGCAGATTTCTGAATTTCCCATCAATATTGAAGCAGCCTCAGCTGCGCGTGAGCATGGTTTGAGTACGGTCTTTGGTGCGCCCAATATTTTGCGTGGCAAGAGCCAATCGGGTTCGATGAAAGCCTTAGATGCGATTGAAGCCAATGTCGCAGATTGCCTATGTGCCGATTATGCGCCTGCTGCACTTATCGTTGCCGTGATCAAGCTACCAGGCCTGACTGATATTTCGCTGGCAGATGCGGTGAAATTAGTGACCTTGAATCCGGCTAAAGCCGCTGGCTTGAATGACCGTGGCGAAATTGCTGTTGGCAAACGCGCTGATTTGATTATGGTGGATCTGCCTGCGGGTTTGCCACAAGTTGGTCGTGTCTGGTTGCAAGGTCAGACGGTGTATCAAGGTGTGTACGATCATGGCTGATTTGTTTTATGTCATCGGTGCTTCCGGTGTGGGCAAAGATAGTTTATTGGATTATGTGCGTCAACATCTTCCATTAGAAGCCCCTGTGATGTTTGCTCATCGTTATATTACAAGATCTGCGGATGCAGGCTATGAAAATCACATAGCGGTGAGTGAAGAAGAGTTTCAGCGTCAGTTAGATCAAGGCTGCCTAGCCATGCATTGGGATAGTCACGGCTATCGTTATGGTATTGGTATTGAAATAAATCAATGGCTTGCTAAAGGCATTAACGTGGTCATGAATGGCTCGCGCGGTTATTTATCAAGAGCAGCGTGGGATTATCCAGAGTTGCGACCGGTGTTAATTCGGGTTGAAACGGCGACATTACGACAGCGATTAGAACAGCGTGGTCGTGAATCGGCAGCGGAAATCGGAAAACGGCTTGAGCGAGCAATTGAGTTTGATAAGATCGAACACCCACGCATGATAGTTATTAATAATGATGGCGACCTAAGTCTGGCGGGGAAACAGTTGACTAATCTTGTTGTAGGTTCAGCAATACAATGCGCTTAAAGTTTATTGGCACAGGCAATGCAGCGGGTATGCCAGCCTATGGTTGCGACTGTCCTGCCTGCATTCGTGCTAAAAATATTACCGATTTTCGACGTGGACCTTGTAGTGCTGCTTTGTTAATTGGCGATGATGTGACACTGATCGATGCGGGGCATTTGCAATTGGCAGAACGTTATCCCGCTGGTAGTTTTGCTCGTGTATTGTTGACGCATTATCACATGGATCATGTGCAGGGCCTGTTTCCTATTCGCTGGGGTGTGGGCGATACTATTCCCGTATTTGGGCCTGATGATGAACACGGATGTGATGATTTATTTAAGCATCCGGGTATTTTGGATTTTTCCACTGCACTGACAGGTTTTGAGCCTATTCAATTTGGTGATTTAACGGTCACACCTTTGCCGCTGAATCATTCCAAACCTTGTCTGGGCTATGGTTTTGAATATAAGCGAAGACGCTTAGCGTATTTAACCGATACCGTTGGCTTGCCGGAAAAGACCGAAACATTTCTAGTTGACTGGCGACCTGATGTGGTGGTGTTGGACTGCTCGTCACCACCGCAACAACAGCCACCACGCAATCATAATGACTTCACGCTGGCCATGGCTATTCATCAAAAATTATCACCACGACACACCTATTTAACCCATATTAGTCATAAACTCGATGACTGGTTTGCTAACCATATTGGAGTGCTCCCAGCTGGGGTGAGCGTGGCGAAAGATGGTCAAATAGTCGATTTATCCTGATGCAGACCGCGCTTATTTTAATAGGGTTATCGGTATTGATGCATGTGTCATGGAATATCATGGCACGTCATGTTGATAAAAAAGCCGATTATCTCTGGTGGGGGCTGCTTGTTCATTTTATCTTGCTGGGACCGGTTGCAGTCTATGGTTTATGGTGTGATACCCATTGGAACAGCACCTTAATCATAGCCATGATGGTTACATTGGTGGCAAATAGCGGTTACTTTATCAGCTTGCGTAAGGCGTATCATTTTGCACCGATTGCCGTCGTTTATCCGCTGGCAAGAAGTTCACCTTTATTAATAGCAATATGGTCGATACTGCTCTTTGGCGAACAGATTGGCTTATTAGCCTGGTTGGCTATATCGATTACCGTTGTTGGGCTTGCCTGGCTAGCCTACACCGCACGTTCGGGTGATACCCGTCACGCCTTGCCATGGGCGATATCCGCTACACTATTTACCAGTATTTATTCTTTGAGCGATAAAGTGGCAGTCGATTATCTGCCAACGTTTCCAGCATTGATTGGTTTTGTATCTGTGGGTTATTTCGGTGCCTTTGTTGCGTTAAGTATCCACAATATCCATCATATTGGTCGAGTCGTTCCTTTATCGCGTCCCGACATAAAATACCTGATCCCTGGTGGTTTATTTATTGGCACAGCCTATGCGCTAGTGATACAGGCAATGCAATACCTGCCGGCAGCGTATGTGGTGACGTTTACTAATGCCGGCATTGTTTTGGCGAATATACTTGGCATTGTTTTGCTTAAGGAGACGCTGCACTGGCAACAGAGGCTGCTGGCGAGTGTTGTTATTAGTCTGGGGCTGGTAATTCTTAGTCTGGGATCGGTTTAATTGTCATAGCTTAAGTAAGCTGAATCCTAGATAAGTAACATTAAGACAATACATAAAGGCTGTTACCAGCCTGTTTTTTTGCCATTGATTTTGCTTTCGAGGCATGTTCTGTCAAGTCGGCTTCGGTTCTAATTTTGTCAAAATCTAATAATCGTACAGCACCAATTGATAAACATAACAAGGGATAAAAGGTGCTGTTACCATAACGGTCCAGTGCTGTGATGCCACCATTTTCGATGTCTTGATCGTTATAAAGCTCAGGATGAAGCGAAGTAAACGCATCTAAAATAGCATGGCAACGTTGTTGCCAATCTTCACTTTCAAACAGAATAATAAAATCATCCCCACCAACATGACCGACAAAATCATAGTCTGGATCACTCTTATCCAGCAGTATTTTTGCTGTTTTACTAATGACCTTGTCGCCCTTACCAAAGCCATAAATATCGTTATAAGGTTTGAAATTATCTAGATCAAAATAACACATTACTGCATCGCGTTTATCGTGAAGCGCATCAGTAATATGTTCACTTATTGGTACATTGCCGGGTAAGCCAGAAAGTGGATTGGCATGGCGAGCTGTTGTGATTTGTAAGTCGGTAATTTGGCGTAATAAATCCATTAAGCTGCCAATTCCACGATAGTGATCATGTTCTGTAATGATAAAAATACTGTGTTGTTGATCATTTTCCTGACTGGTCATTAATTGACTGAGTTGTTTAAGGGATAAGTCTGAATCAGCCACAATAGGATGGTGATCCATAAACAACTGAATGGGTTTTCTGCCATGAAGATCACGCCCGTATCGACTGGCATAAAGGGTCATAAATTCATCCCGCCAGACGATACCGATAACGTGGTTTTTGTGATTGATGACCGGTAATGCGATCAAATTTGATTGCAACTGAAAACGTTCACCTACGTCACTGACTTTATCGCTATTATTAAGCGGCTTGAGCGGTGTTAATAAACTACTGACTAGCGAGTTAGCGCGTGGCTTTGTCGGTATTAAGCTTGTTTTTATTCGTTTGGCAAATAAGGTCGAATCGAGTTGTAGCTGTGGCTGCCGACGTGGTCGAGCAAAATAATAACCTTGACCAAATTCAACGCCCATCTCTTGAATGGCTAAGTATTCTTCTCGAACCTCAATCCCTTCTGCAATGACTTTGCATTTAATGCTTTTTGCAATATCGACCATAGATTGCACAAACTGACGTTTTTGTTTATCACTATGAATATCTTGTATGAAATGCCGATCGAGCTTGACAAAATCAGGTTTAATTTCTGACCATGTCCGTAGGCCTGAATAACCGGCACCTAGATCATCAATGGCAATCGTTAGCCCCATATCACGATAATGCTCGGTCGCATCACGCATTAAGCTGTAATCGTCAATCGGATATTGTTCGGTTAACTCGATGACAACCTGTGTCGGTGACAATTTTGCTTGTTTTAGAAACTTGAGGGTTAACCCATGTGGATAGTCGGACTGTAATAATGCCGCAGGAATGGTGTTAATAAATAATTTTGCATCTAAATTAAGTCGACCAAATTCTTTAATAGCCACTTCTCGGCACAATAAGTCCAGCTCGGCCAATTGCCCATGGCGACTGGCGGTATCGAATAAATTAATCGGTGAATGTAACGGGCTATCTGAAGGGCCACGAATCAGCGCTTCATAGCCATAAATTTTATTTTTCTTATGTGAAACAATAGGTTGAAATAAAGGCGTCAGAGATGCATTTCTGAGAATATCTTCGAGAGATTGAAATTGTAATGCTTCTTCTTTAGTCATTAGGTCTACCTAAATAGTAAAGTGGAAAAAAAACCCATCCAAAGTTGGATGGGTTTTTAAGCGTTATGAGTTGTTTGGAACTAACTCAACTGTTGCTTACCAGTAAGCTTGCGCACGGAATTTAAGTGCTGATGGTTCGAAGTTTACATTGGTACCATTTTTCGTTAAATCAGTCACTTGATCATAGTTCAGCATCAAGCGTGTATTTTGAGTTGGGTAGTAGTTGACACCGACAGTCCATTTATCGACTTCATCCGTTGTTGCTGCAGTGTTGCCATCAATTTCTGATGATTCAAAACGAGCAGCAACTTGCCATGCGCCTGATTTTGATTTTGGTGTGATACCTGAGGTGTAACCTTTAGACCATTTTACTGATTCGCCGGTTAAGAAATAACTTGCTTCTAAAGAATAACCATCGATATCAATATCGCTAGCAGTGGTTCTATCAGCAGTGTAACTGACGTATTCACCCAATACATGGAATGAACCAAAAATACCTAAGGCATCAGCAGTAAATGCATCACCACCATCAAAATCTTTTATTGTGCCAGTATCAAGATGACGTGTACGATCTTTATGGCTGACTAAACGTGAACGATGTCTGAATGAATCGGCATCAGCGCTTTGTTTCATATAACCTGCGCCAAGTTGTAATAAATGCGTTTTATCTTGTTTCCATGGCAAGAACGAGCCGCGTACCGAGAAAATGTTACCATTGACATCTTCATCAGTCTTACCCTCTTTTAATTGACCGACGGTGTAACCGGCAGAGACCAGCCAGTTATAACCTTTGTCGGCAAGTAATGCGACCGCACCACTTCGGCGATCAGGTGAAATAGAGGTGCCATCACTAAACAGTGGGCGTTCCATAAAGGTCATGTATTTTGAACTTTGTTTGGCACTGAAACCAAAAGGAATATGTGATTGACCTAATTTGACCCCGGCTTTCATATCACCAATTTTAGTACCGTAGCTGACATAAACATCTTTGAGTGAAACTTCTGAATGACCCGAATCAGTACCTGCTGTAGAGTCACCAGCAGTTGCGAAGTCAGCTTCCAGTTTGTAGCCCCAGTCATAGACTTTACCTTGAAAACCTAAACGGGCACGACGTAATTCTGTGCCTTGGAAGTCAGCTTTACCAGAACCATCTTCATCGGTGTCGATAAAGTCATACATGATCCGACCGATAGGTTGGAATGACCAGTTGCCGTCAGCACTTTCAATTTTGATTTTGCCTTTAGTTGTGATTTTAGGCATTTTCTTTTCAGCGGCTGATACTTTGTTTACAACGTCTTCAACCACTTCTTTATCTGCTTTAGCGGCGTTTGTTAAAAGTTCATAATTTTCAGCAGTAATGGTACCTTGGTCACGTAGGACTTTAAGCAGGTCCATCATTGCTTCGTTATTAGCGTGTGCCGGCATCATAGCTGAACCTAATAATGCACCAGCAATTAATAATGATGATGTTTTAATTTTCAAGGGATAATCCTCTTTATTGAGTTAAAATAAGGTGTCGAACAAGTGAGAGAAACGCTTGGTATTCCTTAAACGAACTCGCACACAATAACCATTTTATGTGTCAGAAAGATGATCGTTGTATTACAGTTTGATGACAAAGCAATAAATCACTGTTTTTGTTGTATTGATGCAACAGAAAAAAGTAATGCTTGAAAAGTGGTGAGCGTGGCTCAATCTAGTTTGTATCCTCCTTAAATTTTCAGGAAATGTCATGTTCCGATCTTTATTTATATTGTTTCTAGTTATTCCTTTGATTGAGATCTATTTCTTAATTCAAGTCGGAAAAGTGATTGGTGCTGGTTGGACTATCTTTGCTGTTGTTGCCACTGCTGTTATTGGTGCCTGGTTATTACGACTGCAAGGTTTTAATACCTTACAACGTGCCCAGGTATCGATTGCTCAAGGTCAAATTCCGGCTATAGCAATGTTAGAAGGTGTTGCGTTGGTTATGAGTGGCGCCTTATTACTAACGCCGGGCTTTTTCACTGACACTATAGGCTTTTTATTATTAATCCCTGCTGTTCGCCAAGCGTTGATTAAACGTGCTTTTCGTAATGGTCAATTTGTTTTTCGTGGCCAAACCATGCATTCATATCATGCACATGACAAATCAAGCAGAGAAACAACGATTATCGAAGGTGAGCTTGTTGATGATGAAAACCGTCATTTGAAATAATGCTGTAGGTCGAACTTCAGTTCGACAATGTTGGACTGACCGAAAATTGCTCCTGCATTTTCTACATACGATGGACATGGATGTCCAAGTGTCGCGTTAGCAGGATAGCGATAGCGCCCCGACCATCCATGGTCATAAAGT